>JBDIVK010000058.1:0-3106 GCA_039794425.1 Nitrosomonas sp. | reverse complement strand
AAGTCGTAACCCGGGAATTGAGTGAGCTGACTAAACATTGTCTGAAATTTCTTACAAACCAACGAAATGAGGAGTTTGCCATGGATACTTGCGTTGGTAACCAACAACTGGCAGTAATTAAAGAATTCCAAGGTTTCTCATCATCAGATCTGGATACGGTTGCTCAATCTCTCCAGTTACAGCATTTCGTTGCCGGTGAGGAAATCGTTCGTTATCTCGATCACAGCAACAGTGTGTTCTTTGTTCTCAAGGGTAGTGTACGGATTCATTATTATGGATTTTCCGGCGATGAGGTGATTCTGTGTGATTTACCGGAAGGGGAGATGTTCGGTGAATTGACAGCAATAGACGGCCAGGCAAGGTCTGCTACGGCGGTTGCCAGAACCGATGCCCTGCTGGCCTCGATGTCAGACAAAGTTTTCATGCAGTTGATTCATGAAAGCCCGGTATTTTGTACGGCGATTCTGAAACGCCTGACCAGTCAGGTACGTCGTCTGACTGAGCGAATCTTTGATTTCAGTACACTTGCGGTGCGTAATCGGATCCATGGCGAGCTATTGCGCCTGGCAAAGCACAACATGGACTCACAAAATTCCGCTTTAATCAATCCGGCACCAACGCATACCGAACTGGCTTGCCTTGTCAGTACACATCGGGAAGCTGTAACCCGGGAATTGAGTGAGCTGACCAAACACCGTTTGATTCAGCGCAAGGGGCATGAATTACGTATTCTGGACGTGGCAAAGTTGAAGAAAATGGTCGATGAAGTACGTGGTGCAGTCTAGATGCTTTTTGCATAGTTAAGCTATCCAAAAACATAAGCTTCATTCCATTCAATAAGATATCCTATTGCCTGCAGTAGTTTTGCTATGTAGCAGACATGAAAGTTTCATACCCAACCACTGTTACAACTATCTGAGAATTCTATTCCTACCCCTTCACAAAATAAACAGCTTATTTCTCCACTAGGTGGCCATCCGCCACCATTTCGTACGCGAATTTCTTGATATACACAGTATCTACCGTCAGCTTCTTTTTTTGAAAAATATTCTATTCTGGTATTTTCTGTTGTTATCCTTTTAAGAGGACGCCCCCTATAGATTTTTGACTTTTGATCAGAAGTCCTTTCTATTGTTACTTCACCCGTAGAGTTTACGGTACATTTGTAAATACATTCCATATTAGTAGCCATATAGTGAGTGATGTATACAAATGGCATTGATTACTTTCGCTCAAGTGTAGAATGCCGTCCCCTTTGTTTTCTGCTTATAGTACAGCAATTTTCCATTTTGATCTCATGGTTAAAAATTCAGAGTCAGCTTTCCGAAAATAGTACGGGCAGGTGTATATAATCCAGGCTGTGGTTCGGATGTATGAAAAAATGGGCTTCTATAGAAAAACTTTTTATCCAGTAAATTTCTGACTTCCAAGCTGACCAGTCCCCTGCGCTTTGGTAATCGAAAACCAATAATCGAATCCAGCAACATGAAATCTGAAACTCCGTCACCTTCCCAGGGCTTACTATTTCCTCCTTCAATTTCTATTTTCTGGTTAACGTAGGTGGTTAAAAATTTGGTAAAGAAACCTGATGGATGGAAATATTCGATGCTGATCGGCGTACTCAACGTCCGAAGATACCCAGGCTCCGTTAATGAGGATATATCACTACGATTTTTCTCAAGTTGTAATTCTCCTTTTACTGTCCAGGATGAACCAAGTACCCAGTAAAGATACGAACGGTATAATTGTTCTGTTTGTTTTTCTGATTCATTTAAGAGGCGGGGAATTTTTAAACGACGCCGGGAAGCCTCAATACCCCCATATACACTATTTAAAATATGAGCGTCCAGGCCAATACCCATGCGTCTGGCTCTCGTTGCATTGGTATCGTCGAAAAATTGATTGAACCCGGCAATTTGGGTTGGTTCAAGCGTTTGTTGGCCTATTAAATGAGATTTCGTTGTTTCAAACCACGCGGCTCTTAATCTGAGTGATTCCCAGATATTCAGTTGGATACCTACTTTAGGGTTTACTTTCCTTTCCTTTGAACCATCGGCACCAGTAAACGAATCAAAGCTCAAACCAAGCGTCATATCCAGATTATCAACATTATTGATGTTGGTATATGCATAAAAGTTTTCCCGATTCAGACGCGCAGGTATACCGTTATCTTCTGGTAGTTCGTTATCAAATTTGAACTGATAAACTCCCCCACCTATTACGGAACTGAATACGCTATACCTCAGTATATGTTGCGCTTCGATTTGTTTTCCGGTAGCAGGAAATTTGTTACCCGTAAGATTCTCTAAACGATCTGTGTATTTGGCTGATATCAGTAGATTCTGGTCAGGTGATAAAGAGTATCTCGCACCGATACGTACAGAATCTTCCTTCAATTTCCTTCTGTTCACATAATCGTAATCTCTATGGTAAAAATGTTCTCTGCCAATATCGCCATGCTCCGTTCTTCTGGATACGAACTCTGCCTGAAGATTGAGTTTCGGTGTCAGCGCGTATTGCAAGAAAGCATTGTAAATATTATGAGTTATATCATTATTATTAGGACATTTTCTATTGCGACAATCATCTGTCATATTTTCATCTGCAGCACTGCGACCTTCATCACGATGTTCCGGATTATGGTCATTCCTTCTAAATCCCTTGGTGCTATAGTGGAATTGTCCGAGACTGATTGAAACACGATCATAGAGAGCAGAGAGAACGACTTCATCCCCAAGCGTGTCGTGACTGCCATAGATCCCGGATGCAACCAGTTGCAGTTTGTTGCGCTCCATCAACGGGGCAAACTCATTGAATCCCAATGCTGCCGGGCCTGTGCCGGTGATGATATTGAGATCAGCTACTGCCATGCGTGGCTGTACCGGGTTGACGTTGATCGGTTGCAGTAGTTGCGCTTGTAACAGTTCACTCACGCGCGCAATCTCATGGCGCGGGATGTTGACATAGGCATCGGAAAGGAACCGATGTGCGGAATGACTGGCCGGGTCGAAGCTCAGTGATTTGGCGGTTTCCATCAGCGCACGCTTTTCAAATCCGAGGTTATCGTATATGCGTGCCAAGCTGGAACCGCGTGCGGCCTCATCCT
>JBDIVK010000057.1:0-5551 GCA_039794425.1 Nitrosomonas sp. | reverse complement strand
TTAAATATCTGGCATAGGAAAATAGCAGCCACTGCCTGGTAAAGCCCAGTACCATCCATATTAATCGTCGTACCAATAGGAATGACAAAACGACTGATATCTTCATTAATACCAAGATTTTCTTCTGCTGCGCGAATGGATAAAGGCATAACGGCGGCTGAACTGGAAGTAGAAAAAGCCAGTAGTTGCACGTCACGTATAGCACGCAGAAATTCGAATGGCGGACGATTACCGAAAACAGCTGCCCCAAAAAGATATAGGCCGAGAATGATCACGAGTCCCAGCAATACGCAACTCATATACCAGCCGATCGCCGTCAGGGCATCGAAACCCAATCGAACCATAGCGTCGACCATCAGGCCGAATACAGCATAAGGGGCCAATGCCATGGCCCAGCTAATGATCTTCATCGTTGCCACCTGCCCAAACAAGCATAAATCCTCGAATGGCTTTACGATTTCACGTGGGATAGTCAACGCAGCTACACCGAAAAAAATCGCACCAATCACGATTTTCAGCATATCAGCCTGCATAGCTGCTTCGACAAAATTCGAAGGGATGAGATTGGCAATGCGTTGCGGAACAGTCAGGTCGTCGAATGTTTGCACATCACGATCAGACATCATATCAGCCGCCAGCGCATTGATGCTGGCATCGACCGTATGCCCTGGCTGGATGATAAGAGAGATTGAAAGACCAATCCCTACGGCAATGAAAGAAGTGATCACGAAGTATGGCACGATGAACGCACCCATTCTTTTCAACTGATGAGGAGAGCCGCTGGTCAAGATGCCAAGTATGATCGAACAGATGATCAGCGGGATAACCACCATCTTGAGCATTTCCAGAAAAATGATACCAGGCAAAACAATCCATTCCGCTGCTATAAGCACGGTATCGTTTTCCAGTAACGCAAGACCGCCAGGTGATAATGCAAGGCCTGTGATGGTACCCAATACCATCCCCAGTAAAATTTTTGCCCATAAATGCTGGGCAATCAGGGAGCCGATGGATTGTCTTAAAGATTGTTCACGCTGGGAAAATGCCATAGGCGCCAGCATATCATTGTTTCCCCTCTGACAGTACCTCAAGGAAAATCTGCGATGACAGTCATCCCCTGGCACGCTATGCGAAAGATAGAATTAGATGTAAAAGGGAGAATATCGACAAACTGCCTGATTCGCAGACAGAGCGAATCATGGTGACGGGGCCGTCCAGGCTATTTTATGCATAGTCCAGACAGCCCGAAAAAATGCTATAGATATATATACTAAAAGTTAAGTTCGAAACCAGCGTAAGCCATTCTCGGTGCACCGGGGCGCGGGCCATATGGCTGTAATGAGGCAATATATTTTTCGTTCAACAAATTGTGTACACCCGCCAGCATTCTGACACCACGCATGACTTGATAGTGGGCGCTCATATCCAGCAGCCAATAGCTATCAGTCTTACCAAACCGGGCATCAGGGTTCCCGTTTCCATCTACAGGCACTGATACATTACTGGCGCTGGTAAACGTTTTACCTACGTAACTCGCAAGAAAATTGATTCCCCAATCAGCAAACTCGATGCTGGTACCAGTAGTCAGCTGATATTCCGGGATATAAGGAATTTTATTACCTTTTGCACCGAAACTGAAAATAGATTCAGCATCTGTCGATCTGGCATTGCTGCGTTGGGTTGCATCAGTATAAGTAAAAGTCAGGAAATAAGGATTACTGAACCCCCAGTTATTAGCGATCCCTGCATCGAAGGCAGAAGAAAATTCAACCCCGATACTTTGCGCTTTACCCAAGTTATCAGCCAGCCCTGTTCCTGCTCCACCAATATTGTTGAGAACGATCAGATCATCAAACAAGGTCAAAAAGCCGATTGCTTCAGCCGAAAGAGCCCCATTCGCACTGTTATATCGGCCACCCCACTCGAACCCGATACTGCTTTCCTCTTTGAGATTGTTGATAACTACTGATTGGGGATTAGGTGGTGAAAACCCTCTGTGCGCTCCCCCGATCAGCTTCCATTCATCGTTCAAGTCATATACGACTCCGAGTCCCCCGGCAAATAAATCCAGCGAGGCCCGCCCACTAGTAGCAGGATCATCGAAATTATCGTAATCAAGCCATAAACGTTCATAACGAATTCCAGGGATAAATTGCCAGCGACCTATACGAATCCGATCCTGCATATGAAAGGCCAGCGCATCGACCGCATCTTTCCTATTTCCAGCATCTCCCGGACGACCTGGATCATGATTGATGATTGTGCCATTGGCGGCCTGAAAAAAGAGCTCATCTCGTTGAAAACGACGTTCCTTATCATAATGATAGCGGATGCCACCGGTAATATGATGTGCGATATCGCCAGTGTTAAAGCGATAATTGGCGATCGACTCGACCCCGTGGGACGAATAGTCACGATTATTATTGCGCAAACGCAGAGTACACTCCAGTTCACCTTTCAGGCAAGCCAGCCCGGCACCGTTACCGGCACCAGCCAGTGCCCGGGCCAAGTCCATGTTACCTACCCCGGGAACATTGCGGATATCGTTGAGTTTGAACCAATTGCGGCTGAAGTTGGTGTAATAAAATGTAGTAGTAATATCCAGATCATCGGTCAGCGCGATGAAGTGCCGCAAGTGGCCACGAAATTGCTCAGTCTCGATATTATCGAAACGGGTAGCCGCCAAACGCCGAAAAGGATCGTCCCGGAATTCTCCTTTCGGTAATCCCAGATAAGTTTCATCAGCGTCCATGCTGCTATAGCCGAATTTGAATTCAAAGTTCTGATACAAATCGGTTTTGGGCTCGAAGGAAAGTTTCACCATCGGTTCAAAGCGGGTAAAACCAGTATCGCCCGAATTCCGAAAATCAGGCGTCTTATCAATAGTTTTAAAACCATCATTCTTTCTTACATACCCTTCCAACACATAACCAAACCGCCCTAATTCAGTATCCATCGTATTGCCCACAAAGCCGTGTGCACGAAAATCGCCATATTCACCGTAGGTACTGCGCAGATACGCACGTTGCTCACGCGGAATCTGAGTGGACTGATAGTTGAGCACCCCGCCCGTGATATGCGGACCATATTTTACCTGGCTCGAACCTTTCAGAATCTCGATACTGCTCATACGCCCCGTAGCAGGTGAAAAATATGCAGCCGGAGCAGAATAAGGCGCGGGAGCGATCATGACACCATCTTCCATGACAGTAATTTTCGCACTGCGCGTGGTATCCGTTCCTCGCAAACTGATATTGGGAAACAAACCAAAACCATCTTCCTGCCTGAAATAAACGCCCGGCACGCGGCGCACTGCCTGATCGATATTGTCGTAATTCTGTGCACGTAATTCCTGACTGGTAATGACATGTGCTGAACCAGGCCGCTCCAGCCGCTCCTGGTGCTCTCCGACCACGGTAACAGGTGCAAACTTGGTTTGAGATGCTGCCTCATCAGCAGCCACTGAAGTTACAGTCATACAAGCACCAAAACATGCTATTCCTCCTATCGGCAACGAACAGCTTGCCCGGAATATGTCCATAATTCGTTGATATATTAATCCTTTCATATCTAACGCTCCCCCCTCTCTCTCTGTGATAATAATAAATATAGAAATGAGAGTAGTATTTAATAGCATTCAGAACCGTACGTACAGAAAAAAATTATATAGCACACAGTTGCGATGTACTGGCTTGATTACCCAGCGATATTGGGCATACACAATTATTTATACTGCATAAGAAACTTTTACTCTTACTTCAGTCGTTTTTCCCGATACTCACCCGACACGAATCACATAACCACATAAGGATCATCTTCCCGGCTTTACAACTCCCCAAAAAAACGGACAATGTCAGCCATGATTCTATTGGTAATCAACGCACTTATCCGACTCCTGCAGGAAGAAACTTCAGAAATTACTCAATGAAGCAGTTGCTCCTGGACATTACTGAGACTGGTCATCCATCTCTGGAAAATTTCGTTCCCGAAAAAAATAACGCTGAATTACTGCATGCACTTAAAGAGCTGGCCGCCGGCCAACAACAGGATCGTTTTTATTACATATGGGGTGAAGCAGGAAGCGGTAAAAGCCATTTACTGCAGGCAGTAACCAATGCCTTCTCGCAACAGCAATGCATCGCTACCTATATCGATTGCAATCAGACGAACCCATTCAGCCTCGGCACAGATATAGACTGTATATCCATTGATAATGTCGAACAATTGAACGATTCCGCACAAATCCAACTGTTCAACCTTTACAATCGTATGCGTGAAAAGGGTCAGGGAATATTTCTAGCCAGTGGGTTAGCCCCGCCAGCACAACTGAGTTTACGCCAGGATCTGGCCACGCGCTTAGGTTGGGGGTTGGTTTATCAGGTGTATTCACTAACCGATGAAAAAAAAATCGAAGTGATGAAAAATCACGCTATGCAGAGAGGATTTGAGCTACCTTGGGAAATCTGTAGTTATTTACTGAAACATGAACGACGAGACCTACCCTCTCTGATCAGACTTGTCGATGCACTAGACCAGTTTTCTCTAATCAAGCAGCGTCCTGTCACGCTTCCTCTGCTACGTGAACTATTGCAATCGACTTTACCCTCGGGTTCTTCAGCAGATCACTGATTCGAATATGAATGTTATGAATGCTTCATCTTGTGCCAATTATTTCAGTATCGCTCATCTGCTATACCGCACCCTGTTCCCCATTTATCGAATAGTGATAGTATCTTCTGCTCTTTACAACTCGGAAAGCCAACATCATGAAATTGGTTTTATTTGACCTGGATAATACCCTCCTGACCGGAGATAGTGATTTCCAATGGGCACAATTCCTCATCGAGCAAAAAGTGCTGGATCGGGAAGTCTACGAAGCCCGTAATATCGAATTTTACGAGCAGTATAAAGCGGGCACACTGGATATCCACGAATTTCTCGATTTCCAGCTCAAGCCGCTGTCTCGCCATTCTCGCGAACAATTGAATGACTGGCGTCGCAGCTTCATGGAACAGAAAATCATGCCGCTGATCGCACCCGGTGCGCGTGAGCTGATCGCCAGACATCAAACTGAACGGGATTTATGTATCATTATCACTGCGACTAACAGCTTCGTGACAGCCCCCATTGCACGCATACTGGGCATTGATCACCTGATCGCAACCGAACCGGAACAGAAGGATGGTCAATTTACCGGCCGCGTATCCGGAGTACCCTGTTTTCAGGAAGGCAAAATCACCCGATTGGAACAGTGGCTGGATGCACAGAATCTCACTTGGCTTTCCTTCCTGCAAAGCTGGTTCTACAGCGATTCACTTAACGATCTGCCACTCCTTAAAAAGGTCACCCATCCCGTCGCAGTGGATCCTGATGCCACACTCCGTGAGCATGCACAAAGAAATGGCTGGCCAATTATCAGTCTACGCTAGGTCGAATCGACATTTACGGATTCCCAATTCCTATAATTTTTGGTTTACTGAAAGAGGTTTAACATTTTCAGTGAGGAATGCATGAAACGCTATGAATTGAACAGGGAGCAATGGCGTCGAAT
>JBDIVK010000056.1:0-5585 GCA_039794425.1 Nitrosomonas sp. | reverse complement strand
AATTCCTGCGTATAGACCAAACTCAAGAGCTGATAGCAGAAATTGGCAGTGCGCAGATAAGCGCACTGAAAAACCACTCCCGTAATTTCGGGAGTGAAGGAAACCACTTCTCAGATGTGAGAAGTGAGGAGAAGCACTGCCGGAATTCCGGCAGTGAAAATGAGCAGTCTGTTATCAAGGTTATCAATGGTGGAGTAAATCGTGGCACTTACGTCTGCCGCGAACTGGTCTACGCCTACGCGATGTGGATCAGCGCCAAGTTTCATTTATTGGTGATTCGGGCATTCGATGCGCTTTACTGCAAAGGGGAGGCTAGAGCATTCTGCATTTAAGTCCGTGTATATCCGGAATTGAGGAAGTAATTTCTACACTCAGGCCTGAATCCTATATCGACGCTATCTAAGTGCAGAATGCTCTAGCATGACCCCTTCCTTTGATAATCCTGACAAGTTCATTTCACCAGAACAGCAAGGCATCCTGTTCAACCTGATGGCCATACGATTCCCGGAAGGGGGAGACCGGCCTTACGGATGGAGCAGATTCAATCGACACTTTATAGTCAACAGCTACAAGAACCTTCCGGCTGATAAATTCGCGCAAGCTTGCTGCTATATCCCTGTCATGCCGGATAAAGAAGTGAAGACGCTCCCTGCTCCTGATCTGAGCACTCTGATACCACGGCTGGAGTGGACACGGCCAGATCCAATTATGAGTTGCATCACCCAGGGCATGAATTACCTGTACAGGTGGAGGAAGGAACGGTCGGATCGGGAACGTAGGCTAGACAACAATAACTGCGACTGACAGAAGATCGTCAATCCTGTTGGCTTTTTCAATATTCATGAATACAGCTGACAAGCAACCAACGCGATGCCGCCCTGAGGACCGACCATGCGGGGCTCAGTCGCCATCTTCATTCTCCTGCGCAAGTTGCGACTTGAGATGATAGACATCGATGTCAAAGTCTCTGCTGTCCGAGACCGCGGCCAGTACCCGGGACGTAACGCGCTCCCGCTCTTCCTCGGTCTCGAAGTTTGTGAAGTTGACCGCAGCTGCCTCGGCGAACAGTTTCTCCGTCAGCCGCTTTGCCTTTACTTCATAACTCTCTATGTCGGAATTAGCGCCGGGAGGGATGTTTTCCTCGATCCATGTGTCGGCCCACCTCAGGAAGCGATTGCTCATGACTGCCCTCCCATCTTTTGCGTTGAGTTCGGCGCCGGTCGCCCCTCATGGAAGCATTTTACCCATGATAAAATAGGTTATCAATAGTAAATGATTGAATCATAGTGTTCTGTTCATCCAATAATAAATAATACTTGTAATCCTTACCCCTCGGTTAATCACCGCTCGCAGCTGTCAAGTAACCCTTGACGACTGCTTGCAACCCTCTAATCTGCTCGTTTGCGCGATCCAGATCGCCGCCTAGTCGGATAATTTCTGCCGCAGATCGATCAAGATCGATTTCGATCTCTTTTTTGACTGCTCGCTCCATCGCTGCGATGCGCTGTGAATCAAGCTGGTAATTCTTGTAACGCGCCGTGTAGTAAGTACCCGTCAAAAGCCCGGCTGTAAGCGCGACAGCGGCGACACTAAGAGTAGCGGCTAAATTCATCATCCTGCGCCTGCGCGTACAACTTTTTCTGTCTCACAAGTTTGGCCGGAATGGACGCCAGCACCAGCGTAATGCCAAAATAGCGGATCCACTCGACCGGGAAAGACGCCTGCACCTTGATCGGCAAACTGCGCCAGATTTCCATCAGCTCCGGTGCAAAGGCCACAACCGATGATCCGGCGGCCACCAACCACGTTGACACTTGTTTCGGCCAGGTACGCCAGCCAGAAATCAATTCCATCTCACGCTCCTTTAATAACTCCAAATCATGGGCGCAGGGAATTTTCCATCACCCATACTAAGATGCAAAAATCGGCCGCCCCCTGTTTGCTTGACACCCACGCGGACGATTCCGTGCGCCAGTGCCACGCTGAGCAAGGCAAACGCATCAGCTCCACTGACCGATATATCAGCAGCGAGCCCAAAAGAATGCTCACCGGGTGACGCTTTTGCCGCTTCCACAGGATGTGTTTTCGCGCGGTATCCACTGGTGATCACCATCGGCTTACCGTAGGCGACGCGAATGGCCTGCAGCTTTTCCATAAAGCGCGCATCCATGTAGCACAGACCGGTGTGCTTACAACGAAACTCAATCTCGCTGAAATTGGGATATTTTCTCCAATCATCCACCAGCTTCATTACCTGTACCCTCCAACCTGCGCAACATAATCAATATCCTCGTCGCCATCGGGAAGCGGGACGCCGAAAGCGGAAAATCCTTCTGACGTAAACAGTAGCGGATTGAGTTTGTCGGAACCTCTTTTGTATCTGGCTGTATCCACGACGACATCATCTTCTTTTTTGAGGCTCACATCCCACAACCCGTAGGCAGCGGTACCAAACACCATACGCCCGGAACCGATGCCCACGGCACTGCCGTAACTGATCGAATTTAGTCTAGGTCCGACGCCCATCCTTGGTGTATTTGCAGTGAACTGATAATATTTCCACGGCGAACCATCCGGTAAATACGCAAACGGATAACCGCCGTCGCGGTTTGACCATGTCGAAACAAATACCGTCCCTGCCGGCCCGAACGTACCATCCGATACAGCGATCTTGGTGTAGCGACTGTTGCCATCCACCGGGAAAGAGGTGATTACCTCCAATTCCCCGCTTACCAAATGCACACGGCGTACCTGTTGCTGAGAGAGCGAACTAAAGTACAGCCAGTCACCAAGTCTGAACAACCCTTCCGGCATCACGCAAGGCTGTTGTTGTCTAACTTCCAAAGGAGCGGTATGCCTCGGGGTGTAGCGTTTCTCCATAGCGCTCAGCGGCGCACCCTTAACAATTACTCTCACGATCTGCTCGGTCTGCGTGTTGATCTCAATGATCTCGTGCGCAAAACGGTTGGAGACAATAATGTTACCGGGCACATTGCTTTCTACAACATCCCACGGCTCGTTTAGCCAGGTAGCAAACTCACTTACCTTCGGTTGTATTAAATGGCTGTGTGAATTGAACTCGAGCTTCAGCAGGCGATTCATCTGCGTATCAGCCAGGAACCCGACCGGGTTATGGACATGCGGTTTTCTGTTTTCTTCGGCAGGGATAGGTGCTGCATTAGCATCCACAACGAGTGTGCTTGATAGCCAGCAGAATCCCCATAGTTCATGGCATCCTCTGCGTTCCTCTGGCACAGCAGACCAATCACCAACAAGCTCCAATTCTGGAGGATTGTTGTTTTCCCAGTAGTGGGCGCGCTTATGGCGATAACCCACCAGCGTAGTAATTTTGCCTTCTACATCCATACGAACTAAACGCCACGGATCGCATACGTACAGCACTCGCCTGGGTGTGCTGGTTGGATCTTCGGTTTGCGTGGCCGTGCCCACATTGATATGAGTAGGCATGTACATCGTTCCGATCCCTCTCGGGCCATCCAGCAGGGGGAGTGACGGCAAGTCTTTTATGAGATCGCTGTAGAAATAAGCCTGTCGTCCTGCGAATGTCGGGCGTCCATTGTTCCAGTAGACTCGCTTTTCATTACAATTGATTGCGACCTGTCTGAATGCCAGTTGATTGGGTGCAGGCAATTCGCTGAACGGTTTGAAAAATTTATTGGCTGATAACGGAACCGGCTTAGGCTTGGCGTCAGCACTGACCAGTTGCCACAAATGATCGTGATTAGCGGTACGGTTAATCATGTCGTACACGTTCGTGTAAACCGGAACGAAGTTATCGACTTGTTCCTTACCTGCGTGAACAAACCATGACGGTGATCGTTGGCCGCCGGGGCGTTGTACCTGCAATCTTCTCCAACCAGGTGAGAATTCATTGGTATTACCGGTAAAGTAGATGTCTGTTGTGCCTGCTTCAACTTCTAACGGTTTGTGTTCTTTACCATCAACGATCAAGTGATAGGTACCAGCTACGAACGGTATGATTCCGCCACCAGTGGATATATTGAATCGTGTTGCACGCAGATTGTAGTTACCGTCGAGAACGACATCTCGATTGAAGCGTTCATATCTGGATGATTGATGCTGCAAACGGAATAGAATAATATCCGCTAAGTTCTGCGGTTCACGTACTAATTGAGACAGGACAATCTCACCAGGTGAGGCTACGGGAGGTTCTTCCGGTTTCTCCGGCTCAACAGGTTCTTCCGGATCGATTGGCTCGTCAGGATCAGGCGAAGGTAACGCTATGCCTGATAATAGCCCGCTCAATATGAAAACCCTGCGGCCTATGTTGTCCACGCCAGCCTTAATGTCTTGCAGATCTCCGGAGATTGCTTGCAACAACTCTTCTACTTCATTCTTCATCTTGATACCACCTGTCAAAACAAAATCGAAAACAACTCTTTGAGCGACACGCGGCCGGACAGCAGTCCCCAGACCATGAAAAGGAATGCGCCGATCAACAAAAAAACCGAACCGGCACCCAGGCGCATGCCGGCGACAAATCCATGCGCCTTGATCAGATTGTTGTGCAACTCATCGACCTTCTTTTTCATCTCGTCGATCTCGTCCAACAACCGTTCCACGCAATCCGGCGTCATCGGGCATCGGTCGTCGTGCCTGCGTCTCTCAATACCTTTGTACGGAGATTTACTGAGCACGGTAGATTTCCTAAGCCGGCACAACCCTGTCGAAAATGAGGGCATTTTTATCACCGTCATCTTCGTCTAACGCGATTACATAGTGGTCCTGTAACGGGAATGATGTATTTATCGCGAACTCCCTGGGGTCTGTTAACACTAATTAATCGATCTACAATCAGAGCGAAATTGATGAAGAATCGGAAAACTGCATCTAACTTGTCAAAGCGAGAGAAGATTCTTCTGAAACCCTTCAGGCGACGAAACAGTCGCTCAACTTCATTGCGCTTTTGTACATACGTGAGTATCAGAGAACCCCTTATTCTCCAAGTTCTTCAGCAACTTCCGCCCTTCGGGTGCATCACCAGCTTAACCAGGAGACAACGATAACACTACCGCGGTTCTGGCATCTGCCGCGACCAGGTGAATTTTGGTAGTCCAGCCCCCTCGTGATTTACCGATAGCTTGAACACCGTTTTTTTAGTGCACCGGTACCATCAGGATGGACTTTGACTTCGTGCTATCCAGCGACACGTGATCCACTTCCAGCTGAATCAGCTTGTTTTGCTGGAGTGCGAGGAAAACCCGATCCAGGACACCGTTCCTGGCCCAACGATTGGCGCGCGTGTAAATGCTGTGCCAATTACCGAATTTCACAGGCAAGCCGCGCCACTTACAGCCATGCTCAGCGACATACAGAATCGCGTTGAGCACTTCCAAATTCGAGAGAGTGACGTTACCCCGTTGTACAGGCAGAGATTTTCAATGAGCTTGAATTGCAATGCGGATATTTTCATCCACAATTCTAACAAAAATAGTGTTAACACGACCTAGCACGATCTAAGGCATACATGGGCAAGCTGGCATATACAGAAGCCGGCACACCACTGCATGCGTTACAGGAGCTGGGTGGTTGGGAGTCAGCTG
>JBDIVK010000055.1:0-6672 GCA_039794425.1 Nitrosomonas sp. | reverse complement strand
CTAGGCAGTGCACGCCATTGGCAGCCCGTGCGCAGCAGGTACAACACTGCACAGAACACCTCATACAGGTCCACTTTGCGTGGGGCTGTCTTCTTGCGGGCGCTCTCGAGTAACGGCCTGATCTCCTCGAATTGCTCGCGCTTGATATCGCTTGGGTAGCCTCTTCTCATCACCCAAGTTTCTCATAATGCTAAGAGACTTTGAACACGCTCTAACAGCGAATGGCAGGAAGTCCTACATCTTTGAAACAAGATTGCATGGTAAAACCCTGCGCTTAACGATTGGCGATGTTCTGTCATGGCCGCTGGCTAAGGCACAGGAAGAAGCATCAAGGCTCAAAGTGCTGACTGATCAGGGAATCGATCCGCGTCAACTGGAAAAGGAAAGGAAGCTTGCTGAAGCAGCAAAAAAGCAGAAAGAACGACTTCAGGAAATTACCTTCAATGAAGTATGGAATGAGTACATCGACAAACGCAGATCATTATGGTCTGAGCATCACCTTAAAGACCATATCCGTGTTGTTCATGCAGGTAGGAATACACGCAAACGCAGCGATAAACTGACTGTACCGGGAGTTCTTGCACCATTCATAAATAGGCCGCTTCATAGCATCACCTCCGATTGCGTCATCCAATGGGCAAAAGCAGAAAGCAGCCGGGGAACGCAGGCCAGACTTGGCCTGCGTCTGCTGCGTACCTTCCTTTCCTGGCGCATGAATCATGCCATCTACAAAGAAATCGTAACCACCAATGCAGCACAAAGCAAAACTGCACAGGAAAGCCTGGGGAAGCCGAAAACCAAGGATGACGTGCTGCAACGTGAACAATTGCCGGCATGGTTCCAGGCAGTCCGGCAGGTTCAGAACCCTGTCATCAGCGCGTACCTGCAGATCCTGTTGCTTACTGGTGCACGGCGTGAAGAACTGGCGCATTTGAAATGGGAAGACTGTGACTTTCAATGGAACAGCCTGACCATCCGTGACAAGGTGGAAGGCAACCGAACCATTCCATTAACACCGTATGTATCCCACTTGCTGGGCCATTTGCCCAGACGTAATCAATGGGTATTCAGCAGCCCTACAGCGGCCAGCGGGCGCCTGATAGAACCCAACAAGCAACACAACAAGATCTGTTCAATGATTGGCGTAGATGTATCCCTTCACGGCCTGTGCAGATCATTTGCAACGCTGTCTGAATGGGTGGAAACGCCTGCCGGTATTGCAGCTCAGATTCAAGGCCACAAACCGCAGGATGTGCGTGGAAAGCACTACATACGGCGGCCGCTCGATCTATTGAGAGTATGGCATACCAGAATAGAAAGCTGGATATTGGAACAGGCCGGGGTTGTGTTTGTGCCTGATCAAGCTGGACTACAGATGGTGAAGTAATTATATAAAGAAAGTATTGGCTTATATTGCTTTGTGTTGATATGTGTTAATTGACAGTATACAATTCAGCCATGATCAAGACTTTTCGTCACAAAGGACTTGAGACTTTCTTTAAAACAGGAAGCAAAGCGGGTATCCAGCCAAACCATGCCAGAAAATTGCGTCTATTGCTGACTGCACTGGATAACGCCAAGCAACCAGATGATATGAATGTCCCGAGTTGGAAACTGCACGGATTAACAGACGATCACTCAGGCCATTATTCCGTACAGGTAAACGAGAATTGGCGCATGACTTTTACTTTTGAGGGTGAGGATGCCGTTTTGGTCAATTATCAAGATTACCATTAGGAGATAACGCCCATGAGCAGAATGCATAACCCGGCGCATCCCGGTGAAGTACTGCGGGAGTGGATACCGGAGGAGATGACAGTCACGCAAGCCGCAAAAGAACTGCAGGTTTCCCGCGTCACACTTTCCAAAGTGCTGAACGGTAAAGCAGGTGTAACAGCCGGTATGGCGCTCCGTCTTTCGGCCTGGCTTGGCACAACCCCGGATATTTGGCTAGGGATACAAACGCAGTGGGATTTGTGGCAGGCACAGCAGCAGCCCAGGCCCAATATCAAACCGTTGGAAAGAGTGCCGGTTTAATTTATTTCTGAGGGAGTTTTAGATGCTGAAAGCATATTACACCATTGATGAGTCAATAAAATTTCTGTCCCTGAAGTTAGATGAGCCAATCAGTTCTGAAGACATCCTACACTTGGCATCCAAGAACTCGATTCGTCTATGCACTTGGTTCGATGGGAAAGTTGCAGCATAAATTTATGATATTAGTCCGACTTGGAAAATCCAAAAACATTGGCTGCTAAATAAGCAGTTCAAAGGTTACATAAAGATTCCAAAAGAAACTATCAGGCGGACTCATGAAGAATACTGCATCCGCTATGCTGAAGTAATAGAACCACATCGCATTTTTTCGGGTGAAGATATATTGTTCACGGGAAATATAGTTATTTTTCCCATAAAGAATTTCGATGCGGAAACGCATAAGGTTGAGTACGGACAATTCCATGTCGACACTAGAAAAGCTCTTATCCCCGCACAGGATTTGCACCACCTTTATAAGGGTACAGAACAAAAAGAAACGCATCTAATAAAACGACAAATACAGCAAGAAGATGAAATTCTCCGAGTAATCAGTGAAATGCTGGAACTTGACCCGCTCAGATTGCCAAAATCTGAACAAGGCAGGCGCGGAGTAAAATCCGATGTTTTGGAAGAAATAAACAACAAACCTGATTTAAGACAGCTACTTAATCCATCTCAAAAGAGCACTATCTTCCGAAAGGCGTGGGAACGCTTGCTTGAAGGTGGTCGAATCAGATATCAAGAATAACCCTACCCCACCCTAACTGGGGCATAGGGAGATACTTGCAGGGGTGCACACCCCAAAATATACCATGCGGCCATTCTTCAACACCAAAGGATGGTTCAAAATGGAAACAGCGACTGATCAATTCCCCCCACTTGACCAAATCACGCGCGCCGCGGTAACGACTGACGAAGCGGCGTTCTACTTGAACAGAAAACCACAAACATTGCGATTATGGGCCTGTTATGAGAACGAGCCAGTCCGGCCGATACGTGTTCATGGGCGCCTGGCCTGGCCAGTTCGCGATATTAAAAAAGCTCTCAGCATTGAGTTCCAATAAAAAGGGAGTGGCCGTTGATGAACACTCCCCATCAGGAAAACGCAATAAGCTCCATTTTATCGCATTCAAGAAAAGTCAAAAAGATTGGCGCGGGGAAGTGGATGGCGTCCTGTGTTATGCCCGACCATAACGACAAGAATCCGTCAATGGGGGTCACCCTAAAGCCTGATGGAGTGATCCTTGCCCGTTGCTTCGGTTGTGGTGCTAGTGGCTCGGATATCTGCCACGCTATCGGTATTAATCCGGTCGATCTCTTCCCGCCAACTGCTAACCCTCGTTATACAAAGCAACAAAGATCCAGCTTTTCAGCCTGGCAACTCCTGCACGCCCTTGAAGGTGATTTAATCTTTTTAGTCGTAGCAGCCAATCAAATGAAGAAAGATGGGCGATTTGACCAGTCGGACGTGGATTGTTTTGTAAAGATTTGTGAGCGAATAAACGAATCGCTCCAATACCTGGAGGGTTCACGTCATGGGTAAATTAAAGAAAGTTGCTGAATTGTATTACGATAATGACGGCACGCCACACTACCCAGCCGGCGAATCTGGCAACCCGGCGGCTAATTTTGCATGCTCTGTAAATTTGATTCGAGCCGGTGACGTAACCTTGGAACCGATTTCCTGGCTATGGAAAGACTGGCTCGCAGTTGGGAAGCCCCATTTCCTGGGCGGGGCACCCGGTACCGGAAAAACCACGATAAGCATGGCCTTGGCAGCAACCGTGACGATCGGCGGACGCTGGCCAGATGGGACAAAATCGCCAACGGGAAACGTTATTGTGTGGAGCGGCGAAGATGATCCGGCCGATACCCTGATTCCGCGTCTAGCTCTATCTGGAGCCGATTTAGCGAAAGTTTTTTTCATTACTGGCGTCAATGAACCGCGAAGGCAAACGGTCGTTTGACCCGGCGCGCGATATTAGTCTGCTCAAACATAAAATTGCCGAAATTGGCGATGTTCGACTGCTGATCGTCGATCCCATTGTGTCAGCAATCTCCGGTGATTCCCACAAAAACGCGGAAGTCAGGCGAGGGTTGCAACCACTGGCTGACCTGGCCATAGCCGCACGATGCGCCCTGTTGGGTATTACACATTTTACAAAGGGAACAGCTGGCAGAGATCCAGTCGAAAGGATCACGGGCAGCCTGGCTTTCGGTGCGCTGGCTCGTGTGGTTCTCGTGGCAGCTAAGCACCAGGAGGAAAGCGAAAACGGCCGTGAAACGCGCCTGTTTTGTCGGGCGAAGTCAAACATCGGGCCGGATGATGGCGGGTTTGAGTATGACATCCACCAGGCCGAACTGACGAACCACCCGGGCATTTTTTCGTCATCGGTTTTATGGGGCGCATCCATTGAGGGTACGGCTAGAGAATTGCTGGCAACGGCAGACGCGACTATTGATGATGGCACTTCAAATGCTCTGGAAGACGCCAAGGCATTTTTGACAGACCTTCTCAAAAAAGGTGAGGTCGCTCATAGTCAGATAGAGGCCGATGTAAAAGGCGCTGGACACTCATGGGCGACAGTCAGACGCGCCAAGACAGCTTGCGGCATAAGGTCCGTCAAAAAGGGAACGGAAGGCTGGTTTTGGAAACTGCCCGATGAAGATGCTCAAACATTCGAACATGTTCAAGTTCACCGAACAAATAACGATGAGCACCTTGAGCATCTTCAAAAAAATCATTATGAATCAAGGCCTTCATACGATTCTGAAGATGCTCATGAAATAGGGTTTGAGCACCTTCACCAAAACCCTTGCCAGTCAACGGTTTCAGGCTATTCCAAAGATGAAGGTGCTCAAGGTGCTCAGAGTGGCAGCGGTGAGAACCTTCAACAAAATCCGGGAAAAGTTGAGATCGAAATATGAGCCCGGCATCGATTATTCAGAAAGTTCAAGCAGACGGAATTGAGCTGAAATTATCTCCTACTGGGACCATCAAAATGATCGGCGAGAATGCGGCAGCTGATCGCTGGCTTACGGTGATCCGAGAAAACAAGCAGGCGATCATCGCTGAACTACAAATCGAAGAAGTCAAAAACTGGCTGATCAACACCGGCCGATCGGCGGAAGATTATTTATTCAGGTTGATCATTGAAAAGTGCCATAACGACGCTGAAGCGCTTAAGTATTTCTTGCAATACAGCAGGACCCAAAAGGCAAGAAACCTTGTTCCTGTGCCAAATACGGTCAGTGTGAAGCATTCAGACGAATCAGTCATCGATGATATCGAGAAGGTCAGGAACTGGCTCCGGTCGATCGATGAACCGGAGGAATACCACCATCTGGTGCTGGAAAAATGCCGGAGAGATCCAGAAGCACTGGCTTACTTTATGAAACACGTAAATTGTGAATTTTAAAAGGAACAAAAATGTACAAAACCGCTGCCCTGGCCGTACTGTCCAAACGGATCAAACACAACCACACATGGACACCACTGAATCAGTGGATCGACGAACAGGTGAATACCTTACTGCCAATGATCAAAGCCCACGAAAGCCTGCCGGCGTTATGGCAGACCACACCACAGGGTAAGTCCGATAAGTATCAGGACGCAGAAGAACTGGAAAGACAGGCTTCGTCCTTTCTGGACGATCTGAAAGACAGGACTAACGCAGAACTGAACAGACTGGGACCCGGGCAACTGCAGGCCGATCTTGCAAGCATATCGGGCGCGGTGCAGACAGTACTGAGTAAGGTGGTTACTGATACCGGGAATTACCTGGTGAAACATGAAAAAGATGCGTAATGCGTGATTCTGGTAATGATAAAAGCGGGCAAGTGGTTGATGGTGAATTGCTTTCCGCTAATACCCCACCCAGGAAGCGGCCAAGGTTAAGGCTTGGGAGTATCCTGGAATGCAGGCGTGAGCTGGTAAAGCTGTATACAGAAGCAAGGCAAGGCAGGCTGCCAACACAAGAAGCAACACGACTGACCTACTTGATTCAGGCTATTGTTACCACAATCAAGGATAGTGAGCTTGAAGAACAGATAACAAAATTGGAAAAGATACAGGATGAAGAACTCAGAGCAAAAAATCGTACATATTAAACAAAGCAAGGAGCGTTTGATAATTGCCTACCTTTACGCTGGTGCGTGGAATTTTGCATACAATCAAGGGAAGCCGGAACCTGAGAAGCCGAAGGACATAGCCGAAGCAATTGAACTGCTGGCGAAGTATCTACCCGGATAAGGAAATGAACCTGAAGACAAGAATCGAACGACTGGAAGAGACAGTAAGCAGCAAAGACATATTTTTCCCGGCACTGGTTTATTTCTCAGACAGCCAAACACTTGATCAGGCAAAGGAAGAATACCGCCAGAAACACGGCTTTGATCTTCCGCGTAACGGCGTGATTATTAATTTCGTAGAAGTTGACGCCCGCGTCCATCGGGAAGGCGGTCAAAACGCGATTCAAGACGATTAAGGCCGCAATACTTCCTTTGTTTTATGCAAGCCGGAAGAACCGCCCAAAACGCCCATTTAAGGGCTTTTCCGTGGCAATGATTCCAAGGCCGAAGCCGGAGTAATCGGTGGAATAAGCAGTGGTCAATGTGACCTTTGTTCACCGATTC
>JBDIVK010000054.1:0-7119 GCA_039794425.1 Nitrosomonas sp. | reverse complement strand
CCTAGAAACCGCAGTTGATCGCTTATCAGCTTCTGGAAGCCTGATGGATAGTGAGCTTGCTGCCTTCGCTCATGCCGACCTGGTGGGTGAAACCGATACGTACCCGATTGCGGTTTTTAGGATTATTCTAATCTGTACACCATGAAGTTTCCTCCCTTCCTTAGCAACTACAAATTATGATAAGAATTGCATGGATTCGTTTTTAAAAATGAAAAATTTTCCACATGGCTTGTTTAATTCTTAAATGTTATGTTATAACATAACTGAAAATCTGTTACTACTAAACCCGTATTATTCTATGCATATCACATCTAATCACCAGTTACCCGTTACAGTACTTTCAGGATTTTTAGGTGCTGGAAAAACAACCATACTTAACCATATATTGACCAACCGTGCCGGCCTGCGTGTGGCCGTAATTGTCAACGATATGAGTGAAATCAATATTGATGCTTCCTTAATCGAGCGTGAAGTTTCACTTAATCGCGCCGAGGAAAAACTCGTACAAATGAGTAACGGTTGTATATGCTGCACTTTACGCGAAGACCTATTAATAGAAATCCAGAAATTAGCCCATGAGAAAAAATTCGATTACCTGGTTATCGAATCAACCGGTGTATCAGAACCGCTACCCATAGCTGAAACTTTCACTTTTATTGATGAAGGCGGCACCAGTCTTTCCGATATTGCACGATTGGACACTATGGTGACTGTGATTGATGCAATGCATTTTCTGCATGACTTTGAGGAAGCGAAAACACTTCAGGAGGCTGGAGAAGTAGCAGGAGCAAACGACGAACGTAGTGTGGCAGATCTCTTGATCGACCAGGTCGAATTCAGTGATGTCATTGTAATCAATAAAATTGACCTCGTTTCGATACCGGAACTCAGCAGATTGCAAAGTATTTTACGAACACTCAATACACAGGCCGAAATTATCTTCGCTAAGCATGGCCAAGTCGATTTAAAAAAGTTATTAAATACAGGAAAATTCAACTTTGAGCTTGCTCAGCAAGCACCCGGCTGGCTGAAAGAGATGCGCGGGGAGCATATTCCCGAGACTGAAGAGTATGGAATCAACAGCTTTACCTATACCGCCAGAAGGCCATTCCATCCACGTAAATTTTTTGACTTTCTTCATCAATCTTGGCCAACGGGCAGGTTATTGCGTTCAAAAGGATTTTTCTGGTTAGCAAGCAGGCCGGACTATGCGGGACAATGGAGCCAAGCTGGAGGTATTGCTCGTCACGGTTTTGCTGGAATGTTCTGGAGTGCTGTACCCAAAGACAAATGGCCTGATGATGAAGAATATCTGGCATCCATTCACGCAAAATGGTGTGAACCATATGGTGATAAAAGACAGGAACTGGTTTTCATAGGCCAGAACCTTAGCCGCGAAGCTTTATACCAACAACTTGACGAGTGCCTCTTGACCGACTCTGAATTACAAGCTGGTGAACAATACTGGGTAACACTGGATGATCCATTCCCCTCCTGGGAGGAAAAATGAAATGCTTTCGATTCAAGCATGCAATCATCCTAGAAACCGCAGTTGGACGCATCCAAGTGTGCGACTGGCGCGTTGCCTGGCAAGGCGCGACGAGGCGGCATGGTTATTCCCTGCAACGAGGAGCAACGCAGCCAAGCAGCGTGTCAGGCGTGCAATCGGGTGCGTAGCGGTTTCACCCACCAAGTGGGCATGAGCGAAGGCAGCAAGCTCACTATCCATCAGGCTTCCAGAAGCTGATAAGCGATCAACTGCGGTTTCTAGGATCATAAGATACAGCAAACAATGTATTAACTTGATAAAAGGATTATCAGATATTACACATACACCGCTATCATTTAGCCTATGATTACTAAATCATTCTGGCCGTTATTTTAATCAGACGGAGATCAAATAAAAGTGTCTGCGGATATTGACCATATCATTAAGAAAACTCAGGAAATCTGTACGTCGACAGGGGTCAAGCTGACATCAAAACGTAAGCATGCGCTTCTAGTACTGCTCACAGCATCAGTCCCGCTTTCCGCCTACGAAATCGCGGAACAGTACAAAGCAAAGTTTAATGAAACGCTACCTGTGATGTCAGTGTATCGGATCATGAACTTCCTGATCCGGGAAAAACTGGTCCATAAACTGGAAACAGCTAATCGTTTTATTGCCTGTGCCCATATTGCATGCGATCACCCACACGAAGTTCCACAATTCCTGATTTGTGACAACTGTCATACTGTCAAAGAAGTTGGAATCAAGAAACACATTGTGACAGAACTCGAACACAGCATTAAACACACTGGCTTCACTTTAGTCAGCCAACAACTGGAATTACATGGGTTATGTAAGCAATGCCGTAACAACATGCTTTGATAAATAATTTCCTTGTAAGAGGCTACGAGATAAGTGCAATTCCAGATATTGGAATACTGCAATATCATGGTAGATATTTAAACACTCTAATGCTTTGACGAATAATCAAGGAAGTATCTTAAATGGAAACCATCTTGACCAGCAAAACAGGAATCGACTCGCATCCAATTCACAGATCCTTGAAAGATGTGCCATCAGGCGAATATATGTGTAAAGAACAGCTGGCTTTTTTTAAAAAAATCCTGGAAGAAGAAAAACACAAATTACTTGCCAATGCCCAGCAAACGCTGGAATCCATGCAAGATACTGCAGCCGACCCAGATCCCAATGACCGAGCCAGCGCCGAAGAAAAATTCCTGTTGGAATTTCGGATCAGAGATCGTGAGCGTAAGCTACTCAAGAAAATAAATGAAGCGCTGGCACGAATTGAAACTGGAGCCTATGGCTGGTGTCAAGAAACCGGTGAACCGATCGGTCTTCCCAGACTTTTGGCACGTCCTACCGCCACACTTTGTTTGGAAGCTCAGGAACGTCGTGAACTTTTAAACCGCCAATATGACCAGTGATTTCCAGAGTTCACGTATCCCAGTCTGGATAATAACCGGTTTCCTGGGGAGTGGAAAAACCACCCTGCTCAATCACCTCGTACAGCAACCTGCTTTCCATAACACACTGGTTATCATTAACGAACTGGGCGAGATCAGTCTAGATCATTTACTGGTTACACACAGTAATGAAGACATGGTGATGACTATGGATAATGGTTGCATATGCTGCAACATACGCCGCGACCTCAGTACTGTTCTCAAACAAATCACCTGGCGTTTTTCCCGCAATGGCAAACGACAATTCGACCGTGTAGTGATCGAAACAACCGGCCTGGCCGATCCAGCCCCAGTCATTCATACATTAATGATTGACGAAACCATCAACGAGCGTTATTGCTTTAATGCGATCATCACTACGGTAGATTGCTTCAATGGCTTAGAAACGCTTGCGCTGCATTCAGAATCAGCAAAACAGGCAGTACTTGCAGATCATTTGATCCTGACAAAAAGTGACCTTATCGATACAGCACAACTTGCTGCCTTACGTTGGAAACTTACCTCATTGAACCCTGCTGCCAGGCAATTACTGGCTGTCAACGGCAAAATCGACGCTAGAGAATTATCAGATGAGCGGTTTTTCCCGTCTGATCGACAAACGCTTCTCGATATTACTACCTGGTTGGATGGCAATAATTATGAATATCCTTCTACCCGCAACCGATTCCACTTTAAGCCCGTGTCCAATAGCAATATCCAGGCTATGCCCGAGACAAAAACCCGATACAAAGTCCCTGACCACAGCAACCATGACGATAATATAAAGTCTTTCTGTTTGATATTTAGCGAACCATTAGAACCAGAATTATTTGATCAGTGGCTCGGCCTACTGGTTGGATTCAAAGGTGAGAATTTATTACGTGTCAAAGGAATACTTAACCTGAAATACCGCTTCGGCCCGACTGTCATCCATGGTGTCCAGCATATTTTTCACCCACCGATGGAACTCGCCGTATGGCCATCAGAAGATCATCGTACCCGTATCGTTTTTATCACCCGTGATCTCGACCCTTCGATCATAGAACGTACCTTCAACGCTTTTGCCAGTAAAAATTCGGCAACTTTATAAACCTGTTAAGGCTGCAGATTAACAATTGTTTACCATTCACCCATATTCCCAGATCGTAACGTAGAACACGTTGCCTCTGCTTCCTTCATCTTTTGTGACCGTAATCGAGACAGTAGCCCCCTGGCCGTCATGACACCATGACTGCTGATAGGATACCCGGCTGCTTCGAGAGATCTGGCAATCCAGGTATTACAGGTATTGAAAGCATGGAATTCGCCCATGGCGCGATAGAAATAGCTGTTTCCATATAGTCCTGGCCCAAGCTGCTCAACTTGCCGTGTATTGGTATAAGCAAAAGTATCGGCGATAAAAGCCAGTAGCTTCTGATAACTATCCTGAGGAAGTGACAACTCCACGATAGTCACGTTATCCGGAAAATAGTGATATGGCGCGTCCTGAATTGCAACTACATGTAACACTGCGTCGCCTGGCCAGAATATGGCCTGAATCGCGAGAAAAACCGAGGTGACCCGGGCTTGATAAAATTTTGCGTCTCCCCAGCCGATTTCCACATAATTCCCGGCCATAAAATCCTTTGCCAGCACTGGTACCAATGCTATGAGATCTTCACGATTTACTACTATACCCGTATGTAATCCGTGGTTGACGATATAAACAGTTTTGGATATTTCGCATGTGTCTACTGCGGGGAAAGGTGCTATTGCTGCAGCAAAAGCATTTTTCAAAAATGCCGCCAGCAAAAGCAGTAACCAGGCCCACCTGTGCAAGCGCACATTCAAAGTCCGTGAAATATCCATAGGCAGCAGCCTGGCAGCAAACCGGCCAGGAACAAAATATTATCCGATATCAACCCGGTTACACGATCATTGTAGTGAATACTCAGTAGGCCTTCCGTTCCATCAGATAACACAGGCAATCCTGACGGATGACTCTCACGTCACACGTCAACATAGCCGGCATGAGAGGACGTTTCGTAATCAGTCTGTTATCACGTAAAGCAAAATACTGCTCAGTCACGTCGTGCCCGTCACCATTCGTCACTTTCAGGCCAGGCCAAGCGCCATCTTCAACCGAACCAAAAGCCGTACCGGGTCTGAGTTCGCGGAAATTCAACCGATCCAGTGCCGGATCAAACCTGAGTACTCCATGGCCCGGACCAAAGCCAAATACTGTATGTTCATCAACCTTGACAGTAGCGACAGTATGAAACAAGTCCATGTCACATCTGGGAAATGCACGTGTCGGGAAGTCCTGCAGATGAAGGCAGGCTTCCAGAAACTGTACGGCATGTTCAACGCTGCCGACACTACCGGGCTTACCACATTCCAGTGCGACAGCAGGGCAGCGGCTGGAAAAAGCACCGGTCTGTGTACCGGGGGGTTGCTGAAAATGCACTACAGTTCGACCAAAAAGCGTAGCAAGATAAAAACACGAATCATCCAGCCAGGTAATGCACGCATAATGAGGATTGGTACCAGTATTATTGTGAATATCCACACTGGCAAACAAGGGGTAGGCATCCATTTCATCCATAACTGCCTTCATCAATGCACTTTCGGGCGTATCGGGACCTGCGGCACCCGGCCATACCCGATTATAGTCCGGCTGATGATCAAGACGACGAACCCGCCAACGAGCCGCTTCAACATTACCGATGAACACCGATAAGCTGCGTGGCAACTTACAGGATGCATACTTTGTAAATAATGTTCGGATAGCCAGCCAGCCGGTATCTTCGTTGCCATGCAACAAAGTTGAGACAAACAGTCTGTCCTCACGCCCCCCCTCTAAATGGATCAATGTCGGGCCACCTAAAAGCTCATACAGTGAATCACTGGGCGCGTTCAGTAATACCTGGGGTACCTCATGCAATATACTCAATTTCAGGCTCATATACTCCACTCATGAACAGGCGCGCCACTACGCTGGTTCTCAAGATAACTAGCAGTGAGGCGAAAAAAATCACGATCATAACGAGCCAGGCAAGTGCGCTGCCAAGCAGCACCGGTTTGCCGCGACTTGACGCGCACCTTGATGATGTCCAGATAACGCTTACGTGAATCCTGTTCGATACCAAGCATGGCCAAACCCTGATCGGCCATAGGCAATAGCTCATCCAGGATCAGTGTGCCCACATCCACCCTGCGCTCACCAGACCAATCGACAACAGCATCCAGCCCTTGCTTGGCCGTACGGTAAAAATTATCGCGGGCAACTGAGAATGACAATTCAGCCTCTGGCGGATAAGCCTGCTCCGCCAAATAACGCACTGCTCCGAAATAAAAAGCTGCATTGGCTACCTGATCCAATATACTAGGCCCGGCCGCCATAACGCGGTGTTCGATACGTACATGGGGCAACCCCGCATCGTCAAAACCGATCAATGGACGAACCCAGCGCCAAATAGTGCCATTATGTAACCGTAAATGATCGAAACGGGACGGCGGCGTATCAAACTGCATTGGCAACAAAACCTCATAATCTGCCAAGTTTTCTTCAAAACATTCCGAAATGGTCGATTGCAGATAGCCAGAACCGAATGTCACACGCTCGGCCGCCCGCTCCCCCAAATTGACGGACTGCTCGAACAGAGGAATACGCGTTTCTTCCCACAAAGCACGCTGGAACAGGTAAGGAGAATTGGTCGTGGCTGCCACCAATGGTGCAGAAAGAATGAGTGAGGCATTATAATAACGCACTGCTTTTTCCACTGGAATCTGCAGGTGAACCTGAAAAGATGTCGCAGCAGCTTCTAACATGACATCCATATGCGACAGATGCAATTGTTCTTCCCCGGCAATATTGATTCGGATCGGTTTTCCGCCGCGACGTTTGATAACCTCAGCATTCAGCGCATGATAACGATTGAGAGGGGATATATTGGTTAAACACAGATCTTGCTCACGCACAGTCGGCAAAATACCGATCATCATCAGAGAATTATTCAGATCATGCGCTTTCTCCATGCAATGACGCCAGGTTTGTTCTAGTACTACAGCCGTATATATTTTTATTCAGGAGGAGAGAATCCTCTGCGCCGGTAGTGAGCTTGCCGGGCTCTGTATTGGTGTTTTCTACGCCACACGGACCAGTGTAGTACATGTTCAATTGCC
>JBDIVK010000053.1:0-7258 GCA_039794425.1 Nitrosomonas sp. | reverse complement strand
CGAGTATGCTTCTGCCTTCACGCATCAACGCAACGGAAACAGCAAAATAAGGCAGGCCATTCATGAAATTGGAAGTACCATCGATCGGGTCGATACTCCATATTCCTTCCTCACCAGCCTGCCATTGCGCCTGCTGCTGCGAATCCGTCATTTCCTCACCGATCATTGCAACAGGATAGATTCCGTGAAGCTTCTCCAGCAAACTGGTTTGCGCAGCCAGATCTGCCTCGGTGTAAAAACTGCCATCTGCTTTATAGATACGTTCGACCTGCAAATAGCGCGGCATGATTTCCTCTCGTGCCACCTCCTTCACTGCTGCAATAACCTGCTTCAGCACGCTCAATCGGCCCGCCACTTGATCGAGCAGCCGATACTGGGTATCTGATCTTCAGGCCCGCGACCAGTCCTGGCTACTTGCACCATGGCTTCAAACAGATCGCGACGTGCGTCAGCAGGTGCTGCTTCCTTACGGGACGCGTCCAATCGGCCACGATATTGCAATTCCAGCTGATCATTGAAACCGAAAAAATCAGGTGTGCACACAGCCCCATACGCTTTGGCAACTGCCTGCGTTTCGTCCCAGACATACGGAAACGGATACGCATATTCCTCAGCGATCTTAGCCATGTTATCGAATGAATCTTCCGGATAATCAGTCGGATCATTCGACATGATGGCAATGGTACCGATACCATGCCCCGCGAGTTCCCTGGTATCCCGGATAATCCGGTCTCGAACGGCTTTCACATAAGGACAATGGTTACAAATGAACATAATCAACAGCCCCTTTTCACCCCGTACTGAAGCCAGGTTGTAACGTTTACCATCCACACCGGGAAGATCGAAATCCACTGCTTTCCAGCCAAAATCACACACCGGGGTTTCCAGACTTGCCATATCAATCGCTCCTTTTCCATTAATCAACTTTATTTTTAATATATTATCATGGAAATGTTTTCGATCTCTTTACCCCCGTCCTTACAGTCATCCTTCATGGCAGCACGTTTTTTCCATATTGAACCGATGTTTCCCGGGAAATCGACCATGCTGAACAGTGATACCAGTCACCATGCCGCACAGGTACTCCGATTGAAACAGGGCGACCCGGTCATACTCTTTAATGGAATGGGCGGCGAATTTTCCGGTCATCTCGCACAGGTCGGGAAATCGGGGTGTCTGGTCAGAATCGATCATTTCCTGGAAATTGAACGTGAATCTCCATTGTTAATCGAACTGGCACAGGCTGTGTGTGTCAACGAAAAAATGGACTGGATCATTCAGAAAGCCGTCGAACAAGGCGCCACCCGCATTCAGCCCCTGATCACCAAGCGTACTGTCGTCCGGCTGACCAATGAACGTGCGGATAAGCGCTGGCACCACTGGCAACGGATCATCGTTTCCGCCTGCGAGCAATGTGGCAGAAACAAAATTCCCCAGCTATTACCATTGTTACCATTATCGCAATGGCTCGAACAGAAACTGGTTCAACAAGAAAAAAATGGAAATCAGCCCATGCATAATCTGATGCTTTCACCTATTGCCCACCAACGTTTAGCAGAGTTGCCTTCTCCCACACCCGGCGAATACGTAACACTGTTAGTCGGCCCGGAAGGTGGATTCACAACGGAAGAAACCGATGCCGCCCGAATCGCCGGGTTCATATCGATCCGCCTGGGCAAACGGATTCTACGCACTGAAAGCGCAGCATTGGCCGCTATCGCCGCTGTACAGACCCTCTGGGGTGATTACTAATATTAATAATCCTGCTTTTATTTAATCGGCAATGAAATCGGATACCGAATTTGTCACTTGGTTTCGTTCTGTCACGCCTTATATTCATACTTTCCGGGGAAAAATTTTCGTCATCGCTTTCGGTGGTGAAGTCGTCTCGGATGGAAAGTTCATCGAACTCGTGCACGATTTCAATCTGCTCGCCAGCCTGGGTATCCGGCTGGTACTGGTACATGGTGCCCGCCCGCAGATCGAATCCCGGTTGCAGATGGATCAACAGGAAATCAGCTATGTACAGGGGATGCGCGCGACCGACGCGACAGCCCTCCAATGCGTAAAAGAAGCAGTCGGAAAAGTACGAGTCGAGATCGAAGCCTTACTATCGATGGGGTTACCCAATTCCCCCATGGCAAATGCCGCCATACGCGTCGCCAGTGGCAACTTCGTAACGGCTCGCCCGATCGGTGTATTGGAAGGAGTAGACTTGCAGTACACAGGCGAAGTACGCCGTATCAATGCCCCGGCAATTCTTGACCAACTTGAGCAGGGAACCGTCGTACTGCTCTCGCCGCTTGGCTATTCTCCGACTGGAGAAATTTTCAATCTGACACTGGAAAACGTAGCTGCTGAAGTAGCCATCGCACTGCGAGCCGATAAACTCATCTTCCTGATGGATACCAACGGCATCTATCAGCAATTGAATACGGATGGCGCATCAGACAGCACGTTACTGTCAGAGCTTACGGTCAAACAAGGCAAAGCCCTGCTGGCCACCATGAATACGACAGCACAACCATCGGACGAAGATACCCGGCTTTATCTGCCATGGGCACTGCAAGCCTGTGAACAGGGTGTGGCACGCGCCCATCTGATCAGTCGTCATATCGATGGTGCATTACTGCTCGAACTGTTTACACACGACGGTATCGGCAGCATGGTCACTCGCGACCCGCTGCAAGTCATTCGCCAGGCGGAAATCGAGGATATCGGCGCTATCCTGCAATTGATCGAACCCTTGGAGAATGCGGGTATTCTGGTTCGACGCAGCCGGGAATTGCTGGAAATGGAAATCGAACGCTTCATGGTACTCGAGCATGACAACATGATCATTGCCTGCGCAGCACTCTATCCATTCCCCGACGATAAAGCCTGTGAGCTGGCTTGTCTTGCCGTACATCCTCATTACCGTAAAGCCGGTATCGGCCGCACGTTGATCGATTATCTCGAAGACCAGGCAAAGAAACAGGGCTATATCCGTCTGTTCGTTCTCACTACTCGCACCGCTCACTGGTTCGTCGAACGTGGCTTCTTGGAAACCACCTTAGATCAACTTCCCCAGCCGCGGCAAAACCTCTACAACTATCAAAGACGTTCCAAGGTATTCGTAAAGCGAATTCTTCCCTGAATTATCCTTTATCAGGTATAAGACTATTCTGCTGCGTTCATTACAGGAAATTCGTCGTGCCAGAAACGGCGGTTGAGTCTGCGCCAGGTATCGACTGTCACACCACCCTGAGCAAAACGCAATTGTATTGCACCATCATAATCGCTGCGTCGCAGCAAGCTGCCCTGCTCACGATATCGGTTGACTACTTCCTCTCGCGGATGTCCGAAACGGTTGCGATAGCCGACCGTAAAAATCGCGTAGGTCGGATTGACCTGGCGCACGAATGCTTCCGAAGAGGAAGATTTGCTGCCATGATGCGGTACGATCAGCACGGTGGAAGGAAGCAAGTCACGAGCACGCAGCAGTAACTCTGCTTCGGTCGACAACCCGATATCCGCCGGTAACAGAACACTGCCATGACTGGTCGTTACTTTCAGCACACAGCTTGATTCATTGGTAGTACGCTTCTGCCCTGCAGACTTGGGTTGCACCGGATGCAGTATTTCGAAATGTACGCCATCCCACCACCAGGCATCCCCTGCATGACAATGCCGATTGCTGGCAACAGCCTGCCGAATCGGATGATCGTCTGCTATCGATGCCAATAATTCCCTGGTCGGTATCCTTTCCAGTACGGATAACGCGCCACCGCTGTGATCCGAATCAGCATGGGAAACGATCATCCTATCGAGCGTCCGTACTCCTTCACCCCGCAGAAACGGTATGATCACATACTTCCCACTGTCGCTTGTACCATAGCTCGGCCCGGTATCGTAGAGCATGACGTGGTTACGGGTACGCATCACCACTGCCAGTCCCTGTCCTACATCCAGTACGGTCAACCAGAGTTCTCCCTCAGCCGGTTTGGCCGGAGAAGCCAGAAATAATGGCAATCCTGCCAGTATACCCAGCCAGCGTGCAGGAAAACCTGCTGAGATACCCAGCCCTGGGCCACCCGGCAGCAGAAGCCATATCACACCAGCTATCGCTGCGATAACGGTCCAGAAAGGCGGAGCATGCTGCTGCCAGACCGCCAGAGGAAGCTCCGCCAGCCATTGCAATACCACCATCGTGGCATGCAGAAAAACATGTGCAATCAGCAACAGAAATTCCAGTCCCGGAATAGTAGCCAGCAATGCAAGTGGTACGATAACGAAGGTCACCACTGGAATCGCCACCGCGTTGGCAATTGGAGATATCAACGAAATCTGCTGAAACAGGATCAACAGTAGCGGAAATAAGCCAAGTGTGATGGCCCACTGTATGTGAATCCAGCCGATTACGCTATTCCCTCGGCCGATCCTTCCGGATACGGCCAGGCAGATCAAGGCAACTGCCGCAAACGACAGCCAGAAACCCGGCGCAATCACTGCCCATGGATCCAGTATCACCACCAGCAGCAATACCCATCCCAGTACCGACAACATAGGGTCACGCCGATTGTTCCAGAACGCTATGACGATAATTATCATCATGAACAATGCACGCCTTACAGGCACGGCAAAGCCCGCCAACAACGAATAACCGAGCGCAACGATAAGCCCGACTACCATCGCGACTTTACGTGCAGGCAACCATAACGTCAGACCGGCACGACGCCATATCCAGTAGGCCAGAAAAAACACCATACCGGCAACCAGCGTAATATGTGACCCGGAGATTGCCATAAGATGGCTGGTACCAGTGCGGTTGAATGTTTCCCACTGTTCGGAAGGAATCGCGTTCTGATCACCGACCGTAAGCGCGATCAACACACCTGCATAGGGAAAATCTGACAGATAGTGCTGAAATTGTGCCCGGATAGCTTCACGCTTACGCTCGAAAAAATATTGTGGATAATTGCTCCCTATGTCGAGCCGCCGGTTATCCTGTGCGGCACGTACATATCCCACTGCACGTACATCGCGTTCAAGTAATCTGGCCTCGTAATCCGGCACATGAGGATTGGCGTTACCATGGGGTCGCTTCAGGCGTACAACCAATCGCCAGCGTTCCCCCGCGCTCACATCAGGCAACGCTGAAACTTCCTGTCTGCTATCCTGATACCAGGAAAGCAGAATATGAGCAGGCACGATGGCATCCCGCGTATGTACCTGTTCCACATTAAACCGGAACCGTATACTGTACGGATTCAACTGAGGCATTTCCGTGACCACGCCGGTAATGGTGATATCCTGCCCTTCCCAATTCGGGGGCAGAGTGTCTGACAATTTGACATGAATCCACAACGCTGCCCAGAAAAACCCGGCTCCCAGGACAACGCCAAACATGAGCAGTTTCCCCGCCAGCACAAATAATCCGGACTGACTCCGCCAGAGAACCAGTGCGAGCAACGCTATTGGCACCATCCCCGCCAACCAGTAGAATGCCGGCAAAACCGACTGTTGCTGTAACCAGACGACTCCCAGCACAAATGCGAGCGCGTATATACCCGTCAACACTGATTTGTCATCAAGTAATGATAAACTGACCGAGGTTCCAATTCAGGAATCCGTCAATGAAAAAAGCGAAATAAAAACAGGAGAGTAATCAATTTGTACACAATGCTGCGCCGCCGACTATAAACACCACGCAACCCGTTCCAGAACGTGTTGCCTCCAGCAACCGTGCTGGCATTTTCAACAAACGCGCACATTGACAGTGTTAACGTCAAAACGGGCAACCATCTGAAGAATTCAGGTTACCAATTTGTTGCCGTTATTTAGGGAATCCCTGAAAACTACCTGCGTTGCCATCACCAGCGTTTTCTAAGAACCTGTTCAAGATCTCGATCAAGGGATGCAGTGCAAGGCAAAATTGAACGAAGAAGCGGAGCATACTCAAAGTATGTGAGCATTTTGAGTTCAATTTTAACGCCGCAACGCGCCCTTCAGTGCGATATTGAACAGGTTCTAAAAGCCCTTTAGATAAATTTCAGGGCGGCGCAACAACCAGAAGTACTTTTAAATTGACAAAATCTGAATGCAATGAAGAATTATTATTTTTTTCTGGTGACCTTAGCAGCCATCACCGTTATCTCCAATGCTGCCGCTTCCAGCAACCAAAATAATTCCAGACAAAACGACTCGACCCAGAGCAGCTTTGTACCCCGCATCCCGGAGCCAATGCTGTTTGACTTGGTACGTCCATTAGGTGATGCCAAAGGCAAACTGGAAATCAATACACTGGTCGATCATAACCCGCGCGCCGGACATACTGAATGGGCGCCAGAAATCGAATATTCATTTCTTGATGGTTATGCCGTCGAACTGGAATTACCGTTTAACGATCTATCGCTGGCTGAGTACAAACTGGCATTTCAGGGAACGATTGGTATGTTATTCAATTCCCGCATGATTCATGGCTGGCAGGTCATCGGCCGTTATAACCGTCATGAGAAACATTACCTCACTGATGTACTCTATTTGAATGGCATGCATCTTTCCGGCAAATGGAGCCTGTTCAATATGCTGGGAATGCGCAGTAACCTGTCTGTAAAACGGGAACGATTGAATGGATTATTCAATAACAGTGTATTTTACAGCTACTCACGGCAATTGACGTTGGGTCTCGAAGTAAACAGCGAGCTCCCCCGTTGGCAAAAGTGGCGCTATCGCCTGATTCCACAAATTCACTACGACTTCACTCGCCATACTGCACTGCAACTGGGCGGCGGCCCCTCCAGATTAGGTGAGCACAAGCAGACCGAGTGGATGGTAACCTGGAGACTGGTTCACGCTTTTTGATAAAACCTTGATGTACAAGCATTCGATCAATCTCCAGCTCACGCGTAGCACGCGTAGGGTCAGGTCGCGAATCAAGAAAAATAAGTGTATACTGAGACTATGTCCAGACCCCTTCGTTTAGAGTTTCCGAATGCACTTTATCACGTGACATCGCGTGGAGATCGCCGTGAAAACATTTATGAAGATGATGATGATCGGCTGAAGTTTTTAAAAATTCTTGGAACGGTTATCGTTGATTATAACTGGCTGTGTCACGGCTATTGTCTGATGGATAACCACTATCATCTTATCATTGAAACGCTCGATGGTAATTTGTCAAAAGGTATGCGCCAACTCAACGGGGTTTATACGCAGGCATCGAATCGTCGACATGGACGTAGCGGCCATCTTTTTCAAGGGCGGTACAAGGCAATCC
>JBDIVK010000052.1:0-7835 GCA_039794425.1 Nitrosomonas sp. | reverse complement strand
TCATCTGGCTACAATCACCGGAACAGAGCAGTCTGCGACGAGCATTTACCGTCTGGCTCAAACGGGTATTTCTACCTGGCAGAATGCCAAGTGTCAGGTTCAGTGAAATTCAGGATTTACAGGAGGTACAAAGCATGCTGGCAGAACGTGTCAAGGAATGGACTAAAGACTGGAAGCAACAGGGGATAGAAGAAGGGCGGCAACAGGGACGCTTGGAAGGGCGGCAGGAAGGACGCCTGGAAGGACGGCAGGAAGGACGGCAGGAAGGCGAAGCTGAATTTCTGATACACCTGCTAGAGCGGCGCTTCGGCCAGATTGGTGAAACCATGCGCGAACGAATCGAAGCAGCAGATACGCGGACATTATTAATCTGGGGAGAGCGGATACTGACAGCGCAGACGATCGAAGAAGTATTCGGGGATTGATTACGTTTCCCTCATTACGAAAGACACGGGCGTAAAGCAATTTTTCTATCCCTGTCTTTACGAACCCTGCAACCTCTCCGTCTTTGCGAGCATTGCAGGTGCGAAGCAATCCAGAAGCAAGAGTCGCCCAGGCACTGGATTGCCGCGCCGCTACGCAGCTCGCAATGACAGCAGACGGGAATAACAACGGTGGTTATAATATTTGAGCAATTCACCATGTCGATGCAACAATCAGGGCTCAACTAAGCACATTAGGGTAATGCCGTGATCCCTCATCCAGTCAACCCCGCTACTATCCTGTCCGCCACGCCAGCTAATACGGTCTCACATACTCGGCCGGTCAGTGCAATCAGCCCGGTAGCTAACGCCACGCAATCAGACACCCCTGCTTTTGTTCTGGGTCAGAAATATATCGCGCAGGTCGAGGCACGATTGGCTAATGGTCAATCTGCAGTCAATGTCGCAGGTAAACTATTGCATATGCGGCTACCTGCTTCAGTCAACCCTGGCAATCATCTGGAATTGACATTGATTGCGCAATCCCCGCGACTGAAATTCCTGTTGCATAACGATGCTACGGGGGGCGGTAATCCTGCAACGCTCAGTTCCATTGGAAAATTCATCACTCAGTTACTGAGTCAGCCAGCTCAAACTACTACCCAGGCGGCAAGCAGCACAGCCCCTTTGCTTCCGGCGCCCCCGACAACCAGCGCAATAAATACGCAATTATCCGGACAGCTTCAGCAGGCGCTGACACAGAGCGGATTATTTTATGAAGCGCATCTCGTGCAGTGGTTCAACGGTAACAGATCCTTGCAACAACTTCGGCAGGAACCGCAAGGCAGGCTACCTGCACATGCGTCAGTCACCGACACGCCCTCTTCATCACCGGTTACCACACAAATACTGCCGCTGGTGCAGCAGCAACTGCAGACACTGGAAACCGGCCTCATACAATGGCGAGGGGAAATCTGGCCTGGTCAGACCATGGAATGGGACATCATCGAATACCCTCCAGAACATCCTGAAGAAGAAACAGTGGATACCCTACCCCGCTGGCAGACTCGTGTCCGGCTGCAATTACCAAACCTGGGAGAAATTACCGCCACACTGATGATCGACCCGCATGGCATACGGATCAAACTGGATACTACTACGGACGACAGCATGCAACGACTCCGGCAAGCACAATCTGTGTTGACTACTGCCATGCATACCGCCGGCTTGACAGTCCGGGCGATGGAGATCCAACGACATGACGAATCCAGAATCGACCAATCCGACTGACTCGTCGGCTCTCCCCGACTCTCCCGGTCAGACCACGATACCAGGCGCAGTTGCACTCGCCTACCACAGTGGTATGACCGCCCCTCAGGTCGTCGCCAAGGGACGCGGACTCATCGCTGAAGAAATCATCCGGCGCGCGCAGGAATCCGGCGTATACGTACACGAATCCGCGGAACTAGTGGCGCTGCTAATGCAAATCGATCTGGACGACCACATCCCTCCGGAATTGTATGTCGCTGTAGCTGAGTTACTGGCTTGGCTTTACCGGTTGGAAAACGACACGACGTCGGCTTGATTTTGTATTTGCATGATTGCAAATACCATGGAGAAAATATACTGTAATCTACCAATGATTTTTCGATCTATTCCACCTATATAACGCTGCTGCAAAGACATTATAGGCAATACGGCATAGATGCTTTATGCCAGCCAAGCCCAATATTTTCGATTTCCAGGTTTCACTGGGAGAATTGCGGCAGATAGCCAGAAAAGCATCAAAACCCACCTCAACATTGCCCTCTTCATCAATGACATGCAAACGTTCTCTGACAAATTCAAGCTCTGAACCGATTTCGGCAACGAGGTCATTATCTTTGTGAACATCATTCCATTGGATCTCACAAGCACTACCCTTTTTCATCTGACTCTCAATCCCGGCCTTACATACCGGACAGGCCGAGTTGTAATAGACTTTCATTTTTGGTTTGTCAGGCATATCGGGGTTTTCCAGAGGATAACAGGTTCAATGACCCAGCAATATTGTAGATTTGCAATTCACATTACCACAAATTACTTCTGCTACATTCACTCCCTGAGCACGATGTTAAGGCCTAATTGTTATTGACGATTGGCTTCACAGCCATTGACACCAATATTATAGTCCGGTTTTTAACGCGCGATGATGCCAGGCAATACAATACCAGCCGAAAATTATTTGAAACCGAGGAAATTTATATACCCGATACTGTTATTCTGGAAACAGAATGGGTGCTGCGTTTTGCATACGACTTTGAATCCAAGGAAATTTGTGGCGCATTTCGAAAGCTGTTTGGACTACCCAACGTTAGACTATCCAATGAATTTGTCATGGCTCAAGTAATTAACTGGTATGCGCAGGGATTAGATTTTGCAGATGCATTTCATCTGGCTTTGAGCCAAAATTATTCATCACTGAAAACATTTGACGAAAAATTCATCAAAAAATCCAAAAGCTTCTCAGAATGTGTTGTCCAGAAGCCTTAACGCCAGAGATTAGCTTGAAACGTTGTCGTATATGCTCTAAATGCGAACCTTCCCAATAAATTTTCCGACAATCGGCACATTGACGAAAAACCTCATAATAACGCCTCGTCTTAGGTTCGAGATGTTCCACTACATCTGCCTTGGCAACAGATTCGAGCATACCATTACATACCAGGCAACGAGCGAAAGGACGAATCGATCCGTACAGATTGAAACGATGCAGAATTTCATCGATTTGACTTTCGACATTGACAGCCCGTACCCAATAACCATGCATAATCCGTTTGGCATACAAAAGGCGGCGATCCCGGGTGAGTATAATGCGCTGTTCATCGACTGCGATATCTACGATAACCGAATCGCTATAATCATTACGATAAAGACTATCGAAACCGAGCAGACGCATGAATCTGGCAAGCTTGCCTAAATTGACATCTACAATGAAGCGTGGATCAGACGGAATCTCATCACGTAATCCAGGCCGAGAAACGATCCCCAGCTTTCTGAAAGCTGGATAAACCGAAACATAATCACCCGCTTGTAACTGATAATCGAATCCTGTCGACTGCCCATTGACGACGATCAGATCGACCTCGGTATGAGGCACACCCATGGCTTCTATCGGATCTTTAATACCCGGATGACCATTGAAGCAATAGCGTACTACCTGCTGTCGCCATTCGGGAGGAAGAAAATCATTCAGTTCCGCATAAAAACGAAACTCTGCTACATAACTTAAGTGAAAGTTATGCACGAACCGCCTGAAAACTCTCAAACGAATCGAAAATATATCGGGTTAGATACACTAAAACTAGGTCAGATCGGTACCAGCTACATGATCAAGTAGCTTGCCCTTAAAGGGGGTGACCTTGATTTCTCCTTCCCGCTCACGGGTCTGGGCAATGTCGTAGCTGTTCTGCATCCGCATCAGCGTATCCATCGATACACCAAATGCCTTTTCAATGCGTAACGCCATTTCCGGCGAAAGATGTGCGCGCTCGTTCAGCAGTGCGGATAAAGTTGGGCGAGTAACGCCTAATACATGCGCAGCATCTGTCACCGACAGACCAAAAGGCTCGATAATCTCAGTCTTAATAAACCCACCCGGATGGGCGGGTTTTTTCAAACGAATACCCTGGGTCGTGTTCATGGCTACCTCCTAATGATAGTCCTCATAGTTGAGGTCGACAATCTCAATTTCAGTCTGATCGATACGGAACGTAATCCGCCAATTTTTAGTGACAAACAAACTCCAAGTGTTTTTTCGGTCACCGGTAAGCTGATGGGCTTTCCAACTCGAGACCATTCGTAGCTCCTCTTCGCGTTCCATATCCTGGAGGAACGAGATAATTTTACGAATTTTGGGAACGACGGCAGGCTGCAGACATGAACTGTCATCTTCCACTATAAACTGCCGCAGCCCCTTATGTAGTACGTTCCTGATCTTCATAGGAAATATTACCAGCAGAACCGAAGCTTGTAAAGTTACAAACTACACCTTCCAATCGCTACAAGTGTCTCACGAGATGATCTTATTTCAACCTAGAACCGCAGTTGGACGACGCACCCGAGTGTATGGCTGGCGCGCTGCCTGGCAAGGTGTGACGAGGCACAGGGTCATTCCCTGCAACGAGGAGCAACACAACCAGGCAGCGTGCCAGGCGTGCAATCGGGAGCGTAGCAGTCTCACCCATCAAGTGGTCGGCATGAGCGAAGGTAGCAAGCTCACTATCCATCGAGATATCCAGAGGCTGATAAGCGATTAACTGCAGTTCTAGGTTCAATCCTGGTTCGGGACGTCAACGGCAACGAAATTTACGTTGGCAATATCGTTATAAGGCTATGAGTTCTCAAAAGTACTTAATCATAGTCAAGCAACCGTAAACTAGAGGAATCAGAACTTCAGACCACGTCATCTAACGAGAGTTATGTCGCTATGGCAGTGGCCCGAGACGAGTGAGGATCGATGGTCGATTTTCTGCGGCACTAACCAGAGCTTCAATGCCCAGCAGACCGATGACAGCAGCAGCAACAATTACTACGACATCATCATCCGGCATTGTCCAGATGATAATCAATGCACATACAATGAAGAGCGTACCAAGCCCGGCAGTTACCCACCGGAAGACAGTACTTCTCTGATTGGTACTATTGTCAATCTTTTTCATTGATGTGTTCAGAATCAAGCAATCGCAGCAAAATCCATAGAAACCAGAAAGTATTTAAGTACGCCGGAAAATCAGGACATGAAACACAAGCGTCCATTGTAATCCTTATTCCTTTCAATTACATAACGGATCAGTCTGGATTGACTTGAGACAAACAGACAATCATGATTTTCGCACCTCTCTGATCTCAGCAACAGCTGAACAGATAGATTATTGTACCGCCGCGCGGTATGTAAGGCAGGTCATTCTATAAAATTTCAGCGTAATTCCCGGTATATTTTTTCCGCGAGTGCCCGGCTGATACCTTCTGTCTGCTGCAGTTCTTCGATACTGGCGTTTTTCACGCCTTTGAGTCCACCAAAGCGGGTAAGCAAATTCTGACGGCGTTTGGTACCGACACCGGCAATCTGCTCCAGACTGGAAATTTTGCGGGTTTTAGCACGTTTTGCCCGGTGTCCCTGGATGGCAAAACGGTGTGCTTCGTCACGAATCTGTTGGATGAGATGCAGACCAGGATGATCGCTCGACAAGCGTAACGGCTCCTCCTGCAGGGGAAATATCAGTTGCTCCAGACCAGGTTTACGTGCTTCTCCTTTGGCTACACCCACCAACGGCATATCGTTGAGACCCAGTTCGACCATCACTTCATTGGCAATCTTCACCTGTCCCTTACCACCATCGATCAGAATCAAGTCCGGCAGTTTACCTTCTTCCATGGCAATTTTCGCATAGCGTCGCTGCAGCACGTCACGCATGGCAGCATAGTCATCGCCAGGCATGATGCCGGTAATGTTATAGCGGCGGTATTCGTTGTTGCGCATGGCAAAACGGTCATATACCACGCAGGATGCGATCGTCGCCTCTCCCATGGTATGGCTGATATCGAAGCATTCGATACGCATCAGGCCCGGCAGATTCAGTACCTCTTGTAACGACTGCAGCCTGTCTTCCTGGCTGGCCTGTTGGTCGAGCATCTGCTGCAAAGCCAGTTCCGCGTTTTTGGTCGCCATATCCAGCCATTTGCGCCGTTCACCGACCGGATTGGTCGTCAGGGTAATTTTGCGGCCGGCCTGCTCGGACAGCAGCGTCTGCAGCAGCGAGACATGAATCTTTTTACCGAGAATGATGAGCGATGGCACACTGCGATCCAGGTAATGCTGGGTGACGAATGCTTCCAGCACGACAGCTGCATCGTGTTCCTGTGCATTCTGTGGAAAGAAAGTCTTATCACCCAGATGTCGTCCTCCCCGGATCATGACCAGATTGACGGCGACTGCACTGCCATCGGTTCCGGTTGCACACGCAATCACATCCGCATCCAGCGCCTTACCGCTGTCGACAAACTGTTTCTCTTGAATCCTGCGCAAAGCCTGCATCTGATCGCGGAACAGCGCTGCCTGCTCATAATCCTGCCGGTCGGCAGCCTCGACCATTTTCTGTTCAATGGATTTCAGTACCTCCCCTTGCTTGCCCTGCAGGAACAAAGCAGCACTATTCACATCTTCCTGATACGCTTCTGCCGTCACCAGACCCACACAGGGACCACTGCAACGTTTGATCTGATAGAGCAGGCAGGGTCGCGTACGGTGGTCGAATACTGAATTCTCACAAGTGCGCAGGCGAAAGACCTTCTGCAGCAGTTGAATGCTGGATTTGACCACGCCGGCATTGGGAAAAGGACCAAAATACTGATGCCGGTTATCCAGTGCGCCCCGGTAAAAAGCAAGCCTGGGGAAAGTATGCCGGGTCAACAGCAGATAGGGGTAGGATTTGTCATCCCTGAACAGGATGTTGTAGCGAGGCGTCAGGCTTTTGATCAGATTGTTTTCGAGTAGCAGCGCTTCCGCCTCGGAACGCGTAACGGTCGTCTCGATACCGGCAATCTGCGATACCATGAGCTGAATGCGCGGCGACAGGCCCGATTTCTGGAAATAGGATGCGACCCTTTTCCGAAGATCGATTGCTTTGCCCACATAGATCACGTCGCCTGCCGCATTCAGCATGCGGTAGACACCCGGCTGTGCGGGCAGGGTCAGAACAAAAGCTTTACCGTCGAAACCACGATCCGACAAGGCACGATTACCTCGTTATTTTTATCTCGTTATTTATCGCTACCCAGCAATTTACCGCCGATCGCCCAGCTTTCGTGCGGCATTTCATCGAAAGCGATGTAGGTGTAGGACTTGGGTTTGTGCGCGATACGCTCCAGTGTGTCGGTAATTTCCGTTGCGATCTGTTGCTTCTGTTCATTACTCAGCGAACCAGCCAATCGGATGTTTACATAAGGCATATTTTATTCTCCTGATATTTCATCTGGTTATAGTCATATCCTGACAGATTCCGGCGATAACCTGTTCGAACATCGCCTCGGTCAAGCGTTTGGTCTGGGTATTGTAGCGGCTGCAATGATAGCTGTCATAAAGCCTCGTTCCAACTGTCAACAGTGGAGCAATAGCAAATCAGGCACTTGCCCAGAACATGATCCCCGTCATCCTGCACATAAGTACCACAAAATTTCTCCATGCAAGTACGACAAAGCATGTTATCGGTACCGACATTTGGTAGAAAATGCTTTTTTGCATCTTAAACCCTAGGTCGAATCGACATTTAAAGCCATAAAGTTGCTGCGGCCAGATGTATGAAGGCCGAGAAGTAAATGGCTTTCCGGTCATATCTGGTTGAGAGTCTGCGCCAATGCTTGAGTTTGTTGAAT
>JBDIVK010000051.1:0-8560 GCA_039794425.1 Nitrosomonas sp. | reverse complement strand
TGGCGAGAGCTAGAACTATATCTTCTGGAATAGAAAAATCACCTTTACCATTGATGAATTCATCTTCATCTAAATCGAGTGATTTAAGTAAAGACCGAATATCTTGGGACACATCGGCGTGACTTAATTCAGTTGCATCTGCTATTTGTCTAGAGGTGATGGTGATATTTGACATTTTCTTCTCTTCCTGTTTGAGAAAACCCATATGCAAAAGGGAGAATATATTCTATTGAATTTACTTATATTCATTCATGAATAAAAGATCATTCGTATCCATATTTATTCATAAGAAATACGTACGTCTACTCTTACAAAAATTAGGCAATGTAAAAACCTCATCTCGCTGGAAATATGGAAAATCATCGAAAGCTAATAAGTGTTATCCCCCGTTTTTAACCGGGGGATAACTTAAGGGAGGTAATATAAGGAATACGTCACTTACGTATGCTGGGAGTGATAGACATCAGTAATAGTTCAAAAAGATTGTAATCTTATTAGCCGCAAGTGGGTTGTTGCTTATTGTGTGACAGAGAATCATTAGATACCGTATGTCCATATTATTAAAAGCTTCAAACATAAAGGTCTTGAGAAATTTTTTCCTACTGGTGCGTATCGGGTGTTCAAGCGATCCATGCAACAAAAATCCATGATAGGCCGGCATTTCTGCATTCAGAACTGCTATTGTGGATGTGGATAGTAGGTTAACGACTTCACGAATTAAAAGGTAAGCTAAAAAGATTCTGGGCCACTAATGTTAAAAATTGGCGTATTGTTTTTCGGTATGTCGTTAACTGCGAGAATGATCTTTATGACTGTTCAGCAGCATAACTCATACAATGCATTCCAATCTTTATAAGGAAAAATAATGACCCTGAAACTTCATATCATTATCTGCAGCACACGTCCCGGCCGTATCGGCCCCTATATCGCTAAATGGTTTCATGAAGTTGCAGTACAGCATGGTAAATTTGAAGCTGTACTGGTCGATCTCGCAGAATTCAACCTGCCGGTATACGATGAGCCGGAACATCCTGTCCGTCAACAATACCAGCATGAGCATACAAAGAACTGGGCTGCCAGTGTCAACGCAGCAGATGCTTATGTATTCGTTACACCGGAATATAATTTCGGTCCACCACCGTCATTGCTCAACGCACTCAACTACGTTTATAAGGAATGGAATTATAAGCCTGCGGGCATCGTCAGTTATGGCGGGGTTTCAGGTGGACTGCGTTCTGCGCTGATCGAGAAACTTACCTTAACCACTTTGAAAATGATGCCCATGGTAGAAGCAGTCACGGTCCAGAATGTTTTCCCACTTATTGATGAAAATAAGCACTTTACACCCAATGAGCACCACATCAACTCGGGCGTATCACTGCTGGATGAACTGTATAAATGGGCACAGGCGCTCAAAACACTACGGCCATGATGATACGTGCTGATATCATTCGCCTGCTCTCATCCACTTGATCGCAGCCGAGGGGAGCGGTACGCACCATTACGGGTAACTGGCATAAGTGTCACGGATAAAACAATTCCAGCCGATAGCCCATAGCATTCAGTTCACCTGTATCGAGGTAACACTGGATTGAAATTTCGCTGTTTGCCGCAAACGCTGTTTTATCAGCTTCAGGATCAAGATAATCTTCTGTCGTCAGGATACGGCTTGCCAGTGGCTGTTCATCGGAATCGGTCAGTGTCAGCAATAATGCAGGTAGTTGTTGCGGAAAAGGTGCATGGTTACGAATGGTTGCCAGCAGTGTCACCACTTCGGGGCTGGATGACGGGTTGACATGTAAATCCGATGACTCCAGGCTCAATAAAGCAAGATGACGCGGAAGACCGATTTCGCATTGTATCCATGCGCAATATCCCTCCAGAAGCGGACGTGTGGCAGGTAATGCGATGGAAAGTTCCGTACGATACATATGGACAACCTGCCCCAGCAACAGTATCAGTAAGCATAGATTGGCTGCCAGCCAATAGGGAGAAATTTTGCTTGCGGGTCGTGTATCGAAATGATCGAAGGTATCCTCTGTTTCCTCGACCGGCTTTGTAACAATCGGATGTGGTGAATCTGGCTCGGATGGGGCCGGTAAGGTTGCCGGCTGGAGCTGTGATTCCGGTACCACTATCAATGCTGCAAAACCATCGAATTGCTTTGTACATTGTCCGCAACATACTTTCCCGTCATGTGCATACAATTCTGCTGCCGTGAGACGGAAAGCTGAATGACAGTCAGGGCATCGTGTAACCAGTATCATGGATCAGTCAGTTTTTTGCCTGCCAGCAACACCCAATCCTGTTCATTGGCAGCAATATGCATCTCGCACCACTGGCTATAGGCCTGTAACACCTCATCGGCCTGTGCGGCCAATATACCGGAAAGCACGATACGACCACCAGGCTGCAGGGTATTTATGAGAAGCGGGGCCAGCATGATCAATGGATTAGCCAGAATATTGGCAACCACCATGGTAACCGGCAGTGACGCTGCGCTACCCTCCTCTGATACAGGAAGTGTCGTACTGAATGATAGTTTCGTTGAATCACAGTCATTGATTCTGGCGTTATCCAGACTGGCTGTAATAGCATTGGGATCGATATCTATGCCGATAACTTTATCGGCACCAAGCTTCAGCGCAGCAATTGCCAGAATACCTGAGCCACAACCATAGTCCAGTACTTTTTCCCCGGGTTGTAGAAATTTATCCAGCCAGGCAAGACAAAGTCGGGTAGTAGGGTGACTGCCGGTACCAAAAGCCAGGCCGGGGTCTAGCCTTAAGTTGATAGCAGCGGGGTCAGGTAATTCGTGCCAGGATGGCACGACCCATAGCCGCTGTGAAATTTGGATAGGTTCGAATTGTGATTGCGTAAGCCTGACCCAATCCTGTTCCAGTATCCGGGTCAGGCTGTAATCCGGTGGTGTGGATAGTCCGGCAGTCTGTATGATCGCCTGTATAATTTCATCAATATCACTATTTTCCTCGAGCAGTACAGTCATTTCTGCCTGCTCCCAGAATTGCATCGGGGGCGCGCCCGGCTCGCCAAACAATGGCTGTTCCTCCCCGGTTCCCTCACCTGCATCATGCACATCGACAGATAATGCGCCCAGTTCCAGTAACCGGTCACTTATCGAATCGACATGAGCCGATCCAACTCTGAAAGTCAGTGATAACCAGGACACAACTGCTTTATGTTAACGAAAATATTCCCAATATTCGTGATACTTCATCAACTATTCTTTTTGTTGTACATTGAAAGCTTATGTTCGAGATAGTGGATAGAAACTGAATCGCACAAAAAATTACTGTCTGATAAAAGGTCGAGATGCAATGGAATATTGGTTTTTATTCCTTCAATAACCATTTCCGAGAGTGCAATTCTCATCCGGGCAATGGCAAGATCGCGGTCATCGCCATAGGTAATGATTTTACCAATCATGGAATCATAATAAGGCGGTACCCGATAATTATGGTAGATATGCGAATCAACCCGTATTCCCGGGCCACCAGGCGCATGATACTGAGTAATACGTCCGGCCGAAGGTGTGAGTTTATAGGGATCTTCCGCGTTGATGCGACATTCTATGGCATGGCCCTTAATGACGATATCCTTTTGCCGTAATGACAGTTTTTCGCCTGCTGCCACACGAATCTGTGCCTGTACCAGATCTATACCCGTTACGGCTTCAGTAACCGGGTGTTCAACCTGCAGTCGAGTGTTCATTTCAATGAAATAAAATTCATTATTCTCGTAAAGAAATTCGAAAGTCCCGACTCCACGATAATTGATACGGCTGCAGGCTTCAGCGCATCGCTCACCGATTTTATCGCGTAATCGTGACGGAATCCCCCGTGCCGGTGCTTCCTCAATAATTTTCTGGTGCCGGCGCTGCATGGAACAATCCCGCTCACCCAGATGAACGACGTTGCCATACTCATCGGCTAATACCTGAAACTCGATGTGGCGAGGATTTTCCAGATATTTTTCTGCATAAACCATTGGATTGCCGAATGCCGCCTGCGCTTCATTACGTGTCGTGGTGACTGCATTAGAAAGTGCCGCTTCGGTATGCACCACACGCATTCCCCGCCCTCCTCCACCTCCTGCGGCTTTGATGATGACTGGATAGCCGATTCCCTTGACAATACTTTTGACTTCGTCGAGAGAGTCCGGCAATGCGCCATCCGACCCGGGGACACAGGGAACACCCGCCTGCCGCATAGCATGCTTGGCACTGACTTTGTCCCCCATCAGGCGAATCGTTTCAGGACGTGGCCCGATAAAGAAAAAACCACTCTTTTCGACCCTTTCGGCAAAATCTGCATTTTCGGACAGAAACCCATAGCCTGGATGAATAGCCTCGGAGTCAGTGACCTCAGCTGCACTGATAATGGCCGGGATGTTCAGATAACTCTGTGCGGAAGACGCCGGCCCGATACATACTGATTCGTCAGCCAGTTTGACATATTTGGCTTCTGCATCTGCCTCAGAATAAACGGCTACAGTTTTGATACCCATGGCACGACATGCCCGCTGGATGCGTAACGCGATTTCACCGCGATTCGCAATCAATATTTTTTCGAACATAGTTAAAAACGTTAGAAATCTGGCTTGAATGAGTGGCTAAAGAGCTTAAAGGCAGTTTCTGAAATTTACTATTCAATGATGAACAATGGCTCACCGTATTCAACCGGCTGACCGTTCTCGGGCAAAATAGCTTTGATTTTACCATCCCGGTCGGCTTCGATTTCATTGAGCAGTTTCATCGCCTCAATGATACATAGGGTATCTCCTGTTTTGATGGACTGCCCGATCTCAACGAACGGTTTGGCGCCTGGTGCGGAAGCACGATAAAAAGTACCGACCATGGGAGATTTCACGATATGTCCTGCCGGTAAACCGGGCTCATCCGGTGTATCGCTTTCGCTGGTAGAAGAAATGGCCGGATCGACTTTAACAGGCGCAGGAGATTGCTGGACCATTGCAGCAGTCGCTTGCGTCAGCGTGACAGATTTGCTGATACGAACCTTTTCTTCACCTTCGGTAATTTCCAATTCTGTAATATTGTATTCTTCTACCAGTTCAATTAGTTTCTTGAGTTTTCTCAAATCCATGTTTTCCTCCCGGGAATCTCCCGTTCACGCATGCCCCGATGACTATTCGAGGCTTGAAGTTTTCTAATTTCCCAGCTCAGCAGCGAATCGATTCATAAAACCAACCAGATATCCACTCTAATTACCAAGCAGGAAGCAGGGGTTGTATCATACCCGGACAAGCGTATATGTCCTGATAACCGGAAAATTTAGCCAATCTGTTTTTCAGCTAAAGCAAATCGTAAAGCGAGTTCGTATCCTGCCGCACCTAAACCACTGATGACACCGACTGCGATATCTGAGAAGTAAGATACACGACGAAAGGATTCACGCGCATAGATATTGGAAAGGTGAATTTCTATAAAGGGCAGTTCCGTAGCAGCCAGTGCATCACGCAGGGCAATGCTGGTATGGGTCAAAGCGGCAGGATTAATGATAATGAAATCAGTCCCATCACTCATTGCACTTTGTATACGATCGATTAACGCATGCTCGGCATTACTCTGAAACGTATCCAATTTCACAGCTACCGCTTGCGCTATCCTGGTCAAATTCCTGTTAATATCATCCAGTGTCGTTCGTCCATACAAATCAGGTTCCCGCACACCCAGAAGATTCAGATTAGGGCCGTGAATGACCAGGATACTTGCAACCATCGTATCGTCCGTTTGCATTAAAGGATTATGGCTTGTTCTCGTAATATTGTACAGTTTTTTGTGCATTTTCTCCGAAGTTAATGAAAGATACTATTCATTTCAGACTTTGGGTCTGCTCGTCAGTTCATTGATATATATTCATCCATGAAATATCTCGGAAGTCAGCGTGAAGCATGATTTCATAGTGATTGGTGCGGGAATCATTGGCCTTTCTGTGGCAGTTCGACTCCTCGAAGAAGGCGCATCAGTTACCCTCTTAGAACGCCACAGAGCCGGACATGAAGCATCGTGGGCAGGCGGGGGTATTTTGTCGCCTTTATGCCCATGGGATTATCCGGATACTGTTACCCGTTTAGCCATGTACAGTATGTCACTCTATCCAGAATGGACGACAACGTTGCGCACTCATACCGAGATCAATCCCGAATATCATGTAAGCGGGCTGCTCATCCTTCCCCCGTATGACCTGGAAGCGGCAATCGACTGGTGTACGACCCATACCGTACGTTGGAAACAACTATTTCCATCCCTGACTTGCTTCCCATCCGGCCACCTACGCAATCATGCTGACCGGCAGTTGAATCAGGCGCTGCTGCTTCCAGAAATTGCCCAAGTACGTAATCCGCGCCTGCTGCACGCATTGTACAAACGGGTTCAACAGCTTGGAGGAAATATCGTCGAACATTGTGAAGTCCAGAAGCTTGACACGACCAATCAGCAAGTCAGTGTGCTCCAGAGCTCCCGGGGAAAATTTTCCGCTGCAAGGTATATTCTGGCAGCTGGCGCGTGGAGCAAACAAATTCTCGGAGAACATGCACTGAGTCTCGAAATCAACCCCATACGCGGACAAATGCTCTTATACAAGTTTCCAGTCAGCCCCATTCAATCAATTGTCTTGCAGAAAGATCTTTATCTTGTTCCTCGGCTAGATGGTCATGTGCTGATAGGGAGCACCACCGAAGATGTGGGGTTCGACAAACGTATAACTCATAGTGCAAGAGAAAAATTATTGAAGTGGGCGAAAAATCTACTGCCAGAACTGAACACCATGCCTTTACTCAAACACTGGTCCGGCCTCCGGCCGGCTACGCATAATAATGTACCGATCATTGGACTACATCCGTTCTTGAAAAACCTTTATATCAACAGCGGACATTTTCGCTATGGGGTTACGATGGCACCTGCCAGTACTGAAATACTGTTAAATGAAATTTTACACCGAACGCAACCCTTCGATACTTCCCCTTACCGTCAAGGATGGAATGCATCAGGGTAACCCTCCCCTACGATGGGGAGAATATGCTGGATGTACCCTGTCAGATATATTTATCCATATTGATGGGTTCTGCTTTCGGTAATGGGAATGTTACGGATTCGAGTACACCTTCCAACTCTTCTACCAGTACGCCCTGATTCGTCTGCCCTGCCGCAATCTGTTCAAGTCTTTCCAGCACCTGCTGAACCAATATCTCCGGTGCCGATGCCCCCGCAGTAATACCAATGCATCGTTTACCAATCAGCCAGCCTTCTTGCAGCTGTGTTGCCCGATCAATCATATAGGCTTCGACATTGGCATTTCTTGCCACTTCACACAGACGGTTCGAATTCGAACTGTTTGGAGACCCTACTACGATTACCAGATCGCACTGGTTGACCATTTTCTTAACAGCGTCCTGACGGTTTTGTGTGGCATAGCAGATGTCATCTTTCTTTGGACCAGTAATGTTCGGAAAACGCTGTTTTAATGATACGATCACGCGCGCCGCGTCGTCGACAGACAAGGTTGTCTGTGTGACATATGTCAGGTTGTTCTCATCCTTGACCTGTAATTTAGCGACATCTTCTTCCGTCTCCACAAGATACATCGCACCCTTGCCTGACTCGATCTGGCCCATGGTTCCCTCGACTTCCGGATGGCCCTGGTGACCAATCATGATGATTTCCTTACCTTCTCTGCCCATTTTTGAAACTTCGACATGAACCTTGGTAACAAGTGGACAGGTCGCATCAAAGATCTGTAGCTTACGCGCGGCTGCCTCTCTCCTTACTGCATGAGAAACACCATGTGCACTGAAAATAAGCATGCTTCCTTCTGGAACCTCTTCCAGATTCTCGACAAATACCGCACCTTTTTTTTCCAGATCCTCAACTACGAAACGGTTGTGTACGACTTCATGCCGTACGTAAATCGGTGCGCCATGCATCGCCAGTGCACGCTCAACGATCTCAATGGCTCGATCGACCCCTGCACAGAACCCTCTCGGGTTTGCCAATAACACCTTGATCATTGGTTTGTTTCTCCATAAATTTATCCGGCGATTATAAATTATTCTCGCGAAAGTTTTCAGCTTTCCTCGAAGAATGTATACTTTTACACATTGATTATAGCGATCATTTGACTTACTGCTGACTTACTGTTCTCCTTCCTGCTTTCGAATATCATGGTTTTATTAAACTGAGCAGTTATTTATTGTGGGTGCACTGATTTTTTATACCTTCATTTATTTCATCGGTTATTTTTCCGCCCATGGATTTAATACGCTGATGAATCGCAGGTTATTCAACCGTCGCTGGGCAGGTCTTACAGGAGTATGCATGGTAGCGATACTTCATGCCTACAGAATTCTGAATAGCACGCCACCTTCCGGTCATGACGGGAATATCATGTATGATGCATTGGGTTATTACGTCGTCTTTCCGGTAGGTGTCATTACTGCCGTACTCCTTTATCTGAATTGGAAAGACAAAAACGACAGTAGCTCCTCCTGAGTTTTCGTATCACCAATATTAATACTTCTTTAA
>JBDIVK010000050.1:0-9300 GCA_039794425.1 Nitrosomonas sp. | reverse complement strand
GGATAGGCTGCTCGAAAGAGCGGATTCCGGGGAAGAAGGGTGTAAAAAAGCCTTCATCATCAATTACAACCTCGACTTTCAACTGCCAGCGAGGAAAATTGGCTCATTATTCAGAGGTTCCTTAATATCCTTAAAAAATTATAAGGGTGGATCGGAATCAATCAAAGCATGCATTGTCAGTATTGGCTGATCATATCAATAGGGTGAATAGCCAATTCGAATATGCTCCAAACAAAATGGCTGAAGATAAATAACTTCAAATATATGTATATAACTTATGATTTTAAGAAACTACAGGTTACAAGTTTTTAGTTCCTTCAGACAGTATCAACCACTTTGATACGAAAGTTTCTTGGCCAAATAAAAAAACTGGAGAGTAAACATGAACGATGAAAAATCTAGACGTTTAGCCCCATCTTTCTATACATTGCTGGAAGCAAGCCTTGAAAAGAAAACTACCAATACTAAAATCCTTGCCCAGCACCTGAACCGTTCACCTGCAACGGTTCGAACCCAGTATCAAAGAATTTTGGAGCAATTAGGGGTTCACTGCAGATATGAAGCATTACGCATGGCTGAAGAAGACGGCTTAATCAGGCGAAATAAACGCTCTAATACCCATGAAAATAATCACAGAAACTCACTGTAATCAATATTCAAGGGTTATTCAGAAAAGTTAACGGCTATCAGCCTCAACAAAAAGCGGCTGATTCTTCTATACCCCACATTGTAAAAATTTTCGACAAATATTGATCCGTACACGTTTTCCTGTAAACAGTGTACGGATAGTTCTTAATTTACAAGACAGCAGATATATAACTTTATGTTTTTCAAGAACCATTCAGCAGATTTCCCATACGTCTGATCGCTTCCTGCAGATTCTCCATTGAGGTTGCAAAAGACAACCGTATGTAACCTTCTGAACCGAAAGCTGATCCCGGCACAACGGCTACCCCGGCCTTTTCCAGCAGATATTCACTAAAAGCAACATCACTACCATCTTGTAGGATCTGCCTGGATTGCAAATTCCTGATTGCCTGACGCACATCGGCAAATGCATAGAAAGCGCCATCCGATAACAGACATCGGATACCGGATATAGCATTCAAGCCATCTGTAAGAAACTGATTACGTTCTTTGAATGCAGTAATCATCGGAATCATGCACGACTGATCACCATTCAAAGCAGTCTCAGCAGCTACCTGGGCAATGGAATTGGGATTGGATGTACTTTGCGACTGAATATTTTCCATAGCAGTAATGATTGTCGCGGGCCCGCCACAATAGCCGATGCGCCAACCAGTCATGGCATACGCTTTGGAAACACCATTAAGTACAACAGTACGTGCTTTCAGATCAGGACAAACGTTCAGAATATTAACGAATTTATCACCACTTAACAGGATATGTTCATACATATCATCAGTAGCGATCAGAATCTCCGGATATTTGCGTAATACCGCACCTAATGCCTGTAATTCTTCCAAACTATAAACACTGCCCGAAGGATTACTTGGGCTGTTAATGACGAACATTCTGGTTCTGGGTGTAATCGTCCTTTCCAATTGATCTGCTGAAATTTTGAAACTTTCCTCGATTCCAGTATCGATAAATACGGGCTTACCTTGTGCGATCAGTACGATATCCGGGTAAGAAACCCAGTAAGGAGCTGGAATAATAACCTCATCACCAGGATCAATCGTAGCAAGCACCAAATTAAAGAAGCTTTGCTTGCCGCCACTGGAAACCAGAATCTCTCCAGCGGTATAGTCCAATGCATTTTCCCGTTTAAATTTCGAGATAACCGCCTGTTTTAATGAAGCAGTCCCGCCGACAGCTGTATACTTTGTAAAACCACTATGAATGGCCGTAATCGCTGCATCCTTGATATGCTGCGGTGTATCGAAATCCGGCTCACCCGCTCCAAGACCGATGATATCCTTTCCTTCTGCTTTGAGCTTAGCGGCTTTAGCAGTGACTGCCAGAGTAGGTGAAGGCTTGATAGCTTGGACACGTTGCGAGAGTTTCACGAAATGGCTCCTGAAATGTGCGATTTCCGCATGTTAAAATCAAACGTTAAAAATTTTTGTGCAGCGATCAAACCTGTGATTATTACCTTTCCCGGCAGCCCTTACAAGCTCAATCAAGCATTTCAGCCCGCTGGTGATCAGCCGGAAGCCATCAGCAAATTGGTGGAAGGTGTAGAGTCGGGTTTGTCATTCCAGACACTGCTTGGCGTGACTGGCTCCGGTAAAACTTTTACCATCGCCAACATGCTTGCACACCTGGGGCGCCCCGCAATCATCATGGCGCCCAACAAGACACTCGCCGCACAGCTTTATGCGGAAATGCGCGAGTTTTTTCCGGAAAATGCAGTCGAATACTTTGTTTCTTATTACGACTACTATCAGCCGGAAGCGTATGTACCCTCTCGCGATCTGTTCATAGAAAAAGACTCGAGTATCAACGAGCATATTGAACAGATGCGCCTGTCTGCCACAAAATCTTTGCTTGAACGGGAAGACACGATCATCGTTGCAACCGTATCCTGTATTTACGGTATTGGTGATCCGGTTGATTATCATGGCATGATTCTGCATGTACGTGAGCATGAAAAAATCACCCAACGCGAAATCATTCGGCGTCTGGCAGAAATGCAATATCAACGCAATGAGTTCGAATTTGCACGTGGTACTTTTCGTGTACGTGGTGATGTACTGGATGTCTTCCCGGCGGAAAACTCTGAAACGGCCTTACGCATTTCTCTGTTTGATGACGAAGTCGAAAGCATGACACTGTTTGATCCGCTGACCGGCCGCACCCGACAAAAAGTCTCCCGCTACACGGTTTATCCTTCCAGCCATTATGTCACACCGCGCAGTACGACCTTACGAGCGATCGAAACCATCAAAGCTGAATTAGCCGAACGAATGGCACACTTTTATGAAAACCACAAGCTGGTAGAGGCGCAGCGCCTGGAACAACGCACGCGTTTCGATCTGGAAATGTTGAACGAGTTGGGTTTCTGCAAAGGAATCGAAAATTACTCACGCCACCTGTCGGGTCGGCAAGCTGGAGATCCCCCACCGACGCTCATCGATTATCTGCCGGGAAATGCGCTGATGATCATTGATGAAAGCCATGTCACTGTACCCCAGATCGGTGGGATGTACAAAGGGGATCGCTCAAGAAAGGAAAATCTGGTCTCCTACGGATTCCGCCTACCCTCTGCATTGGATAACCGACCACTTAAATTTGAGGAATTTGAAAGACTGATGCCACAGACGATTTTTGTCTCAGCTACACCGGCAGAATATGAAATACAGCGTAGCGGTCAAATTGTAGAACAGGTCGTACGCCCCACCGGACTGGTAGACCCGGTGATTATCGTACGACCAGTCACCACACAGGTAGATGACTTGATGTCGGAAGTTTCGGCACGCGCGACTAAAGGCGAGCGTGTACTGGTCACAACCCTAACCAAGCGCATGGCAGAAGACTTGACTGACTACTTTTCCGATCATGGCATCCGGGTGCGTTATCTACATTCTGATATCGATACGGTCGAGCGGGTTGAAATCATTCGTGATCTGCGCCTTGGCAAATTCGATGTTCTGGTTGGAATCAATTTGCTGCGGGAAGGACTGGATATTCCGGAGGTATCACTGGTTGGAATACTGGATGCTGACAAAGAAGGTTTTTTACGCTCAGAGCGTTCGCTGATACAGACTATGGGCCGCGCCGCCCGGCATGTCAATGGAACGGTTATTCTCTATGCCGACCAGATTACCAATTCGATGCGCCGTGCCATCGATGAAACCGAGCGACGGCGCAGCAAGCAAACCCTTTTCAACCAGCAAAACAATATTACACCACGTGGCGTCAACAAACGAATCAAGGATTTGATCGATGGCGTCTACGATAGCGAAAATGCAGCAGAACATCGCAAAATTGCACAAATCCAGGCACGTTATGCAGTCATGAACGAAACCCAGTTGGCAAAAGAAATCCAGTCACTGGAAAAACGCATGCTGGAAGCGGCAAAAAATCTGGAATTCGAACAAGCCGCTCAGTACCGCGATGAAATCAAAAACCTTAAAAGCAAACTGTTCATCGGCATGGTAGATCCTAACGAAGCTGGAGAAATCCCACAAGCTGCTATAAAAAAACCAAGCAGAAAATCAGGCAAACGACTCCGTGCCTGACAGGTTATTATGGTAAGGTTTCGCCTGACAAGTACCAGACAATCTCTCTACTTTGCTACCTTCACCTGTGTAGAGGTAACGAAAATCAATCGATCGAAAGTCCGATTCAATGTCGGACTGGTGAACTGGTGCATAGTCATATTTTCTACGAAACGAATATGCTCGCCATCCTTGACCTTGGTAGTCGGGGCAGCGATCCAGAATCTTTTTTCTCCATTGGCAAGCTCCATATAGGTATAACCTGCCGCATCCAAATGAGAAACAACAATACCCTCGTTTGCAGGAAGGGTTTCAACTTTGTCTGGAGTACCTTCCGCATGTCCGGTGGACAAATCCAATCCCATAAGGAAGATCACTAATGTCACAGTAAGTATCGTTCGAAACATTTTCATTTTCCTTTAAAAATCATCAACAGAAATATCTGATCCAATCACACATTCTTCAGAAACGGAAATTATATTGTGCATAGAAAAGATCAGGAGAAATACCAGGCCGTTGGTTTTTGATGAATTTACCGGTAAAAAGTTTGGAATAGCCCAACAATATATCCTGATGCCGACTGAGATGAATGTTCACACGCAGATCGACTTCATCTCCGACATGACTACCTGACTGACCGGTAATATCACGCAATGTTTCCGCACCTGCTGCGTTGTATAGATAATCGCGTTTATTCGCCAGGTAAAAGCGATGATATTGCCCGATGAATGTGAACCAAGGTTGTGGATGGAGGGTGAACTGGGCATTGAAATCATGAATATTCTGCCGACCTATCCGGTCCATGTAACCCAGGTAATAATGACCGAACGGAAAAAGGTGATGAAAGGTATTACTGCGGCCATCATGAGGGTTCTTATCCCCCGAAGCGAAATCGTAGCGCAACCAGAACTGGGGATTCATCGGAAGTGGCAGATGATAGCCCACCCCTGAAGCAATAGAGAATGCAGAAACATCGAGATTGGAACGTTTACCAAACTGATACATACCTTCCAGTTCATAGAGAAACCGCTGGTAATCACCAATCCAGCGCCCGCCAATAGTATGCAGGACGGAATCTCCCTGCAGAACGTTACCCTGCTGGATATTTGCTGGAGAAACGACTCTGTTATCGATTAAATTCAGGTAGTAAAGATCGAAAACCTGGCCGGAGATTGCCTTATAAGTTCCCCATAAACCTACAAAGTTACGCTCTTTGTCCCAGTTATCAAACTCGTTAGGCTCTGTTTTCATCGGTCGAACCCAGAACGCATCCAGATCGAACACAGGCGTATGCCAGAAAGTCTTCACCCCCTGAAAATTACGGCGAGTATTGGCCCAGTCAAGTGTCGATATCAACCGTTGAGATCCATACAGCAATTCCTGCCGACCGACCCGCAGATAGGCTGGTCCACCGATAAACTGCCCCAATTTAAAATCGGCAAACAGATTGAGCATATCGGTATGATTTTTGTCGATCGCCTGGGGAGGCAAATCCAATCCTAAGGCACGTGCATCCAGAAACTCGGCAAACAGTCTGATCTGATCCCGATACCACAGATCGGCATGTACCCGTGTACGTAACAAATGATGGTTATTATTGGTACCAGCAGCATTCAAACGACTGTCTGTTTCATGCATGTAGCGATACCAGAAGCTACCACCGAAAGAAAGCAACCAATTGTTTCCTAAACGGATCCGTTTGATGGAATCGAAAAAATCCTTTTCATGATCCGGCTGCTCAAGATAACGAAAATCGACATCGAAAGCAGAAGTTGGCAACAACGCAAAAGGTGGATAAGGGTCAACCGGCGGCTTCTCCCGCTCATTCCCGGTAAACCAATCCCCCAATGAATAGTAACCCGGACCTGATGGTGGCTTGATAAAAATTCCAACACGAGGTAATGGCGTAACAGGAGGAACGCTGGACCAATCAAATTCTTCATTGGAAAGACTTGTGTCTTCGCTGGCAGATACGTGGCCAGCCCATCCACCTGTTGTAAGAATCAGACATATGATGATTAACCGTAAACATGTCTTGATCAAACGCAATTTACTTGCAACAAACGCTATCAATGGCTTGATCGAATGATTACCTTGATTCAAGCCACAACCTGCAGTGTCGGTTATATGCATACCAGATATCACTATAAGTGGGAATCGTTATAATTTCTCAGGGAAGGCATTCTATCAAAACAGCGCTGAATTCCGAAACAAACTGTTACACAACAAATTTTGCGCATATCAAGCATCCATGCCAGAATAAAAAAGAGCATCTGCTTGGAAGCATAGCTTCCTTGATGATTTTGTCCCTATTTCCTACGGATGCTTCAACTCCTCTGTTGCGAGAGCATACGCCCGTAGCACCTGTGGAACAAGCAACCATCACCGATAGGAGTCTTGCAGAAAATGCCTATTGATCATGATGACAGATCTATCAAGAACATCATTCTGTTTGGTGAAGCACTGGTAGATATTTTTCCTGATAGCGCGATAGTGGGTGGTGCTCCGTTCAATGTAGGTCACCATCTTCAGTCCTTTGGACTGCATCCTATTCTGATCACACGTACCGGTACTGATTCCTACCACCAGAAATTGGCTCAGCATATGCGTGATGCCGGGATGACCACTTCCGGCATTCAGCGCGATCCTCATTATCCAACCGGCCAGGTACTGGTCAAATTCAGCGAAAACGGGCATGAGTTTGAGATTCTTGCAGACCAGGCCTACGATTTCATCGATCCGCTCATCGTCGGCGAAGTAACTGCATCAACTCATCCTGATCTGGTGTATTTCGGAACACTGGCACAACGCAACTGGGTATCCGGCACCGCCCTGGAAGAATTGTTACGCCGTGCACCACAAGCTCCCCGTTTACTCGATATCAATTTGAGAAAACCCTGGTACAACCAGGAGATCGTACAGTATTCACTAACGCAGGCAGATTATGTAAAAGTCAATGAAGATGAATTGACTGAATTACCCCGCTTGCTGGGTATGCAGACCGGTAATACGCACGATATCGCATCGCGCCTGATCCAGGATTTCCGACTGAAAACGCTGCTGGTAACCTGTGGCGCTGAGGGCGCATGGTTGCTCGATCAAAATGAAGATGAAGTAAAAACACCGGGAATCAAAGACATGTCCATTATAGACACCGTCGGTGCAGGAGATGGGTTTTCTGCAGTATTCATTCTCGGGACACTATTTGGCTGGCCGAATGCATTGATACTGGAGCGCGCAAACCGATTTGCTGCCGCCCTGTGTAGTATCCGTGGCGCTATACCTGAATCACCCGAATTTTATTATGCCTTTCTCAAAGAGTGGGATTTGCCGACAAAAACTAAACGATGATAGATCAAAAACTTTATATTTTAATGATAAGTGTCCATGGCCTGATACGTGGACACGATATGGAACTGGGACGCGATGCGGATACCGGTGGTCAAATCACCTATGTTGTTGAACTGGCACGTGCCCTCGGTCGCAACAGCCACATTTCACAAGTCGATCTGCTGACTCGCCTGATCGAAGATCCCCAGGTCTCATCCGATTACGCAACCCGAATCGAAGAACTCGGACCGCATGCGCGTATCGTCCGGTTACCTTGTGGCCCCAAAAAATACCTGCGCAAGGAGTTGTTGTGGCCGCATCTGGATCAGATGGTAGATCGCTGTTTACACTATTTGCGCCAGCAAGGGCGATTACCCGATCTGATCCATACCCATTATGCAGATGCGGGCTATGTCGGTCAGCACCTGTCCAATCTGCTGGGTATTCCGCAAATACACACCGGCCATTCACTTGGTCGCCCTAAACAGGAGCGCCTGCTCGCTTCCGGCCGTAAAGAACAAACAATCGAACGACAATTCAACCTATCCCGACGTATCGCTGCTGAAGAAGAAACACTGATTCATACCTCACTGGTAGTCACCAGCACCTGGCAGGAAATCGAAGACCAATATGGTATGTATGAAAATACTGATGCACGCCGCTGCCGGGTCATCCCGCCAGGAACTGATACCTCACGCTTCTCGCCACCTGGCCGTAAACCCATTAACCAAACGATCCAAGCCAATATCGATAGATTCCTGAATGAACCGGGCAAACCGATGATCCTGGCCATTTGCCGCCCTGATACGCGCAAGAATATTCATGGGCTGGTGCAAGCATACGGATCGGACAAATCACTGCAAGGTGTTGCTAATCTGGTCATTTTAGCCGGATCACGTGAAGATATCCGGGATATGGAAGAATCACAGCGAAAAGTCTTGAGCGACATGCTGTTCGATATCGATCGTTACGACTTATGGGGCAAGGTTGCAATTCCCAAACATCTCATGATAGAGGATATCCCCGAGCTTTATCGTCTGGCTGTTCGCCGACGCGGCATATTTGTCAATCCCGCATTAACCGAACCTTTTGGGCTCACGCTCATCGAAGCCGCAGCCAGTGGCTTACCCATCGTCGCCCCGGAGGACGGCGGTCCACGGGATATCATCGCCAATTGTCGCAATGGGCTGCTCGTCAACACCCTGAATCACTTGGATATTGCCGCTGCGCTGAAAGAAGCACTTTCAGACAGAAAGCGCTGGCGTGACTGGTCCAGAAATGGTATCACCAACGTCAGACGCCACTACACCTGGGATGCCCATGTCACAAAATATCTCAGGGAAATCAACAAGCTGCTGTATAAAGAGCGTAAACGCCTGCGCCGCCAGCTTGCCGCTACGCTGCATGAGGGTCAAGCACCCATGCCCCTGGCACAGAAGGTGATTATCAGCGACATAGACAACACGCTGCTGGGCGACGAACAAGGGTTAGCAGAATTGCTGCAATGGTTGCGAACGCATGCCAAAACCATTTCATTTGGTGTTGCAACAGGAAGAACAGTTGAAAGTACGGTAAAAGTGCTCAAAAAATGGCGTGTACCGATGCCCGATATCCTGATTACTTCCGTAGGCAGTGAAATCAATTACTGGCCATCATTGCGGCCGGATAAAGGCTGGAGCAATCATATCCGCCACCAGTGGAGGCGGGAGGCGCTGGCCGAGGCACTGAAAGACATTCCCGGCTTGACGCTCCAGGCCCCGGAAAACCAGCGTGAGTTTAAGTTGAG
>JBDIVK010000049.1:0-9724 GCA_039794425.1 Nitrosomonas sp. | reverse complement strand
ATTCCATCAGGGATAGAGGCAATGCGCCTCATATAAAGTCCGGATGTATGGCTGCAATCTTTACCTTCTTAAAATCATCGACTGAAAGCTTGGCATAACGTGAGCGTCCATGTATGGTCAAGTAAAACCGGCCACCCCAGTTAAGCGACTTTTTCCAATATTTCTGTTTCTACTTCTATTGATTTGGGCTCTTATATCCCAAGTATGAATGCAGTCGATGGCTGTTATAAAACATGGAAATATACTGCAGTACATCTTGTTGAGCTGCATAACGGGTTTGGTAATGTTGCCAGTGGATTCGTTCCTGTTTAAGACTACCGAAGAAGCTTTCTGCCACATCATTATCGAAACAGTCTCCGACGCGGCTCATGCTAGGTCGTGTTAACACTATTTTGTTAGAATTGGTGGATGAAAATATCCGCATTGCAATTCAAGCTCATTGAAAATCTACTGCCTGTACAACGGGGAACGTCACTCTCTCGAATTTGGAAGTGCTCAACGCGGTTCTGTATGTCGCTGAGCATGGCTGTAAGTGGCATGGCTTGCCTGTGGAATTCGGTAATTGGCACAGCATTTACATGCGCGCCAATCGTTGGGCCAGGAACGGTGTCCTGAATCAGGTTTTCCTCGCACTCCAGCAAAGCTGGATAGCACGATAGTTAAAGTCCATCCTGATGGTACCGGTGCACTAAAAAACGGTGTTCAAGCTATCGGTAAATCACGAGGGGGCTGGACTACCAAAATTCACCTGGTCGCGGCAGATGCCAGAACCACGGTAGTGTTTTCGTTATCTCCTGGTCAGGCCGGTGATGCGCCAGAAGGGCGGAAGTTGCTGAAGAACTTGGAGAATAAGGGGTTCTCTGACACTCACGTGATTATGGATAAAGCTATACGAAGGGGATGAAACAAGACAGTTAGTACTTGATCTGGGGATGATCCCAGTGGTGCCACCAAAAGAGAATCGCGTGTCGCCCTGGGCGTACGACGTTGAAATGTACAAAAAGCGCAATGAGGTTGAGCGACTGTTTTGTCGCCTGAAGGGTTTCAGAAGAATCTTCTCTCGCTTTGACAAGTTAGATGCAGTTTTCCGATTCTTCATCAATTTCGCTCTGATTGTAGATCAATTAATTAGTGTTAACAGACCCTAGGCAATAGAACCCCTTACGAATATCGTCAACAACGGACCGATAGTTCTGGTTTCACTCTGTCTGCTTGACGGAAAAGATTACGGGTTATAATGGGCTTTTCCATTTTTCGTGGTAAGACACAGTGTTAGTTAACATATTCCGATAACTTCTGGCAAGGCAGGCCTGTTCAAGCTTTCCCAGGCTTACCTTTTTTCTTTTTGCTTCCTTGGCAACATACAAGCTCACAAAAAAACCTTGACACTGCCAGTCCCTTCATAGCTTAGTCTGTATAGATCATTCTTACTTAAGATTCCCAAGTAACTACTATCATTCGTTTATTTTACCTACCTCAGGCATACATTTGGACAAAATGCCTACTTTATAATCTCACCAATAAGGCCATTCTTAATACCAAGGTAAGTTTTATTAATATGGGCATGTTCTTGGTAAAATTTATTCTCAAGTAATAATTCATGTAATATTGGTAAATTATAAAATGGTACAAGAGGAAAAAGATGATGATCAATATGATAATTAATATTTAGGGGGCTAATGGATAACCGCTCGAATAGAGTGCCATCTGTATGACGAGATGCATCAAGTTCATTTTTATTTGGCAAAACTAAATGTTCTGCGATCGTACGAAAGCGCATCAGAACAATCATTATTGTTGATAACGGAACCAACCATAAAATCAATAATTCAAGCCAGCTATTGGTTAAACTGACTAATAATAAAATCAGCGTATAAAAGCTATAGATTGTGATACGCTCAGTAATTGTCAAAGGCGGTGGATTATCAGTACGTGAAAAGTGATTGTTCCATGGCGACCAGCGGTGGGTAACACGCAAGATCTTGCATGCATTTAAGCCTGATATATCTTTAAAAAAAACTATCATTGCGCCCAGTTTATTTTTTGGCCAGTGCCAGTCAGAATCATGCTTAAAATCATTCCAATAAGGATCTTTATCTGTATTTAAAAAGCGGTGGTGCAGTTGGTGCTCATATCGATAACGCGATGTCAGCAGACCAATGGGCAGTGCGCAGAAAAGGTCACAAATAATATCATTTGTTATTTTATTTGATAGGCAACGATAATGTGTTCCATCATGCATTAGAACTCCAAGCGCATGCTGACGAGTGGCAATCACCACCATCATGAACAGATAAACTAACCAATGATTACTCCAAATAGCAATACTTATTGCCAAGGAAATTATTAGCCATTGCCGAGTAAGAACCCAGATAAATTTGAGACTGTTTACTTCTGTAAGCACTTGCACCTTTTGCTTGAGATCTTCTCTGGCCAGTATAATTCCTCCCGTGCTTTCATTATGATCTTTGGGAGCCATTGGTTCTTTCGCTTCTATCGAAGTAAATGATTCTGATGTAATTATTGTTTCCATTGACGTGCCTCCTTGCCTGTAGAGATAGCTATACCGCACACAACTCATATCGGATTTTGTTAGTATTTCTTTAATATCAACTTAACTTGTTAGCTACTGGCCTTACTATCACTGTAGTTCTGTAGATATTTAGCTTTGTTATGTGATGGTTATCTCCTATCTCTTGCAAGAAAATAGCTAATTGGTACTTAGAAAGAGGGCTCTCTTGTCTGGTATGAAAAAGGGGCAGGGCCCATGAGTGGCTTACTGAAAACAAGTAATAACTAACCCAGTGCAAAAATATGCTGGCGCTAGACATATCATCTGAGTGAAATGACAGTGGCCGAAGTCAAGCGGGCTTACCGTAAGCTTCCCCTTTTAGTAGACATTTTTGAGTAGAATTTTGGGACCTCCTTTTGTATAGAAACCTTGATGAAGAAAAGTAGATTTACAGAATCCCAGATCGTAGCGGTGTTCAAAGAAGGTGAGGCGGGTGTGCTGTGAGATTACAAGCCTGTCGCGGGCAGCGTATTACAAAAGGTCAGAGCCAACATCTGAGCGTGATGCTGAGGTTATCGATGTGCTCAATAAGATTGTTGAGAACCACCAGTGCTGGGGTTTCTGGAAGATGTTTTTCCCGGTTACGCCGGATGGTCACCAGTGGAACCATAAACGCGTACACCGCGTGTATTGTCATATGCGACTGAACCTGCCAAGACGAACCAAAAAGCGAATGCCTGACCGCGAACGTCAACCGTTGGATCCGGCTAATAAGGTCAACGATTGCTGGGCATTGGATTTTATGCACGATTCACTGTATTGCGGAAAAACATTTCGAACGCTTAACGTAATCGACGAGGCCAACCGTGAATGTCTGGCTATCGATATTGGGACGTCCATTCCATCGACTCGTTTGATACGTACGCTGGAACGCCTGATCGACTACTACGGCAAGCCACAGGCAATTCGCCTGGATAACGGACTACCTGCGGAGTCAACGATTATTTACCTCAAAAGTATCCCTGGCACCTGCAAACCGTGCCTGACGATAAATCTCAATCAACGTTATTTGTTCCTGAATTAAAGGGGGCTCACCATAGTACACAAGGGTCCATTGCATTGGCCCGACAAGACTTAACACAGCAGTTTATAAAGGTCACGAGCGCTAAAGCATTGAGCTATAGTCAAATGTGGTGTATGGAGACTCAAGCGGCGGCCTGTTTGCGATCTGCCTTGTGTTGTTTCACGCCGTTGACGAATTGAACACCGGCGATGACCTCTGCCAGTAGTTTGTACCCCCTCAATCGGCACCATTTTTTCTGAGCGGTTTCCATCAGTTTGAACGCCATGGCCAATGTGGTTGTCCTGCTGCCGCAGTTTTTGGTTTTGGCTGTCCTCAGTCTGATAGTGGCAAATACCGATTCAACTGGGTTGTTGGTCGTTCTGATATGTTGCCAGTTCTCTGCAGGATAATCATAGAAAGCCAGCATGGACTCCTTATCCTTTGCCAGACATGCCATTGCTTTTGGATATTTCGGATTGAAACGTTCAATACAGTGATCAAATGCTTCATAAGCCTTTTCCCGCGTTTCTGCCTGCCAGATATTGTGCAGTGCTTCCTTGACCCCGGGCTGCATTGACCTTGGGCAGCTTCTCCAATACATTGGCGGTTTTATGCACCCCGCAACGCTGCTGATCGGTCTGGGACCAGCATTTGGCAACGGCTTTCCAGAACCAGCGCGCCATCACCGATAGCCAGTTTGGGTGAATCCTTCAGGCCACGCTGCTTTAAATCCACCAACACTTCCGTCTAACTCGCTTCCGACTCGCGATAGCCATCCGACAACGCCAGTAATTCCTTGCGCCCCGTTTCATCAGAACCAATCATCACCAGAATACATAGCCGGTCATCCATTCTTACCGTACTGTAGACCCCGTCTGCCCAGACATAAACCTATCGTTTACTACTCAGATCCCGGTGAATCCAGTTTTGATAATCTTCTTCCCAGTTCTGCTTCAAACGGCTGATCGTCGCAGCCGACAAGCCTGGTGCATCTGCTCCCAACAGGTGTTTGAGCGTCTCAGTAAAATCTCCCGTTGAAATACCTTTCAGATATAACCAGGGTAAAAATTCTTCAATGCTTCGGGTGCGTTTCAAATAGGGAGGGATCAAACTGCTGTTGAATTTGATACCTGAACCGGAACGATCCCGTACTTTCGGCACTTTGACTTCAATATCCCCAAGCCCGGTTTGAATGGTGCGCTCAGGCAGATAGCCATTTCTGACCACTGCCACTTTACCCTCCTCGGTTTCTAAACCGCCATGCTGTTTGATAAAAGCAGCTACTTCCGATTCAATCGCTGCTGCCAGCAGCTTGCGTGCGCCTTCCCGCAGAACTGCTTGTAATGGATCATTTTGTCCTGGATCGTTCAGCTCTAAAACATTATCATCTGTCATTGCGGTGTTTCCTTTCCATTGGTTGATCTGCCCAGATCTTTACCAACAGGTTACACCGCTTCCTTCTCCTTTGTCATACACCAGATTTGATCATAGCTCCTGAGCATTATCTACAGGGTCGCGAGCGCCCTAAGGGCCCGAGTAAGTTACGTCTCATGACCCATCTCATAGTAACCACGATAATCGGTATTTGTTTTGACTAGTGCATGGGCAACGCGTGCTAATTTTGTGGCCACTGCCACTCGCGCTTTTCGTTTCGTGTCAGCACAAGTCGGATTATTGCGAACATAACGTTCATATTTATACCGGAAGCTGTTTTCCCGTTGGCGAATAGCGCTGACAGCCGCCAGCCAGTAAGCGTAACGCAAACGGAGCATTGTCCCGTTTTGATAAATAATACTGCCCTTTTTGCTGCCCGCTTTGAGAAGCAGATAAATTAAATCCACAAAAATTCAGATACTGACGATAGTGGGCAAACGTCGGGGATCGCCACTTTCTGCAATAATCATTAACGAGATAATGGGCCCAACACCGGGAAGTGTGCGTAATCGTTGATAATCAGTCCGCTCCGATAATAAAGACTCTGCCATTTCCTCCAGTTCATTACGCTGAATTGAAAGCTCAAGATAGCGTTGCAACTGCAATTTAAAAGTAGTAATACCCAATCCTTTTAAAGCAACCGGCAAACCTATTGAATGAACAGCGGTCTCGTAAACTTCTTCAAGAAATTGTTGCTTGCAAACCTTTCGTCCAACAATATTTCCATGCCCGCTCTACAAAGGTCGCTTTTTTATAACGTATGATAGACGCCGGAGTAGGAAACTTTAACAATAACCTGCAAAACCACTCGGCACGGGTATTGTGCAAGTAGCGCCCCATCTCAGGAAAATACAAAGTGAGATAATGATTGACTAGGCTGTGTTGTATCCGTGTTCTGCTAAGTGAAATCTGATGATAGGTGTTTGATAGTTCCTGTATATCTATCATGCTTTCAATCAACGGATCATAGAAAGGGCGAACCATGCCTTGTTGCAATCAGATATAAAATCAACCGGGCATCCTTGTGATCGTGTTTATCCCAGGTTTTGAACAACATTTCCCGGGCACGTGCCACAGAAAGTGAAGAAGCCAACATGCACTGAGTTCCCTGATGGTTAAACCAGAAAGCAATATTGCGATGGTAATCTGCTGTGGGTTCAAAACCAATTGTAATTTGGGCGGCTAGCTCTTGCGTTATTCCAAAGTTATTCCGAATGTACTACGGGCCGGAAATGACCTCTCAGCAATTCGTGGATTGGGCGCAAAACCAAGACATACACATTCGATACATTCAGCCAGGAAAGCCAAACCAGAATGCCTTCATCGAACGACTTAACCGAACTTATCGTGATGAAGTATTGGATGCTTATCTGTTCGATAACATTCGCCAGGTTCAGGAGATTACCGAACAATGGCTATATGAATACAACGAAAACCGTCCCCATGAATCGCTGGGGAATATTCCACCGACGCAATTTATGCCTCGATTAACCACGGCTCTGATTCTCTACAATGAACTGTCTACTTGACAGGGAAGCTTACGCTGCCGTCTACCGACCTGTGACTTATAACCTTGGAATAACACATCGCCCCGCCAACCTCTGCCAGCGTTCGAGTCGTTGCTAACATTTACCATATCCAGAATGTTAATGCCTGCGACAGCCGACTCAAACAGTGGATGAAGAAATTTCATGGAATCGCGACCAAAGTATTTGGAAAATTATCTCGGCTGGCATAGATGGTTGAAATGTTGGGGCGAGCACACCCCTCCGATTAATAGTTAACCAAACAAAAAACACTGGAGAAGAATTGGTTGTATATACTAAAAAAGCACGATTGACATCTTGATCAACCGTGCTTTCTTAACTTCAGCTTGCTTCTTGAAAAATAGTCGGTTGAAACCGACATCTAACTAAACTTAAAACATCATTCTGCGCCGTGCAACTAGAGACATTCCCAATACACCTAGCCCTATCAAAGCCATAATTCCGGGCTCTGGTACTTGTGTCGGGGGTACTCTCAGTACATCGGCTTCGGTAGTATGGCGCAAATTGAGTGTATATCTGGTACCTTCTACGAGAGGATTATCCAAGAAGACAGATAAATTACCCGTTTGATTCTGAAATCCTTGTGTCTCCCCAGGATTAAGGGCAGCAAAAGTACGATTAAGCTCACCAGGTGATAAGGCGCCAACCACATTGCCCGTTGATGTCTCACTTACGGTTATACTCCAGGATGTGCTCGCTTGGGCACTAGTTCCTATTGCAGCAGAAGCATCTACAAATGCGAATGCAGTCCAGTCATACCCTGTCTCAAAACCTAACGTGAAATTTTCTGTTGCGATAAAACCAAAACTAACGAGCAATCCTATATTTGAGGTCGCATCGCCCACAAAACCGGTCTCTAAACCAGCAGTTGCCCTTGTTTCAGCAGTTGCACCAACAAGTGCTCCCAGCCCTTCAATAGCAGAACCCTGCAGGCGCGTATCGGAAAAAGCAGCTTGATCTCCAGGTGTAAAGAAAGGACTAAAATTATTTTCTCCCGGGTGAGCTCCCACACCAGACTGAGCAATATCTAAAGGATTGCCAAGCCCACTATTACCGCCGTTAGAGGCACTTACACCATCAATAGCGGCAAAGGTATTTCCGTTGTTTGAACCAACTGGATTGGAAATATGCGTTCCTACTCCTACAGTATTTCCCGCTCCATCAACAAACCTGAAGTCTATTAACCTTAAAATAGCATCCGCCCCAACTACCGGTGCTGCCTGAGCAGGACCTTGGGCAGCAAATATACCGACAGCCATAGCTGCCATCACCATAGTTTTATTAAAACGTCTCATTTTTAATTGCTCCTTTTAGCTTCATACTTCATTAAAAAATTACAGCGTAGAAACTCAATTATGTATTCAGGCTTGATATCAGTTTATAAAAACCCTGATTCTCACTTGTATAGAAGCAATTTTCATGCCAACAAACAAGATCACATCTAACCGCATGATTATTAATTAATAAAAATAAGAATAATCACATAAAATCTTTCATTGTTAGGAAGGCTTATAAAAATGTAAAATTTATCGACAACTCTGGCCGTAAGCTTCCCCTTTTGGTAGACATTTTTGAGTAGAATTTGGGAGCCTCCTTTTGTATGGAGACCTTGATGAAGAGAAGTAGATTTACAGAATCCCCAGATCGTAGCGGTGCTCAAAGAAGGTGAGGCGGGTGTGCTGGCGGCCGAACTGTGTCGCAAACACAGCATCAGCAGCGCAACGTACTATAACTGGAAAAGCAAATATGCTGGTGTGCAGGTATCGGAATTGCGTCGCCTGCGCGAGCTGGAAGCTGAAAATGCCAAACTCAAGCGCATATATGCAGATCTGGCGCTGGAGAACAACGCCATCCGGGATGTACTGAATCGAAAGTCCTGACGCCGTCTGGCCGGCGCGATATAACAAAGTAGCTTGTGCAAGCGCGATTGCCTGTCATCCGTGCCTGTGAGATGACAGGTCTGTCGCGGGTAGCGTATTACAAAAGGTCAAAGCCAGCATCTGAGCGTGATGCTGAGGTTATCGATGTGCTCAATAAGATTATTGAGAACCACCAGTGCTGGGGTTTCTGGAAGTGTTTTTCCCGGTTACGCCTGGATGGTCACCAGTGGAACCATAAACACGTACACCGCGTGTATTGTCATATGCGACTGAACCTGCCAAGACGAACCAGAAAACGAATGCCTGACCGCGAACGTCAACCGCTGGATTTGGCTCATAAGATCAACGATTGCTGGGCATTGGATTTTATGCACGATTCACTGTATTGCGGAAAAACATTTCGAACGCTTAACGTAATCGACGAGGCCAACCGTGAATGTCTGGCTATCGATATTGGGACGTCCATTCCATCGACTCGTTTGATACGTACGCTGGAACGCCTGATCGACTACTACGGCAAGCCACAGGCAATTCGCTTGGATAACGGGCCGGAAGTGACCTCTCGGCAATTCCTGGATTGGGCGCAAAACCAAGACATACACATTCGATACATTCAGCCAGGAAAGCCGAACCAGAATGCCTTTATCGAACAATTTAACCGAACTTATCGTGATGAAGTGTTGGATGCTTATCTGTTCGATAACATTCGCCAGGTTCAGGAGATTACCGAACAATGGCTATATGAATACAACGAAAACCGTCCCCATGAATCGCTAGGGAATATCCCACCGACGCAATTTATGCCTCGATTAACCACGGCTCCGATTCTCTACAATGAACTGTCTACTTGACAGGGAAGCTTACATGGCCACATTAAACAAAACAGTAATGAGCGATAAACTTTTATTAATCATTGTAAGATTACGCGATCTGACCTTTCCCGCGAATTAACGGTATCTTCTTGGTAAATTTTGGTCATGCAAGTACCCTGATACACACACTTGCCGGTCGGTATCCCAGCGAACTGCAGCTGTATCTCGTTGTAATCGGTTTCTCTTTACCATTTCATGATTCTTCCGATCCTGTCTATAATGACCTTAATCGATATTGCTTCAAACAATTGTCTCTGAACTCATCATTAAATTTTCCACGAAGGTATCTTAGGGTCTGTTAACACTAATTAATCGATCTACAATCAGAGCGAAATTGATGAAGAATCGGAAAACTGCATCTAACTTGTCAAAGCGAGAGAAGATTCTTCTGAAACCCTTCAGGCGACGAAACAGTC
>JBDIVK010000048.1:0-9872 GCA_039794425.1 Nitrosomonas sp. | reverse complement strand
TATGGCACGGTCATTCGATGTTTTGTGGAAAACTATCGGCAGCATACTGCCGCTCTTCTCAGCAGGTGAATGCAGAAATTACTTCCTGAATTCAGGCTATGGACGTACTTAAATGCAGAATGCTCTAGAGCATTCTGCATTTAAGTCCGTGCACATCCGGAATTGAGGAAGTAATTTCTACATTCAGACTTGAGTATCTTATATCGACTCTATCTAAGTGCAGAATGCTCTAACTTTAGAATTCAGCGGCTAATAGGGAATGGTACTATGGAACAAAATTTATGCCTCATTGTTCTCACTTATATTGCCTAATTAAGTAGAGGAGTAAGCACATGAAAAATCACAAACTTATTTTTAGTGTAGTACTAGCTAGTATTTTTTTTACCCCAACCTTGGCTGTCGCTGAGGATAAAGGCCCAGAGTCTCGTGCAGAGGAATTTATAAAGGATTCTGCCATTACTACTCAAATTAAAGCCAAGTTACTGGCAGCCGAGGATATTGATTCTTTACACATTAAGGTAGATACAGATAACAATGGAGTCGTGGTATTAACCGGTACAGTTAAAACAGAAGCAGAAAAAGATAAGGTTAACAGCATTGCCCAATCTGTAGATGGCGTAAAGAATGTTCTTAACGCGTTAGAAATTAGTCCTAATCGTTAAACAACTATCGCTATTTCCACCAATACCGATACCAATACTCACGGGTTTTATTGTTCGTGGAAAGAAACGTAACACTATCTTTCAGCTTGCCGGCTACTTTTGCTCCCGGCAAGCACTCCTCACTCATTTAACCTACGATTCCGATACAGCCATTCCTGCCTTGCCACCTGTGCAGGCAGGTAACTTACGCTCTGGGTAATGATGAGTATCAGTGCTTCATCTATTTCTGTCCAGCCTGTAACCAGGAGATTCTGAAGATTATTTACAGGACAGGCGGCAGAGTATTAATTTTGAGTGTCCCAGCAACAGCATCCCAAAAACAAAAAATGGCTTGGTGAATATCACTAAGCCATTAATTTGTGGTGGCGAATCAGGGATTTGAACCCCGGACCAACGGATTATGATTCCGCTGCTCTAACCACTGAGCTAATTCGCCAAGTACTGATGTAACAAGACGCGTATTCTGCCCTTTGGGGAGGCGGTATGTCAAGACTGATTGCCTTTTTCGAGACCGCAAATGGTGAATACGCATGTTTTACAAATCTGCGTATTTTCCTCCATCAGAAAACAGATCGAAGTTGATCTGGATCAATATTCAGTTATCTTCTTTCACTTACCATTTCTACGTGGTTTAGAAACACATGGTCCAGGATTACTAAATATAAAGAGGTACTTATGAAGATAAAATTGATTATGGCTATAACAATGATATTGATTTTAGCTGCTTGTAGACCGTCTGCTCCCGATTCACCTGATCCATCAACCTATGGGCAGACTATTCAACCATTCCATCAAATTCCTGCTGAAGATCAGGAAGGAGGAGGGAAACCCAGGGCAATAGATTAAGCGATATACTTTTGTTGTACCGACCGGGCTTTGATAGGCCGATTGATTGTCCGATGGGCGATGGATGATAATCTTCAGGTTTATTATCCTGATAATTTGAGAAACGGGTATTGAATTGCCGATCAAAGGCCGGAAGTCGAAAGTGTTTCAAAGAATAATGTAGTTTTCATTTGAGCTGGATTACCCTCATAGAAGCTAGCCGATAATTTTCAGCTGGTAATAAACGGCCGTTAAGCTTTTTCCTCCTGTGATGCCTGATAGTATGCTGTAATAACGGGTAACATATCAGGTCATTTACGGCATGCGCTGTATTACTTCACGCGAACATCCCTTTTTCAAGAAACTTGTCAAGTTACAGAACTCAGCGCGCCAGCGTTGTAAAGAAGGTCTGGCTCTGCTTGATGGTGTACATCTGCTGCAAGCCTGTCTTACATCCGGGCAGACTCCGGAAACTTTGATCGTTAGCGAATCTGGTATCCGGTGCCCGGAAATTAGCCATTTGCTGGATCAGATCGATGAAAATACCGGAACGAATCGATTAATGCTGAGTGACGTTTTATTCAGTCGGGTATCGCCTGTCAAGACTCCCGCCGGTGTCCTGGCACTCATTCCCATCCCACAGCCTGATTCAGCAGGGGAAATGAATGAGCATACTTCTTGTATCATGCTGGAAACGATTCAGGATCCGGGTAATTTAGGTTCCATTCTGCGTTCTGCGGCCGCAGCCGGAATCCGGGAGGTATTTCTATCTGTTGATTGTACAGATAGTTGGTCTCCTAAAACGTTGCGTGCAGGTATGGGCGCACATTTTTCTCTTAATATTCATGAACAGGTGGATTTGGTTCATCTGGCCCAGTGTTTTGCCGGCCAAGTCATTGCGACGACGTTAAGTGGTGCCGATAGTATTTACCATACAGATCTGCGAGGCCCCACGGCATTTGTTTTTGGCAATGAGGGCAGCGGGCTATCAGAAAAAATACTGAAGGTTGTGAACAGGCGGGTAATGATACCCATGTCGAACCATACTGAATCACTTAATGTTGCCGCTGCTGCCGCAATCTGTTTATTTGAAAAGGTCAGGCAACAAATTATATCTGTCTAATGGAGGTTATTAAAAATGCGGTTACTTGGCCTGCTGGTTAATGGGATATAGAAAGCGGCCCGTGTTTATTTGTTTTCTTCAGTGTCACCCTTTTGATTATGCATAATCGATGAAGTCGGCACCTGGCTGGATTGCCTGATGGAAAAAGCGGCTAGTATGATGCCCAGTTCATAAAGTAAATATAACGGCACAGCCAGCAGGATTTGGGACATGACGTCAGGCGGCGTAAAAATCGCACCGATAATAAATGCACCTACCAGAACGAAGCGGCGAATAGATTTCATTTTATCAATCGAAACGATACCTGTTCTGATAAGTACGACTACGAATACAGGTACTTCAAAAGTTATCCCGAATGCCAGGAACATGGATAATACAAAGCCGAGGTATTCGCTGATGTCAGTCATCACTGCCACACCTTCCGGTGCAAAATAGATGATGAATTCGAATACCAGAGGCAGTACGGCAAAGTAAGCAAAAGCCATTCCTGTGAAAAACAGAATACTGCTTACCAGTACCAGTGGCAGAAACAGGCGTTTTTCATGGGCATACAGACCTGGTGCGACAAATGCCCAGATTTGATACAGCGTGTGGGGCAGGGTAATGAGAAAAGCAACCATGAGTGCTACTTTCATCGGAATGAAGAAAGGTGTCACTACTGCTGTAGCAATCATCTGGCCACCTTGTGGCAGTTTTTCCAGCAGGGGGTGAGCAAGAAAGCTATATAATTCCCGGGCAAAAAAAGCGCAAGGGATAAAACCAACAAGCAAGACTACCAGTACCCGGATCAGCCGGGCACGTAACTCTACCAGATGCGAAATGAAAGTACCGTCATTGTCCATCTGTTACTGTGGTGTATCCTGTTGTTTCATTCGATGGGCTCTTGCTTAGATTCTCTGCGAAGATCAATCACTGGGTTCTGTCAGATCGATCACTGCCGTGGATGTTATCATTCGATGGCTGAGATTCAGTCGGATGGGAGAGGGAATGAACTTGTTCTGCGGAGGTGGAGGGTTTTTCAGCTTCAGAAGCCGATGGATCTTTTTCCGCTATGGCAGACTGGATATCTGCAGACTTGTGTATTTCGTTCATCTCTTTGTGTATCGTTTTTTCGAATGAGCCGACAGTTTCATGCATGGAGTCTCTAAGTTTTCTAAGCTGATCCAGCTCCATTTCTTCATGTAAATCGTGCTTGACACGTTCGACATAACGTCGTGCACGTCCCAGGAGGTGCCCCAGTGTACGTGCTACCGAAGGCAACCGTTCAGGTCCTATCACGATCAGTGCCACGATAGAAATGACTATAAGTTCGGCAAAGCTGATGTCAAACATTTTCCAATCCAGACAATAGTATCAGATCACGATTATTTAAACCTAGAAACCGCAGTTGATCGCTTATCAGCTTCTGGAGATCCCGATAGATAGTACTGCCTTCGCTCCCGACCCTGTGGGTGAGACTGCTACGCACCTGAGTGTACGTCCAACTGCGGTTTCTAGGTTAAATGATACGTTGCAGTTATCCATATTCGTTGCACCGAGAACGATGATATGGTACCTGACGAATGATCGAATCATGTCTTGGAGTGATCTTTTTCTTCAATTTCACTCTTGATCGAATGGCCGGCTATTTGCTGTTGCTGTGAATGAGACGGGGGGGATGCCGCTTCTTCTTCAGCTCCTTTCATGCCTTCCTTGAACCCCCGGATAGCACTACCGAGATCACCACCTAAATTACGCAGCTTTTTGGTACCGAATACCAGAACTACGACTGCCAGCACAACTAGCCAGTGCCAGATACTAAACGTTCCCATTTTGTTGACTCCTTAGGAAAGGATTAATCATAACGAATCATGGCAGGTAGACGATCTTTTCCTCCAATAACGTGAAGATGAAGGTGGAAAACCTCTTGCCCGCCTATACGACCAGTGTTGATAATCGTGCGGAATCCATCTGAACATCCCTGTGCGGTTGCCAGTCGGGGTGCCAGCCACATCATCTTTCCAAGTAACTGCTGATGAATAGTATCGACTTCGCTCAACGATTCAATATGCTGTTTTGGTATCAGCAGAAAATGTACCGGGGCTACCGGATGAATATCGAGAAAAGCCAGCGTATCTTCATCTTCATGGATTTTACTGGCAGGAATTTCTCCACGTACGATTTTGCAGAATATACAGTCTTGCATGATTATCCAATTTCAATTCGTTGAGATCGAGACTGTTTTTCCTCAATGCCAGATACACCCTCCCTACGTTCCAGCTCCAATAGTATATCGTTGGGTGATAGGTCATGGTGAGCCAGCATAATCAAGCAGTGGAACCATAAGTCAGCGGTTTCATAGATGATCTGCCTTTTGTCGTTATCTTTGGAAGCCATGATGGTTTCAGCGGCTTCTTCAGCAATTTTTTTCAGAACCTTATCCTGGCCACCGTTTAACAGTTTTGCTACATATGAGCTGGAAGGATCGGCATGCTTACGTGTCTCGATCGTCTGAGCTAACCGAAGCAATATGGTCGATGAAGTCATTTACTGTAAATTTGTGTTGGATCTTTAATAACAGGGGTCGCTACGATCCATTGTCCGTCTACCAATTTGTTGAAAAAACAGCTTTGCCTCCCTGTGTGGCACGCTATTCCACCCATTTGTTCCACGCTGAGCAGGAGAACATCCTCGTCGCAATCGAGATAAATTGCCTTGACTTTCTGGATATGCCCGGATTCCTCGCCTTTGTGCCATAGTTTTTTCCTCGAACGTGACCAGTAAAACGCTTCACCGGTTACTGCAGTGCGTTTCAATGCTTCACGGTTCATCCAGGCAACCATCAGTACTTTACTACTGCTTTGTTCCTGGGCAATGACGGGAATCAGACCATCTGCTGACCAGTTTACCTTGTCGAGCCAGTCATCCGTCATCAGATTTTTCTCGTTCGTATTCATATAACCTTAACAGTGTCAGAAAGTGTTTGCAAAATCAAGCGAAATGTCTGATGAGCAGACAAGTGAACGGTTGGCATCGTTATTTTGGTGCTGCCTGATAGGATCCTATGCTGACTCTACACTTGCTTCGATAGACAGCCGGCTCTGATCCTTGGTAAATAGGGGTGAATAATCGCATTTAATTGTTACAGACGTACTTCGATACCATGCTGTAACAAATATTGCTTGGCTTCCAGGATAGTATGCTGACCATAGTGAAAAATACTTGCCGCCAGAACTGCATCAGCGTGGCCTTGCAGGATTCCTTCTACCAGATGGTCCAGGTTCCCAACACCACCGCTGGCAATGACTGGCAAATCTACCGCCTCGGAAAGGGCACGTGTTAAGGCTAAATCGAAGCCGGAACAGGTGCCGTCACGATCCATACTGGTCAGCAAAATTTCTCCCGCTCCCAGCGATTGCATTTTTTCTGCCCATTCGACCGCATCTATTCCGGTGGGTTTACGCCCGCCATGAGTAAATACTTCCCAGTGTGTCAATCCGGTTCCTTTATTCACTGTCTGTTTAGCATCAATAGCAATCACAATACACTGAGAACCATAACGGTCAGTTGAAGCCTTGACCAGGGTCGGGTCTAATACAGCAGATGTATTGATACTGACCTTATCGGCTCCCGCATTTAAAAGTCGTCGCACGTCTTCAACTTTACGAATACCCCCCCCTACGGTTAGGGGAATAAAAACCTGGGAAGCTACGGCTTCAACGATATGCAGGATCAGATCGCGGTTATCCGAACTGGCAGTTATATCGAGAAAAACGAGCTCATCCGCTCCCTGATCATTATAGCTGCGGGCAATTTCAACCGGGTCTCCGGCATCCCGGAGCGAAACAAAATTTACTCCTTTAACAACGCGCCCGTCCTTGATATCGAGGCAGGGGATGATACGTTTAGCTAATCCCATTAATCAGAAAAATTTATCAGAAAATGATATGTGAGAGAGAGAACGGAGAAGTAATGCAACCGAACGTGAACGTAATGACGAATATATGGGGAGATTTTAAGATCTGCGTCTATGTTTTATACCAGCATGCTTAATTGATCTGCCAAAGACTGTGCTTCCTTGAAATCGAGGGAACCCTGATAAATTGCACGGCCGGTAATGACGCCCGTAATGCCCTCAGACTCAACTTCACACAGTTTCCTAATGTCATCCAGATTAGTAACACCACCACTTGCAATAACCGGTACGGTAAGCGCTTGAGCAAGCTCCACCGTGGCCTCAATATTGAGACCGCTCAGCATACCGTCACGACCGATATCGGTATGAATGATGGCTTCGACACCGTAATCCTGAAATTTTTTTGCCAAGTCTATTACATCGTGGCCAGTGACTTTGGACCAGCCGTCAACTGCAACTTTACCATCTTTAGCATCGAGACCCACCATAATCTGACCGGGAAACGCGTAACAGGCATCATGTAAGAATCCGGGTATCTTAATTGCGGCGGTACCAATGATGACATAGCTGATTCCACTATCCAGATAATGTTCGATGGTTTCCAGATCACGGATCCCTCCACCCAGCTGGATAGGGATTTTTCCGTCGATGACTTCGACAATTGCGCGGATCGCTGTACCATTCTTCGGTTTTCCGGCAAATGCACCGTTAAGGTCGATTAAATGTAATTGACGCGCACCATGGTCCAGCCAGTGCTGAGCGACTGATTCAGGGTTTTCTGAAAATACCGTAGCATCTTCCATGATGCCCTGCTTTAAACGAACACAATGTCCATCTTTTAGATCTATAGCGGGAATAATCAGCATATATAGTTATCAGAATCGATGATTAATCTTAAAAAGCGGGGAATACCCAAACATAGAATATAGAAAAAAGAGCAATAATTTACAGCGAATTACGGTGTCCATTTTGAAAAATTACTGAGTAGCGTCAATCCTGCAAGATGACTTTTTTCCGGGTGAAACTGAACGGCGAAGATGTTGTATCTTGCTATGGCACAGGTGAACGGTGTCGGATAATGTGTGTGGGCGGCAACTATTGCCGATTCGTTCGCAGCGACAAAGTAGCTGTGAACGAAATAAAATCGTGCATCGACGGCGATTCCACGCCATAAAGGATGGTCGATAGTCTGGTAAACCTGGTTCCAACCCATGTGGGGTATCTTAAGCTTCTGTACCCCGCTTTCGGTGACCTCATTCGGCGTTAGTTTTCTTACTTTACCGGATAAAATACCCAACCCTCGGGTATTTCCCTCTTCACTTTCCTCGAACAGCATCTGCAGCCCAAGACAGATGCCAAGGAAAGGCTTGTTTTTTGCCGCGTCCGATACCGCTTCCTGTAAACCATAATCGACCAGGGCTTGCATGCAATGTGGCATTGCTCCCTGGCCGGGAACAACTACACGGGATGCTGTCCGAATAACGGCCGGATCGCTGGTGATGGTGACGGTTGCCAGTGGGTCGACGTATTCCAGTGCTTTGGAAACCGATCGCAGGTTGCCCATGCCGTAGTCCACAATAGCGATTGTATTCATGTTCAGAGCGAAAGTATGGAATATATATCTTCTTTCACAGCACGCCTTTAGTGGATGGAATGAGGTCAGGGCAGCGAGGATCGACTGTAACAGCCATCCGCAAGGCACGACCGAATGCTTTGAAAATGGTCTCTGCCTGGTGGTGCGCATTTTTACCTGCCAGGTTATCAATATGCAGAGTCGTCATAGCGTGATTGACGAAACCTTGAAAAAACTCGTATATCAGATCGACATCGAAAGTACCGATAGTGGCACGTGAAAATACTGTGTTGAATTGCAACCCTGGCCTGCCTGACAAATCTATGACTACTCTTGACAATGCCTCATCCAGTGGCACGTAGGCGTGTCCATAGCGGAATATGCCTTTTTTATCACCGATAGCACTGGCCAATGCTTGACCCAGCGTAATACCGATATCTTCCACCGTATGATGCGCGTCGATATGTAAATCTCCTGCTGCGGTAACGTTTAAATCCAGCATGCCATGGCGAGCAATCTGATCCAGCATATGATCGAGAAAAGGCACACCACTATTCAGTTCCGCTTTTCCGTGGCCATCCAGATTGATTGCCACTGTAATCCGGGTTTCCTGCGTATTACGGGTAACTTGGGCTTTACGCATAAAAGTGCTTAATTGAAACAGGTAGTCGCTACCCGCCTATTGGTTAATTTTCAGTAATCAGATCGTGCAGTGTATGACAGAAGAGAGCATTTTCATCGGGCGTGCCCACCGTTACACGAAGGCAATTCTTTAATAAGGGATGGCTATTGTCAAGGTTCTTTATCAGAATACCGCGTTGTTTGAGTGCTTGAAAAATCTGGCTGGCCTGATTGATACGGAATAAAATGAAATTAGCATCGGAAGGAAATACCTTGACCCCTTCCAGATTATTGAGACTGGCACTTAACGACGCGCGTGCTTGCTTGATCATATCTGCCTGCTGTTGAAGTACATCATAATGTTGCATGACTGTTGTTGCGACGAGTTGGGTAATCACGCCGATATTATAAGGTAGGCGTAGTTTTTCCAGGTTTGACAACCATTCCGATCTACCGGTCAGTAGTCCGAGCCTGAGGCCGGCTAATCCCAATTTGGAGAGTGTTCGCATGATCAACAGATTGGGATAATCAGCTAGTTTTTCCAGAAAGCTTTTTCCCGCAAAGGGATGATAGGCTTCATCCACTACCACGAGAGCAGGTGATGCCTCGATAATCGCGCATAAAGCATCGGTATCGAACAAGTTACCACTGGGATTGTTGGGATAAGCCAGAAAAATGACAGTGGGCCGGTGGTATGCGATAGCTTTGAGTATGGCATCAAGATCTAGCGAAAAATCAGATTTCAAAGGAATGCCCAAGTATTCTGTATTAGTGAACGTGGCAATCATTCTGAACATGGCAAATCCAGGCTCAACAGTCAATAATTTTGTGCCGGAACCGGTTGTAGCCAGCATAATAATCTGAATAATTTCATCCGAACCATTCCCCAGCATAATATCCATACCAGCTGGTATGGATAACGCTATTCGAAGTGTTTCTTTGAGTTTCTCAGCGTATGGATCAGGATAACGGTTGAGATATGCACCAGCAGAAATCCGAGAAATTTCCTCACACAAAAATGGTGGAAGCGTGTAAGGATTTTCCATTGCATCGAGCTTAATCATACCCTTGGCAGGTGGCACATGGTAAGCTGACAGCGCAAGAATCTCGGGGCGAATAATCGTATCAGGTAACGAAGACATATCGGTGGGGCAAAGGCAGAAGAAGTATTAA
>JBDIVK010000047.1:0-9936 GCA_039794425.1 Nitrosomonas sp. | reverse complement strand
AACAGGTAGCCAGGGAGCGGCAGACACCACGCCTATTCCAGGCGATTTACGGCAGCGATCTGTACGGCAATGCTCTGGCCGATGCACGCAATAATTTTGCAGCAGCAGAGCTGGCGAATTGCGTCAATTTAAAACAAGCAAATGTGCTGGAAATTTCCGCACCAGCCGAGACCGGTATGCTGATCACCAATCCACCTTATGGCATACGCATCGGCGACCGGCAGACTTTAGCCGAATTCTATCCCAAGCTGGGTGATGTACTGAAAAAACGATTCAGCGGTTGGCAGGCTTTTCTGCTGACTGCCGATCCCCTGCTCGCTAAATCGATCCGGCTTACCCCGTCACGTCGTATACCGCTGTTCAATGGTGCGCTCGAATGCCGTCTGCTCGAATACAAACTGGTTGCCGGCAGTATGCGTAGACAAAAACCAACACAAACTCCGCAATCGGATGATGATACGGTTGCTGCTTCCTGAAAATTGAAGAAGATGAGGGACTAAATATCTAAGGTCAAGTGTGAATCAGTATGCGGGCACGGAACTCCCGAATAATCCTAGAAACCGCAGAATATCCGGATTCTGCTGTACCTGATAAGTCAATAAACCGCATCATGATCGCCAATATTTATGGGGATAATCTGCTTGTCCTCGATCAGCAACTCCAGCGCAATCCGGTATGAAAGGTTGATTGAAGCTGCATGCAGTCCATGAAACTTGCCGTTTAACGCACGCAACCTTAGCGAAGGATGGTAAGAATTAGCTTCAAGAAGCTGTAATATCTTCAGATATTGTGTGCGCAGATCGGGGTGGCGTTTCAGCCAGCGTGCAGCTCGCCGGTTATAAGATTCAGTAAAGATCAGTACATAACTCATTCCGATTTGTAGATCCGGGCAAGATGAGCTTCCGGAGATTCCTCCACGGAGCGCCCGGCTGCCAGGTCGGCACGCGTTTCCGCCAGGGCTGCCTCTAATTCGCACTCACGCAAGTAGTGGTAGTGCTCCAGATTCATCACGACATATCGATCCTTACCGCGTACAGCAATAACAGCTTCCGACTGCTCTGCCAATTGTGCGTCAATGGCAGCAACTCCTCTGGTCTTAAGATCATTTGCACTGATAGTACCCATATCTGGCTCCTTCCCTAGAACTAAAACAGGTTATCATACGCACCATGAATCGTATTGTATATAGCACTAAATGTGGAGCTGACAGCGTACTCAGGATCATCGATTTGAGTTACAGTATTTTTGGTATTTTTCGGATCACTATGCAGCTTGTGAAGACGGGAAAGTGGCGTGCAAAGACCCAAATGCCGTCATTGCGAACGCCGCAGGCGTGAAGCAATCCAGTGCGGTGCTGGCAAGTGCATGAAGTCACCTTTACCTCTACCGTTACGTTACTTTCTGGATCGCCACGGCCCTACGGGCCTCGCGAAGACGAAGAAGTGTTGCAAGCCGCGCGATGACGTCATGTCTGCTATCGTTGCTAATAACAAAAGTACGTCATTGCGAACGCCGCAGGCGTGAAGCAATCCAGAAGCAGCGTCGACAAGATGTATAAGGCCACACCTTATCTGCTGTAATACCGCTGTGCAGTTCGCAAGGACGGAGGTGGTACAATGCGAAGAAAGAACGTATAAAATAAAACGATGAGAGTTATTTTTCTGCTGATCCTTCTGATCTGTGTCGGGCTAGTTAGCTATGCACTTTACCTGCAACATATCGAAGGTTTGTTACCCTGTCCACTATGCGTGATGCAGCGCATCGCCTACTGGCTGGTTGGATTGACTGCGCTGGTTGGATTTCTGCACAATCCGCAGCAGTTGGGACGCCGTCTCTACAGCGGACTGATCATCTTGTTTGCACTAGCGGGCGCAGTAGTTGCCGGGCGACAGGCCTGGCTGGTACGCTTTCCGGAGGCATTCGAGTGCGGAATCAGCCCCGAAGAAGCATTCCTGAATGAACTGCCACTTGCCCGCTGGTGGCCGGATATGTTTGAAGCCAACGGTGACTGCGCAGATAGTTCCTGGCAGTTCCTGTCACTGACGATTCCCGACTGGTCGCTGATTGCGTTTCTAGTACTGGCTGTAACAGTGAGACTGTTGTGGCGAGCCAGGTAAAAACTGATCAAAGGTGAAAGGTGGAGCTCATCCTATTATCTGCCGAATCCTGTTACATCTCTGTTAAATAACCGGAATAAAGGATAGTACCCGATTTGAACAGGTACCATCCATCAGATGGATTGATCAGTCACCGACACGTGCCAGTACGGATGATTGCTGAGGTTCGAAGGTATCCCCACCATTCAAATTGAACAGTGCAAAAACGATCTGCTCACCATTCTGGCGCACACCAATCAACCCGTTGACTGGCCAACTACCGCCAAAACCAGAAGACCCTCCCCTTACTGATACGATACCGTAGGTCCAACTATCGTTCAGATGAGGCACGATATCGCGTGAACCGATATCAGGATGTCCCGCCGCTGTCCCGGTAACGATTGACGCAGAAAACCCAACGTTGTTGCTACATCCCTCCCCGCCGGCACGGATCGAGAAAAGGGACCGGCCACCAGGCATCATTGAGGGACCTTCTATCCGGTAGCACCAGTTTCTGCTATCCACGTACCGCCCCGAACGGATATTATCGGTTGCTGCCGGTGCAGACAGTGCTACGGATGAAAATTGCTCAAAAATAAACCCATCAACTGGATCAAAACTAAAACGGAAAGAAGCATCGTAATACGTTGTGTGCCCGGTGACTATATCGGTCACTGGCACCCGCAGCATATTGATATTACGTCCGGCACCGACGACATGACAGCATGAAAATCGACACTCAGATTGGTGCCCGGAACAACTTCTGCAGTAGCCGGTCCGGACAATAGACAGGTAGCCATCCAGGTGGCAGCCCCGATAAGCGTTTTTTTCATCTTATTGCTCCCTATAAAAATTTAAAAAACAGTTAAATGAAGGTAGTAGCGGGGGTAATTACCATCAAGTACCTGCCACCACGCGGAGGATTCTAGCATACCATTCGAATATTACCTACGTTTTTCATAATGGAATTTTCCACTTCCCGCCATGCCAGGCTGGAGGCAGATGGTACAATTAGGAACCCCTTTAATTGTTGAACAAGGAACTGCATGGCTACGATCGAATCCATCCTGCATGAAACCCGGGTTTTTCCCCCTGCTGCTGAATTTGTCGAACGCGCCAATGTGTCCGGTATGGAGGCTTATCAGGCTTTGTGCCGTGAAGCTGAGCGTGATTACACCGGCTTCTGGGCAAAACTCGCACGGCAGTACCTCATCTGGCATAAGTCGTTTACGCGTGTACTGGATGACTCCAATCCGCCTTTTTACAAGTGGTTCGACGATGGTGAGTTGAACGTTTCGTGGAATTGTCTGGACCGGCATCTGGCAACGCAGGCGGACAAAACTGCGATCATTTTCGAATCCGATGAGGGGGAAGTGATACATTGCAGTTATCGTGAACTGCATGCACAAGTCTGCCGCTTCGCCAATGGCCTGAAGTCATTGGGTATCCGGCAAGGTGACCGGGTCGTTATTTATATGCCAATGCGTATCGAAGCTGTGGTGGCAATGCAAGCGTGTGCACGTATCGGTGCGATTCATTCAGTGGTATTCGGTGGTTTCTCGGCAAAAAGCGTACATGAACGCATCGTCGATGCCGGTGCATGTGTAGTAATTACCGCAGACGAACAGACACGCGGTGGAAAACATCATGCATTAAAGGCCACAGTAGATGAAGCGCTGACGATGGGTGGTACGGATTCAGTCCATGCGGTCGTCGTTTATCGGCATACCGGTATCGATATTGCCTGGCAGCCGGAACGGGATTACTGGTGGCATGAACTCATTCAGGAGCAATCTGCCGAATGTGAACCGGTCTGGGTCAATGCCGAGCACCCTTTGTTTACTTTGTATACTTCAGGCTCCACCGGTAAACCGAAAGGCGTCCAGCATGCTTCCGCCGGTTATCTGCTGGGAGCAATGGTCAGCATGCAGTGGGTATTCGATTATCATCCGGACGATGTCTTCTGGTGTACGGCGGATGTAGGCTGGGTTACCGGACACAGCTACGTTGCTTATGGACCGCTGGCCATGGGTGCGACCCAGGTAATTTTCGAAGGCGTTCCCACTTATCCGGATGCCGGACGATTCTGGCAGATCATTCAGAAACATAAGGTTACTACCTTCTATACCGCCCCGACGGCCATTCGCTCTTTAATTAAGTTAGGCGCAGATTTACCCAAACAATATGATCTTTCGTCATTGCGTCTGCTGGGTTCGGTGGGTGAACCGATCAACCCGGAAGCATGGATGTGGTATTACACAGTAGTCGGCCAGTCACGCTGTCCGGTGGTCGACACCTGGTGGCAGACCGAAACCGGCTGTCATATGATTGCCCCACTTCCGGGTGCAGTGCCGACCAAACCCGGCTCCTGTACGCTCCCGCTGCCGGGTATCGATGCCACAGTGGTGGATGAAGCTGGCCATGCGGTAGAACAGGGAAAAGGTGGCTTTCTGGTAATCAAACGCCCTTTTCCTTCTTTGCTGCGCACGTTGTGGAATGATGCGGAACGTTTCAAGAAAACCTATTTTCCAAGTGATATCGCCAGTGGCCATTATTATCTGGCGGGCGACTCCGCCCATCGTGACCCGGATGGTTATTTCTGGATCATGGGGCGCGTCGATGATGTACTGAACGTTTCCGGCCACCGGTTGGGAACCATGGAAATTGAATCTGCACTGGTTGCACATCCACAGGTAGCGGAAGCGGCAGTCGTCGGAAAACCGCACGAAGTCAAAGGAGAAACGGTGGTCGCCTTCGTCGTGTTGAGGGAAAAACTGCCACAGGGTAGCCAGGCGGCTGAAATTGCTGCGGTGCTGCGGGAATGGGTGGCTAAAGAAATCGGTCCGATTGCCCGGCCTGAGGAAATCCGCTTTGGTGAGAACCTGCCCAAGACCCGTTCCGGTAAAATCATGCGACGATTGTTACGCGCCCTGGCCAGAGGTGAGACGATCACTCAGGATACATCCACCCTGGAAAACCCGGCGATTCTCGAACAACTGAGCCAATCTGTCTAACTGGAAAAACTGTCATTCAATGGAACAGCTTCCCGCTATCATCGATTATCCTGGTGGAATTAGTGTTATCGATGCACGTTATCATCGGCCCGGGCGCGCAGCCATCCACCTGATCGTGGAAGGTAATGTCGCTGCGCTGGTGGATACCGGTACCCGCTTTTCGGTACCCGGTGTAATGGCGGTACTGGCACATAAGCGTATCGCACCTGAACAGGTTACCTACGTTTTTCTCACCCATATCCATCTTGACCATGCCGGAGGGGCAAGTGAATTCATGCGGCAGCTACCAAATGCCAGGTTGGTGGTACATCCACGTGGAGCATCACATATGGCCAATCCTGTCAAACTGATTGCCGGTGTCATGGCCGTGTATGGCGAAGATAAATTCCGACGCATGTACGGTGAAATTCACCCGATTGCAGCGGAGCGCATTATCGAAGCGCCCGATGGCACCTGTATCGAGCTGAACGGCCGGCCACTGCTGCTGCTGGATACACCGGGACACGCCCGGCATCACTACTGTATACATGATGTACGCAGTGAATCCATCTTTACCGGTGATACCTTCGGCGTTTCCTACCGAGAATTCGATGTTAATGGACTGGAATTTGTTTTCCCCACAACTTCACCGGTTCAATTCGACCCTGAAGCGGCACATGTTTCGCTCAATCGGCTCATGGGACTGCATCCCCGGTATGCATTTCTGACACATTACGGACGCATCGGTAACCTGCCGCATCATGCGTTACAGATGCATGCACTGATCGATGCTTTCGTTGTGATTGCACAGCAGGCTGCAGAACATTCGGACCGGCATATATCCATCGTTCGTGAACTGCAGAATCTGCTCTGGCAGCGGCTTACGGCACACGGATGCACTCTCGCACAGGAGGCTGCATTTTCTTTACTGCAAACGGATATCGAACTCAACGCACAAGGGCTGGAAATCTGGCTCGATCAGGCTACGCGGCAATCCGGTTAAGTCTGTGCAATAGAAATTTACCATTCCGTTTCTAAACCAATTGGGATGGCAACGTAAACTGCAGATAATATGGACAATAGCGATAAAGCAAAGTTGGCTGCAGTTTTCTACGGATACAGGGATTATTCATGAAGCGCATAATCTTCTCGTTCATTATCAGTTTAGCTTCGGTCTGGTTGCTGTTTTCCCTATTGCTGTATATTTTCCAGTCGAGATTCGTTTATTTTCCCGATAATACTCCTCCCCGGATAACGCCTGCTGGTTTCGACCTGTCTTATGAAACAGTGACGCTTACCACGGCCGATGGATTGAAACTGCAAGGCTGGTGGGTTCCATACGAGAATCCCCGAGCCACGCTGCTTTTCCTGCACGGAAATGGCGGTAATATTTCCCACAGAGTACAAAAGCTGCAGTTATATCACCGACTGGGGTTGTCAGTACTGATCATCGATTATCGGGGTTATGGTCTGAGTGAAGGTTATCCGACTGAGCAGGGAACGTATCTCGATGCCGAAACCGCATGGATTTATCTGACGCAGATACACCGCATCCCGGCACGGGATATCATAATCTATGGAGAATCACTCGGAGGCGCTGTTGCCACCTGGCTGGCAGGCCAGGTGACAGCCGGTGCGGTGATCATCGAATCGACTTTTACTTCCATCGAAGCTATGGGAAAACATTTCTATCCGTTTTTACCGATAAATCTGATTACCCGCATACGATATCCGGCATTGGAGTATATCCAGGCAATTACTCAGCCGGTATTGGTTATACACAGTCCGGCTGATGAAATCGTTCCCTATGCAATGAGTCGGGAATTGTTTGAAGCTGCAAATTCACCCAAGGATTTTCTGGAAATCAGAGGAGATCATAACGGCGGCTTTTTGCATAGCGGTGATCTATATATCGATGGCCTGGATCGGTTTATACAAGAACACTTCGATTGATCCTCGGAAACGATAATGAAAATTCTCGATCGGATAGAGCGAATCGGCAACCGATTGCCCCACCCGGCTATTTTGTTTCTGGCTGGAACGGCCGTAGTCATCCTGTTTTCGTTTCTGGCAGTAACCTTTGGCTGGGCAGTCACTCACCCAGTTACTGACGAAAAGCTGACTGCCAACAACCTGGCTTCCAGTTCCGGCGTATGGTGGCTACTCAGCCACATGGTAGAAAATTTCATCAAATTCCCGCCATTAGCTATCGTGCTGGTGTGCATGCTTGGCATCGGTATGGCCGAACGTACCGGCTTACTGGCAGCCGTACTGCGATATGCAATTATGTATATTCCCCGTATTTTACTTACACCGGCAATTCTGTTTCTCGGCATCATGTCATCAATTGCTGTAGATGCGGGATATGTAGTACTGCCTCCCTTGGCAGCAGCACTCTACCTGACAGCTGGCCGGTCACCACTGACCGGGATTGCAGTGGCTTTTGCCGGTGTTTCAGCCGGGTTTAGCGCCAATTTGTTCATAACTGCGCTCGATCCGTTACTGGCCGGCTTTACCCAAAGTGCCGCCATGATCATTGCACCGGATTATCAGGTTGCCGCTACGGCAAACTGGTGGTTTATGATCGCTTCGACATTTGTGCTGACGCTGACCGGTTGGTGGGTTACGGTTCGATGGGTAGAGCCGATGAGCGACCATTATGCTGGGACTACTGTCGCGTCAGAGGAGATCATGGGAGAAAAGCTTTCCAAGTCCGAAAGCCGGGCACTGCGTCATGCATCGATCGCTCTGACCATTACGCTTACTCTCTTTCTGGTATGCATTTTAATACCGGGTGGGCCGCTGTATGGTGAGGGAACCCGTTTCTCGCGCTGGGTAGAAGCTACTGTACCACTACTGTTTCTAATCTTTGCCATTCCTGGAATCACATTCGGCCTCAGTGTAGGGAGAGTCAGAAACAGTCAAGATATAGCCAATATCATGGGAGATACGATAGCAGCGCTTGGCCCGTATATCGTCCTGGCTTTCTTCGCTGCTCAGTTCGTGGAAGCATTCAAATACAGCGGATTAGGTGAAATGTTTGCCATTTCTGGTGGGCAAATGCTGGCAGCAGCACAGATCCCTGCACCGATTCTGCTGAGCAGCTTCGTTGTGCTGGTCATGCTGACTAACTTGTTCATTGCTTCGGCCTCGGCCAAATATGCGCTGTTTGCGCCGGTTTTCGTCCCCATGCTGATGCTGACAGGATTCAGTCCCGAGTTGACCCAGGCAGCCTACCGCGTGGGTGATTCGGTCACGAACGTCATCACGCCGCTGAACCCTTATATGATCATCGTGCTGGCCTTTGTACAGAAATACGTGAAGAATGCAGGTATGGGCACGTTGATAGCCATGATGCTGCCCTATACGCTGGTATTTGCCATCGTATGGAACATGCTGCTGGTCGGTTGGCTGTTACTGGGTATCCCACTGGGACCGGCCGGTGATCTGTCTTTTGATTTCAGTACAGTCAACCCGCTTTAATATCTGCCAGCTTCATCCATGTATCCACCGGGCAGTCATGTGACGAAAGATAATTTACGTTATCGGCGGCTGCCGTAATGAGCTTGATTCAGCCGGCCAAGCTTAAACGGACTTGGTCAGCGATCAGACACTAGCTTCGCATTTGGTTGAAAAACGATATCCTGTCCCTCTAACCGTTTGAACAAGATCATCTTTTCCAGCAATTTCAAGTGCCTTCCGTAGCCGCCGTATGTGCACGTCAACCGTACGATCCTCAACGAAAATATGATCCCCCCAAACTCGGTCAAGTAACTGGGCACGTGTATGAACACGCTCAGTATGTGCCATCAAGAAATGCAGTAAACGAAATTCGGTGGGGCTCAATAGTACTTCTCTCGGTTGAAACCCATTTTTCTGATCAGTAACAGTGACTCGATGCGTAGTTGGATCTAGCTTTAATCCTCCTACATCCAACACTTCATCCGATACTTCCGGTAAACGGCGACGCAAGACTGCTTTAATTCTTGCTATCAGCTCACGCGGAGAAAAAGGTTTAGTGATATAGTCATCCGCACCGACTTCGAGCCCGGCTACTTTATCACTTTCATCTACCCGAGCAGTCAACATGATGATTGGAATTGGTTTAGTGCGTAGATCTCGCCGCAGTAACCGTGCAAATTCTATTCCACTCATATTCGGTAACATCCAATCCAGTAACACCAGATCAGGCAGTACATCATTAACCATAGCCGTTGCTTGCTCTGCACTCTTCGCACACAAGGCAACATAACCAGCATTTCTTAGGTTATACGAAATTAGCTCCTGAATCGCTGACTCATCTTCTACAACCAGAATTGTGGCGGACATTCATCACCTCATCTCAAAAGCACTTTACAGAATAGCCAACATCATATAAAGACATCATTGCAGTTTTATGACATTCTAGCTAATAAAATAAGGGACAAGCAGGTAGATAATAAAGATGGTGGGGGCTACTACTAGCACCATAGGAATGGTACGTAAAACATCGTCCAGCTATCTGCACACGAACTGTTTAACCCCCCTCCTATATTTAACCTGATAAAAGGAAGCGCAGCTACACTCTTAAAAACTTCCGATATTGTTCCGATATTGTATTAATCAGTAAGTTGCAGCAGCTCAGCTGGTCACGAAAAGTTCATGATAGTAGTAATGCAATTATCAAGAACTTCTCGTTATATCAAACGTGGTAGGTAATTTATGAATTACGACTATTTTTAAGCGGTTTTTTCGATATTTTTGGTTTTATTGTTTTTGATAAAGAAGAAGCCAGCGGCGGCAGCCAAGACGAGGGCACCCAGGATATAAGGCAGATTAGATTTCCCTCCTGTACCTACCGCAAACGG
>JBDIVK010000046.1:0-10999 GCA_039794425.1 Nitrosomonas sp. | reverse complement strand
AATTTCCTGGTAGCCGGAGATTCAGGTAACGATGAAGAAATGCTGGTGGGTGATACACTGGGAGTAGTGGTAGGAAACCATAGCCCTGAACTGGAGTCTTTACGGGGATTGGAGCAAATTTACTTTGCACACCATCCCTATGCTCGCGGCATTCTGGAAGGACTGGAGCACTATAAATTCATACACAAATAATACCAGGCAGCATACTGAATCCTGCTGGCATAAGAATAGAAAAACCTGCACATACCAATGAAGCACATATATCCAATTTTCAACCTAAAAGCGGTTTTAGGTTTAATCCGGATGATCTGCATTCGATACATCATCCGGTAGATAAACGAATCATGAAATAAGCTATCAACTGACCAGGTCGGTCATATAACGGAGGACATTTATCATGATCAATGCGCTTGCTACTTACACTCAGCAGCACAGAGACGCTGTCTATACGCTATTACGACGTTATTTTGCGCTAAATCGCTCCTTACTCTTGCAATCCGACCTGCGGCACGAGCTGCTGCTGATGAAACAGGATTTCGATCGGTATGATGCACTCTATGATTTCGTATTCCGCCTGCAGGAAGGCGTCTTCAACTCACCCTGGGCATACTTCGTAGTCCGGGTCGAAATTGCCGAATGGGAGTTTGTACGCATTCATCAGGACTATCTGATTCTGGAAAAAATAACCGTTAACGAGTTTCTCAGATTCAAGGAAACGGTTGTCAGAGGTGAATCAGACGAGTCCATGCTGGAAGTCGATTTCGGGCCATTCAGCAGAGGATTTCCAAAACTCAAGGAATCCCGTTCAATCGGACAGGGGGTCATCTTTCTCAATCGTCAATTGTCCAGCGAAATGTTTACCCGTATCGAAGCAGGCAGTACCAAATTACTGCATTTTCTGGGCGTACATGCTATTGACGGACAGCAGTTGATGTTCAGCAGCAACTCGCGTGATCTCAATGCAATACGCAGTCAATTGCGGCAAGCGCTGGAAAAACTGGAAAAACTGGATGATACCGTGCCATGGGTTGACTTAGCACAGGACATGGGCAAGCTCGGATTCGCACCAGGCTGGGGACACAATGCCGCCCGGGTGGCTGAAACCATGAATATGTTGATGGATATCCTGGAGGCCCCTTCTCCCTCTTCACTCGAAGCATTTCTGGCGCGTGTTCCCATGATTTCACGCCTGCTGATTCTTTCTCCTCACGGTTATTTCGGCCAGGATAATGTACTCGGCCTGCCCGACACAGGTGGCCAGGTCGTTTACATCCTCGATCAGGTACGGGCACTGGAAAAAGAAATGCGTGACCGTCTGCGCCTGCAGGGAGTGCACGTCGAACCCAAGATACTGATCGTCACACGGCTGATCCCCGACGCAGGCGATACCACATGCAACCAGCGGCTGGAAAAAGTCAGCGGCTGCACGAACACATGGATCTTACGTGTTCCTTTCCACAAAAAAAATGGAGAAATCATTCCCTATTGGATTTCACGCTTCGACATATGGCCTCACCTTGAAACCTTCTCGCGTGACGTTGAACGGGAAGCACTTGCTGAACTGGGCGGGCGCCCCGATCTCATCATCGGGAACTACTCGGACGGCAATCTGGTCGCCACTCTGCTCAGCAGAAGACTGGGCGTCACACAATGCAATATCGCGCATGCGCTTGAGAAAACCAAGTACCTGCATTCAGATATCTACTGGCAGGAAAACGAAGACAAATACCATTTCTCCTGCCAATACACCGCAGACCTGCTCGCCATGAACGCTGCAGATTTCATCGTAGCGAGTACTTACCAGGAAATTGCCGGAACACGTGAGGCAGAAGGTCAATATGAAAGTTATAGCGCCTTCTCCATGCCCGGCCTTTATCGGGTAGTCAACGGCATCGACCTGTTCGACCCGAAATTCAATATCGTTTCTCCAGGAGCCAATGCAGATGTTTATTTCTCCTACACCGACCAGCACAGGCGCCTGCATGGCCTGATACCGGAAATCGAATCCATGCTGTTTGATGACACTACAAACTTTCCAGCGCGAGGTGTTCTGCAAGATCCGGATAAGCCAGTGATTTTCACTATGGCACGCCTGGATCGGATCAAAAATATCACTGGACTGGTAACATCGTACGGTGCTTCGCAACGTCTGCGCTCACTTGCTAATCTGGTAGTAGTCGGTGGAAAAATAGACCCGCAACACTCCTCCGACCATGAAGAGCAGGAACAAATACACCGAATGCATCACCTGATGGACGAATACAAACTTGATCAGCAGGTACGCTGGCTGGGTATGCGCCTTGATAAAAACCTGGCAGGAGAACTCTATCGTTACATTGCCGACAAACGCGGAGTATTCGTGCAACCAGCCCTGTTCGAAGCATTTGGATTGACCATCATCGAAGCCATGTCATCCGGCCTGCCGACCTTTGCTACCCGCTATGGCGGCCCGCTGGAAATCATCCAGCATAATCGTTCCGGCTTCCATATCGATCCTAATGAAGGTGCAGCAGCAGCCGACCTGATTGCGGATTTTCTCGAAAAAAGCCAGGAAAACCCGCAAGAATGGGAACGCCTCTCACAAGGCGCACTCGACCGCGTCGCCAGCCGCTACACCTGGAAGCTATATGCAGAACGCATGATGACATTGTCACGCATCTACGGCTTCTGGAAATTCGTCAGCGGATTCGAAAGAGAAGAAACAGACCGCTACCTCAACATGTTCTACCACCTGCAGTTCCGGCCACTGGCTAACAGACTGGCTCAGGACGTTTAACCAAGCCTGTACTACCCTTCTTCCTTCTCTCCACTGAATCATCTGTCATAAATGACAGATGATCTCCCCTTTATTTGCCGGTTTGATCAAGGATCCGGTGCGGCAGAATATTTCATCAAAATAATCATCACCTAAATCAAGAAGTAGCCACTTTTAGTCCGCTCTTGTTTAAAAATTAATACAAATTTAAGTAAAAAACGTACACAAATGAAGCAAATATACTTTGCTCACAGTGGCAATCGGGTAGCAAAATGGCACCCCTTAGCTGAGCACTTAAATAGTGTCGGTAAACTTGCTGAAGAATTTTCCAGGGGCACTGTTTGGTGTGATGAAGCCAGACTTGCTGGAATATCACACGATTTAGGTAAGTATGCAGATCGTTTCCAGGCCCGGTTAAAAGGACAAGACTCTGGTCTTGATCACTGGTCACAAGGCGCCTGGCTTGCATTGTCGGAATATCGCTCTATTGCTGCAGCATTAGCTATACAGGGCCATCATATCGGTCTACAACAAGGGAGTCCAGATGCTCTACGACGACTAAATCCGCTCACTCTTTTACAAAGTCACCCATTACGTCTTGAATTAAGCCATTCAGACGTTGCAGAGTTAAAGACAAGAGCCGAAGCGAGTGGGTTATCTTTTCAAAAACCGGCAGTAACCATCGTGTCGGCAAATAAAGATAAAGCTGAACCAGCCATTGCTTCCATGCTGGATGTGCGAATGCTCTTCTCTTGTTTGGTAGATGCCGACTTCTTGGATACTGAGGCTCATTTTGATGGAGATGCCAATGGTAAATGTTTCCGGCCCGAAGGACCTAAGTTGGATACAACATCGGCTATATCCGCGCTTGATAATTTCATGAGTGCGGCAATACGAAATGGTAGTCAGGCGGATGGGAATGTTCTGCAAGTACGAGAGAAGCTCTGGCAGGAAGCAATCAAAGCATCCTCGGCTACCTACGGACTGTTCACTCTTACTGCGCCAACCGGTTCAGGCAAGACGCTGGCAATGCTCAAGTTCGCGTTAGAACATGCAGCAGCGAACAAGCACTTGAAACGCATTGTACTGGTAGTCCCTTTCCTCACCATCATTGAACAGACTGCCACAATTTATCGGGCGATCTTCAAGGGTTTTCCCAAGAATTTTGTATTGGAACACCACAGTATGGCAGGTCTGGGATGCGAGCACGCGACAACTGACGCGGAAGAAAACGAGCAAAATGCAAGTGAACGACAACGTCGCCTGTTATCTGAGAACTGGGATGCACCGATTGTATTAACCACTAATGTGCAACTACTAGAATCATTATTCTCTAATCGCCCCTCATCCTGTCGTAAACTCCACAACCTGATGGACTCAGTAATTCTGTTCGACGAAGCGCAGAATCTGCCGCAACATCTGTCTGTGCCAACACTGGCGGCGTTGTCCCATCTCTCTACCGCATATCGTTCCAGTGTAGTATTTGCCACGGCGACCCAACCCGCATTTGATACCTTACATCAAGCTGTAACCAAAGAAGCTTCCAATGGCTGGCGGCCACATGAAATTGTACTTAGCAGATCAAACATGTTCAGCCAATTAACAAGAGTTAAGGTCATGTGGCCCGAAGATGGGGAAAAAACAAGCTGGAACACCCTGAGTGAAAAACTACGCGAAGCAAAGCAAGTACTGTGCATAGTCAATCTCAAGCGCCATGCCGCTGAATTGCTGGAAGTACTGAAAGATGCAGATGATGTGTTTCACCTTTCCACCAACCAATGCGCCGAGCACCGGCGAGCTGTACTGGAAAGCATCCGTGCAAGACTAAAAGCCGGGCAGTCATGCCGATTGGTCTCCACGCAATGTGTCGAAGCTGGAGTGGACCTCGACTTTCCACTAGTCTACCGCGCACTGGCCCCACTGGAATCTATCGCGCAGGCTGCCGGACGCTGTAACCGTGAAGGACGCATGAATGCACAGGGCAAACTGGGGAAGGTAATTGTATTCGAACCGGAGGAAGAAACTTCCCGACGATGCTACCCAACTCATGCCTATTATCAAGCTGCCGAAAAAACGCGGACATTACTGAGAATTCATCACGGTAAGTTAGACATCAACGACCCTGAGCTATACCGCGAGTATTACCGACAACTCTACGACTTAACCCGGCCAGAAAGCCAGAACGAACGGTTACGTGAAGCTATCGCCGCACGTGATTTCGTTGAAGTAGCAAAACTGTACAAGCTGATAGACCACGATGCCATCCAGATACTTGTACCCTGGATGGATAAACTGGCTAAATTTACAGCCTTGCTGGAAGAATCCGAGCAGGCAGGAATCTCGACAGAATGGATGCGTCGTGCTCAAGGTATGGCTGTCAGCATTTTTCGGCCTAAATCGGGGCACCCTGCCGAAAGTGTGTTGATCCCGGCAAAATTAAAGCGTGGCGGGATATCGGATGAATGGTTCATCCTGCAAGATTCACAACAAACATACTACCACGCAATTCGCGGGTTGCAATTGCCACAATCCGAACAAATCTTCATCGCTTAAATCAAGGAGTAAATATGCCAAATGGAATACATACTCTGGAAGTCTGGGGAGACTTCGCCTGCTTTACCCGGCCGGAAATGAAAGTAGAGCGGTTTTCCTATCCAGTGATTACACCATCTGCTGCACGAGGAATTTTTGATGCGATTTACTGGGACGGTATTCGCGAAAAACATGGCAGGGAGAGCGTGATGAAGCCATATTTTCACTGGCAGGTGAAACGCATCGAAGTACTGGAAATGCCACACTTCATCGCGTTACGCCGGAATGAGGTCAAGGACAAGGTACCGGGAATGCAGACTCTCAACAAGTGGATGAATGGCGATGAAACGCCAGAACCTATCTGGGCAGATGGCGGAAAAGATGAATTGGGCACCGACCAGAAGGGGCGCACACAACGCCAGACCATGGCGCTGAAAAACGTCCGCTACCGCATCACCGCGCAGATCGTCCCAAAGCCGGGGTTCGCGCAGAACTTTGGTAAATTCAACAACCAGTTCGAGCGCCGTGCAAAACATGGGAAGTGTTTCCAGCAACCTTACTTTGGGTGCCGAGAATTTCCGGCCTTCTTTGAGTACGTCGCAGAAGAAGAATCCGGCAAGGTTGCCAGTTTCGATCAGCATCTTGGATTCATGCTCTACGACGTGTTCGATCTGAGCAAAGAAGCGGTGAGTGAGAAAGACAAACCTTTCATTACCCTATTCGATGCGCATGTCCGCAATGGCGTATTGGAAGTGCCACCGTTCAGCAGTACAGCGGTAAAGAAACCAACCGGAGACAAATATGCTTAATCATGTTGCCGCATACGCAACCAATACGCTCCCAGATATCGAGCCTGGTTTCGGAACTACCCAGATTAAGTGGCGCATTTCGATTGCGCCAGACGCAACGGCACAGATTGAACCATTTGGCGATGAGAACGGCTTCCCAAAGCATTGTCCAGAATATCCAGACAACCTTCTTCAAGGTGGCGGAAAGAGTAATTTTCTGGTGGATACATTACAGGTAATGTTGCTTTATCTTGATAAAAAAGATGATCCAGAAAAGTATCCGGCGAAGCATGATTACTTTGCCTACTTGCTTCAAGAGGCTGGCAAACAAATTTCAGAACTGCAACCTGCCATAAAGTTTTTTACTGACCAAAATAGTCTGGCGTTGGCTCAGGCAAGGCTGAAAGACATGGGTGCAAAATCCAATGATAGGGCGTTTTTCACTATCGGTAGCTTCGATCCATTAGAAAGTGAAGCGTGCAAAAATTGGTGGCGTGAGTTACGACAGCAATTGTTGGCGGGCAACGTGAAGAAGCCAAAGTCCATGGTTTGCTTGCTAAATGGTGAGACAACAACCCCGGCACTAACTCATTCCAAGGTCTCTGGATTAAAAGTTGTCGGTGGTCGCGGACAGGATATTGTTGTCGGATGCGATAAAGCTGCATTCACATCTTATGGTCTTAATCAGGCCGAGAATAGCGCCATGTCCGAAGCAATGGCAAATGCGTATACAAAAGGATTTGATGATCTCATTGCCAACCATTCAAGAACCATGGCGGGAACGAAAATCACTCATTGGTTCAAGAAACGTGTCTCACCGGAAGATGATCCCCTCGAATGGTTGAACGGCATCGAATCCGAAGATGCAACCAAGGCATCCGCCCGTATCGCCGCGCGCAATATGCTTGATGCCATTCGTAGCGGGCGGCGCGCCGACTTGGGTAACAACCATTTTTACGCGATGACGATTTCTGGCGCATCTGGACGTGTCATGGTGCGTGACTGGATGGAGGGCCAGTTTGAAAATCTGGTGGCTAACGTTGAAGCATGGTTCTCTGACCTGGCTATCGTTGCTCGAGATGGCAATAGCCTTGCTCACGATCCAAAATTCATGGCGGTATGTGGCTCATTGGTAAGAGATCTCAAAGACCTGCCAGCGCCCACCACAGCCACTTTATGGAAGACTGCAGTTCAACGCCTACCCATTCCCCAGCCATTGATAGCACAAGCATTAGCAAGATTTCGTTCCGATCTTATCAAAGATGAACCATTCAACCATGCCCGTATGGGGCTGATCCGAGCCTATTTTTTTCGACTACAACCAGGGGGTGACACTGCCATGACTGCATATCTTAATCCAGAGCATCCTGAACCCGCATACCACTGTGGGCGATTGCTGGCCATTCTTGCCGACCTGCAACGCGCCGCGCTGGGCGATGTGGGGGCAGGTGTAGTACAGCGCTATTACGCCTCGGCCAGCCAGACGCCGGGGTTGGTAATCGGGCGGCTCGCCGCTAATGCCCGCAACCACTTGGGCAAGCTCGATAGCAGACTGGCATGGTGGTATGAAGAGCAGATCGCCGATGTAATGGCCCGATTGGGTGACGCCGCACCGCGCACACTCGACCTCAATAGCCAAGGGCTATTTGCACTCGGCTATTACCAGCAACTTGCCAAGCTGCGCACTGGCAACAAGTCCAACGACACCAATCAAGGAGAAAAACAATGAGCGCTATTCAGAACCGTTACGAATTCCTTTACCTGTTCGATTGCGAGAACGGCAATCCGAACGGCGATCCGGATGCTGGAAACAGTCCACGCATTGACCCGGAAGATATGCACGGGCTAGTTTCTGACGTGGCTCCTAAGCGTCGCGTACGTAACTATATTCGAGCTGCTTATGGAAACAAAGTACCAAATGCGATATTCATTGAACACTCAACCAACTTAAATCGACCAATAGCGCTCGCGCACGAAAAAACAAATGGAGAAATACCTGCAAAGGCAACCAAGGAAAAGGTGAGAAACGCTAGAGACTGGATGTGTGCCAATTTCTATGATGTGCGCACCTTTGGAGCAGTTATGAGCACGGGTGCAAATGCTGGTCAATTAAGAGGGCCAGTACAATTTTCTTTTTCACGCTCCATTGATCCAGTCTTTCCAATGGATCTCAGCATCACGCGTATAGCAGACGCCAATTTAACCAAAAAAAAACATGGTGTAGAGGAAAAGGAGGGAATGGGCAGCGAGCAACTGATGGAGCTAGAAAATCAAGCACCAGAAGATACTCTCCGTACAATGGGGCGTAAGGCCATCATTCCTTATGGGCTATACGCTATGAAGGGCTTCGTCTCAGCCAACTTAGCAGAAGGAACCGGTTTTTCAGATACCGATCTTGATCATTTGTGGGATGCCTTGCTCAATATGTGGGATCATGACCGTTCAGCTTCTAAAGGCATGATGTCTTGCCGTGGTTTATATATATTCAAACATGTTGGTACGGATAGTGATGAAGGTCAACGCATTCGTCAGGCGAAGCTTGGGTGTGCGCCCGCACATCGCTTGCTAGATTTTTCCACCGACTTACGTCCACAAGACAATGCCATTATCGAAATTACCAAACGTGAAGGGCTTGCAACTTCACCACGTGCATTTTCCGATTATAAGGTGACAGTTCATCAAGACAGGTTACCAACTGGCGTGGAGTTACTACCCTGATCACAAGCAATAACAATCTGGCTACTGCAGAAAACGAGCCAATTAACGTCTCCGCTATCAATCAGTATACTTACTGCCCACGCCGATTCGGTTTGATTTATCTGGAAAATGAGTTTTCAGACAACATCCATACCGCACGTGGTAACGCGGAGCACAAACAGGTTGACCATATAGGCTGGATCACTACTCGTGAGGGAGCACGAGCGGAATATGCTTTACCAATATGGTCAGATCGCCTTGGGTTAATAGGCAAATGTGATGTCGTTGAATTCTGGCCGGATGGGAGCGTTTATCCAGTGGAATATAAGCATGGTGCACGCAAAAAACGGCTAAATGACGACCTGCAACTCGCTGCTCAGGCAATGTGTCTCGAAGAAATGACCGGCAAGCTCGTCACGCATGGTTCAATTTACCATCACTCCTCGCGACGTCGGCGGGAAGTTGTCATCACGGCAACTTTGCGTACGCAAGTGGAAGAAGCAGTCACTGCCATTCGTTTATTACTGGCGTCTGGTATTTTGCCACCTCCTGTAAACGATGCGCGCTGCAAGGAATGTTCGTTGAAGGATATCTGTCAGCCGGAAGTACTGGCACAAAAATCCAGTTACCAAACAGCGCAAACAGGATTATTCATTATCGACGATTAGCTAATCGGGAAATTATGCGTCAGATCCTCAATACACTTTATATCCTGACACCCAACGCTTACGCACATCTGGAAAATGATACCCTGCGCATCGATGTGGAGCGGCAAAAGAAGCTACAGGTACCATTACACCATCTGGGTTCAGTTGTATGCTTCGGGAATGTACTGGTCTCCCCTGCTTTAATGCATCGCTGTGCTGACAGCGGTATCAGCCTGGTAATGGTGGACACCAATGGCCGTTTCAAGGCGAGATTGGAAGGTGCAGTCAGCGGTAATGTTTTATTACGCCAAGCTCAGCATCGCAAAGCAAACGATGAGAATTTCGCTCTAACGACTGCACGGGCGATCATTGCCGGTAAATTGCGTAATGCACGACAAGTATTACTGCGTGGGGCACGTGAAAGTAATGATGAGACTGATCAGAAAATGTTGAGCAGTGCCTCAGAATCTCTGGCATTCTCGATCCGTAATTTACCCCACTCGAAAAACCTTGACCATGTACGCGGAATCGAGGGAGATGCAGCCAAAACCTATTTTTCCGCCCTGCCATGTCTGGTACGCAAAGATATACGCGAATTCTTTACAATGGATGGTCGCACACGCCGCCCGCCGCGTGATCGTTTCAACGCTATGCTTTCATTTATTTATTCTCTGGTAATGAACGATTGCCGCTCTGCGCTGGAGAGTGTCGGGCTGGATCCGCAAATTGGTTTCCTGCATGCGGTACGTCCGGGAAGAGCTGCGCTGGCACTCGATTTGATGGAGGAATTTCGTACTTTCCTGGCTGATCGACTAACATTGACCCTGATCAACCGTGGACAAATCACTGCTCAGGATTTACTGGTACGAGAAGGTGGTGCTGTTAATCTGGAAGGTAAAGCCAGAAAAACCGTAGTTGTTGCTTATCAGGAACGTAAGCAAGAAGAGATTACTCATCCTTTACTTGAAACCAAAGTACCCATTGGCCTGCTGCCACAGCTTCAAGCAAGATTCATGGCTCGCGTCATACGCGGTGAAATGGACGGCTATCTTCCTTTTTTAATCAGATAATCATGCTAATCATTGTTACTTATGACGTTTCGACAGAAACTAGGGAGGGCCGCAAGCGGTTACGGCGTGTCGCAAAACTTTGTGAAAGCATCGGGCAGCGTGTGCAAAAATCTGTATTTGAATGCCGTGTCAATTTGATGCAATATGAAGAGCTGGAACGTCGCCTGTTAGCAGAAATCGACGAACAGGAAGATAACCTTCGATTATATCGGTTGACTGAACCAGTCAAACTCCACGTAAAAGAATATGGAAACTTCAAGGCAATTGATTTTGAAGGACCACTCACCATCTGATAAACGCGAACCGGTAGCGTCGGCCCAACACCGACCGGTTCGCGCCACATCTAACTGCATGATAACAGGTGAAAAATTTATTGGCTTACATACTCACCTGTTATATGCAGCCAAAGAAAATTCTATGTTCGCGCAGATTGGTAAAATCTTGTCGATGTATCATAGAGTTATAGTTGTACTGTAGCGCCCGGTCATCCGACCGGGCGAGGATTGAAAC
>JBDIVK010000045.1:0-11318 GCA_039794425.1 Nitrosomonas sp. | reverse complement strand
GGATTGCCTTGTACCGCCCTTGAAAAAGATGGCCGCTACGTCCATGTCGACGATTCGATGCCTGCGTATAAACCCCGTTGAGTTGGCGCATACCTTTTGACAAATTACCATCGAGCGTTTCAATGATGAGATGATAGTGGTTATCCATCAGACAATAGCCGTGACACAGCCAGTTATAATCAACGATAACCGTTCCAAGAATTTTTAAAAACCTCAGCCGATCATCATCATCTTCATAAATGTTTTCACGGCGATCTCCACGCGATGTCACGTGATAAAGTGCATTCGGAAACTCTAAACGAAGGGGTCTGGACATAGTCTCGGTATACACTTATTTTTCTTGATTCGCGACCTGACCCCGCCTATGTGTATCTAAATGTAAATATTTATCTAATCAGTCAACTATCATAAATAGATACGACAATGTAATCGGCTAAAAAACTGTTTGATCAGGTACGAGAGAAAGTAAGGTACAAACACTGCAGTTTAAGTACGGAAAAGAACCTGTATTTCATGAGTTAAACACTTCATTATTCTTCATAACAAACGTTATCTGGCTGAAACAGGTGCAATTGAGGTAAAGCAATTTTTGTCTTATCCTGCCAATAAACGGCATGTACCTGGAAAAATTCTAAATATCCATTACCTTGCTACAGATTAATACTGCGCCCACCATCGACTGCAATGATCTGACCGGTAATATAAGGTGCATCTTCGATCAGGAAATAAGCGGTACGGGCAATGTCATCCGGCTCACCCATGCGTTTGAGCAGCGTTCTGGCAATGATATGGTTACGTGCCGATTCATCCTGCCATTCACCTGCTTCCGGCCACAGAATCGGTCCGGGCGAAATCCCGTTGACACGGATCTCCGGTGCCAGATCTACTGCCAGCGAGCGGGTCAGTGCTGCAAGCCCACCTTTGGCAGTATTGTAGATAATGTAACGTTTGAGCGGGTGTTCGACATGAATATCGACGATATTGACGATGCTGCCTCGCTGTTTCTTCAGATAAGGAGCAGCTGCCTGAGACAGGAACAGCGGCGCCTTGAGGTTGCTGCCGATCAGATCGTGCCAGGCCTGTTCGGTACATTCTCCCACGGGGGTCGGAAAGAAACTGGAGGCATTATTAACGAGTGCATCAAGCTTGCCGAATTGTTGTGCGGCATAATCGACCAGTGCCGGTATATTTGCTGTATCCAGTAGATCTGCCTGTATCAATGCAACAGATCCCGGACGCGTTTGTTCGAGTTTTTGTTGCAGTTGTCGGGCTTCCTGAAGTGAAGAACGGTGATGGATTAACAATCTGGCACCGTGCCGATGTAGCCAGCGGCAGATTGCGGCCCCGACCCGTCGTGCACCACCGGTTACCAGTATCACTTTGTCTTTCACGATAGCCTCTCCTGCTTACACTTCGTTTTCTGAGCTACAATCTACCATAAAACCTTTCACCTCCCGGAAAACATCATTGAAATTGCCTTTACCTGATCCATCTGCCCGTAACCACAGCAACCTTCTGAAAACAACTGTACATGAACGGATCATCAACGCCGGAGGATGGATCTCGTTTGCAGATTACATGGAAACTGTTCTGTATACACCGGGGATGGGCTACTACAGTGGGCAGGCAGCCAAATTCGGTGCGCAGGGTGATTTTGTCACGGCACCGGAAATCTCCTCATTATTCGGCCAAACATTGGCACAACAAGCTGTACAGGTGCTGACACAGGTTCCAGGCGGTTCGATTCTGGAATTCGGGGCAGGCTCCGGCAGGTTGGCGGTAGACATCTTGCACACGCTCGAAGAATTGGATTGTCTGCCTGTGCATTACGATATTCTCGATGTCAGTGCAGATCTGCAGCAGCGACAACGGACAACCATCGAACGACATATACCGCATCTGGCTTCCCGGGTACGCTGGCTTACTTCTCTACCCGATCGATTCGATGGCCTGATTCTGGCCAACGAAGTGCTCGATGCCATGCCGGTTCACCTGATTACCTGGCAAAGGGGTAATATTTTTGAGCGGGGAGTAGCCTGGGGCAATCATGATTTCACATGGCAGGAGCGCCCTCTGACGGCAGGTGAGCTATTTGAAATTGCCAGACAATTGCCACCTGCCAACGATTCATACGGGAATGGCGACGATTGCTATATCAGTGAAATCAATCTGTCCAACCGGCATTTCATCCGATCACTGACAGATCTGTTGCAAAAGGGTGTCATACTGTTGATCGATTATGGATTTGGTCAGGGCGAGTATTACCATCCGCAGCGTCACCGCGGTACGCTGATGTGTCATTATCGTCATCATGCGCATGATGACCCGTTTTTCCTGCCAGGGCTGCAGGATCTTACCAGCCATATCGATTTCAGCGCTATTGCCGAATCTGCATTGGAATCCGGATTACAGCTGATGGGTTACACTACTCAGGCACATTTTCTGATCAATTGTGGCATTACTGATCTGCTTGCACGCACACCGGCAGATCATACAGGCAGCTATTTGCCGCTTGCCAACCAGGTACAGCGCCTGGTCAGTCCTGCGGAAATGGGGGAATTATTCAAAGTCATGGCATTGGGCAAATCCATTGATTACCCCTTGCGCGGATTCATTAGCGGAGACCTGAGCCGTCTGCTATAGATATCGGTTATTGCTGCAAATTGCTGCTCAATTCATTTTCCGCATACCGTACTACCGATTTCAAGGTTGCACAGGCAGCCTGCATACTCCGTGCCAGGCGCAGCAGCTCATGCAAATTGATTGAACGTTTCAGTAATAAAGTCAGTAGCTGGATGAGTTTGACGCTGCCATCAGGCCGTAACGCACTCATCAAAGCAACAGGCGGGGAATATTGAACAGGATCGGTAATCGCACGTACAGCAATAAATGGAATACCTTTTTCGGCAGCAACGGCAGCAACGGCACCACTTTCCATGTCGACTGCGCAAGCACCGGTCTGGGCCGCCAGTGCGCGCTTTTCCGTTGCTGTCGTCAATACCTGTTGACTGCTGACCAATATACCGTGAATGATATTTATATGATCGGGCAATAGACGCTCGATCCGTGTACGCCATGCCTGATCTGTCGGATAATTCCGATCCATAAGAACTGATTCGGACATGACCAGATCACCCGGACGTAAACGGTCATCCAACGCACCTGCCACACCAAAGCTGATCAGTGCCGATACATTCTCCCGATCATATAAATCAGCTGCCGCACGGTGAGCGACTTCGCTACCGATGCCGCATACCCTGACGGCCCAATATTTATGCACCGTTATCGTTTGATCAAAGGGTAAACAGTGCGACGTGATACACTTGGCTTCCGCCTGCATCGCCACGACGATGCCAACACGCCTCACGCAGGTTCGCCAGTCAGGGCGCGATACCTGGTCAACGCCCATAACGGAAAATATTTAGAATAACCGTGATATTTCAGATAAAAGACCTTGGGAAAACCCGGTGCGGTGAACCAGGGTTCCTGCCATAATCCTGTGGCAATCTGGGTGCGCAATAAATAATCGATTCCCTCGCGTACCTCGGTACTCTTCTCTTCACCTGCTGCCATCAGGCCGAGCAGTGCCCAGGCTGTCTGGAAAGAAGTACTGTGTTCGAATTGCCCTGCCAACCGGGGATCAAGGTAGGTATCGTTACTTTCTCCCCATCCCCCATCTGGACGCTGCACTGATTTCAACCAGCGTACGGCACGGCGCACTGCAACGTGATCAGTACCAATTCGTGCCAACCGTAGTGCTTCCAGTACGGACCAGGTTCCGTAAATATAGTTACTGCCCCAGCGGCCAAACCAGGCACCAGTTGCTTCCTGTTCCTTGAACAGGAAATCCAGACCACGTTTGACTGCTTCCTGATGTCGCACTTCACCGTGCAAAGCAAGCAAGCCAACACAACGAGCCGTTACATCGCTCGAAGGTGGATCCAGCAACGCACCATGATCAGCAAAAGGAATTTCATTGAGATAATAGTAAATATTATCTACGTCGAAGGCGGCAAAACCACCGTTACTGGATTGCATACCTGCCAGCCAATCCGTGGCACGCGTCAGGCTTTCCCGATACGTTTCAGGATCAGCTTGCTGTAAGACCCAAGCGGCCACAGCCGTATCATCCAGATCCGGATAGTGGGGATTAGCATACTGGAATGCCCAGCCGCCACCCGGCAACGCCGGACGACTTTCGCGCCAGTCGCCCGGTTCATCCAGTATTTGCAACGGTACAAACCAATCGGCTGCCTGGCGTACCGGTTCTTTATCGGCTTGTTTATCTTCCTGCAACGCCAGGCACGTCAATACGGTGTCCCATACGGGAGACACACATGGCTGGCACCAGGCCTGTTCCCCTTCATCCACCAGCAAATCCCGCAATGCCTGACGGCATTGCTGACGATAAGGGTGATCGTACTCGTAACCCCGCAAAGCCAGTGCCTCATAGGCATTCACCATGGCCGGAAAAATCGCCCCTAGACCATCTTTTCCGTTAAGCCGTTCTATCGTCCACTGCTCTGCCATATGCAGTGCCTTACGGCGAATGAATGACGGGATGAATGGCTCCAGCTTCGATCCCAGCCGTTCCAGGTACAGCAGAAAACGATTGAGTGGGGTACGTACCGGAAAATAGTTTTTTTCTTTCTCCGGATCGATGGTAAACAGCTCAGGTACCTGTATATTTCTGGGGTTGGCCGCTTTGGCTTTCAAGCTGCATAGAATGGAAAGCGGCACCATGACGGCGCGCGACCAATACGCCACTTTACTCAGGTGAAACGGAAACCAGCGCGGGAACATCATTATCTCGGCTGGTACGAAAGGTACACCACGCCAGGGAATCTGCCCAAACATGGCCAACATCAGACGGGTAAATACATTCGAACGTACTGCACCACCATGCTCCAGAATAGCGGTACGAGCACGTACCATATGTGTGGCATCCGGTGAATCTCCTGCCAGTTTCAGTGCGTAATAGGACTTGACGCTACAGCTTATATCGAAATCGCCACCATAGTACAGCGGCCAACCGCCATGACCATTCACGACCTGCTGGGCACGTATGAAGTTCGCAAGTTTGCATTCCAGCGGAGGATCCAGCTCATCCATGAAATGCATCATCAGAATATATTCGGCCGGAATCGTGCAGTCCGCTTCCAGCGGGAAGCACCAGTGGCCGTCTTCCCGTTGCAGCGCAAGCAACGCCTGTCGCGCATGGGTAATGGCATTATCCAGTGTTGTAACGGAGATATCATCTGTTGCGACAGTATTGGATAACTGATCCGCCAAGGCAGTTTTTTGTATCGTAGATCCGGACAATTGTTGTGACATACTGGACATAAATTGTAGAAACCCTCTTCAACTTATTGTTATAAAATGATTTTATAGTTGTCAGATACGATAACGCAATTCAGTATGAAGTTGTGTTTTTTTGTCAGAGTTGTGTATAAATTACAACACTCATCAAGGAGCAGGCGTTACACTTTCGTTTTCTATCATCAGATCATCTAGCATGAGATTATCATAACGATCGGGGGGCAGGTTCCCGTCATAAATCAGGTATTCACGCTGCTGCAAATAAGCCTCACGCACAAACAGATACGGGTCCAGTGCCGTTTGATCACGGATTTTCATCGGCCCGGAAAGGCTGGCGCGTTTGTCAACGATACGCAGCACAGCGAGCGGTATCAGTACCGGTCCACTCAACGCATAAGCCAGATAAAATAATCCATCCGTGAACAGACTAACTGGAATATCTGCTGCATCCCGGCGAGTACTTGGGCCGTAAACGGGAATGAATAAGTAAGATCCACTGTTCATCCCCCAAACTGCCAGGGTTTGCCCAAAATCCTCGTTATTTTCCTCGAACCCCATGTGTCCGGCCATATCTGCGAGTCCGGCAACACCAATGGTGGAGTTGATCAGAAAACGCAGCGTGTCCGAAAATCCCTGGCGTATCTTACCTTGCAAGAAGCTGTTCAAGATTACGCTCGGGTAAGAAAGATTACGGTAAAAATTGTTGACGGGACGCTGTACCGCTTCCGGTACATATTTCATGTAAACATCAGCAAGGGGCTCGAAAAATCTGCGATCAATCTCATCGGTAAAACGATAGGATTTGCGGTTGAAGGTTTCATACGGATCGTGCGCGTCACCATGCTGCCCCTCTTTGGGCACGGAAGTACATCCCGTACAAATAAATACTACACACAGGAAGATACATTTAAAAAAACTGAACCGGGTTTCCAAAGCAAAACTCTTTCTGTTTTTAAGAGACAGCCCCCGCTTTTTTCTATAAAAATTCAAAACATCCTTCCTATAATAAAGGGATAGGCCGCTTTACGTGCCCCATTTCGACCAGCCAGGCAATTTCTTCGACTAGTGCCTGACGTATCGGGCTTTGCTTGAATCCCAGTTCGCGAACGGCTTTATCGCTGCTGAAGCTGTTGTTTCGCCCTGCCAGACGAACACCCGTCAAAGGAGCCATGGGAGATTTGTGGGTCAGATAATCTGCAGTAAATTCCTGCAGCATGCCTACTGTCAGCGCCAGCCAGTAGGGAATCCGGTATTTTGGCATGGCCAGTCCGGTAATATCTTCGAGTATGCGCAATAATTGGCTCAACATCAGATTCTCATGACCCAGTAAATAGCGTTCTCCAGACTGTCCTCGCTGTGCGGCCAGAATGTGTCCCTCTGCCACATCCCGTACATCCACCAGATTGAGGCGACAATCGAGAAAAGCCGGAATTTTCCGATTCAGAAAATCCAGAATCATGCGTGTGGGCGGAGTAATTCGTCGATCTCCCGGCCCAACCGGTAACGTGGGCGAAACGATAACGACCGACAATCCATTGCTTGCAGCCTCAAATGCAGCCTGTTCAGCCAGTAGTTTAGAACGGCAATACGGACCCACCGCCACACTCAATTCAGCAGAAGGGGAGGTACCTGGCTGATCCGCTTCATTCTGTCTGGTCAATATCGATTCAGTCGAAGTATGCACGACAACCTCTACCTCTGCACGCATCGCTTCACGCAAAACAGTACATGTACTGTCATAGTTGATCTGCTGGAATATCTGTTTGTTACGTGCCCACAAATCGGTATAGGCTGCAAGATGATAAACCCTGCGTACCCCTTTCATGGCCTGGCGGACTACTACTTCATCATGCACCGAGCCACGAACGATTTCCACATCAGCTGATACAGGAACCCCTTCAAGCTCAAGCACTTTGACTTGCTCACCCTGTTCCAGCAGCAGCTTTACCAGATATGTTCCGATGAATCCTCCTCCACCGGTTACAAGTGAACAGTCCGGGGAAGCTGCTCGCCGGATCGGTAACGCACAATCTGTTGTAAAAGCCGGAGAACGATTCATCTCATCGGTCCTCCCTGCCATTAGTACAATTGGTACGATCGAACCGATTTTTATAATGATAGGCAGGCCGCAATAAAAAGACCGGCGAGTTGTTCCACCTATTGTGACTTAATATCCTGGTCAATGTGGCTGTCCGCCTCAAATGATCGGAAATAATAAATCTACCCTCCCTCTTCCTTTCTTTTAGCTTCGCCGAAACCTTATATTTATTATGATTTTTCGACCCTCAACAACCTCCTGGCAATATGCCTCTATCTATTTGTTAACTAATGGAACTGTCAGAAGCAGTACTGAAACTGGAAAATATTCGGATTAAATACGTCGTTCACCATGCACCACCTCGACCAGTTTCAAGGCTTGCAATTCCATTTCCAGCACCAATGCATCTACCTTGGCCCGGAAATGCCGATAAAAAATCATACTCGGAATGGCCACCAAAACGCCAAACGCAGCATTATACAGTGCGACGGAAATTCCATGCGCAAGTTGTATCGGATTACTGCCGGTCGAGGTACCTGATCCGAAAATCTCGATCATGCCAATCAGCGTACCAAACAATCCCATCAATGGGCTCAATGAAGCAATTGTTCCCAGGGTGGTAAGGTAGCGATCCAACTCATGTGCAACGACGCGACCAGCCTCTTCGATTGACTCTTTCATGATTTCACGAGGGCTATCGATATTCCTCAGCCCTGCCACCAATACCTGACCAAGTGGGGAATGCTCCTGCAATCGAGTCAGCATTTCAGTACGTACACCAGAGCGGCGATATTCCTGTAACACTCTTGGTAACAGATCCCGGGGGGAAACCTTTGCCAGACGCAGACTCCATAAGCGTTCACCGATGATACCTACCGCCACGACAGAAGCCAATATAATTGGCCATATTGGCCAGCCTGCCGCCTGAATGATTGAAAACACGTACTGATCTCCCTGTAAAAACCACAATCTGTTATTGTGCAATACTGCTGCGCTTTGCTCAACCCGCTTGTACTTTCCGTTATCATGTCATCTGTTTTCTGGTAAAAAAAGGTTATGCACAATTCCTGTGGATAACTATGTGAATAAATCATGGATAATCCGGTTAAGTTCCCTTGTATGCATAGAGTTTTCTGAGTTGCTCAAATTTTAAGCCAAATAAAAATTTTTTAAAAACAATATCTTATTTTAAGGTATTGTTCCTACACAAACTTTCTTATCCGCAATGTAATAGTCAAATGGAATTGTGGATGACTATAAAACATCATGACCGGTAATAATTCTCATTTTGAACAAAAGAAAATTTTATGGTGTGTCAGTGAATTAAATCGAAATGTTCGTGTAATGCTTGAACATACTTTTCCACTATTATGGGTCAGCGGGGAAATTTCCAACTTCAAGCGTTATCCTTCCGGGCACTGGTATTTTTCACTCAAGGATGACAGCGCTCAGGTGCGCTGTGTCATGTTTCGCCACAGAAATCTGTATCTGGACTGGCACCCCCGGGATGGGATGCAGGTAGAAGTGCAGGCACTGGTGACACTGTATGAAGCGCGCGGAGAATTTCAACTGACCATTGAACAGTTGCGACATGCCGGGCTGGGAGCATTATTCGAAGCATTCGAACGGCTCAAAACAAAGTTACAGCAGGAAGGTCTATTCGATCCCGCACACAAGCGCTCACTGCCTTTGCACCCGCGGCAAATCGGTATCGTCACTTCGCTCCATACAGCCGCCCTGCGGGATGTCCTTACCACTTTACACCGTCGTATGCCATCGATACCTGTCGTCATTTATCCTGCACCGGTACAAGGTGACGGCGCAGCGGCCAGTATCGTGACTGCATTACAGACTGCGGCACAGCGCGCCGAGTGCGATGTGCTGATTCTGTGCCGCGGTGGTGGCTCAATCGAGGATTTATGGACGTTCAACGAAGAAATCGTCGCCCGTGCGATCGCCGCCTGCCCGATTCCTGTCGTAACAGGTATCGGACACGAAACTGACTTTACCATCGCTGATTTCGTAGCTGATGTCCGTGCACCGACACCGACCGGTGCCGCACAATTGGTTTCACCTGACAAGCAGGAAATTCTGTTGCAGCTGCAGCAATGGCAACACCGCTTGCAACGGGCCTTGCGGCAGCAGCTTGAACGTCGTATGCAGACCCTCGATCTGCTGGCGCATCGTCTGACTCATCCTGGAGAAAAGATCCGGCACCAGCAAATGTATTTGCAGCAGATACAGGAAAGGCTAAAACGTGACTGGAGCAGGCAGCAGGATACACGTTACTGGCAGCTCGATGATTTTGAACGGCGGATGCATGCGGGAAAACCTGATATTACCGCACGAATCGAACGCCAGCGTGAACTGGCCATGCGGCTGCAGTATGCCATGGCGCGCCGGTTTGAACACCTGGAACTTGTTCTTGAACGATTGCGTAAGCATCTGATCCATCTCGATCCGCAAGCAGTGCTGGCGCGTGGGTACAGTATCGCCTATACTGCGCAGGGTGATATTTTGCGTGACAGTCATCAGATCAGAACAGGTGACCCCATGCACGTGATCTTTTCCCGGGGATGGGCCCGGGCGGATGTTTCCGAAACGGGGGAATAATCCGAATTCATTTTTTACTCTTTCAGATTTCAACAAGGAGTTTGACCCAGCCATGTCCAGAATTTTTCTTGCACTAAGTGCGTTCAATGCATTTCTGTGTGTCGCACTGGGAGCCATGGGTGCGCATGGCTTGAAATCCATGTTGACGCCCGATATGCTTGCCAACTTCCAGACAGGTGTGCAGTACCATTTTTACCATGCGCTGGGATTGGGTTTGGTCGGGCTCACTCTCGATCGTTTTCCATCATCCCGTGCATTGAAGTTTTCCGGCATTTTAATGGTAGTGGGAATGTTGCTGTTTTCCGGCACGCTTTATGTTATCAGTCTGACTGGGTGGCGTGCACTCGGTATGGTTGCGCCACTTGGTGGACTTTCCTATATGACTGCCTGGCTGCTGTTCACTTACGCCATCTGGAGGAACAAGCAAGCGTGAGTTTGTCTGATAAATGTTGGCGAAGGCAACCGGCACAAGGCAAAACAGGTAAAAACGCAGTATACGAGTGGTGACCGAGCATTTCTTTGCATCCTGCCCACGTGGGTTGGAATCTGTCCTGGCGTCAGAACTTGCGCGGCTAGACATTGCTTCCATTCAGATCTCACAAGGGGGAGTAGCATTCCAGGGTGATTGGGAGAGCTGCTATCGCGTCAACCTGGAAAGTCGTATCGCCAGCCGCATTCTATGGCAAATCGCTGAAGGGCAATATCGCAGCGAGACTGATATTTATGACATGACCTATGCCCTGCCCTGGCCGGAATGGTTCGAACCACGGTGTTCGATACGGGTCAATCTGGCAGCTATTAAATGCCCATTACGCAGTCTCGAATTCGTTACACTTCGGATCAAGGATGCTATCTGCGATAAATTCCGTAAAATCTGTAGTAAGCGCCCGAGCGTCGATACGGCTTCTCCCGATATGCGTATCCATGGTTTTCTCGACGCCCGGCAGTTTATTCTCTATCTGGATACCTCGGGTGAAGCGCTGTTCAAACGTGGCCTGCGCCACACTCATGGAGATGCGCCGCTGCGTGAGAATCTGGCTGCCGGTATTCTGGCACTGGCCGGCTGGCAACCCGGCATCCCGCTACTCGATCCAATGTGTGGCAGCGGTACCCTGCTACTGGAAGCGGCACAAATCGCCTGCCGTATCGCACCCGGTGCCGGACGGCAATTTGCTTTCGAATCTCTACAAGGCTTCGATGCAGCACTATGGAAACAGCTCAAACAGGTAGCCAGGGAGCGGCAGACACCACGCCTATTCCAGGCGATTTACGGCAGCGATCTGTACGGCAATGCTCTGGCCGATGCACGCAATAATTTTGCAGCAGCAGAGCTGGCGAATTGCGTCAA
>JBDIVK010000044.1:0-11676 GCA_039794425.1 Nitrosomonas sp. | reverse complement strand
TCCCAAGCCGCTCGTGTACTACTTCCAACTCCCTCGCCCAATCATGCAGTTGTGACATCATACTCAAACTCGTCTTAGTGTTGATGCAGGCTATGTTCTCATACTTTATCTACGACTGTAGTACTAGTACGAAATGCTTTCACAACTGTACCGCCTTCTGGTGCAAACATCAAAGCTAGGAACCGGGCGATTGATTTTTCAATACGTGATTGCATGTAAATATCAAGGTCCTAATCAATAAAATTAAAGGATAGATGAATGTGTCCGTCTTATAAAAATACCCAAACACATCACTTTTATCGGATTGTATTTATGCCTTATTGAGAATAGGCACAAAAACTTTGTTCTTGTGCGAGATGTCGACACACACTGGCTATGCCAGACTGTGATGATAAATGGAAGTTTGTTGCGACAAGAAGCTGAGAAAGTGGAAAAGGATGAATACCGATTAGGTTTATTGAAGTTTAAGATCTTGGTAATCACTCAAATAAGAAGAATGCAATATCGAACAATAAAAATCAACGAGGTTAAATTTATGGTGATGGAGATTGCGGGAATTCAGTTAGTCAATGGCGGGGCTTTTGAAGGTTATTCCAACTGGGTGGGCAAAGAAGAGCTTAAAAATGGAAATACTTTAGAAATAACAGCCAGACCATCTAATGGAAAGCAATATCGGTATGCTGAAAATAAGAATATTGAACAAATGCTGTACGATATCGAGTTACGCGATATTGACTATGACATCGCATTTGATCCAAGCAGCAAAGTTGAACTTGCCCTATATGAATTGAACAAAGCGAAAGTTGAATGGATAATCGGCATAGTTCGCAAATTGCAATCCCCAGACAAAATCCAAGCAAAACTTGAAAAGACCGAGTGGGTAATCAGTAGATTGGCAGAACCTTATTCTCCAGATATGCACGATCAGCAGCAAGATGAAGATCTTCAGGGATGAAAGGTTTACTGCTTCGCGTTGGAATTGACAAGACGGCTGGACAATACAATGCGCCCATAAATCCTCTTACGAATGATTATTTATATATGCCTATTCCTGAAGGCCAAGAAAACCCTCGGCAAATATTTCGGCAAGGCATGCAGACGACTTACGCTCAGATGGATACCCATTTTAGTAAATTCGCTGAGCAGAATGCTATACAACTGCCATTTCCAGAGCATTTGAGATCAATAGGTTGCCATCTTGATCCTGACTTTGAAAATCTAACTTATGGCGATCAAGCATTAGGAAGAGGGAACCGTGTTAGAAAGCTTGACGCAGGTGACTTCATTGCATTTTTCGCAAGTTTTCGACCAATACCAAACATACCTTGCGACCATGTGCTGGTATACGCATTATATGGGATTTTCTTTATCAACGATATTAAAAAGGCGCAAGATGTTTCTCCTGATCAACGGCATGTCAATGCACACACCCGAATACAAAAGATGAATGGCGAGCATCTGATAGCATTTGCGGATAAGTCTCGTTCCGGTAGGTTTCGTCATGCTATCCCAATCGGCGAGTATAGGAATGGAGCATACCGCGTATCAAATAAAATTCTTGATGCATGGGGTGATATTGGGGTCAAGGACGGATTCATTCAAAGGAGTGTTTGCCCTCCTTGGTTTACTAAACCGGATCAATTCCTCAAATGGCTCGACTTCCAGCAAGTCAAGCTTATCAATAACAATTGGGAATAGGAGTTCACCATGGCATGTGGTGTGGGTTGGAGCACAGAAGATATTGAAAATAAAGAATATCAGGATTTGAGCGGGTGGAAAGGGATTACGCTTGAAGAATTGCAGTCTAGACTCGTGGGGAAAGTTACTGAAGAAATTCGTGTTTACACCGTCGCTACTACAAAACTCAATAAAGACTCCAAGATCATCGGTCACTATGGCAGTGGCCCGAACCTTGAAGGCGGGCTTGCAACGCTATGCACTTGCAAACATAGTATGCGACGGTATCACAATTGTGATGAGTGGAAAGGTAAATGGATATTAGGGTTGACTTCGAGAAACAAGAACAAAGGCTTTTGTGGTGAACACTACCTCTTATATATGATGAAAGTTGAACAAGCATTCGAATCTCATCTGGCATTTTATAAGCATTTGGCGCAGACGAATCCTGCCGCTCTGCGAATCAAGAGCGCCGTAACTAATCGTCTAGGTGATATTTTTATACCCCAAGCGGTCTGCACAAATCCCCTTGACCCAAGAATGTATGAATTTCCTCACAAGGATCATTCTCATGGGCATGATATGAATGCAGATTGGGAAGACGATATCTCATATATGAAATCGTCTACTGAGAGATTACCTACTCCATTGCTATTAGGAGATATTGAAAATACTTTCGTATGGACGAAACCGATGATCAAATTTAAATGGAAACGAAATACTGGTAATCTCAAACTATCGCTTGGAGAAGACTTCTTTATAAGTTTAAGGACGCATGAGACGTAGTGACCTGGTCATTCAGGCTCTGGTAGCTTCTATATGATGTGTAGTCACTAATATTTCCCATCTCCCCACTCCTAGATTAACATGACTTCCGAAATAGACCCCCACCTTGACTGGTTCCTGCGGATGCAAGACAGCGCCGATTATCTGGATATCAGCCGCATGGAGGCAGGCATGGCCTATGCAATCTGGGCACGAAACGCTTTTGTTGGCATCTGGCTGCCCGAGAAACAAGGTTTTTTGATCTCGCGTTACAAGATGCATACGAAACCATTCCTGTTTGTTGAATACCATTGGGACACCGGTGAACCGCTCGGTACAGCCAAAGCGTTACGCCCGATTGAATTTTGCCCGCTACCGTTACCACCGGATGCTTCATATCATGACGAAATGCAGAATGCACCGCTGTGTGCCTGGCTTGATGCACTGGAAACTCGCCATCCGCCCTGTACGGGCTGGGATTCAGTTGGTGAACGCCGTCGGGCTGCGGTCAAGGCATGGATACGGCAAACAGCATCAACGAGATCACCAGACTCTTGATCTCCCTGAGTGGCTGCTGCTCCGGATGGTGGAAAGCCAGGTTACGGCGAGTTAAGGGAAGTGGCTATAATTCGTACCAGCCACTACAATCCGTTAAAAAGTATAGCTGGTGGGACCAGACAAACAGCTGTTTTGTGGGGATGATAAAACTGAGTAACGACTGGCAGGTAGTATGAAACACTGCCACGCTTCAGCCGATACCAATGAGCCTTAACCAGCAGAATTCCGTTCTGTATGCTCCGGGGGTAACTCGGTCACACTTTCAGCTTGCAACACCCTATTAGCAGGAAACCAGATTCTGAAAGTACTCCCTATCCCGAGCTCGCTGGTAATCTCCATACTCGCCTGATGGCGATTCAGAATATGCTTGACGATCGCCAATCCAAGCCCGGTTCCGCCGGTTTCACGCGAACGACTACGATCAACCCGGTAAAAACGTTCTGTCAGACGTGGAATATGTTCTAACTCGATACCAATCCCACTGTCCTGAACGTAAAATAGGCCTTTTTTATCTTCTACTGCCCAATTCAGGGAAATTTCTCCCCCCTCAGGTGTATATCGTACAGCATTGCTGACAAGGTTCTCAAATGCACTGCGCAACTCATCCTCACTGCCCAACAGCATGATGTCAGTGAAGAGATTCAAGGAGATCACATGACGCCCCGCGCTTAGGGATTGAGCTTCCTGATAAAGTCCTCGCAATAATTTCACGACATCTACTTTTTCTTCACACAAGGTATTCTGAGCATTTTCCAATCTAGACAAAGTCAGCAAATCTTCTACCAGGCGGCGCATGCGAGTGGTCTGGTGAGCCATCAATTCCAACGCATTTCTCTCCATTTCCCCCGATATTTTGTTTTCATCCAGCAAAGTTTCCAGAAAACCGCCTATTACCGTCAGAGGAGTACGTAACTCATGCGACACATTGGCAATAAAATCACGCCGCATAATCTCAATTTTTTCGAAACGTGTGATATCCCGGCTGATCAATAATTTTTCTTTGTCGCCGTAAGGTACGAACTGAAGTGACAGCAGCATATCCCGAGGACGTGACTGCCTAAGTAACAATGGTTTATCGAAATTTCCTGAATTGAGGTAAGTTACGAACTGCATCTGACGCACCATACGGGTAATATGCTGCCCGGCATCCATTTCGAGACTCAGCCCCAGATGCTGCTCGGCTGCCGAATTACACCACTCGATCTGATCACTGTCTCCCAGAATGACGATCCCCTCCGGCATGGCTGATGTCGCTCGCTGTAGCCGATCCAGGGACATATTAAGGCTCAGACGCTCCTTATCGTACCGCCTCACGAAACGTGCCAGCCTGGCAAATATTACTCCCCACAGGCCTGATCGATCAGGTACAGTCGAGTAAGAAAGGTCTGAATTACGTAGCCAACGATCCAGACAGTGCAAATTGTAGAGATGGTAGATCACCCACCCCAGCAACACGATGCTGTACAGACTCAACGCTATCACAGCATCGGATACCACCCATATGCCTGCCATGGTAACTGTCAACCATATAATGCCAGTGAGGCTTCGCCAGAAAGAGTTCATCCTAAAAACCGCAGTTGGACGCACCCGAGTGTGCATCTGGCACACTGCCTGGCAAGGCGCGACGAGGCGCATGGTCATTCTCTGCAACGAGGAGCAACGCAGCCAGACAGTGTGCCAGGCGTGCAATCGGGTACGTAGTAGTCTCACCCATCGGGCTGGCATGAGCGAAGGCAGTGAGCTCACTATCCATCGGAGCCTCCCGAGGCTGATAAGTGATCAACTGCGGTTTTCAGGTTCATGCAATGGTGGAAAAATAAAAACAAGCTCTCGATCGGATACCGTCATTCCGGCCCTCATCTTCCTCACCCTGAAACAGTACATCAGTTCAGCAGAGAAAAGAAGCGCACAATCCGTTGTGGCAACCACTCCAGTCTTCCAGGAAAAACGCCATGCATGAAACCGACATGACCACCCTGTTCAGGAAATTCCAGCGAAACGCAAGAAGAAACTTCAAACGGCAGTGGCAATACGTATTCGGGCAGGAAAGGATCGTTACGGGCATTGATCAGTAAGGTAGGAACCTGAATATGTCTCAGCCATGGCTTACTGCTGGATCGATGCCAGTAATCATCGGTATTCTGAAAACCGTGCAGCGGTGCGGTCACCAGATTATCAAATTCATATAATGTTTTACAGGTTGCTACTGCTTTTACATCTAATAAACCTGGAAACTGCCTGTGTTTATCCAGTACTTTACGCTTCAGAGAAACGAGGAAATGACGGGTATAGACACGATTGAAACCAGAGTCGAGCGCCCGACCTGCCTCCGCCAGATCCAGCGGTACAGAAACGGCGGCAGCACCTGTAATCAATTTACCAGCCTGCTTACCCTGTTCTCCCAGCCATTTCAATAATGCATTACCACCAAGCGAAACCCCAATAATATAACAGGAAGAATTCTGCTCATATGAATCATTCTGATATACGATCCGTCGCAACATCCAATCTATTTCCACCGAATCACCCGCATGGTAGGCACGCGGCAAACGATTGGGTTGTCCTGAACAACCACGAAAGTGGATAACAGCCCCCCGCCAACGCATGGTTTGCAGAAAACGCATAATGCTTAACGCATAATGACTGCGCGAGCTACCCTCGAGACCATGTAACAGGATCACCAGCGGTTTATCAGGCTCACCATCAAGCCAATCGACATCGATAAAGTCCCCGTCATCCAGTTCCCAACGTTCACGCCGATAACGAACCGCTTGCCCCGAGTTCAGAAAATAAGGATAAATGGTTTGTATATTGCCACCGGGGAGCCACCTTGGTGCAATGTAAGATTGCAGCGGTTCATCTTCTAACAGAGAAAAAAGATCACTCATAACGGACACAAGTGAGCTTTACTGTAAAATGTATCGAGCAACCCGGAGTCTTCACAGGATAACCAGATTATTTCTGTGAATAAGTTCATACTCATCCACATAACCGAGTATAGCCTCGATCTGACTAGTAGGCTGACGCATGATCTTGCGTGACTCCCGGGCACTATAATTGATCAAACCACGTGCAATTTCACGACCACTGGTATCCAGGCAGGCTACAGCTTCACCACGTTCGAAATTCCCTCTGACATCTTCCACCCCAATGGGCAGCAGGCTCTTACCTTCGGCCAGCAACGCTCTGGTGGCACCGGCATCCAGCACTACATATCCTCGTACCTGCAAATGATCAGCCAACCACAGTTTACGTGCAACTTTCACCGGCATATCAGCCAATAAACAGGTTCCGATTGCTTCCCCGTTCGCCAGGCGAATCAGCACCTCCTGTGCCTTACCCGATGCGATGATGGTATGTGCACCACTGCGTGCAGCACGCTTAGCCGCCATCACCTTACTTTGCATGCCACCACGACCGATTTCACTACCCGCACCGCCCGCCATCGCTTCGATCGCAGGATCGCTGACACTGACTTCAGAAATCAAAGTCGCATTGGCATGCTTACGCGGGTCACTGGTGAACAAACCAGCTTGGTCGGTCAGAATTACTAACACTTCAGCTTCGATCAGATTGGCGACCAATGCAGCCAGATTATCGTTGTCGCCAAATCGGATCTCATCAAAGGCTACGGTATCGTTTTCGTTGATGATCGGAATGATACTAAGATTAAGCAGGGCCAGAATTGTCGAGCGGGCATTCAAATAGCGCTTGCGATTCGACAGATCGTCATGGGTAAGAAGAATCTGCGCAGTCTGCAAACCGTATTCACTAAAACAGGCGGCATAAGCATGCGCAACGCCCATCTGGCCGACTGCCGCGGCTGCCTGCAGTTCGTATAACGCAGAAGGACGTTTTTTCCAACCCAGGCGCTGCATACCCTCGGCCACGGCGCCAGATGAAACCAGTACAACTTCCTTACCCATCTGCCCGATGCGGAAAATCTGTTCGGCCCAGCAACCAAGTGCATCATGGTCCAGACCGTTTCCTTGATTAGTCACCAGACTGCTGCCAACCTTGACGACAATCCGGCGGGCATGTTTCAGAATCGATTGCGTCATGCGAATCAGGTATCTTCAGAGACCGGTTTCGATTGTTCCAGATAATGCATAACGGCATGCGTCAATGCCTGGCACCCTTCCCCACTCAGTGCGGAAATGATGAACCAACGGTCTTTCCAATCCAATGCATGCAGAAAACGTTTGCAGTTCGCTTCCCGCTCGGTATTGGACAATAGGTCCATCTTATTGAATATCAACCAGCGAGGTTTGTGATAGAGCGATTCATCAAATTTACGAAGTTCATCTACCAACGCCTGAGCAGTATGCACAGGATCGATATTTTCATCGAAAGGTGCCATATCGATGACGTGCAGTAATAAACGGGTACGACTCAAATGTTTCAGGAACCGATGCCCGAGACCGGCACCTTCTGCCGCACCTTCGATCAGACCGGGAATATCCGCCATGACGAAACTACGCCCGAAATCGATCCGCACGACACCCAAATTGGGATAAAGGGTAGTAAAAGGATAGTCGGCCACTTTCGGGCGCGCCGCGGATACCGCGCGAATCAGGGTCGATTTGCCTGCATTGGGCAGCCCCAGCAACCCTACATCCGCCAGCACCCTGAGTTCCAGCTTAAGCTCGAACTTTTCACCCGGTTCACCATAGGTAAACTGCCTGGGCGCACGATTAGTGCTGGACTTGAAATGAATATTACCCAGTCCGCCTTTACCTCCTTTGGCCAATAATACCTTCTGCTGATGATGGTTGAGATCGGCTATGACCTCTCCAGTCAGAGAATTGGTGATGACCGTTCCAACCGGCATGCGCAGGACGATATCTTCGGCCCCCTTGCCGTAGCGATCGGACCCACGCCCGTTTTCTCCTCGTTTTGCACGAAAGACCGGGGTAAAACGGTAATCAATCAAGGTATTGAGATTGTGATCAGCCAGCGCATAGATATTACCGCCATGCCCACCATCTCCACCATCCGGCCCGCCTTTGGGAATGAATTTTTCCCGACGAAAACTGGCTATACCATTACCGCCATCTCCGGCGAAAACCTGTATTTTTACCTCGTCGATAAATTTCACGGTTCTGCTTTGGAGCGACTATTCTGAACCCAAGCGGAAACTTGGTTTTCAACAATAAACAATATGATTAATACCAAAGTAAAAAGCCTCATTCCACGAATGAGGCTTTTCGTTCTGATCGACACTGCTCGACAAATTTAAAACTCACTGTATGGGAACTACCGCTACCGTCCTCCGGTTCAACCGACCTTTAATGGAAAAGATAATCTTTCCTTCCACTTTTGCGTAAAGCGTATGATCACGACCAATCCCCACGTTATCGCCCGGATGGAACTGTGTGCCACGCTGACGTACGATAATACCGCCCGCCTTGATGATTTCCCCGCCGAAACGCTTTACACCCAGACGCTTGGAGTGGGAATCACGCCCGTTTCTGGAACTACCGCCCGCTTTCTTATGTGCCATTTGAAATAAATCTCCTTATGCGGAAATACCGGTAATCTGAATTTCAGTGTAATTCTGCCGGTGTCCCTGATGTTTCTGATAATGCTTGCGACGACGCATCTTGAAGATACGTATCTTATCATGCCGTCCATGACCAATTACCGTCGCGTTGACTTTGGCCTGATCCAGCAGAGGTTTTCCCGTGGAAATATTCTCACCATCCGCAACCATCAGCACCTGATCCAGTGAAATCTCACTACCTGCTTCAACAGGCAGTGTTTCGACCTTAAGTTTATTACCGACTTCAACCCGGTATTGTTTACCACCAGTCTTAATTACTGCATACATATCCATCTCCCATCTTAGAACCGCGTATTATATCGTTGCTCGTGAATTCTGTGTAATAAAATCTGGCCCTGAAAAAAGCAAATAGGATTAATGAAACAATGCACACCTCTAATTACATACGAGATCATCGATAAGCCATAAAATCCAGCTCTCCGATCCCAAGCGAAATCTATTACCTGGGGTAATGCTATAATCGAGTGGTTTAATTTTTACTTTCACACTACATGCCGGTACCCCATCTCACCACTGCCCTGAGCGCCCCCATTTTCGATCTCGAAAAACGCATCCTGGATGCCATGCCGATAATCGAACACTGGTTACGTAAGCAGTGGTATAACCACGCCGTACCTTTTTACTGTTCAGTCGACTTACGTAACAGTGGCTTCAAGCTGGCGCCGGTCGATACCAATCTGTTTCCTGGCGGATTCAATAACCTCAATCCGGCATTCGTTCCCCTGTGTGTACAGGCAATGATGACCGCCGTGGAAAAAATCTGTCCGGATGCGCACAGTATCCTTATCATCCCGGAAAATCACACGCGTAACGTTTTTTACCTGCAAAACATTGCCATGCTGCAGTGCATTATGCAACAAGCAGGTATGAATACCCGTATCGGATCCCTGCTACCGGAACTTGATCGTCCTACCCCCATATCACTGCCCAGTGGTGATACCTTATTGCTGGAACCAGTGCAGCGCAGAGAAAACAGACTGTACACGACCAACTTCGATCCCTGTGCCATCCTTCTCAATAACGATTTATCCGGTGGAGTACCTGAAATCCTGCAGGATCTGAATCAGATCACTATTCCACCGTTGTACGCAGGGTGGGCAACCCGTCGCAAGTCACTGCATTTCAGTGCTTATGATAATGTTGCACAGGAATTTGCAGAATTGATCGATATCGATCCCTGGCTCATCAACCCCTACTTCACATCCTGCGGCAGAATAAATTTCCATGAAAAAGAAGGTGAGGATTGTGTGGCTGCAGCAGTAGATGAAATTCTGAGTAATCTGCGAGAAAAATATGCGCAATACGGCATCAAGGAAAAACCGTTTGTCATCGTCAAGGCCGACGCTGGTACTTACGGCATGGGAATCATGAGCGTCAAAGAAGGTGCCGAAGTCTACAAGCTCAACCGCAAACAGCGAAACAAAATGGCCACCATCAAGGAAGGCTTATTTGTAAGAAACGTACTGGTGCAGGAAGGTGTCCACACATTCGAGAGTATCCACCAGGCTGTCGCTGAACCTGTCATTTACATGATCGACCGTTATGTGGTCGGAGGATTCTACCGGGTACATACCGGCCGAGGTATTGACGAAAACCTGAATGCACCGGGTATGCATTTTGTGCCTCTGGCATTCGATACCACCTGTGTACAACCGAACCCTACCGCAGAACCGGACGCCGTTCCCAATCGTTTCTACGCTTATGGCGTGATTGCCAGGCTTGCACTACTTGCGGCGGCGATTGAACTGGAACGTTATGCTCAGGCCCCTTCACTTGCTTCATTAGCCGAGATTTCATGAAGCTGGCTTTCATTCTGGATCCGCTCGATACCATCAAAATCGAGAAGGATTCCAGTTATGCCATGATGCGCGAAGCCGCCTCTCGCCACCACCAGGTGTCCGTCCTGCAACAGGGTGATCTTGCCTGGAAGGATAATCAAGTCGTTGGTTTCGTGCGCGCATTGACACTCCTCGATCCACCAGATCGTCTCTACCATTGGTACGAAGAAGGCCCTCTGGAAGAAATCCCGCTCTCCCGATTCGATGCAGTACTCATGCGCAAGGATCCTCCCTTTGATACTGAATACGTCTACAGCACTTATCTGCTCGAACTGGCTGAACGGCAAGGCGCTTATGTGGTAAACAGCCCACGAGGCATCCGTGACCATAACGAAAAACTGGCCATTACGGAATTTCCCCAGTTTACGCCACCATCACTGATAACCCGGCAGGAGCACCTGATCCGTCAATTTCTTGCCGAACATGAAGATATCATCCTGAAACCACTGGACGGCATGGGAGGCGCCGGTATTTTTCGCGTACATAGTACCGACCACAATATTGGTGTCATCGTTGAAATGCTGACACATTACGGCACACGTACCATCATGGCGCAACGTTTTTTACCGGAAATCCAGGAAGGAGATAAGCGCATACTGCTGATTGCCGGAAAACCTGTAGATTATGTGCTCGCGCGCAAACCCAAACCAGGAGAAACACGCGGCAATCTGGCTGCTGGTGGAATCGGCGTAGTACAACCTCTCTCAACCCATGACAGAAAAATTGCCGAAAAATTGGGAGAAGTTCTTTATGCCCGCGGTCTGATGCTGATAGGAATCGACGTTATCGGCAATTATCTGACAGAAATCAATGTCACCAGCCCGACAGGCATACAGGAAATCACCGCCCAAACCGGAATAAATGTAGCAGGACTGATGATTGATGCACTGGAACATAACTTCACGAGAAAAAATAGATGAATTGACTGACTTTTTACCTATACATACCGGGAATAACATCGTACGCTGCCCCGGAAATCCTAGAAAACCTATATAGCTATGTAATCAAAAATATCCCTTACTTAGTATCTAAACTCAGACGATTTTCCTGTAGCATCATTTCATCAAAATATCTGTGCGAAAGATCACATAAATGCCCTGTGTCTTTTATATACTCGTGGCTGACAATTAGACTAAAGAGTTTAAATGATGAACCTGGCAATTTTTAAGGGTTGTTCTGGTTTGTCATAAAGTAAAGTGATGATCTTATGGAAACCGTACTGGATATTTTGAATATCTCTCGAATCCTGAAGATAGTCCAGCAGGTTATAGCAGG
>JBDIVK010000043.1:0-12352 GCA_039794425.1 Nitrosomonas sp. | reverse complement strand
TTAATACCCGCGCTCTATACGTGTATTTTATTGCGTTACCCAATTATTTCGCTCGAATAGAAGTCCTTTGACTGAATCTGCTGCCTGCAACGGGGTTTTGTTGCTGAATAAACCCACCGGTATTTCATCCAATCGTGCTTTACAAATCGGTAAGCGTCTGCTGGCTGCTGCCAAGGCAGGGCATACCGGTACGTTGGATCCGATGGCGCAGGGATTGCTGCCCATCTGCCTGGGTGAGGCAACCAAGTTTTCCTCGGCACTACTGAATGCTGACAAGGCCTATGTTGCTATTTTGAAGCTGGGTTATATCAGCAATACCGGCGATGCTGAAGGAGAAATCGTCCGAGTAGCTGGTTCTGATATTCCGCAGCCTGATTCTCAACGAGCAACAGAAATCTTACAGACCTTTCTTGGCCGCTCAAGCCAGATTCCACCCATGTTCAGTGCACTGAAGCAACATGGCAAACCACTTTATCGTTATGCACGTGAGGGGGTGATAGTCGAACGTCAGCCACGTGAGATTGTGATTTACGACCTGTCTCTCGATGCTCTGTCCAGTTTAGAAATGACGGTGACGGTTCGTTGCAGCTCGGGCACTTATATTCGTACTCTGGCAGAGGATATCGGAAAGGCGCTCGGTTATGGCGGTGCCTATTTGACGGCTCTTTCCCGTACCCGTATCGGTCATTTTGATTTGTCCCAGGCTTGTAGCCTGGATCAGCTTGAAGCTGAACCACTATCTTCCCGCCGGCAACTTCTGTATCCAGTCGATAGTCTTTTGCCGGATATTCCGGCCGTGATATTGGATGATACCGAGACAGTACGTTTACAGCAGGGGCAAAAGATCAGGAAAGACATGACACAAAGTCTATTACCGTTAAATACAAGGCTAAGGCTGTATGACGGTAACAACATCTTTCTGGGGCTGGGAGAAAGAGTCGATCTTGAAACTATCGTGCCTAAGAGGCTGGTGGCGGTATGATCATCAGCATTTATAGTTTCGATCGTTTTATGTTCTTTAATCAAACAGATGGCAATTTTCTCTGCAACCGGGTAGCAAGCAAAGTCACTTAAGTATTAGCAATACGTTATAATTCTCTGTTTTGATGATTGCCGATCTATCACTGACTGGGATGCTGACAGCCGAGAATCTTGAATGCATACGCGGAGATCATAAGCTCTTCGAAAATATCGCTTTTTCAGTGAAAGCCGGTGAATTGATGTTTGTAAGCGGGCCTAACGGTAGCGGCAAAACCAGCTTGTTGAGATTACTGTGTGGGTTATCAGTACCAGACAAGGGTGAGATCCGCTGGAATGGGACCAATATTCGCAGCCTGGGTGGAGAATATCATAGCGCAATGACTTATCTGGGACATTTGGGCGGAATCAAGGATGATCTGACCGCCATCGAGAATTTACGTATCTCCTGTGCGCTGGCCGGTTATGAAATCGATGAGGATCAGGCAAAAGATGCGTTGAGGCGGATGGGATTGGCTGGTCGCGAAATATTACCTGCTAAAGTGCTATCACAAGGGCAGCGCAGAAGAGTGGCGCTCGCTCGTCTATTAGTAACACGAACGAAATTATGGATTCTGGATGAGCCGCTGACTGCCCTGGATGTCATGGCAGTGGAATTGATCAAAGGCATACTGGAGCATAATTTATCCAGAGGCGGCATGATCGTCATGACCACTCATCAGGAAATCAGTATGACTGCTGCAGCTACCCATCACCTGGTTTTATCCTGATTCAGAAAATGATGCTATGGATCATCAAACGGGATTTGTTACTGGCAATGCGCCGGCGGTCCGATGTGCTGACTACACTGTTCTTTTTCATTATCGTCGTCAGTCTGTTTCCGCTCGGCGTGGGGCCCGAACTGAATACGCTGCGCATGATGGCACCGGGTGTCGTATGGGTAGCAGCGTTATTAGCCTCGATGCTGTCGCTTGGCCGCATGTTTTCTAACGATTATGTAGATGGTACCTTGGAGCAGATGCTGCTTTCGCCGGTTTCATTATCTGCGCTGGTCGTGGGCAAAGCAATATCACACTGGCTGATAACAGGTGTTCCTTTGGTTCTGATGGCCCCGGTATTGGGTATTCAGTATGACTTGTCCATAGAAGCATTGATCGTGCTGACCCTTTCGTTATTGCTGGGAACACCTGTTCTAAGCCTGATCGGTGCAATCGGTGCTGCACTGACGTTGGGGCTCAGAGGCGGCGGGGTGCTGGTATCAATACTGGTGTTACCTTTATATATCCCTGTACTGATTTTTGGGGCAGGGGCAGTTGAAGCCAGTACTGCCGGAATGGGAGTCGAGGCACATTTCTCACTGCTGGGGGCATTTTTACTCGTGTCGATAGTTTTTTCCCCCTGGGCGACAGCTGCATCGCTCAGAATTTCCTTAGGTTGATGGTATCGTCAGTGAAAAAGCCGGAAAGCGTGAAATCGTATATCGAGATGAGAGTAAGTAATTCAGTATCAGTATACTACTAGGCTAATTCAAAAAGATTATTTCAAATATGACAATTAACTGGTTCAAATATGCTTCTCCTGCAAGTTTTTATTTTCTGGCAGGTCGAATGATTCCGTATTTTGCGATTGCTGCAGTGATATTTCTGATCGCGGGGCTATATATCGGTTTTTTCGTCGCACCGACCGATTTTCAGCAGGGTGAGGCTTATCGCATCATTTTCATTCATGTTCCAGCCGCCTGGATGTCGATGTTTCTTTACCTGATCATGGCGTTCTGGGCAGGAATAGGCTGGGCGTTCAATACCCGTCTTTCATCCATGGTAGCGAGTGCTATTGCGCCAACAGGCGCCATGTTTACTTTTCTTGCATTATGGACGGGTGCATGGTGGGGTAAACCGATGTGGGGAACGTGGTGGGTCTGGGATGCCCGCTTGACTTCCGAGTTGATTCTGTTTTTTCTGTATATTGGTTTCATGTCGCTGCAGGCTGCAATCGATGATCCGAGACGTGCAGATAAAGCCGGTGCCGTAATTGCACTGGTGGGGGTAGTCAATATCCCGATCATCTATTTTTCAGTCCAGTGGTGGAATACCCTCCATCAGGGAGCTTCTGTCAGTCTGGTTCAATCTCCCAAAATGGCGACTGCCATGCTGTCAGGAATGCTGATCATGGCGTTGGCTGCATGGATGTATTCGATCGTGATGATATTGATCCGTACACGTATCATTATTCTGGAACGTGAACGTCATACAGGGTGGGTATCGGAACTGCAGGAAGGAGTATCGAGATGAAATGGGAGAGCTGGTCTGATTTCTTTGCGATGGGAGGGTATGGCCTGTATGTATGGGGCTCCTATCTTGTTGCACTGTTATGCATACTTGGTGAAAGCCTGCTCGTACGCAGTCGCCGCCGAACTTTGCATAAGCATCTCGGTCTGAAAGACAAATCATCTTTGCGAGGGAGAAAATGAAGCCGCGTCATAAAAAAATGGCAGTTATTGCGTTGAGTGTCAGTGCGCTCACAGTTGCTGTCGTACTGGTACTGAATGTTTTTCAAAGCAATCTGGTTTTTTTCTTTAGCCCAAGTCAGGTCGTTGCCAAGGAAGCGCCTATTGGAAAAAGTTTTCGGATAGGTGGGTTAGTTGAAGAAGGTTCCCTGAAGCGGGAAGGCGATGGTACCACGCTGAGCTTTGCGATCACCGATACAGCAGAAGTAATCCAGGTTGTCTATACAGGCATCCTGCCTGATCTGTTCAAAGAAGGAAAGGGTGTCGTAGCGCAGGGCAAAATAGCTGAGAATGGCATTTTCTATGCTGATGAAGTGCTTGCTAAACATGACGAAAATTACATGCCACCTGAAGCAGCCAGCGCGCTGGAACAGGCTGCCAAAGCACAAAAAACTTCACTGACACAATAAATTATTTGCCTTGATATCTTAAATATAAGAAGGGATAGTTTTCATCATGGTTCCGGAACTTGGTAATTTCGCTCTCATACTTGCAATGTTGCTGGCCCTGGTTCAGGGTACATTGCCTATCATCGGTGCAACCCGTGGCATACCCTCTTGGATTGCATTGGCGCGCCCGGTTGCACAAGGGCAATTCGTTTTCGTTACGATTGCTTTTGGCTGTCTGGCTTACTCATTCGTAAACAACGATTTCTCTGTACTCAATGTAGCTTCCCACTCGAATTCCGAGCTGCCGTTGCATTTCCGTTTCGCCGCTACCTGGGGGTCACATGAAGGATCATTGCTGTTATGGGTAACGATGCTGGCTGGATGGTCAGTAGCGGTAAGCGTCTTCAGCCGCCAGCTGCCGGATGATATGGTAGCGCGTGTTCTGGGAGTTTTAGGGTTGGTCAGCGTAGGTTTTCTGCTGTTTCTGCTCTTTACTTCCAATCCTTTCGATCGGCTTTTGCCTGCCGCGCTTGAAGGAAGTGATCTCAATCCGCTGTTGCAGGATCCGGGAATGGTTATGCATCCACCGATGCTGTATATGGGGTATGTAGGTTTTTCGGTTGCCTTTGCGTTTGCCATTGCGGCATTGATGAGTGGGCAACTGGATGCGGCCTGGGCACGGTGGTCACGTCCATGGACGACAGTTGCCTGGGTTTTCCTGACTATCGGTATCATGATCGGCAGCTGGTGGGCTTATTATGAACTGGGCTGGGGAGGCTGGTGGTTCTGGGATCCGGTCGAAAATGCATCGTTCATGCCATGGCTGGTAGGAACTGCACTGGTACATTCTCTGGCTGTAACGGAGAAACGCGGCAGCTTCAAAAGCTGGACAGTACTACTGGCAATTACCGCTTTCTCATTAAGTTTGCTGGGAACTTTCCTGGTTCGTTCGGGGGTGCTGACTTCCGTACATGCCTTTGCGACCGATCCAGCCCGTGGAATTTTCATTCTGGTTTATCTGGTGCTGGTAGTGGGGTGTTCATTGACGTTGTTCGCCTGGCGCGCACCTAAAGTGGGATTGGGGGGCAACTTTGAACTGGTTTCGCGCGAAACCATGTTGCTTGCCAATAATGTGCTACTGCTGGTTGCAGCAGGTAGTGTCATATTGGGTACGCTTTATCCTCTTGTTATCGATGCGCTGAATCTCGGTAAGATTTCAGTCGGCCCACCCTATTTTGAGTCAGTCTTTGTTCCATTGATGACCCCAGCCATTTTTCTGATCGGTTTAGGGCCGATTGCCCGCTGGAAAAAAGCCAGTCTGCCTGCACTGGTGATCCGACTGCGCTGGGCTTTTGCCGTGAGTCTGGTGACGGCAAGTATCATGCCGTTCGTCATGGGTGAGTGGAAGCCTTTGGTCAGCTTCGGCTTACTGTTAGCTTTCTGGATCATAACCAGTATATTCGTAGGGATCAAGCACCGACTCCAGAGTAGCGGGGAAGGAGGACTGTTCACCAAACTGGCCAGGCAGTCCAGGAGCTATTATGGCATGCACTGTGCACATTTTGGGGTTGCGGTATTCATCATTGGGGTGACGTTAGTCAATGGTTATGAAACCGAAAAAGATGTACGGATGGAAATCGGCAGTACTGTCACCCTCAAGGAGTACACTTTCCGTTTCAATGGAACGAAAACCATGCCAGGACCGAATTACAGTGCCGTTCGGGGTGAGGTGGAAGTCATCAAGGATGGTAAAAAAATCCGTGAATTGTTTCCGGAAAAAAGAACCTACAATGCTTCAGGTATGCCTATGACCGAAGCAGCAATCGATACCGGTCTGTTCCGTGATTTGTACGTGGCATTGGGTGAACCACTGGAAAACGGTGCATGGATAGTGCGGGTATACCATAAGCCTTTTGTCGATTGGATCTGGCTGGGTTGCATGCTGATGGCGCTAGGAGGCATACTGGCTATCAGTGATCGGCGTTACCGGCTTGCCATCAGTAAGAAGGTGGGTCATAAGGATAAAACTGCTTCCAAACCAGTGGCACCAGAATCAGAAGGTCTGCCGGAACATACTGTTACAAATTCGGCGGCACTTTCGGAAGAAGGTGGGAAAGTATGATGCGCTTCCTGTTGCCACTTGCGGTATTTGTGGTTCTGGTCATATTTCTGGGGATTGGCCTGACACTGAATCCTCGCCAGGTACCTTCACCCCTGATAGATAAACCTGCTCCGGTTTTTCAATTACCGCAACTATACGATGCTGACAAAGTACTTTCGTCTGAAGACAATCTCGGGAAAGTATGGATGCTGAATGTGTGGGCTTCCTGGTGTGTGGCCTGTCGTGATGAGCATCCTCTGTTAGTACAGTTGTCACAACTGGGTATCGTTCCTATTTTTGGGCTCAATTATAAGGATCAGCGTGATACTGCTATACAGTGGCTCAAACAGTATGGCGATCCATATGTGACCAGTATTGTTGATGCCGATGGAAAAGTTGGCATCGATTATGGTGTTTATGGCGTGCCGGAGACTTATGTAATTGATAAGCAGGGAATCATCCGGTACAAACATATCGGTCCGGTAACGGTCAAATCACTGGAAGATAAAATTCTGCCATTGATTAAAGAGTTAAAGGGTTAAGAAAGTAATGGTCAAGTTGATAAAGCGAAGCTATATCACTCTGGTAAGACGATATGCAGCGGTATTGATGCTGTCATTGATATCCTGTGCAAGTTTTGCGAGCGAAGCAGTGCCTGTGGCAGAAGACCCAGAACTTGAAAAGCGTCTGATCAATCTGGCGGAGAATCTGCGTTGCCTGGTTTGTCAGAATGAATCACTCGCAGGCTCTCGTGCCGATTTTGCTAATGACCTGAGACGTGAAATCAGGGAACAGATGCAGGCAAATAAAAGCGATGAAGAAATCATTGAATTTCTGGTTGCTCGCTATGGTGATTTCGTACTTTACAACCCTCCCCTTAAATCGACGACCTGGTTGTTATGGTTTGGTCCTTTCGTTTTATTCCTGGGAGGAGGGTCTGCACTCGTTTTTTACCTGAGGCGTCGTCGTTCGCAGGTACAGGAGAAAGAATCTCCATTAACGGAAAGCCAGCGTTTACGCGCTGAATCTCTTATCAAAGAAATGAACAAGGATCAAAGCATATGACCACGTTCTGGATTGTGGCCGGCATTTTTATCGTGGTGGCGTTGTTATTCATCATTCCTGCATTACTGAGCAATAAAAAGCGTGATGCGGCAGAAAGGATTGAGCGTGAGGCTGCAAATATCACTGTTTATCGTGATCAGCTCGCTGAACTGGAGCAGGATCTGCGCAATGATGTACTTTCCAGAGAGCAGTATGAAGCCAGTAAACAGGAATTACAAAAACGAATGCTGCAAGACTTATCTGCGAATGATGAATCTGTTGCGGCACATCCTGCCAGTCGCTATGGTATCGCTGCCAGTATCATTGTCATTCTCGCGATTCCACTCGCTGCTGTTTATCTCTATACGGTAATCGGAGATACGCGCGGACTGTTGCCACAGTCGCAATTAGCCAACGCTACACAGTTTCAGCATGCAGAGGTGGAGGGAATGCCGCCTGGTCATGCAGAAATCAAATCTGTGGTCGATAATCTTGCAGCCCGTCTTCAGGATAACCCGGAAGATATCGAAGGTTGGCTCATGCTTGCGCGTACATATGCGATCATGGAGCGCTATGAGGATGCCAGCGCGACCTATGCCAAGCTGGTGCAGATGATTCCTGATAACCCCCAGTTCCTGAGCGATTATGCCGATATGCTTGCCATGACAAATAATGGCAGTCTGATGGGAAAACCGGCAGAACTGATTACTAAGGCACTTGATATCGATCCTAATTATCCGAAAGCCCTGGCGTTGGCGGGTACGGTCGAATTTGAACGGGCAAAATTCGAACAGGCTGCAGCTTACTGGGAACAGCTATTAAATGTCATCCCTGCTGAATCGCAGCTTGCCAAATCGGTGGGTGAAAGTATTGCCCAGGCTAAGTCCCTTGCTATGAAAGGTAAGGATGGATCTGTTCCTTTGCAATTGGCACAAAATTCAAATGTAGGAACCGATATTCCTGTGAAATCTTCTTCTGCGGAGTCTTCGGGCGAGTCAGAGTCTCCTGCTGCGAGTGCAACCCCTAGTATTTCAGGTACGGTTACACTGGATGCCTCGTTGACTGATAAAGTTTCTCCTGATGATACGCTCTTTGTATTTGCAAGAGCGAAACAAGGGCCTAAAATGCCGTTGGCGATCATGAGAGTGCAGGTCAAAGATCTTCCGGTTACCTTTACACTGGATGATAATATGGCCATGACACCAGCGATGAAGCTATCCAGTTTTCCTGAAGTCGTAGTCGGGGCAAGAATCAGTAAGACTGGCCAGGCTATTCCTGCCAGCGGAGATCTGGAAGGTTATAGTCAACCAGTAAAAATTGGTGATAGAGATGTTTCGATAACAATTGACCAAGCAGTACCTTGATTCATTAATCTACTGACCGGATTTCTTATGCATGAAGATTTGCTTCCTGATTTTGAATTGGCTTCTACAGGTAACAAACAATTTCGCCTGTCCGACGTTAAAGGCAAATACGTAGTTATCTTCTTTTATCCTAAAGACGATACCCCGGGCTGTACCAATGAAAGCCAACAGTTTCGCGATTTATATCCGCAATTTACTCAGCTTGGCTGTGAAATTATCGGTATCTCGCGTGACAATCTGAAATCACATGAAAATTTCAAAGAGAAATACAATCTGCCTTATGACCTGTTGAGTGATCCTGATGAGGTGGCATGCGAATTATTCGGCGTCATCAAAATGAAAAATATGTACGGTAAACAGGTACGTGGAATAGAGCGCAGTACGTTTGTCATCGATCCGGAAGGTAAAGTATGCAAGGCGTGGCGTGGGGTAAAAGTTCCCGAACATGCTGAGAAAGTATTGGCGTTTGTCAAAGAGAAGGTAGCGTAGTCTGATTACGCGAAATATGGGGAAATCGTACAAAAAACTCAGCTGAGGGGTTTAATGTACGCCCCCATGTAAAAGAAGATCGATCAGGAATTCCTTGATATTTCGTATGAACCAGTTTCAGCTGGAAAATCTGCATTGCTCAGGGTAGTAGATGCTGGATAGAATGCTGTTCCTGGATAAGTTCCTCGTAGGTAGTGTCCAATCTGGCCTGAGAGGGGGGGCTGATTTCAAGGCCCTGTACGATTTCGTTTTTGCCATTTTTACAAACGACTGGAAACCCGTAAATTACGCCTTCCGGAATACCATAACTTCCGTCTGAAGACACGCCCATTGTCACCCAATCATCTTCTCTGGTTCCAAAAATCCAGTCATGCATGTGATTGATCACTGCGTTGGCAGCGCTGGCAGCGCTCGATAAACCGCGGGCTTCAATAACGGCAGCACCCCGATTCTGCACAGTGGGGATAAAGTCGTTCTCGATCCATGTCGGGTCCTTTATCAGGTCGATAGCTTTCCTTCCATCAATTTCTGCATGATGTAAATCAGGAAATTGAGTCGATGAATGATTTCCCCATACGACCATTTTTCTGATGCTGCCGACTGGCTGGTTTAATTTCATCGCAACCTGAGATACTGCCCGGTTGTGATCGAGTCGGAGCATTGCCGAGAAGTTTTCTGGCGACAGGTCCGGTGCGTTTTTCATAGTAATGTAGGTATTAGTATTAGCCGGATTGCCCACTACCAGCACTTTAGCATTACGTTTGGCAACCTGATTCAATATCTTGCCCTGAGCGCTGAATATTTCACCATTGGCTGCCAATAAATCCTTACGCTCCATCCCTTTGATTCGGGGTCGTGCACCGACCAGAATCGCAATATCGATCTGATCAAAGGCAACCATCGGATCATGTGTAGCAATGATGTCAGTCAATAACGGGAATGCACAGTCCTGGAGTTCCATGACTACGCCATTCAATATATTTCTGGACTCGGGAATATCGAGGAGTTGGAGAATGACAGGCTGATCATAGCCGAGCATGTCACCGGCGGCGATTCGAAACAACAGACTGTAGCCAATCTGTCCCGCCGCACCGGTGATGGCGATACGAATAGGTGAGGGCATTAAATCCTGCTCCTTGAATGTTTACTGATGGGAGAAAAATCTGAAGCGGTACCTGTGAATTATACCGGCAAATTTGATTGACAAGGGGGGTAAGCGTCATCCAGACTGTAATAGTTTCGTGCTTTATGGAGTGAGATGATTGAGAGTAATGGATGGGTTAAAGTGCCAGTCATGTTTTTTTGTGACGTTCCATAAAAATCATTCGGATCATATTACTTATGAATAAATTTGACGTAATAATCATGGGCGCAGGCAGCGCCGGATTGTCTGCCCTGCGTGAAGTAAGGAAACGTACAGATAATTTTCTTCTGATCAACGATGGTCCGTGGGGGACCGTTTGTGCCCGGGTTGGATGTATGCCCTCCAAATTGCTGATCGAAGCCGCCAATGCTTTTCATCGTCGATTCAGTCTGGATGAATTTGGGATTAGTGGTGCTGAACAGTTGAAATTGGATCGCAGACGGGTGCTGCAGCGTGTACGCAAATTACGCGATGATTTTGTCAGCAGCACTCTGAAAACAACCGATGAATTGGGTGGGCATGTCATATCGGGGCGCGCTCGTATTTTGTCTCCGAATCAGGTCACGGTCAACGGAGAAAAGTTTTATACTCGTAAAATCATTATTGCAACTGGTTCTCGCCCTGTCGTGCCGGATGGCTGGCAGAATCTTGGTAAACGTCTGCTTACGACTGACACGTTATTCGAGCAGGATAACCTGCCCGGACGTATGGCGGTCATTGGAACGGGACCAGTCGGCCTGGAAATGGCGCAGGCACTTTCCAGACTTGGTATACAAGTAACCAGTTTCGGTACTAATGGCATGATAGGGGGCCTTAGTGATCCTTTGATTAATCAGACAGCCGTTACGTTATTGTCTGGTGAATTTCCGCTGTATCTTGGTGAGAAGGCGGATGTGGTATCAAATTCAGACAGCGGAGCTATTACAGTACGAGCAGGGGATACAGCAGTCGAGGTTGATAGTGTGTTGGCTGCATTGGGACGACGCCCGAATATCGATGATATCGGCCTCGAGACACTGGGCATACCGCTTGATAACCAGGGTCTGTCCTCTGTAGATCCGAGTACCTTACAAATCGCCGATTTACCGGTGTTTCTGGCCGGGGATGTGAATCAGTATCTTCCTCTGTTGCATGAAGCTGCCGATGATGGACATATTGCTGGATTGAATGCAGTGAAAGAAGAACTGATCTGTTTTCAGCGCCGTACACCGTTGATCATCGTGTTTTCCGACCCGAATATTGCAATAGTCGGAAAATCTTTTCGTACTTTAGCGCACGAAAACATCCAAATAGGTGAAGTGTCTTTCGATAATCAGGGACGTGCGCGTTCGGCTCAACGTAACCGTGGTGCTTTACGTGTTTATGCCGAAGCAAGTAACGGCCGGTTGCTCGGTGCGGAAATGTGTGCGCCGGCGGGCGAGCATTTTGGCCATTTACTCGCGCTGGCAATTGGCCAATCTTTAAATGTGTGGGATTTATTACGTATGCCTTTTTACCATCCAGTGCTGGAAGAAGGTTTACGGACTGCTTTGCGTAATCTGGCTTCGAAATTTCCTACTCGCAATGAGTCGGATCTGGCAGCCTGTGGATCATTCAATTCTGAAGCGCTCGATTGAACCTGGAACCGCTTCTGGGCTGAAACTGTGCTGGCTTTTGTCGAATAACCAGCTATACATCAATGGAGAAGCCTAATGCCATTCCCACCGGAAGAACGTAAAGCATTGCTGAGTATAAAGGGTATCGGCCCTAAGGTGGTAGCGCGCCTTGAACAAATGGGATTCGAGTCATTCGCCCACTTGAGCAAGGCTAATGCATTGGATATTGTTTCTAAAGCTTCAGCTATCGTCGGCTCCACTTGTTGGAAAAACAGCCCGCAAGCTTGTGCAGCGATCCAATCCGCAATTATGCTGGCTCAGTCGCACCATGCACCATAATCAAATCCAGTTATGTCACATCCTTCCTACGTTATCGCGAAAAGATACTAGAGCATTCTGCATTTAACTAGAGTCGATAAAAGATTCTCAAAGGATGAGATATGATTGATGATCTTGCTATAAGGAGGTGATACATGCCCAAACCCCTATCAAATGATCTCAGAAAGCGCCTGATCCGGGCGGTTGAAAGTGGCCTGTCTGCCCGTGCAGCAGGCAGGAAGTTGGATATTGCAGAGAGCACAGCAACCGGCATAGTAAAAGATTGGCGAGACCGGAACAGTTATGAACCGCTACCGACCGGGGGATGGCGTCGTTCGGTACTGGAGAAAGAAGCTACGTTCATCGAACAGATGGTGAGCGAACATAGCGACTGGAGTGAAGCGGAGTTGAATGCTCATTTGCG
>JBDIVK010000042.1:0-12661 GCA_039794425.1 Nitrosomonas sp. | reverse complement strand
TGATGATCGACAACTGGTAGCAAGCAGTGTCCCTACCCCTGAAATTTATGTCATACCGGAACGCTGGCCGTATAATTCGCTTACTACAGGAACGATCACAACACCACCTTACTGGAATATTCGTTACGCTACGGCAACCTTCAGCATTATATTTCCCGTACTATCTTATGACAATGTATTGATAGGTTCTATTGCCGCTACTCTCGACTTTGGATCGCTCAAAAACAAGTTACTTGAAACCAAGAAATTTTCGCTGGGCGAGGTCACTTTGCTCGATCAGAGTGGAAAAGTCCTGCTCGGCAGTATGCCTGGAATCAATCATACCATGTCACTGAATCCGCAATATTTAGAGGTATTACAGATACTCAATAAGGAATCCATGGTTTATGAGGGAATATCGTATCCCAAGGCGATCGGATTAGCTTACGTGTCGGAAAGCATTCCCGTAACAGTTCTGGTAGAAAGGGACTATGAAGATGTACATATTACCTGGATCAGACTACGTAACCGCTTCCTTGAATTCGTTGGGATTTTGATCATTATTGTTACTACAGTCGCTTTATATATGGGACATACCATTGTTACACCCTTGAAAAGACTGATCGATGCGGCTAAAGGAATCGTAGATGGAAATCTGGATACACGTCTACAAGTCAAGCAAAAAGACGAAATCGGTCAATTGACTACTATGTTTAACCAGATGACCGATGCATTGCGCCACAAGCATACGGAAATCATGGCAGCTAACCAGGCCATGCAACAAAAGAATCAGCTTCTGCAGAAGCTTTCAGTAACGGACAGTCTGACCGGCCTGTACAACCGGAGCAAACTTGATGTCATTCTGGCTGAACAACTTGCAAGATTCGAACGTAACAAGCGTGCTTTTTGCCTGCTGATGATAGATGTTGATTATTTCAAAAACATCAACGATGATCTTGGTCATATCATGGGTGATAAAATTCTGGTTACAGTAGCGACTGTACTCCTGAAATCAATCAGGAGCATAGATTATGCGGCACGCTACGGTGGTGATGAGTTTATGGTTATTTTGACTGAAACCAACGCCGGAGCAGCAGTCAAAACTGCTGAACGGATTCGCACACAAGTCAGTACAGTTTGTCGTGAATTTAAGGAACATCCGATCAAAATTACACTCAGTATCGGCATTACGCAAAGCCAGTACGATGATGTAGCGCCAGGCGATTTGATCGCACGTGCAGACGCTGCACTATATGAAGCCAAAAAAGCAGGACGGAATCGGGTACACTGCGTTGGCACGATTGCACAGTAATATTTGAAAAGTTTCAAGCAATAGATTCTAGCTGGATATAGCACGAATGGAATTCAAGGATTATTACCAGGTCATGGGAGTCGCACGTGATGCTACACAAGACGACATCAAACGGGCTTACCGTAAGCTAGCACGTAAATATCACCCTGATGTCAGCAAAGAACCTGGTGCCGAAGCACGCTTCAAGGAAATCGGCGAGGCTTATGAAGTACTTAAAGACCCCGAAAAACGTGCAGCCTATGACCAGTTGGGAACACGCTGGAAAAGTGGGCAGGAATTTCAGCCTCCTCCAGGATGGGATCAGGGATTTGAATTCCACGGAGGTGGATTCACCGAGGCAGATGCCTCCCAATTCAGCAGTTTTTTTGAGACATTATTTGGGAAACGTAAACACAGTCGGCAATATGGTGGGCAGAGATTCGATCTACAAGGCGAAGATTCTTATGCAAAAATATCGATAGATCTGGAGGATACTTTCCAGGGAGCAGTCCGAAGCCTTACGCTACAGCATACCGAACTGGGGCAAGACGGACGGCCACAGATCAAAGAGCGTACACTGAACGTTCGTATCCCGAAAGGGATACGTCAGGGTCAGCATATTCGCCTGACAGGTCAGGGCAGTCCTGGAATGGGTTACGGCAAAGCAGGCGATCTTTATCTTGAAGTCGTATTCAAGCCTCACCCGCTGTATAAAACAGATGGCAAAGATATCTTTATGGAGTTGCCTGTAACGCCATGGGAAGCTGCATTAGGTGCTACAGTCAAAGCACCCACGCCGGCGGGTGTCGTTGATCTCAGAATACCCGCTGGTTCCCAATCAGGTCAAAAGTTAAGGCTCCGGGAACGTGGTATCCCGAGTACTTCACCCGGCGATCTGTATGTAATAGTGCAAATTGTTTTACCCCCTGCTGATAGTGAACAAGCTCGCGCACTTTATCGTGAAATGGAACAAAAACTGGCATTCAATCCGCGCACTAAATTGAACGTCTAGTATACCTATGGAACATCGCATATTAGAAGGTGTCATCGTCGAAAATGACGTGGAAATTTCGCTGGCGGAACTTTGCCGTATCTGTAAAATCGATGCTGAATGGATAGTTACCCTAGTCCAGGAAGGTATTCTAGAGCCTACGGATACTGCCTCTAAGCAGTGGCACTTCAGTGGAACTTCTCTGCGGCGCGCCCTGATTGTGCGGCGCTTACAACGGGATCTCGAGGTCAATCTGGCCGGCGCTGCGCTAATACTGGAGCTGTTGGAAGAAAGGGAAGCACTGCGTACCAGACTGGATATCAGGTGATTATCGACACAGAATTAAATCAATACTGATATGAAATGCTTAATTGCATGCAACAATGTTTTTTGCAAGCAGAACGAAATCAGGATCTTCCTCACGAGATTACCGATCAGTAAACCAGGTTATTACGAGTATATAAAACACTCAAACTGACGAATCCAGGTTAAATATTCCGGCGATCATGACCCAAACACAGATCAAAATCCGTATTCGACTCGATCAATCTACTACGCCATCTGAACCATCTGAGCCAGAACAATCGGATGAATCTGTTTTGTCGACTTCTTCTGACTATGATTACGACTGGCGAAAAATATCTATCGCAATCTTGTTACTACTGTCAATACTGGCAACAGTGTTCTGGGTGGCTTCTACTTGGCTAATCGATCATGACAAGCACGAAGCCTCCTCCGCAGATATCTCATCGTCATGGCCGGAAACATCTGCTGATCCAGAGCCTGAGCATAGTACGCATACACAAACCACTATACCCATAGAAACGCCCTCGATCCAGTCAGTTGAAAATGATCCGGGGAATGATGAGCACACAGTAACGGATATAAATTCAGATAAATCCACTGAAGTATCCATTCCGATCCCTCCTTCGCCACCCCCTCCAGTTGAATCGGATTCAGTAATAAAACCAGAAACCAAACCGGAAGCTCCCACCATTCATCATATAGCTGCCGAAACAGAACCGGATGTACCCATACAGAGCCATGCCAATGTAATCAGAGCACAGCTTACCTCGGGTATCCGGCAACGCGAGCCAATCGATCATATCGATCAGATATCACTAGCTCGAAAACCAAGTCGGCCTATTTATTTCTTCTTACACCTGTACGGACGCAAGGATGAGAAAGTGATGGTTGACTGGTTCTATCGGGACAGACATGCCGCCCAGGTAATACTTGAAATTGGAGCTGACGACTGGCGTACCTATGCAAGTAAAGTACTCGAAAAAAACAAACTGGGTACTTGGCGTGTTACAGCCTCCGATCAATCAGGAAATCTGATAGCTGAATTCAAGTTCAGGGTAACCCGCTAAGATATAACTGAAATTCGCAAATAAATATCTAATAGACACAACAAAATTCCCTCCCTTTTCTACTCTCTTATACCTAAAATGGATGAGTATCTTTACTGTGCTTCTTTTACCTTACTGGTAAGTCATTTACAGTATTCTTTACAGGTATATAGACCTGGCATGTGATTTCGGTAAACAAAAACACTGTAAGAGATTCTGGAAAAGATATGAAATTCTGTAGTCAATGCGGTAGTGAAGTCATTTTGCGCATACCGGAAGGTGATACGCTACCGCGTTTCGTTTGTATGGTTTGCAGCACGATTCATTACCAGAATCCTAAAATAGTAGTAGGATGCATTCCAGAATGGGAAGGTAAAATTCTATTGTGCCGACGTGCAATTGCACCACATCAGGGTAAATGGACGCTACCTGCAGGATTTATGGAAAATAATGAAACACTGGCGCAAGGTGCAGCACGGGAAACACTGGAGGAAGCCAATGCCAGAGTGGAAATCCGTGATCTTTATGCCGTCTACAGCTTGCCACATATCAGTCAGGTTTACCTGCTATTTCAGGCAAAACTGTTGGATCTCGATTTTTTCCCAGGTATCGAAAGCTTAGAGGTCAAACTTTTCAATGAACATGAGATTCCATGGAATGACATTGCCTTCCGCGTTATTCACGATCCATTGAAGCGCTACCTTGAAGAACGACGTAAAGGACAACCAATTTTTCATATGGGGATGATCGATCGGCCATCGACCTGACCAGATTAATTTTTTTGTGGAGTTCCCCCGATGAAATACCTTACCCCAAGCCTGTCTACTGGCGTAATGTTGCTGCTAGCTACCCAGTTATCCTTGATTTCCCTGGTGGCCTTCTCCGCCGAAGAAACATCGAGCCGACCAAGCCTGGGTATATCGTCAGAAAGCGAAGGAGATCCGCACGATAAAGCTTCTGTTCTCTTACGATACGTCCAAATGCTTGGAGGCCCGAGAGCCGGTCTGGAAAGCCCATCGCTAACAATATTCAGAGATGGTCATGTTCGGATATTTTATCCGAACTACATGAAGCAGGCCGGTACCTATACCGTCCAGCTCGACCGGAACGATTTGGATCAGTTGTGGCAAACACTGACCGATACACCTTTACTGGAATTCAACCCACAAAAAATCCGTCATCAGATGACGCAACACAAGCAGACGGATGATTTTCATTCCACCGAAGTTTACAGCGTATCCGACGCACCAACTATAACCATAGAGCTCTATCCGAACCGATACTTCGATACGATCGATAAGCAAGGTGATCCGAACAAGAAAAAGACAATTTCCTGGCATGCATTAACGAGGGATGCCGAGCAATATCCAGAAATCGCAGAAATCCAGCAGCTCTACACAATCAGCCAGCAGTTGGAAGCAATTATGCAGCGATCTGATCTCATAAAAATCGACGAAGCACGATGATCACGAATTATCATTCAAAAAAATGATTTGACTTGTCAAATGAAAAATTCAACCTATCGATCTTCATGCTTATTGTTCCTGTCGCTCAAACGGCTGATTGTACTTGTGACGAGTATGGCAGTGATCATCCCGGCCTATCCAGGTGTTTTCATGCTTAGCGAGGATAGGCCACAGCTTGAGGTCATTACCCATCCTTCCGGCTACACGGGGGTAGGTGGGGTACTCTTCGTCACGATCGGCATAGCACCCAATTCCGCCAATCGCTTTGAAATGATGGTTCCCCTATTGAATGCCATCAATACCTGGAATGAATTGACTCCTACATTACGTAATGTTGTTGCGGCGGCCGATAACAACGTACTGCCAGGACAATTCGATTTTGAATCGGTACTGCTGCATGAGCTGGGACATTGTATCGGTCTGAGCCACCCTCATTTGGCTTCAGAATCAGGATTGCTAGATGAAGAGCGGAACTACACCACCACGACGCGAGGAGCAGACGGTGTGTACAATCTCGATCCAGGAGCAGATGGTATCATCGGCTCTCACGACGATCAGCGTGGAGACGATGTCAATCTGCACTGGTTTCGTAAAAACATCAATAATCCATTCACCATTGCACCACGCGTAGACACTACCACTTACAGCCGTGATCTGTATGATCTTCCATCTGGCCACTTGTTCGTTGCCAATGGTAACTTGGGAACGGCAAGCTTGTTAGGTCTGGCGAATTCGGAAGCCGTCATGCAACAGGGTATTTCCGCGGGTGAGACACGGCGCTCACTGAGTACAGATGATGTTGCAACTTTGCGTTTGGCAATGAGTGGATTCGACGGTATTGCAGGAACAAATGATGACTACACTGTCGCTCTTGAATTTGTTGGCCATACTGATAACGCCGATATCGTATTAAATTTTGACAACTCGCAAACTACATTTGCAGCCTGTGCAATCACCGCTATCGAATCCCCTCAGCCAGGACATTTCGTTATCAATAAGGGAAATATTTTCTTTCGGGATGATATTGCCTGGTTTTTCAACCAAGAACCCACTATCTTACCCAGACTGGAAATTACGGCGAACGGAACGTCTGGTTCAATTACTGTAGCGCAAAATGCACATATATTGCTCGAAGTATCGCTCTTCCCAAGTGAATTACTAAACAAACCGGCTGACTATTGGGTCAGTGCAGAAACACCGATGGGTACATTCTGGCTAAATGACCGATTTGAATTCATTCAACCAGGTCACCCTGTCCGTGCATATGGTGGACCACTTATTCTACTTAACCGGTTTCCCATACTGAATAGCTCAGTAAGCGGACTTCCACCGGGTGAATATCATGTAACATTTGCAGTCGATAATAACGAAAATAATATTTTTGAAGGAAGCTTCCAGAAGTCGATTAATATCACGATCGTGCCATAAGCATCTATGATTGTGCAAAAAAGACTTTGCTTAGCAGGATAATTTTATTTAGGTTATCGATATCGAATCAGAACCTTGCTTCCAATACTGGTTTATCCCCCAGAAGAATCTGAACGCACCGAATATTTCGTACATCCTGACCTGGGGGTAGGAAATCAGCTATTTGCTTCCGACCTAATGCAGAGGTACTATCAAATTCCAGCCCGGCACTGCCCAAGCTATTCGTGCTGAATATACCGAAATCAATACCCCCATTTCCAAAATCCACTATTAATCGATAATCCTTATTAGCCGGAGCATGTTTGATCGCAACGCCAAAACCCTGCCACGGTAAACCATCCCTTAACTCATAATCAAATTTTACTTGTCCTTGCATACAAGTTATCCATTAATCCCCGATCGAAATTTCAATAAATATGAGGCAATACTTATCACCCTTGATGTCATCAACGACCACCTTATATACAATCTTTAAATTTTCTAATTTTTCATTTAACATAAATGGATCTGAATTTGACCTTAATCAGTTTCTTATCTATAATTATAAGTCTTGCCGCGGGGTGGAGCAGTCTGGCAGCTCGTCGGGCTCATAACCCGAAGGTCGTAGGTTCAAATCCTACCCCCGCAACCAGCCAGCGAATGGCAGCCAGAAACAACCTATCCATAGCCGTCTCACAAAAATTCCAAGGGTGTTACACAACCAAGCTTTCTTTTACTGTTTCACCGTTCAACAAATATTCTCACGCTGTACTGTTTTATCCGGTTCGATAGCCCAATCGCCCAGTTTCACAAACTACTGCAGGTGATTTAAAAACCCAAACCTGATTCTGGATGAGGAATAACCGATCAAGAGCTATCACCATGCTGCCAATCATCAGCTAGCAAACGTCTCGAAGCCACCAAAATAATGTTATGGGCAGCAGGATTAGGCAATGCAATGAGCAAAAACTGCCCCAGAAACTGGCCGTTTTGGAAGCATCAGCAGGCCGACTGTGAACACTCGAGCAGAAGAAGAAACCCGCTCTACAATCTGCTGCTGTAAGCATACGCTGGAGGCAAGAGACAGCTTTTACCTTTTTACTGTCTTTACCTTCCCACTGGAGAGTAATCATCACCGCCTGTCAGTGGTCAATATGTGAGCGAAATTCGTGAATAATGAACTGATATGATATTCTGGCGATCTATCTCTTGGTGAAGATATAGCGCAACATCGTATCAGAACGGAACGATCAGATTGGCCAGCACGGTACGTGGTAAACCAGGGTAAAGTGTAATAAAGTTAGCGCCTGAAGCCACACCAGATTCATAATGGGTTTTGTTAAACACGTTTCGCAAGTTGACTTGCAAGCGCGCACCTGGCAGCATAGATCCAAAGGTATAAGCAGCCATAGTGTCGACTACTATGTACGAAGGCAGGCAAGCCAAATTAGTAGTAGCCACATACTTGCTGCCAGTGTAGAACAGGCCACCACCTATCGTCCAACCCTGAGCCACACCACCCAGATCATAAGTTGACCATAAGTTAGCGGAATGACGTGGTGTGTTGGCCGGTATCTTGCCTACGTTTGCAGGGGTATTGTCCTTGGTGATCTCGGCATCGATGAATGTATAACCTGCTATTACGTTCCAGCGATGAGTCAACTGGCCAACGGCTTCAAACTCCCAACCTTCAGAATTGACTTCACCACTGATTTCCCGGAAGGGCGGATTAATTAGCGAGGCTGTTGGTACATTGGTTTTGGTTAAATTAAAATAAGCTACTGAAGTACGTAAGCGACCATCTAACCATTCTGCCTTGGCACCAGCTTCATATTGTTGCGCTTTGGAAGGTGATGCATATTGGCCTGGACCAGTGAATACGCCTACATTCGGTGTAGAGGAACTGGTATACGAGCCATACACACTTATCCAGGGTTGCGGTTTAAAGATTACAGCGAAAGTAGGGTTAAGATTACTTCCTTTTTGAGTAGGATGTGATATGCCACTGCTATAATCAGCAGGTTTGTTGCTATAGTCAGAGTAACGCAGCCCGGCTAGCAAGTTCAGGTAAGCGTTGAGACTCACATAATCTTGGATGGCGATTCCTATGTCACGTACTTTACCCGTAGTGCTGACTTGATAGGGGGCTATTAACTCAGGTGCACCTGTAGGTTGAGGGTCATTGAGATCAATCGAAGCCATGGGGCCAGCAACCGTTTGACGGCCATCTTCTTTATAACCGAAGGTATCGGCGATAACATTCACACGGTGGCGCATACCCGCCAGTTCGATATCTCCCTTCAATTCGGCTTGTATGGTTTGAACGTCATAATCAGACGAGAAGGGATAGGCGCTACGGTTAACCATAGTACCGCTGGTTCCTCGGAAATTAACGTTTCTATTCTTCCGCTTAGTAATGTTTCTTGAATAACCTATATTTACTGACCAGTTATCATTCAGCCTATGATCGAGCCGGGCAGTAAAGAGCATGAGTTAGCCGTTGAAGGTACCTTCGGGTTCACCATAAAATTTATTTAATAGTCGGTTGGCGCTGGATGGATCCTGCGGATCAGGCACCGGTAACCCGGGGTAAGTAAGTTGTTTGCGCTGAGTATATTCAAAATCAAGATCCAGACGGGTCTGTGAAGTAAGTTTGAAAGCCAGTGCACCAGCCACGTCATGTTGTTGCGGTTTTACGTTGTCGACAACAAAAGCCTGCCGCGTCGTTCCACCATTAAGACGGTAGAGCAGAGTAGCTGACTCGTTTACCGCACCGGTCACATCCAGTGCAGCCTCATAATAACCTTTGCTGCCGATACCCAGTCTGACTTCATGAAACCGATCTGCCTGCGGCTGCTTGGTGACGATATTCATTAACGCACCGGGCTCGACTCGGCCATAATCCATCGACATAGCACCCTTGATAACCTCATAGCGTGCTATGTTGTGAAAGGCTGGTTGCATTAGATTGACGTAACGAAAGCCATTACGCAGATAGTTGTTCGCATTAGATAGAAAAAAGCCACGAGCATAAGTAGATTCATAAGTACCAACATAAGTTGTCGTACGTACGCCTGCAACATTACGCACAATATCGCCTATGGTTTGCGCTGCCTGGTCGATCGCAGTCTCGACCGGGATAACGGAGACCGTCATCGGTGTGTCGAGAATGGAAGCACCCGAACGTGTCACTGTAGCTGTATCCGCTTTGACTCTTGCCCGATTTTCGGCGCCTGCACTTGCCGATACGGTTACCGTCGGTAGCATACTGGCTTGATCGGTGGCTGGTTGGGCGGGTACGACTGTAAAACCCTGATTACCGGTGGCCTGCCCTACCAGGCCGGAGCCCGCCAGTAGCTGTTCCAGTGCCTGTTGGGGTGTTAATGCTCCCTTGACTGCCGGCGCCATTCTGGTTTCAGTCAGATCGGTCGAAAATATGATGCGTGCACCCGATTGACGGGCCAGTGCATTGAGGGCTTTATCCAGTGGCTGGGCAGGAATATCGATCTGAGTATTTGCAGCGAGTGCAGCAGGATGACTACTAAATAATGTCAGTAGAATGAGTTGGAGAATGTGAAACTTTATGCCATACAGTGTGTTTTTAATTCTGTTTTGCATCTGAATAGCTCCCCTATGAATTTTTGGCTTTCACAGGGTTGGCGTTTATCCAGAGGCAAATGTTGAGGTGTGCCGAAAATTTTTTTACTTTCGATCAGGTGACACCCAAAATCAGCGACTCTGTATGGTAACGGTATTGTCCGGTGCGCGTTGTATTTTGACGGCGATACCGACAGGCAGCGTGTCGATCAGGGATTCGACACCTTGAATGTCATATTCTCCCGATATACGCAAACGGGCAGCTTTTTCATCCTGGATGATGATCGGGGCCTGACGATAACGCTGTATTTCTGCGATGGCTTCCCATAATGGTGTACCGTCGAATATCAGCTTACCCTGTAACCAGGCAGCTGCTGTGGTAGCTGTAATAGATTGAACAGGTTCGATCGAATCATGCCGGGTAGTGACGGTTTGGTTTTGCGTCAGTATCTGCCTGGCCGCTGGGGTGCTGACTTCCACCGCCCCTTCTGTCACGGTAACCGTAACCCCTTCCTGGATGTGACGTACATTAAAGACTGTGCCAATATCGCGGATGGTTGCATGGTTGGCATAAACCATGAAAGGCTGCCAGCTATGGGCGACTTGGAATGATGCTTCACCCTGGATAAGCGCGATGTGCTGTGAGCGCAATCGGGTTTCAGTCCGTACAACAGTATGCGTATTCAAGGTGATGACGCTGCCATCGAGCAGAGTATGCGTTGTCTGCTGGCCGATTGCAGTGGTGAATTGGTCACTTTGCAGCACCGGGTCGATCAGCCAGGCACTGACCAATAATATGGATAATACGGTGCCAATAGCTGCTTTTAGGCGACGTCGACGCCTGCTTTGTGCTTTAGCTTCCCTCAGGATTGCTTCACGCGAAGGAAAATGTGCACGCAGTGCGTTTTCATAAGGTGAGAGTTTGTCACCCGCTGGTATATCCTGCTCAGTAGCGGACTGAGGTTCTTGCTGTCGCGGGGGTCGCATTTATTCCCAGTGCCACATGCGTTGTATAGTAGCCATGGCTCGTGAAAAGTGTTGTGTCACCATATTGCGTGAAATACCCAATTCCTGTGCAATTTCCAGTTGTGGCATGCCGTGCAGGCGATGCAACAGAAATACTTGCTGCTGGCGGGGTGGCAGGCTTTCGATAATACGCTTGAGTGCTTCCAGTCTTTGGGTGAAATCCAGTATTGCCGCACCATCCGCATCATGCGCATGAACATCAGGTATTTCTGCCACGGAATCAATATAGCAACGCCGCCTTTCACCGCTGCGACAAAGATCGATTGCACGGTTTTTCATCGCCTGCCGTAAAAAGGCGAGCGGCGTATGAATTACTTCTTTTGGTGGATGCTCAATAAGCTGTAAGCATACGTCATGTACGACATCGTGTGCAAACTGACGATTCCCAAAACGACCCCGGACGTAATCCACCATATCCTTGTAGTGATAAGCCAATGTGACAATGAGCGAAGAATAGGGTGAAATCGAAGACATGATACAAGCCGGTTAATCAATCTGAACCGGAATTATCTCAATTTTCACCACGACTGCAAATAGAAATCATTATCAGTCATTTTCTGAGAAAAACGAACATGGTAATGATCCGTTAGGAAGGAATTATGCGAAAAGCTACAAACTTAAACGATAGAGAGGAATTTTACAGGAGAAATCCCGTGAGGCGCGTGGAGACGTAGTGAATATATCAGAGAAGGCAACGCTATTTTTTAACGTTGTACAGATTGCCTCACTCTTGTACATCACAAGGATGAAAATCTATGATGAGATTACTTTATTTCTTGTTAACATTCGCCTAGCGAATGTCATGTCCAAAGAATGAGAGAAACATAGGAATCAAACCCTATAATCACAACCTAACAATAGGCTTATAAAATTATAAAGATTGATAACAATAAATGAGGAGCTTGGCGGTGACCTACTTTCACATGTGAAAACACACTATCATCGGCGCTACTTCGTTTCACTTCTCTGTTCGGTATGGGAAAAGGTGGTTCCAAAGTGCTATAGCCGCCAAGCAAAAACGGGTTTACCAAAATATCATATAGTTCAGTTATATAAACTGATTAATGGTGTTAGATTAATTCTCAAGATTATAGGATCAAGCCTCACGGTCAATTAGTATCGATTAGCTTAACGCATTACTGCGCTTCCACATTCGACCTATCAACGTTGTAGTCTTCAACGAACCTTTAGGGGAGTTATACTCCCGGGAAGTCTAATCTTGTGGCAAGTTTCCCGCTTAGATGCTTTCAGCGGTTATCTCTTCCGCACTTAACTACCCGGCGATGCCACTGGCGTGACAACCGGTACACCAGAGGTGCGTCCACTCCGGTCCTCTCGTACTAGGAGCAGCCCCACTCAAACTTCCAACGCCCACGGCAGATAGGGACCAAACTGTCTCACGACGTTTTAAACCCAGCTCACGTACCACTTTAAATGGCGAACAGCCATACCCTTGGGACCGACTACAGCCCCAGGATGTGATGAGCCGACATCGAGGTGCCAAACTCCCCCGTCGATATGAACTCTTGGGAGGAATCAGCCTGTTATCCCC
>JBDIVK010000041.1:0-12732 GCA_039794425.1 Nitrosomonas sp. | reverse complement strand
AGATAATGTGTCGGTGACGGTCAATTTGATTGCGCCGATTGCGATGGATGAAGGGTTGCGCTTTGCTATTCGTGAAGGTGGCCGGACAGTGGGCGCAGGTGTCGTCGCTAAAGTGATTGAGTAATTTGTTGTGATGAGATGTTTGTGTTTGGAATGTAGGCCAGTAGCTCAATTGGCAGAGCGTCGGTCTCCAAAACCGAAGGTTGGGGGTTCGATGCCCTCCTGGCCTGCCGAGACTGAAATTAATCGATTGTGTGTGATTCCAGGGTTATTGAGTGGACAAGGTTAAGCTTGGATTGGCGGTATTAATAGGGTTGTCTGGTATTGGGAGTTTCTATTTCCTGCAGGATAGTCCAATGGTAGTTAGAGTTGCTTCTCTGCTTCTTGGATTCGCCTTGGCGATTACGCTGGCTGCTTTTACGTCACGGGGCCGGCGTTTTTTTGCATTTAGCCGAGATTCGGCTGATGAAGTCAAGAAAGTAGTTTGGCCAAGCAGAAAAGAAACGCTCCAGACAGCGGGTGTGGTTTGTGCATTTGTCATGGCAATGGCAATTTTTTTGTGGTTGGTGGATGCGGGTTTGATGGCGATCGTGAGATATGTAATGGATCAGGAAGGATGACGGTGATCCAGGTGGGATATGAGTAAAAAAAAATGGTATGCCATTCATGCTTATTCAGGTTTCGAGAAGAGCGTTAAGCGTGCATTAAAGGAACGGATCAAACTGCATAGACTGGAGGATCAGTTCGGTGAAATATTAGTGCCGGTCGAAGAAGTCGTGGAAGTTAAAGGGGGTCAGAAGAGCATCAGTGAGAGGAAGTTTTTCCCTGGCTATATTTTGATCGAGATGGAGATGACTGATGAGACTTGGCATCTGGTGAAAGGCACGCCAAAGGTAACCGGATTCGTGGGTGGTTCTATGACTCAGCCGGTTCCAATCAGTCAGAAGGAAATTGAGAGTATCCTGAATCAGGTAAGAGAGGGTATAGAAAAACCGAAACCAAAAATTATTTTTGAGGCGGGGGAGGCTGTGCGCGTCAAGGAAGGGCCATTTACTGACTTTCATGGTAATGTTGAGGAGGTTAATTACGATAAAAGTAAACTCCGAGTCTCAGTGTCCATTTTCGGGCGGCCTACACCCGTCGAGCTAGATTTTCATCAGGTTGAAAAGGCTTGATTTACAGTCTTAGTGTGCTTGCTGCAGTCTTTTCAAGAATTCTGAGTTTTATTGATATTTCCCACGTAACCAAGCGATTAGTAGGGGAGAGTGCTGTGGTGCTCGTTTGAACCCATAGAGGAGAAAAGTTTTGGCTAAAAAAATTATAGGTTACATTAAACTGCAAATTCCAGCTGGCAAAGCGAATCCAAGTCCGCCAGTAGGACCTGCTCTTGGACAGCGTCAGCTGAATATTATGGAATTCTGCAAGGCCTTTAATGCAGCTACCCAGAAAATGGAACCAGGATTGCCAGTGCCGGTAGTGATTACCGCTTATGCTGATAAAAGTTTTACTTTTGTCATGAAAACAACACCTGCATCTGTGCTGATTAAGAAGATGGCGGGTGTGAGCAAGGGTAGTGCCCAGCCGCATGTCGACAAGGTAGGTAAATTGACGCGCAATCAAGCGGAAGAAATTGCCAAGATAAAGATGCCGGATTTGACGGCAGCCGATATGGATGCGGCTATTCGTACAATCGCCGGCAGTGCCAGGAGTATGGGCATCGAAGTGGAGGGATTATAATATGGTTCAGCTTTCCAAGCGCTATAGGACTATTGTTCAGAAAGTTGATCGTAGCAAGGTTTATCCGTTAACAGAGGCACTGGCGATTATTAAGGAAACTGCTACGGCTAAGTTTGATGAATCGGTAGACGTGGCAGTCAATCTCGGTATAGATGTCAGAAAATCTGATCAGGTTGTGCGTGGTTCGGTAGTGCTGCCAGCGGGAACGGGGAAAGTAATTCGTGTTGCTGTTTTTGCGCAAGGTGACAAAGCTAAAGAGGCTGAGGAAGCAGGGGCAGATATTGTCGGTTTCGAAGATCTTGCTGAGCGGATAAAAGGTGGAGAAATCAATTTCGATCTGGCAATTGCTAGTCCAGATGCGATGCGGATCGTTGGGCAGTTAGGCCAGATATTGGGTCCACGTGGTTTGATGCCGAATCCGAAAGTAGGTACGGTGACACCTGATGTAGCTACTGCCGTGAAGAATGCTAAGGCTGGGCAAGTTCAGTTTCGAGCAGATAAAGCGGGTATTGTGCATTGTACTGTCGGTAGAGCGTCATTTGACGTGGAAGCTCTGAAGGAAAATATTGTGGCGCTGGTTGATGCGCTGAATAAGTCTAAGCCAGCAACATCAAAGGGTGTATATCTGAGAAAAATGGCTGTTTCCAGTACGATGGGAATAGGTGTTCGAGTAGATCATACCGGGTTGATACAGTAGTGGTTTTAGAACTTTGTGGGCTGCTGATAAGAGAATTATCGGTAGGCTATCAAAGACCGTTGGGGTTCCAGGTTTTACTGTGGATGAGTACAGGTTTAGCTGATCATTCGTAGTAATCAAGGAGCTTAATTATAGTTGGTGACGGAGTTCAATGGCTAAGTAGTATGGGTCATTGAGGGTTGTTATTAATTGGGCCCAACGCAGATGGCGTGCTCATGAACAGGGTGGACAATGTTTCTCCTGATTTAAGGTCGCCGTTTTAATATGGAAGATCTATCGTTGAGATAACGATAAGCTTTTGGCTGAATTCTAATTGGAGAATCTATTTTGAGTCATAATCTCGAGGAAAAAAAGGCAATAGTTGCTGAGGTGAGTGACCGTGTGGCCAAGGCTCAGGCCATTGTTATCGCCGAGTATCGTGGACTTGGTGTCAGTCAGTTTACTCAACTGCGGGTCAAAACACGTGAATCCGGAATTTATTTCCGGGTTATCAAAAATACGTTCGTCAGACGAGCGGTTGCGAATACGCCTTTTGCTGGTTTGGCAGATCATATGGTGGGACCCCTGGCCTATGGTATAGGAAGTGATCCAGTAGCCACCGCGAAAGTACTTCATGAGTTTGCCAAAACCAATGATCATTTTGTGATCAAGGCAGGTGCCATGGCTGGAACAGTGATGTCTGATAAAGACGTGGCGGCACTTGCTGCTTTACCGAGCAGAGAGGAACTGCTTTCTAAATTGCTTGGTACATTGCAGGCGCCTGTTGCCAAATTTGTCAGAACACTTAATGAGGTACCTTCTAGATTCGTGCGTGGACTTGCTGCGATACGTGATCAGAAGTAGGTAGTATTTCAGGCGGCGAGAGATCGATTCATAACAAGTTGATTGGAATTTAATTTTTATCAGGAGAAAGAAATGGCTGTAGCCAAGGAAGAGATTTTAGACACAATTGCAAATATGACGGTTCTGGAGTTGTCCGAATTGATCAAGGAAATGGAAGAAAAGTTTGGTGTTTCAGCTGCAGCAGCAGCTGTTGCTGTCGCAGCTGCACCTGCTTCTTCTGCACCTGCTGCTGAAGAGCAGACTGAGTTTTCCGTAATTCTTACTTCTGCAGGAGATAATAAGGTTAATGTCATTAAAGTAGTTAGAGCGGTTACTGGATTGGGGCTGAAAGAAGCCAAAGATTTAGTTGACGGTGCACCGAAACCGGTCAAAGAAGGCATCTCTAAGGATGATGCGGAAGCACTTAAGAAACAACTTTCTGAAGCAGGTGCCGGTTGCGAGATTAAATAATAACAATGCTGATAATCTGGGCTGGCGAGCGTGTAAACGCTACCAGCCCTTGTTTTCTTTGGGAATTGCTAAACATCATTGGTAGCAGAAGCATTACGGTATTATTAATAGTTATGTGTCCCGGGGATACTTCCTGCTATTTCCCGTTGAAAATAAAGCTCTGAAGTGGAGGAAGTGTACATATCTGTTCATTATCAGCGCCCATTAAGACAATGCTTTTTTTCTTTTTCAAGGAGCTGATCTTTAACCGATGTTGTAAAAGAGAGCCGGAAGTTCCGTCACTAAAATTTTATCGAATAAAATCCCTTTTTAATCTGTCCTAATTATCTTCAGCGCACGGAGAAAATTTAATGAGCTATTCGTTTGCCGAGAAAAAGCGTATTCGTAAAAGTTTTGCCAAACGTGCCAGTATTCTACCATTTCCATTCCTTCTTGCCACCCAGATCGAGTCTTATTCTAATTTTCTGCAAGAGAAAATTGCGCCTAATAAACGCGAGAATCAGGGATTACAGGCAGCATTTAACTCAGTTTTTCCGATTGAAAGTCACTCGAATAACGCCCGTCTTGATTTTATTAGCTATTCGCTTGGTACGCCAGTGTTCGATGTCAAGGAGTGTCAGCAGCGAGGTTTGACTTATGCTTCTCCTTTACGCGCCCGGGTCAGATTAACTATTCTGGATAAGGAATCTTCAAAACCGGTAATTAAGGAGGTAAAGGAGCAAGAAGTCTACATGGGAGAGATTCCGCTCATGACGGAGACCGGTTCATTCGTCATTAACGGTACTGAGCGGGTCATTGTGTCACAGTTGCATCGCTCTCCTGGTGTGTTTTTTGAGCATGATCGCGGTAAGACTCATTCTTCCGGCAAATTGTTATTTTCTGCACGCATCATCCCGTATCGTGGTTCCTGGCTCGATTTCGAGTTTGATCCCAAGGATTATGTCTATTTTCGGATTGATCGGCGCCGTAAAATGCCGGTAACGACGTTATTAAAGGCGATGGGTTATTCTCCAACCCAAATTCTTGCGGATTTCTTTGAATTTGATCGCTTTACTTTTTCAGAGAGTGGAATTTTCTTCGATCTGGTTCCGGAGCGTTTGCGTGGGGAATTAGCAGGCTTTGATATTATCTCGGAAGAGGGCCGGGTTTTTGTACAAAAAGATAAGCGGATTACTGCCAAGCATGTTCGTGATCTGCAACAGGCCAATCTTACGAAAATTCCAGTTCCTGAAGAATTCCTGTTGGGGAAAATTCTGGCTGAAGACGTTGTGGATAAGGAGACAGGAGAGATTGTTGCCCTAGCCAATAGTGAAATAAATGAGACGGTACTGGGTAGGATACGACAGGCAGGAATTGAAGAAATCAGTACACTTTTTGTAAATGATCTTAACCATGGGCCCTATATTTCTCAAACATTGAGGATCGATGAGAGTACTGATCAGATGTCGGCCCAGGTTGCAATTTACCGTATGATGCGCCCCGGTGAGCCGCCGACCGAGGAAGCTGTTCTGGCTCTATTCAATGGTTTATTTTATTCACCTGAACGCTATGATTTATCGGTCGTTGGACGGATGAAATTCAATCGGCGGGTAGGGCGGCAAGAGTTGACCGGGCCAAGCACGTTATCAAACGAGGATATCATTGAAGTTATCAGGATATTGGTTGAGTTGCGGAATGGTCGGGGAGAAATAGATGATATCGATCATCTGGGGAATCGCCGTGTTCGTTCGGTAGGAGAACTGGCAGAAAATCAGTTCAGGGCTGGGTTGGCACGGGTGGAAAAAGCTGTCAAGGAGCGTTTGAGTCAGGCAGAGTCGGAAAATCTCATGCCACATGACTTTATCAATGCCAAGCCCGTTTCCTCTGCCATACGAGAATTTTTTGGTTCAAGTCAATTGTCCCAGTTCATGGATCAGACCAATCCTTTATCGGAGATTACGCATAAAAGGCGTATTTCAGCATTGGGTCCGGGTGGATTGACACGTGAGCGAGCAGGTTTTGAAGTACGGGATGTACATCCGACTCACTATGGCCGCGTTTGCCCCATTGAAACGCCGGAAGGACCGAATATCGGTTTAATCAACTCGCTGGCACTGTATGCTCGAACTAACGAATATGGTTTTATAGAAACTCCGTATCGGCGAGTTGAGGACGGTAAGGTAACTAATGAGATTGTTTATCTTTCTGCGATCGAAGAGGGGCAGTATGTCATTGCGCAGGCAAACGCAAATCTTGATCAGAATGGAACATTTATCGATGAAGTAGTTTCGTGTCGTCACAAAAATGAATTTACCCTGGCTTCCAGGGATCAGATCGAATATGTCGATATCGCACCTGCGCAGATCGTTTCTGTTGCGGCTTCTCTGATTCCTTTTCTGGAACATGATGATGCCAATCGTGCATTGATGGGTTCGAACATGCAGCGTCAGGCTGTTCCATGCTTACGTGCAGAGAAACCGCTTGTAGGGACAGGGATTGAGCGAGTAGTTGCCGTGCACTCGGGAACAGTGGTAAGAGCACTACGGGGTGGAGTGGTCGATTATGTGGATGCCAGTCGTATCGTGGTGCGTGTACATGATGCCGAGACTCGTGCAGGTGAAGTAGGCGTAGATATTTATAATCTGATCAAATATACGCGTTCAAACCAGAATACCAACATCAACCAGCGTCCTTTGGTCAAAATAGGGGATGTATTGGCGCGTGACGACGTAATTGCTGATGGTGCATCGACCGATCTGGGTGAGTTGGCACTTGGTCAGAATATGTTGATCGCTTTTATGCCGTGGAACGGGTACAACTTCGAAGATTCTATTCTGATATCCGAGCGGGTCGTGTCAGATGACCGATTTACCTCGATACATATTGAGGAATTGACAGCGGTAAGTCGTGATACGAAGCTTGGCACTGAAGAAATAACGGCAGACATTCCAAATTTGTCCGAACGTCAGCGTTCACGTCTTGATGAATCGGGGATCGTCTACATCGGTGCCGAAGTTGAAGCAGGGGATGTATTGGTAGGTAAAGTAACGCCAAAAAGTGAAACACAGCTGACTCCCGAAGAGAAGTTGTTACGGGCAATATTTGGTGAGAAAGCTTCGGATGTCAAAGATACTTCCCTGCATGTACCCGCCGGTATTTCGGGAACGGTCATAGATGTACAGATATTTACACGTGAAGGGGTTGACCGCGATAAACGTTCAAAACAAATCATCGAAGATGAGTTAGGTCGCTTTAAAAAAGATCTGGCTGATCAGATGCGTATTGTTGAAGCCGATGCTTTCCAGCGTGTAGAGCGTCTGCTCATTGGTAAAATTGCTACAGGCGGACCTAAAAAATTGGTAAAAGGTTCAGCTATTACGCGTGAGTATCTGGAAAGTGTGGAGCGGCATCATTGGTTTGATATCCGTCTGATAGATGAAGATGCGAGTCTTCAACTGGAACAGATTAAGGACAGTCTGGCTCAGAAAAGGAAAATGTTTGATCTTGCTTTTGAAGAAAAACAAAAGAAGCTTTCCCAAGGCGATGAGTTACCGCCGGGCGTGCAGAAGATGGTTAAGGTATATGTTGCGGTGAAACGGAGGTTACAGTCCGGAGATAAGATGGCTGGTCGGCACGGAAATAAGGGTGTTATTTCTAAAATTGTTCCAGTCGAAGATATGCCTTATATGGCAAATGGTACGCCGGTGGATGTTGTTCTGAATCCACTGGGTGTACCGTCGCGTATGAATATTGGCCAGGTATTAGAAGTACATTTGGGATGGGCAGCCAAAGAACTTGGCAGGAAAATCAATGAGATGTTGATATCTCAACGCCACATCTCGGAAATTCGAGAATTTATCGAAAAAATTTATAACTGTAGTGGTAAGCAGGAAGATGTGGCTGTATTTAATGATGAGGAAATATTAGAACTGGCAAAAAATCTATCGGATGGTGTGCCATTTGCGACGCCGGTATTTGATGGTGCCCACGAATCGGAAATCAAACATATGTTGGCATTAGCTGGATTACCGGAATCGGGACAGACTACACTTTATGACGGTAGAACGGGGGAGGCTTTTGATCGTCCTGTAACTGTCGGTTATATGCATGTACTGAAGCTTCACCATTTGGTGGATGATAAGATGCATGCCCGTTCAACAGGTCCATATAGTCTGGTTACACAGCAACCTCTGGGTGGTAAAGCTCAATTCGGGGGGCAGCGGTTCGGTGAAATGGAGGTCTGGGCTTTGGAAGCTTATGGTGCTGCTTATACCTTGCAGGAGATGCTGACTGTGAAGTCTGATGACGTCAATGGACGAACCAAAGTTTACGAAAGTATAGTCAAGGGTGATCATAAAATTGATGCTGGTATGCCAGAATCTTTCAATGTATTAGTCAAAGAAATCAGATCTCTGGGAATGGATATCGATCTGGAGCGGTATTGATTTCTTTTTTCGGAATTACTCTTGCAAACTTATTGTTCAGAAAGTGATCTTTTGCCATCGTATTTTCACAGTCAGCAGTGGCATTGTTTTATGTAAGTGCCTCGTTTAGTCTGGAAACTTGAGTGTTTAGGATTGACTTTAACCTGTTCCATGTTTGCCCATTGATTCACAGGAGTGACACGTGAAAGCACTGCTTGATTTATTTAAACAAGTTACACAAAAAGAAGAATTTGATTCTATAAAAATATGTTTAGCTTCCCCGGAGAAAATTCGTGCATGGTCTTATGGTGAAGTAAAAAAACCTGAAACGATCAACTATCGTACTTTTAAACCAGAAAGAGATGGTCTGTTTTGTGCCAAAATTTTTGGGCCTGTCAAGGATTATGAGTGTCTGTGCGGTAAGTATAAACGGTTGAAGCATCGCGGCGTAATTTGTGAAAAGTGTGGTGTGGAAGTCACTTTGTCTAAAATTCGACGTGAACGGATGGGGCATATTGAGCTGGCCTCACCTGTGGCACACATATGGTTTTTAAAATCGCTTCCTTCGCGTTTGGGTTTAGTGCTGGATATGACATTGCGGGACATTGAGCGAGTGCTTTATTTTGAGGCTTATGTCGTCACTGATCCGGGTATGACTCCACTAACCCGTGGCCAGCTTCTGACCGAAGATGATTATCTGAATAAGACAGAAGAATTTGGAGATGATTTCAGTGCTGCAATGGGTGCAGAAGGTATCCGCGCTTTGCTGAGTAATATGGATATTCCTGCTGAAATAGAGTCTTTGCGTCAGGAAATTCAAACGACGGGCTCAGAGACTAAGATTAAAAAAGTAGCCAAGCGGCTCAAGGTACTTGAAGCATTCAATAAGTCCGGTATGAAACCGGAGTGGATGATATTGACTGTTTTGCCGGTTTTACCTCCCGAGTTGAGACCGTTGGTTCCGCTGGATGGTGGGCGTTTTGCAACTTCGGATCTGAATGATTTGTACAGGCGTGTCATTAATCGGAACAATCGTCTGAAGCGGCTATTGGAATTGCGTGCACCGGAGATTATCGTTCGTAATGAAAAGCGTATGTTGCAGGAATCAGTGGATTCACTGCTTGACAATGGTCGTCGCGGTAAAGCAATGACAGGAGCGAACAAGCGTCCATTGAAGTCTCTGGCAGATATGATCAAGGGTAAGGGGGGGCGTTTTCGTCAGAATCTTTTGGGAAAACGTGTGGATTATTCCGGTCGATCTGTGATCGTCGTAGGACCACAACTCAAGCTCCATCAGTGTGGGTTACCGAAAAAAATGGCGCTGGAATTATTCAAGCCATTCATTTTCAATAAACTGGAAACAATGGGGATTGCCAGTACGATTAAAGCTGCTAAGCGGGAAGTCGAGAACGAGAGCCCGGTTGTCTGGGATATATTAGAGGAAGTTATTCGTGAGCACCCGGTAATGTTGAATCGGGCTCCCACTCTGCATCGACTTGGGATCCAAGCATTTGAGCCAGTTTTAGTCGAAGGCAAGGCGATTCAATTGCACCCGCTTGTTTGTGCGGCATTCAATGCGGATTTTGATGGCGACCAGATGGCTGTGCATGTGCCATTGTCCCTGGAAGCTCAGATGGAGTGTCGTACACTGATGCTATCGACTAATAATATTCTATCTCCTGCCAACGGAGACCCGATTATCGTACCTTCTCAGGATATCGTGCTGGGTCTTTATTACATGACGCGTGAAAAAATTGGTGCGCGGGGTGAGGGGATGGTGTTCTCGGATGTGGCTGAGGTGATGCGTGCTTATGAGAATCGGGCGGTAGAGTTGAATGCCAGAGTTACTGTCAGAATCAAAGAAAGAAAAAAATCACAGTTACAGGAGGAAAAGCCAGTCGAAACTGTAGCACGCTATGAAACCACTGTGGGTCGAGCACTGATATCTGAGATTCTGCCGGCAGGATTACCTTTTTCCTTGGTTAATAAGACACTTAAGAAAAAGGAAATTTCGAAACTTATCAACGCCAGCTTCCGCCTCTGTGGTTTGCGGGAAACGGTTATATTTGCTGATAAGCTCATGTACTCAGGTTTCTCCTATGCAACACGTGGTGGGATATCTATTTGTTTGGATGATCTTCTGACGCCCGTCCAGAAAAGTAACATCATTCATGCTGCAGAGCAGGAGGTGCATGAAATTGCGAATCAATATACTTCCGGTTTGGTGACGCAAGGTGAACGCTACAATAAAGTGGTCGATATCTGGGGGCGTGCAGGTGATCAGGTAGCCAAGGCGATGATGGATCAGTTAAGCGTTGAATCGGTTAAGGATAAAGAGACTAATGAGGCCAAAACGGATGAGCATGGTAACGTTATCATGCAGGAATCGTTTAACTCCATCTATATGATGGCAGATTCAGGTGCCAGAGGCTCAGCCGCACAAATTCGTCAGCTTGCTGGTATGCGTGGTCTGATGGCTAAACCTGATGGATCAATTATCGAAACACCAATTACTGCTAATTTCCGTGAAGGTTTGAATATCCTTCAATATTTTATCTCGACGCATGGTGCGAGAAAAGGTCTTGCCGATACTGCTCTTAAAACTGCTAACTCTGGTTACCTTACCCGTCGTTTGGTTGATGTAACGCAGGATCTGGTAATTACAGAGGAGGATTGTGGTACGGATAGTGGCGTAGTCATGAAAGCACTGGTGGAAGGTGGAGATGTCATCGAACCTTTACGTGAGCGTATTCTGGGACGTGTGGCAGCAAGTGATATCGTCAATCCTGAAACCAATAAAGTTATTTATCCTGCTGGTCAGTTGCTAGATGAAGATGCTGTAGATGAGATTGAGGCCTGCGGCATTGATGAGGTGAAGGTAAGGACACCGCTGACTTGTGAGACCCGGTATGGGCTTTGTACGAAATGTTATGGACGTGATCTGGGTCGGGGAACGATGGTGAATGTAGGCGAAGCAGTAGGGGTTATTGCTGCACAATCCATTGGTGAACCTGGTACTCAGCTGACCATGCGAACTTTCCATATCGGTGGCGCAGCTTCCAGGACTATCGTGGCAAGTCAGGTGGAAAGCAAATCCAGTGGGATTGTCCATTATTCCCATAATGTTCGGTACGTAAAAAATTCCCGGGGTGAGTTGATCGTTATTTCACGTAGTGGAGAAATCCTGATTCAGGATGAGAATGGTCGTGAGCGTGAACGGCACAAGATTCCTTATGGCTCAACATTACTTGTACATGATAATGAAACAATCAAAGCAGGGCAGGTTTTAGCCTCATGGGAGCCGCATACGCGTCCGATCATTGCCGAGTATGCGGGTAAGGTACGTTTTGAGAACGTCGAAGAAGGTGTGACGGTCGTCAAGCAAATTGATGAGATAACGGGGTTAGCTACTTTGGTGGTAATTGATCCCAAGCGACGTAACGTTGCACAGACTAAAGGATTGCGGCCGTTGGTCAAGTTTCTGGATGAAGATGATAGAGAGATCAATATTGTGGGAAGCGATCAACCTGTCAGTATTACTTTCCAAGTAGGATCGATCATTACGGTACGGGACGGGCAGCAAGTCAGTATCGGTGAAGTGCTAGCCCGTATTCCTCAAGAGACATCCAAGACTCGTGATATTACCGGTGGTTTGCCTCGGGTGGCGGAATTGTTCGAAGCGAGAGTGCCTAAAGATGTCGGTTTTCTGGCAGAAGCTACCGGGACGGTGACTTTTGGGAAAGATACCAAAGGAAAACAGCGCCTGGTCATTACTGATCTTGATGGGGTTGCACATGAGTATCTGATTCCAAAGGACAAACATGTGACGGCGCACGATGGTCAAGTCGTCAACAAGGGGGAAGTAATTGTGGATGGTCCGATTGATCCACGTGACATACTGCGTTTGCAAGGGATTGAAGCACTGGCGCGTTATATCAGTGATGAGGTGCAGGATGTTTACCGCTTGCAAGGTGTACGGATTAATGATAAGCATATCGAAGTGATTGTCCGACAAATGCTACGCCGAGTTCAGATAACCAATGCTGGTGACTCAAGCTTCATTCCTGGTGAACAGGTTGAACGTGCGGAGGTTTTGACGGAGAACGAAAAACTCATGGCAGAAAACAAGATGCCTGCCACGTATGAGTACGTTCTACTGGGAATTACTAAAGCATCTCTTTCCACGGATTCGTTTATTTCTGCGGCTTCCTTCCAGGAGACTACCCGGGTCTTGACCGAAGCATCCATTATGGGTAAGAAGGATGATTTGCGCGGTCTGAAAGAAAACGTGATCGTAGGCAGATTGATTCCTGCCGGTACTGGCCTATCATTCCATAATATCCGGAAAAAGCAGAGGTTATCGGCAAATGATGTTTATATAGATAATAATCTAGCTGAGGAAGAAATTACTGAATAGTGATGGATATCAGTGTGGCAGCATATGTTTAGACGGTACTGTTGTTTGACCTACTTCTAAACACTTGACTTAACCCTACTGAGGAAGTAGGCTTGTGATTAGAAGTGATATTGGCTGGCTGCCTGGATGGATGAGGCGGCCGGTTGTTTTTTGGATAGCGGGATACTGTTAGACAGACTGATATA
>JBDIVK010000040.1:0-13486 GCA_039794425.1 Nitrosomonas sp. | reverse complement strand
CTATTCGACGCCATTGCTCCCTGTTCAATTCATAGCGTTTCATGCATTCCTCACTGAAAATGTTAAACCTCTTTCAGTAAACCAAAAATTATAGGAATTGGGAATCCGTAAATGTCGATTCGACCTAAACAAAGCCTGCTTACGTAATGCGTGATGGGTAGCCAAGTGTGCCGATCGCGGTAATTTCTTACCGTTTCGTCGTTCTATACTTGAAGCTGTTGAGTGTAGACGTTGCAAGCACCGCAGGGCCACCTCTTTTTCGGATACTATCCTGACCTATTGTGGTTAACGATGAGTTGCCACTACATTTTTTGTGAGACACATTCATGCTAAGATTTGCTCATGCCTACTATTACGTTTGATACGCACAAATTTATCCTCGCTTGCGGGAGGCTGAAGCAATAGCAGAAGCACATTCCGCGATGCTAATCTTGAAGCTGAGATTGCAACGAAGACAGACCTGCGGGAGCTTGAGTATCGGCTTATTATTAAGCTCGGTGCGATGATAGTCGTGGCGATTAGTATCGTGGCTACGCTTGTCAAGCTGCTTTAATTTTATATGTGGAGCAATCGTGTTGAGAAATAAATAAATTTTGAATCAATTGGTTATTGCTTTGCCCCCATCTTGACCTGATGTGAAAAACTCCTAAATATCAACAGGTTGTTTTCGTGTCGTGATTACCCTGATTTTTATATACCTATGAACTATTTTCAGTAACACTGCAGGCGGTGTAACTGATAATCCCCGTCATGGACATAGTAAGCACCAGCGGGCGCGAAGCTCCCAGTGCTATTCAGTGAGAGGCTGGCGAGTTACAGGAATAGCATACAATCTGTCAGCACAGTATTTTCTGGATTGCCGCGTCGCTTGCGCGGCTCGCAAAGACAGCGGTTTTTGTATGCCATGCAGCAATTTTCCCATAACCTTGTCATTGCGAATGCCATAAGCATGAAGCAATCCAGCCCGACGCTGATGGAGTATACAAAGTTACCACTGTACCTGTCGTGACAATATCTTCCGGATCATTGCGTGACTCGTGTGAAGGGTGGGGAAGCTTGGATTGCTGCACCACTTTCAAAACAGGTGGCAAGTGGGGCCGGTTACGGATTTCTTGCACGTCTCGCATGTACAGCAGCATGTACGACAGTAATGCGGGGAGATTATCGCGACCGGCTTTACTCTTTGGTTGCTGCGGTAGCGAAGATGAAAGATGTTCTGCTCACAGCATCTGGTTGGTATGGATGGGTTGTCTTTTGATAGCGGGCCATGATTTTTTCTACATAATCCATGGTTTCCTGGTAAGGTGGAATTCCACCGTATTTTTCGACTGCACCTTCTCCGGCGTTGTATGCAGCGGCAACTAAAGCTACATCACCTTTAAAAAAGGCAAGTAACCATCTCAAATAGGCCATACCCCCTTTAATGTTTTCTTCGGGGTCGAAAACATCTTTGACCTGGAACCTTTCTGCTGTCTCAGGGATGAGTTGCATCAGACCTTGTGCATTTTTGGAGGATACAGCGTGAGTGTTGAAACCGGATTCGACTGAAATGACTGCGAGTACGAAGGCTGGGTCTATTTGATATTGAGGGGCTAACTTTTCTACTAGCGCAGACACAGACTGGTCAATAGGATATTTACTTGTCGATTTACCGGCATATAAGCTGGAATATGTTTTTAAGCAATTTGGCAGATGTATTTTCCGATTACTTGATGGGGGTATAAGTTGCAGCATTTTCTGTGCATAGGTGTGCTTTCTGGCCGCTGCCATTTCAAATAGTTTGGCGGCGATATTGTCGTCACGTTTGACTCCTCGTCCGTTGGCGTACATCCATCCCAGTGCGTATTGCCCCTCGGCTGAGCCTAATTTTGCTGCTTGGCAATACAGTTCTGCTGCTTTTATCTTGTCTTGTGGGACACCTTCACCGTGCTCGTATTGTTGGGCTTGTGCTACCAGTATCTTGGCATCACTGAGCCGGGAAGTTTTCCAGGTGTTTTTGTTACTCTGAGCGATTACGATTCCATCTGTAACCGAGAAACCCAGCAATATCATTAGCAATCCTAGATGGGCGCGCATATCTTGTTACTTAAAGTGGTTGAAAACTCCTGATCCTGTTATTGTTAATAAAGCAAAAAGTACGCCAGAAAGGAAAAAATATTATATTTGAGAAATAACAATCTGTTTTTTCTGCAGAAGTATTAGGGTTATTTTGGCACTGAAAAAATAGCTTCTGGTGAGTGTAAAATATTTCGACAATACACACTTGGTCGTCAGTATCAATTATTTATCCATATGTTCATCGATCAGGCAGTAGTGAAGAATGGGATCGAAACGCCCATCCATAAAAGTGCCAGCACTACCAGCGTTATACCGACGCCAACCGTACCAACGATCATCCCAATAATGATGGTCAACCCGTCTTTGCTAAGTAGTCCCAGTGACATGATGAGGATACCCCAACCAGGAGGAAAATTAGTCAAGGGAATCGGCAAGGCGATGGAAAGGGAGAAAATAAACGAAAAAATCCCGATAATACGTTCCCAGGCATGCCCACTGATATAGGTCAACCTCGGGTGCATGTAACTTTCGATTTTGCGTAACCAAGGTGTGACCTTGTCGATTAACTTATCTAAGGTTTCCCTTTTTATTGTTTTCTTTGCCAGCCACTTAGGAATCCAAGGGGCTTTCATACCACATATCATCTGTACCGAAAAAATAAAAAGGGGAATGGAAAAAACAGTCGTATAACCCGGTGGAACGGGGATGGGGAGACAGATCGGCAAGGCGGCAATGGCGAGCAGTACGGCAAATCCACGTTCGTGGAAAGAGTTTTTGATTTCATTAACACTGATCATTTCATTGGTATTCTGTATAACTATCAATTGCAGTAGTTCGGATGTATTCCGTTCCTTGTTTTCCATCACCCCCCCTCTTGTTACAAAATCCGAATCATTATAGATTGGTAATGCTCGAAGTTATTTTTTTAGCTGATCTTAACGTAAATAAGATTTTTTGTTTTTGTCACTACGGACAGGAAGATAATCACTAAAATAGCCTACTTAGCGTCACAATGTGAACTGCCAACGTGGCAATTTATCATTTTATTGGGTGTTATTCTGAGTTGTTTCCTGTGAGTATGTACATGTAAGACATCGAGCTTGAGTCGCCCCGTATATTTGTATATACTGAGGTCTGCAGTAAGGCTTTTATGAAAATTTTTAAAGGAACTTTTATAATGAAATTTGTTTACGCAGTTGCTATCGTCGCGGCAGTTTTACTGACAGCATGTGGACGCCCTTCGCAAGCACTTCCTGAGACAGAGAAAGAGAACTACGAGAAGATTCTATCTGGTCAAAAAATAGAATGTCCACATGGGTTGGATGGAAATGGTAATTGCTTGAAAGAGGGTGATAGCGGAATTCCAGACGCACACTAAAGCTCTTTCAGAGACATAAAAACCGCCGGCCGGCGGTTTTTTTATGTCTCTGAAGCACAAATCGATGCGCGATCATTACTTAAGCTGTTCATATAGTAAATTAAGAATACGTTTGGCAGTTCCCGATTCTTCAATTGTCCCATCGGTATTGAGTACCTTGGCTTCACTGTTCAAGCCAACCTCGCTTATTTTGATTTGGTATCTCTCGGCTGTCGCGTCGCTATCACTATCACTTTTCCAGAAAGCCAATTTAGAGAGTAACCCTTTTCCTTCACTTGCTTTGCGGGATTCCTCATCAGGGTTGATATATCGGACAAAATAGATTCCACTCGAACGATCTCTGTCTTCAACGGTAAAACCGATCCGATCGAGTGCAAGACCGACACGCCGCCATGCACGATCGAATGCTTCTTTCACAATCAGTACACCGTCTCTGGTCTTATCCATGAATGCACGTTCTTCGGTTGCTTCACCGCTTGCTGCAACTTCTGCTATGGCACGTTCTTCATCTACACCGAAGTGTTGCATCAGGCGAGTAAGCATTTCCGCTTCCAGCTCGGGATCAGCGGCACGTGGCTGCCAGATAGTGCGGTTGGTATTCCGGTCCGCCAATACCTCTACCATACCGCGGTGACTGATATAGATTTCCGTTGCACCCGATTCATTCTGCTCCAGACGTACACGGAACTTATCACGTTCGGCAGTGGAATATAAGCCATCCAGAAAAGTGGACAATACGCTGCGAATGATATCCTGGGGTATTTTGGCGCGATTTTCTGCCCAGTCAGTTTCCATGATACCAAGATCAGGTGCTTCCAGTTTGAGCAGAAATCCCATATCCTGCCAGAATTCTTTGACTACCGGCCATACGGCCTCCGGTTCACGCGGCACGACCAGCCAGCGCTGTGTACCTGCACGTGCGATGCGGATATTTTCCTGCTGAGCTGTTGCAGAGAGTACAGAAGATTCCGTACGGGTTCGTGGCTGCTTTTCCTGAGCACTACTATAGGTTGAAAATGTAGCGCTTCCAGACAGGTTGATGTCGGGTACAGCGAATCGATCATCTGTCTGGGGCACGGTCAGGTCAGGCGGTACTTCGAGCGGCGGAAGCTTCCCTGCCGACTTGTAATCGATTTTTTTGCTTTCAGGGAATAAATTACAGCCTGAAACCAATGCCAATAACGCGAGGTTCGCTATCAGGATCTTTTGTTGCCGCTTATTGAGCATTGCCAACAACCTTTAAACTGTGATGCCAGCCTGCAGCATGGCTTCCTTGATCAGCCCATGATACTGACTGGATAATGTCGTCAACGGTAAACGTATGCCGTTGCGGATCAGTCCCATCTGTGTTACAGCCCACTTGACTGGAATCGGATTCGCTTCGATGAATAAATCGGTGTGCAGTCTGAATAACCGGGCATTCGTGGCGCGTGCCCGGACCAGATCTCCGGCGAATGCCGCAGCACACATCTCATGCATCAACCTGGGAGCGACATTCGCTGTCACTGATATGACACCATGGCTGCCGAGTAACAGCATGGCGAGCGCGCTGGCATCATCTCCACTGTAGACCAGAAAATCGTCTGGAACACGTTGCAATAACTCACATCCTCGTGCGATGTTACCGGTGGCATCCTTGATACCGATAATACCGGGAATTTGCGCCAGTCGTAATGCTGTGTCGTTTGCAATATCCGCAACAGTTCGTCCTGGTACGTTATATAGAATCAACGGGATGTCAACTGCCTCGGCAATTGCTTTGAAGTGTTGATACAAGCCATCCTGTGTAGGCTTGTTATAGTAAGGCGCAACAGACAGACAGGCATCCGCACCGGCATTTTTCGAAAATACTGTTAACTCGATCGCTTCTCGTGTCGAATTTGCGCCTGTCCCGGCAATGACCGGAATGCGTCCGGCCGCATGTGTGACAGCAGTACGGATAAGCAGATGATGTTCGTCAAAGTCCACGGTCGGAGATTCACCCGTCGTACCGACTACGACAATAGCGTCCGTTTTTTGTTCGATATGGAAATCGATCAGGGCGCAGAATCTTTCCAGATCCAGCGCCCCATCTTCCAGCATGGGTGTAACGATGGCTACCAGGCTGCCTCTAAACATGGCATTTTGTTCTATTTAAAATCAACTATTCTACCTGAAACGATCATCCGCTTTCATTCAACTTCAGAATGCCTCTCGCAGGATCTAGACTTCTTTGAAAAATTTCATACGGCCATTTATATATTCTACCCGGATGGTATCCTTGGCAGTGAAATGACCCTCTAACAATTCCTTGGCTAGCGGGTTCTCGATTTGAGCCTGGATAGCCCGTTTCAACGGACGCGCACCAAATACCGGATCAAAGCCTACCTCAGCCAGTTTTGCAAGTGCCGATTCGGAAACTACCAGCTTCATTTCCATTTGTGCCAGTCTGGCACCCAGATTGTTCAACTGAATTCCGGCGATCGATTTAATATGGCTTTCGTCCAGCGCATGGAAAACGACTACTTCGTCGATACGATTGATGAATTCGGGCCGGAAATAAGTTTTGACTTCACCCATGACCGCCAGTTTGATGACCTGGTAATCATCGCCACTCATCTGTTGGATCATCTGTGAGCCGAGATTGGAAGTCATGACAATCACCGTATTTTTGAAATCCACGGTACGCCCCTGACCATCCGTCATGCGCCCGTCGTCCAGTACCTGCAGCAATACGTTGAAGACGTCTGGATGGGCTTTCTCCACTTCGTCGAGCAAAATGACCGAATAAGGTTTTCTGCGTATCTGTTCTGTCAGATAGCCGCCTTCTTCATAGCCGACGTACCCCGGTGGTGCGCCAATCAGACGTGCGACTGAATGTTTCTCCATAAACTCAGACATATCTACCCGAATCAAGTGTTCTTCGGAGTCGAAAAGAAAGGCGGCCAATGCTTTACACAGTTCGGTTTTGCCGACACCAGTCGGTCCCAGAAACAGGAAAGAGCCATAAGGCCGGTTGGGGTCGGCGAGCCCTGAACGTGAACGCCGAATAGCGTCGGAAACCAGTCGGACTGCCTCATCCTGGCCAACGACACGTTCATGCAGCTTGGCTTCCATGTGCAGAAGCTTTTCGCGTTCCCCCTGCATCATTTTTGAAACAGGAATACCGGTTGCACGCGAGACAACTTCGGCGATTTCCTCGGCACCTACCTGTGTGCGGAACAATTTCGGTTGTGCAGTTTCACCACTTGCTTCGGCCTGGTGGAGTTGTTCGGCCAGCTGTGCTTCCAGTTGCGGGATACGTCCATAGAGCAACTCCGAAGCTTTCTGCAAATCGCCCTGACGCCGGGCCGCTTCTTCTTCCCTGCGCAATTTTTCGAGTTCTTCTTTGATTTCCTGTGAGCCTTTTGCCCGGGATTTCTCTGCTTTCAGAACTTCGTCCAGATCGGCATATTCACGCTCCAGTTTGCCGATTTCTTCTTCGAGCAGTGCGAGGCGTTTTTTCGAAGCCTCATCTTTTTCCTTTTTCATGGCCTCGCGTTCGATCTTCAATTGAATCAGGCGCCGATCGAGCCTGTCCATGACCTCTGGCTTGGAATCCTGCTCCATGCGGATGCGTGCTGCTGCCTCATCGATCAGATCAATTGCTTTATCCGGCAGAAAACGATCAGTGATATACCGATGAGACAGTTCAGCTGCCGCGACGATCGCCGGATCGGTAATTTCCACACCGTGATGCAGCTCATATTTTTCCTGCAGGCCGCGCAGGATAGCAATCGTTGCCTCTACACTGGGTTCATCCACCAGTACTTTCTGAAAACGGCGTTCCAGCGCAGCATCTTTTTCGACATACTTGCGGTATTCATCCAACGTGGTTGCTCCGACACAGTGTAATTCCCCTCGTGCCAGCGCGGGTTTGAGCATATTGCCGGCATCGATCGCACCTTCCGCTTTGCCTGCACCGACCATGGTATGCAGTTCATCGATGAATACGATCGTACGGCCTTCATCCTGTGCCAGTTCCTTCAGTACGGCTTTCAGCCGTTCTTCGAATTCGCCCCGGTATTTGGCGCCTGCCAGGAGTGCCGCCATGTCCAGTGACAGTACACGTTTGTTTTTCAATGTTTCAGGAATCTCACCATTGACGATACGCTGCGCCAATCCTTCCACGATAGCCGTTTTTCCGACACCAGGCTCGCCGATCAGCACCGGGTTGTTTTTGGTACGCCGCTGTAATACCTGAATCGTCCGCCGGATTTCGTCATCGCGCCCGATCACGGGATCGAGTTTGCCTGCACGCGCACGTTCAGTCAGGTCCAGCGTATATTTTTTCAATGCTTCACGGCTGCCTTCAGCTTCTGCGTCAGCGACTTTTTCTCCACCGCGCACAGAGTTGATTGCCTGTTCCAGGGCAGAACGGGTTGCACCGTACTGTTTCAGCAGTCGGCCGGCCTCGCCTTTATCATCAAGCGCAGCCAACAAAAACATTTCCGAAGCAATGTATTGATCTCCTCTTTTTTGTGCTTCTTTGTCGGCCAGATTGAGCAGATTACTCAGATCGCGGGAAATATTGATTTCTCCACCGGTACCTTCCACTTTGGGCAGCCGTTCAAGGCTTTGCGCCAGCGCCTGGCGCAAAGGATGAGCGTTCACGCCGGCGCGCTGCAACAGCGAGACCGTGCTGCCGTCTTCCTGTTGCATCAATGAGAGCAGCAAATGTTGCGACTCGATATAAGGATGGTCCTGTCCCAGCGCCATACTTTGCGCATCGACGAGTGCCTGTTGAAATTTGGTAGTAAATTTGTCAAACCGCATACTGTCTCCCGAAATAATGATTGGAACTGCTCTTACTATATGGCGGAATAAGGGAATTTCAACTTGGTTGTTATATATTAACTATTATGTGACTCGCGATGAATGTGATGCAGCGATGGAATTCCTGCTTGAGTATGCGGAGATTCCTTTCACAAGCTTGTGCTTTGTTTCTCCGGATAAGGATACAGCATATTCAGTGCAATACTTTTCCCGGCTGTTTCCACGATGCGTACGTGTTCCCGGCGTAATTCCCGTGCATGGCGTAATCCGCAGGAATGAGCGATCATGTCGATTTCCCGGTTTACGTTCGTTGCGTAATTCGCGACACGCAGGTATTTTTCTTCCACTACTAAACCACGCTGCAGGCGTGGATTATGCGTCGTCACACCAGTCGGGCAGGTATTCAGGTGGCAGCGCATGGCCTGGATGCAACCTAGCGCGAACATGAACCCTCGGGCGGTATTGATAAAATCCGCACCTGCACACAGTGCCCAGGCGCCTTGCGCTGAAGTGACCAGTTTACCCGCTGCGATTACACGGATACGCTGTTTCAGACCGGACTCGATCAAGGCGTCGACTACCCGTGGCAGGGCCTCGGCAATTGGCAGGCTGGCGTGATCGATCAGGGTTTGCGGGGCGGCGCCACTGCCACCTTCACCACCATCGATCGTCAGAAAATCCGGTGCGTATTCCAGGCCGCGGCGGAGAATACTGTCGCAAAGCTCATTAATGAAACGCCAGCCGCCAATGGCAGTCTTGACTCCGACCGGACGTCCAGTCAATTCCCGAATGAAGGCGATCTGATCCAGTAATTCTTCAATATTGCCAATATCATGGTGCCGATTGGGGCTGATGGAATCTCGGTAGGGAGGAATTCCCCGGATCGTGGCAATTTCCGGCCCGACTTTGGAAGCAGGAAGTACACCACCTTTGCCTGGTTTTGCACCTTGAGAGAGCTTGATTTCGAATGCCTTGACTAATTGAGCGATTTCTTTGGCACGGGCGGCAGAGAAATTGCCATGCTCGTCGCGGATACCATACTTGGCAGTACCGATCTGCATGATGCGGTCGCATTCTCCTTCCAGATGATAAGGAGCCAATCCACCTTCACCGGTGTTTAACCAGCATCCGGCTTTGGCCGCACCGAGTGAAAGTGCTCGTACAGCCGGCATGGAAATAGCACCGTAACTCATACCGCTGATATTGATGATGGATCGCGCCTGAAAAGGATAAGTACAGTATCCTTCACCGATAGATAACGCGGGTGTGGGTAACTGATCTGCTTCCAGAATAGGAAAAGCAGCGCTGACAAAAATGAATGCACCGGGTTCGCGTAGGTCGTAAGTAGAACCGAAACCAACGATTCCCCCTTTGTTTTTCGCGTTTTTGTATATCCAACCCCGGGTTGCGCGATTGAAAGGCATTTCATCACGGTCATTGGCGAAAAAATATTGGCGGAAATATTTTCCCTGGATTTCGAAAAAATATCGTAACCGTCCAATAATGGGATAATTACGCAAGATGGCATGTTCTTTCTGGGTGGTGTCACGGATAAAGAACGTAACAATGGCGCCGACGATGATCAGTCCCAGGATGGTCCCGATACTGAAGATGATCAGATTGGTCAGGCTGGTAGGCATATCCATGGATATTCTTGATTGTTAAATGAATGAGTTTGAAGCATGTTAGAAGTTGAAGCAATCGGTGATCAAGTCCGCCGGGCATTGAACGAGGATATCGGAACAGGTGATTTGACGGTTGCCTTGGCTCCTGTTGGAAAATATCTGAATGCTCAGGTAATTACCCGAGAAGCAATCGTAGTCTGCGGTGTACCCTGGTTTGAGGAGTGCTTTCGGCAGCTTTCCACTGACGTGGAAATCGAATGGTGTATTGAGGAGGGACAATCGGCCGTTGCCGGGCAGACTTTATGTACGGTAAGGGGCAATGCACAAACTTTGCTGACAGCAGAACGGACTGCCCTGAATTTTCTGCAGACCCTTTCGGCTGTTGCCACACGTACCTCACGATTCGTTAAAGCGGTTGAGGGCACGGGTGCGAAAATTGTTGATACCCGTAAAACCATACCGGGTCTGCGTATGGCCCAGAAATATGCTGTGCACCGTGGAGGAGGGGTCAATCATCGCTTTGGCCTTTACGATGGTATCCTGATCAAGGAAAATCATATCATTGCCGCAGGTAGTATTGAAGCGGCTTTGCATAAAGCTTCCGGGATTGCACCGCCCGGTGTGTTCATTCAAATCGAAGTTGAAACGCTGGATGAACTGATGCAGGCACTGCGTGCCGGTGCGAGTATGATTTTGCTGGATAACTTCGATCTGGCTGGTTTACGAGATGCTGTCGCATATAACAGGCAGTATTCAGATAAATCGGCCGTACTCGAAGCTTCCGGCAATATCACGCTCGACAACGTACGCGCAGTGGCTGAAACGGGCGTAGACCGGATTTCAATTGGCAGTCTGACCAAAGATATACAGGCAGTGGATCTGTCGATGCGTTTTTCTGGCATAACCGATGGCTAGGGAGCCTCCGGAAAATAGGTTTGTCGAACCAGTCATTGATTCTAGATAGATAGTCGATATCATGAATATTTTGTGTTTTACTGAAAGTTCTTTTGCCCACTTTGTTCAAGTAAGGAATCGGTGTTGAATCCACATACTGCGCATTCAATTTCCCCATTTACACTATTAGGTTCGCTCAAAATTCACTGGAATCTGATTCATAGCCTGATCAGGCGCGAGGTGGTCGGACGCTATCGAGGGTCCGTGCTGGGTCTGCTGTGGTCATTTTTTAATCCGGTATTGATGCTGGCTATTTATACTTTCGTGTTCAGCGTGGTTTTCAAAGCGCGCTGGCTGGAAGGATCGGAATCCAAGACCGAATTTGCTTTGGTTTTATTTGCTGGTCTGATGCTTTACAATTTTTTTGCTGAATGCGTGACGCGTGCACCAGGCCTGGTACTGAGTAATGTCAACTATGTCAAGAAGGTAGTGTTTCCTCTGGAAATACTGCCGGTTGTCATTCTGGGTTCAGCCTTTTTTCATTTTCTGGTCAGTTTAGTCGTCTGGCTGATTTTTTATCTGACCTTTTTTGGTGTTCCCCCGGCCAGCTTTGTGTTCATTACCATACTGCTACTTCCTTTTATGCTGATGGTACTGGGGTTAGGCTGGTTCCTGGCATCGATCGGTGTCTATCTGCGAGACGTTTCTCAGGTGATTGGGCTGATCACCAGCGCGCTGATGTTCCTGTCACCGATTTTTTATCCTGTCACCGCTTTGCCTGAGAATTATCGTTGGCTGCTGCAGATCAATCCGCTGACGTTTGTGATTGAGCAGGCGCGTGCAGCAATGATCTGGGGAAGTGCTTTAGATTGGACGGGGTTGGCATTTTATACACTGTTTGCAGCGATGACTGCCTGGTTCGGATTTGCCTGGTTTCAGAAAACGCGTAAAGGGTTTGCCGATGTGCTGTAAACCTCGCGGGAAATTTCCTGCTACGTTGCCAGTGCAGTTATTACTTCCTCATCATCGACTTGTGGAAACGAATGATAAAACTGCCCTACTGAATAAAATGGCGAGGGCGTTTCCAGGCAGATGATTTCATCTGTATAGGGAGTAATTCTGGTGATTGTTTCGGTAGGGGCAACCGGTACAGCACATATCAGTTTCCGAGGGTGTCTGGCGCGTGTGGCGTGCAGTGCTGCAATCATGGTCGCACCGGTTGCTAAACCGTCATCCACTACGATCACGAGGCGATCTTGCGGATTAATAGCTGGGCGAATGGGGGTGTAACGCGCACGTCGCTTGCGTAATGATTCGAGCCGAATGGTTTTTTCAGTTTCGATGTATTCGGGTGTGGCTGCATTGTGGGGAGCGTGGTCGGCCAAGTAGACCCAACCGGTTTCATCAATAGCGCCCAGCGCAAATTCCGGGTTTGCCGGTGCGCGTAATTTATGTACTAATACGACATCCAAGTCACCTTCCAGTCTGTCGGCGATGACTTTTGCCATGGGTACCGCACCGCGCGGAATTGCCAGTATCAGCGGGTGTTGTCCGCGATAAACGTAGAGCCTCTCAGCTAGCCGAATGGCTGCTTCTGTACGATCCTGGAACATTGTATGCTTTAATAATACTCTGATGTTTTGTATCTTACACTGGTCGGCTCAGCTTGCGATAGCTGTCAACTTTTCATTATCACGAAAAATATGGATCTGAAGTTATCATCCTGGAAATTGTGATGGATAGTGAGTTGCTGCCTTCACCCATGCCAACCCGGTGGGTGCGTCCAACTGCGGTTGGTTTCCAGGATCATTGTGATATAGGCAACAGATAATTGTTTTGTCGGTATTTGTAAGGCGAAACTTTGTTGCCATTTGATCTTACGCAAATGTATTGATGATTCCTTCGTGTCTGACCGAGAGTGAATGTGCTTCTTGTTGATCGATAGAATCGTATGCAAAATTGTCAGCCCCAGGATGGGATGCAGTTTTGCCTTGCCCATTTTCCGTATGTTGCCGGGAGGTATCTGCGCTGACTGAAGCATCTGTCAGGGTAATGCCATTTTCTGCCATGAGTTCTCGTAATCTTGGCAGATTGGCTTCGATGGCTTCACGTACAGCGAGGTGATGTGAGGCAAATTGTGCAGAAAGCTGTTGCACACCCTGTTCACCGGATATCTGCAGCGTGATTTCTATAGGTCCAAGATGAGCCGGGTGCAGTTTCAACTCCGCTGATTGCAGCCGTTGTGTGGCCATCCAGGTGATTTTCTGACCGAATACATCGGGCCAGGCCGGATTGTCGAATGCTGTAGGTAGCGGAATGCTGGCAGAGATCGTGGAAGGGGGACCTGAGGTAGCGGGTGTCGGGATATTGTTTGCGTGAGTGATCGGGAGCGTTGTCATGGATTGTGGCAGAACTTTGCCGCTATCGGCAGAAATTGCCGGCTGGGCTACCTGATCATGATTGATTCCAGAAACATTACCGATATTACTATTTCCATTCGAGACTTCGGGTGCCGATGTTGAAATCGCATGATATTGTCGACTTGCTTGAAGGTTGCCGCTATAGGCCTGGCTGAAAGATAATGGTTGCGTTCTTTCTTGTGCTGAGGTGTACAGAGAGTTTCCTGAAGAATGTGAGAATGACATAGCAGCTTCATCTGCAGGATGATGATCTGCTATCGACGGCGTATCTATTATCGGGGTGGGTAGTATCATCGTTGCTGTTGCTGTTGCTGTTG
>JBDIVK010000039.1:0-13494 GCA_039794425.1 Nitrosomonas sp. | reverse complement strand
CACATTCAACAAACTCAAGCATTGGCGCAGACTCTCAACCAGATATGACCGGAAAGCCATTTACTTCTCGGCCTTCATACATCTGGCCGCAGCAACTTTATGGCTTTAAATGTCGATTCGACCTAATTTTGTGCTGAGGTTTGAGTGAGTACAGCTTTTACCTCGGTTGGCTAAGCGCAGCTTCACGATATCGACAGATATCATTTATCCCAGCCAGAAAAGAGACTTCCGGTTTCCTATCCAGCCAGCATTTTTGCCAGCTTTCGCCTGTTTTCCAGGTAAGCCAGCCTCGTATTATCAGCGGTTATATTGGTTGCCAGCCAGAACCCGTTCCGGGTCCGCCAGCCCTGAGTGTTTAAAACCCCGACAGCCCAGGTTGGGCAGTCGGTTAAATTCAGGAGTGTAATCACATGCTATCTTTGTTCAGAGTTATCACCGGTCTTTTATTGACTTCCCTGAATGGCCTGGCCATTGCCGATATTGCCAACGGTCCGAATCCTTACGATGCAGGTTATGGTTTCGATACCCCGACCGAAGCCAGCTGGGGTGGCTGGACCCGTGGTGATACCAGCACCCTCTATGCCGAATGGGATACTATTTCTGATGCCAGTTATGGCAACAGCGATGATCGCACGGCTGCTCCCGATGTGGGTACCCATAATGTTGCCAATGCTTATCTCAGCTGGAATCCGGGGGTTTTTTCCACCAGTACGGGTAATCTGATTTCCGCTACTGTAGAGCAGGAATTCAACATCCATATATCACCTGCGTCTTTACTCAGCGGTCCCCTCATTATCGCATTGCAGGTTGAAACCTGGGGGTTGGAGCCTGATGCTCCTCTGCTCAATGGTCTTGCCGCATCCAGCTGGACCAAAACTTTTACAGGGACTTCCGTGACCGATAATGATTTGAACCAGTATCTCGGGTTATGGCACTTTGTCAGTACGGTGACTGATTTCCAGTTCAACCTGACTTCCCAGATGTTTGTATCGCTTGCTCAGGTAGCGGTGGATATTGCTCAAATACCGGAACCGCACATACTGGCTATCATACTGCTTGGCCTGGTTCTGATGGGTTTAATGATACGGTATTGTAGTAGCAGGCCAGCTTGAAGCTCGTATGTCCGTATATCAGGAGTCGGGTATAAGGGGTGTTTATTCTCTGGTATTAAGAGTTTTCTAATCGTTTGCGATTCAGTCCATAAAGGAATCCGCAGATTGCGCCAAGCATGACACCTATCGGTCCTGTGTAGAATATGCCCAGCAGCGGTCCCTGATTGGCTTCCGGTGCGAAGATCATGGGACCGAAAAAGCCTGCCACAAAGCCGATTGAGCCCAGGATGATTGCACCATAAGCGGTAGTTGCAATGAGTGATTTAGGTACTATGCCGGTATTGAGCCAGATACGTTTAGCTACTGCTATGGCGATCAACAGAGAAATAACGTTGGCAATCCAGCCAATATCCCCTGTTGGAATGAATAAAAAAACCAAGGAACATAGCATATAAATGCCGATGAAAACTGTCAGGACGAGTACTTTGTGTATGAGGGGATTCATTGATCGGTCGCAAATGTCGGTTGCAGTGGATTGCTCTGAGTGGGTCAGTGGCTGTTTTTAATACTTGATTTTAATATTTAACCCGGACTCGATAAGTTAACACAGTTTTCTTGTCCGCGGGTACGGTAACCAGCCATTCAGCCAGATTGGCAGCAGGTTTTGTGTGCGACAGAGATTCTGAAATTATCGTCCAGTCACCGGAAATGGGTTCCTGCACACGAACTGTGACGGTCTCCTTGCGAGCGTTACGAATCACGATTTGATGGGCAGTTTCGATGATATTCTGAGGAGTTGTTGCCAGTCGTTGAAAATCTGTCTGGGTTCTTTCAGCAGTAATATCGAAGGCATTGCCGAGCTTCAAACGTACCTGCTCGTTCTTAGCGGTGTGATCAATACGATCTTCACCTACAAACTGGGCATTACCTTGTGAGTCATTTTTATAAACACGTATGATACCTTTGGGTAGAGGTATACCGAGACCTTCTCCTTTATTGTTGAACTGGATAAAAACAGCCGGTTTCAGTTTACTACCGATGTGGTCGTATCTTCCGGCATAGTAGACCTCTGCGCCGCGCAGCAGAAATTCCTTGCTGACGGGGATGCTGGTAGCTGACATCAGGGCGACCTGCTTGGTTTGATTTTCAGCGAGTGTGGTAGGGGCGGGCAGGGTATAGAGATGGTATTCAAACAAGGATTCTTCCTTGACTTCCTGATAGTCAGCCGTTTCGGCTGCCATAGCCATCATTTTTCTGGCGCGAGACAGTTCAGGCTGGACCTGATTCACATCTCCGGCTACCAGTTGCAGACGCGCATCGCGATATGTGATTCCGCTGCGGTTGGCCAATGTTACCAGCCCGTTGAGATTGAGGCGGCTGTCGTCGGCATTGAGCTCAGCCACATAATCAGCCTGCCAGGAAAGGCCTGAGGTCAGGTAAGAAAGTTCCAGCTCGTGCTTACCTGGTGAGGCACTGGTCAACGAAAGCGACAGAGTGGGGCGGTCACGCAGATGGCTGGGTACGCCCGGGAAGGCGATACGCCCGGGAATACCGGTCTCGATGCGATCGTCGAATTTCAGCACAATACCTTCGTTGGTGGAAAGTACTGTGGCGGTTTCACTGGTTTCTTCGCCGGTGGCCGGGTTGGTATGGATGATGGTTACTGTCTGCCCGAGATATTTTTCCAGCAATTTATGTGGTGTGAGTAAATCGAAATCGAAATTCTGTTCCAGCAGTCGGAATCCGGAAGGCTGTGCCAAGTTGCGTAATAATGCGGTTTCCGGACGCATCTGGGCGGAAACTTCGCGCCAGGCAAGTTTATTTGTGCCTTTATCCAGTGTGACATTACGTAATTCTTTGACCAGCGCCAGATTTTGATTGTAAATCGTGACCATAACCTGTTGCTGGTCTTGAAGCGTAGTGGTTTTTTCTTCTGTTTGCATAGTGTGCCCATTGTGGGCAATGATCGATAGTGCCAGCACCAGGGAAGTCGAGCAAAGAATTTTCAGCATGTTATTCTCCCGCGTAGTTAGTCCTGCGTAGTTTGAGCATTTTCTGCTGGCCCTGTTTCTAAAAAAGCTGTCAATAATTCTAAGGCCCTTTGAGTAGGGCTGTTGAGAGATGACCTTCTGTCTTTCGGTTATCTGCCCAGGATTTTGACAGCGTACCGCATTTATCCTGATCACTATCAAGTGACAGGATTTTCCGCAGATTCCGAGTCACCTGCAGGAAATTTACTCATTTTATTCGCAGGAGCTGTTCCATTGGTAGATTCGACCTCGGTTTCACCAGTTATTTCAACATTTTCAGACAGGTCTGTCGAGTGCATGAATGCTTCGGATACCGGTTCTGAAGATTCATATTCGACCGTAGGTAGTATGTCACACTCGTTTTCATTAGGCAGATGAGAGTGGATACTTTTTTCAGCGTTGAAAGTTTCCTGTGCTGTCGTTTCCTCATAAATACGATTCTGGATAACTTCAGTGGCTGAAATTTCTTCCCGTATTTTCTGCGATGCAAGTGCAATAGCCGTTTCGTCTGCCCGGATACGTGCCAATGCGGCTTCTGTAGCCATAGCCTCGACGGTTTCCCGTGCAATGGCACGTTCGACAGCCAGTGCATCGTGTTCTATTCTTGCCTGTATAGCTGCCAGGGCTGAAGTCTCGGCCTGAATTTTATGTAGTGCCGTAGCGGCAGCTATTTCAGCAGCCTTCAGTTTCTCTTCTACTTTAGCCGCTGCGGTGATTCGGGTCTGTGCTATGGTAGTGGCCAGTTCGGTCATTTTTCGTTCCATTTCTATGCGTGCCATAGCGGCAGCCTTGGCTTGCTGAATAGCTTCTGCTTGTTTTTTCTTATTTTCGATCAGACGTGCTTCTACTTCCGCCAGCTCGTTCGCTTCTTTCTCTGCCAGTTTATCTATGGCAATCCGTTCCTTGGCTAAGCTCATTGCCCGGTTTTCCGCGGCAATTTTATCTTCAGCCGCTTTCCTGGCAGTCGCTTCGGCAATGGCACGGGCACGAGATTGCTTGATCGCGGCTTCCTGCGCTTTGATACGTTCCTTGACCGCATCGGTGACAGCCTGATCTGCCAGGGCTTTCGCGTTGAGTGTGGCGGTTTCCTGTTGCTTTGCCTGAATACGTGCTTCAGTGGCTGATCGTGCTTCATCTTCCGCCGCCGCACGTTTACGTGTTTCTTCCAATAATTGGGCATCTGCCCCGGAGCGTTGAGAAAATGCCTGAATCGCTTCTTTTTCCGCCTGTGCAAGCTGTTCCGCAACTGCTTTAGCCTTCTGTTCTGCTTCGATTCGAGCCCGTCCGGCAGTTGCTGCTTCAGATTCGGCCACCGCACGGGATTCAGCTTCCTGTTTAGCAGCCAGATCGATTCTTTGCCGTGCCTCTGCTTCCCGGGCTGCTTTCTTCTCCGCTTTGAGCTTTTCCTGCTCTGCTTGTCTTGCTTTGGCTTCTGCAGTGAGTCGTTCCTGTGCCTGCAGTTCCAGAGCAGCTTCAGTTTCTTTGCGTAACCGGATTTCTTCGAGAGCCTGGCGTTCGGCTTCGCTCCTGGCATTTGCCAGTGCAATCGTTTTTTCTTCTTCGGCTATTCTGATGCGGGCCAGTTCAGCAGCCTCAGCTTCGGCCTCAGATGCGGCAAGTGCTATCATCCGTGCTTCCTCGTCGATCTTTCTTCTGGCGATGGCCGCTTCGATTGCCTTTTCTTCCACTAACTCTTTTTCTCGGGCTTTTTCCAGAGCCAGTGCTTCTTCCTGTGCCCGTCTCCGGGTCTTCTCGGCTATTGCGGTTTCAGCTTGTACTTTGGCGCGTAGTGCAGCAACGATTTCTTTTTCGGCTTTGACAGCATCTTCAATGGTCTGACGCAACTTTGCTTCCAGTTCCTGGCGTGCCTGGGCCTCCTGTGCGGCCAGAGTTTCTGCTCTGGCACGTGCCCTGGCCTCCTCCGTGGCTGCCGTTTCAGCTTTGATTCTGGCTTCTGCGGCGAGTCGTGCACTGGCCTCGACCCGAGCACGTGCTTCCGCTGTGACGCGCGCTTTGGCTTCTGTCTCAATCCGGTTTTTGGCTTCACGAATGGCTATGTCTTCGGCATCTAAGCGGGAAGCATGATCGTCGTTTGCCAGAAAATCGTAATTCTCCTGTTCGGAAGAAGAATGGATAGGTGAGTGTGTATCACGAGGTAGTGTTTCACCGGTATTGAAGGCGATTACATTCGATTCGGCTTCATTTTTTTCCGGCAAAGGTGAAATGTTCAATATTGATCTGAAGCGGGATTTAAAAGTCATGGTGATTCCTGTACTCACAAGAAATAAGGGGCGATGTCCAAGTAATATTGTTTGCCCAAACGGTATTACCTTACCAATCGTCGGTGAAATATGATCTGCTGAAGAGGAGGGAGAAAAGCAGCCTGTTCAGGAGAATGAGAAGTAACATGGAAATGGAGAAACTGAATTGGCTGTTCGGCTAGATTTTCATCCTCGAGCAGGGAGATTCTTTACGATGAATTGATGGTCAGTCGGATGAGTACAGATTTCAGGGTGCGGGCTCAAGCACCATATTCATCATGGAAAATCCATCCAGAAACATTTGGCTGAGTATCGGTGTGAAGTAGGGTAATACCCATGACATCATCAGTAAGCCGATTGCCAGCGTCAGGGGGAAACCGACAGCAAAAATGTTCAATTGTGGTGCCGCCCGTGTCAGGATTCCGAGTGCAAGATTGGTCATTAACAGAGCAGTCAGGAGAGGTAATGCCAGGCGCATTCCCAGCATGAAGATTTCTGTTCCCCAGTTTACGATCAGGGTGAACGAAGTAACGGCCATGCCACGGGTATCGATCGGTAGTATGGTGAAGCTTTGTGTGAGCAGGTCGATAATTTGCAGGTGCCCATCGATGGCCAGAAATGAAAGCGTGGCAAACAGCCCGTAGAAACGGCCGACTAGGTGAACCTGGCTGGATTGCTGGGGATCGAAGAAAGTGGCGAAACCGAGGCCCATTTGCAACCCTACGATTTCGCCTGCCATTTCAACGGCAGAGAAGATGATACGCATGGAAAAACCCATGGCCAGCCCAATTACGATTTGCTGCAGTAAGATGATGAGACCGATGCCTGAACCTGGATCGATCTGGGGCGTAGGGGGGAGTACCGGTATGATCAGAATTGTAAGAAGCATGGCCAGGCCCAGCTTGACCTGGGTCGGAATGTTGCTGCTGCCAAGTAGCGGAGCGCTGGTTATTAAGGCGAGGATTCTGACGAGTGGCCAGAGCAGGGTGGCTATCCAGTCATTCAGTTCTGCAGTGGTGATATTGAGCATGGATTATGCCGGCGGGCATCCCGTGTGTTTAACCGGCAACTATCCAGGGGATACTGGTGTACAGTCTTTCGATGTAATCGAGCATGATTTGCAATATCCAGGGGCCGGCGAAAGCCATGACTGCGAACATGGCCAGCAACTTGGGAATGAATGACAAAGTCATCTCGTTGATTTGTGTGGCTGCTTGAAAGATGCTGATGAGCAGACCGGTGGCAAGTGCTGTCAGCAGCAGTGGAGCAGCCACCATGAAAGTGATTTCCAGTGCATGCCGGCCTATGGTCATTGCTTGTTCTGGGCTCATTGAACGTTTCCTTTTTCAGACATAAAAACTCTGGGTGAGTGAACCAATCAGCAGATGCCAGCCATCTGCCAGTACGAACAGCATCAGTTTGAATGGCAATGAAATGATCATCGGTGAGAGCATCATCATACCCATTGCCATCAGGGTACTGGCAACGACCATATCGATGATCAGAAATGGGATGAATACGACAAATCCGATCTGGAATGCGGTTTTTAATTCACTGGTGATGTAAGCAGGTACCAGGATTTTCATGGGCACCTGGTCCGGGCCTTCAATTTCTTCGTTGCCAGCGATCTGTGCGAACAAAGCCAAATCTGCTTCACGTGTCTGCCGCAACATGAAGGTTCTGAGTGGATCACTGGCTTTCTCCACTGCTTCGATGATACTGATTTTATCTTCGGAAAAAGGTAGATAGGATTCGGTGTAAATTCGATCGATGACTGGTGACATGACGAAGAAGGATAAGAACAGTGCCAATCCGATCAGGACCTGGTTGGGAGGGGAAGCCTGAGTACCCAATGCTTGTCGCAGCAGTGATAGCACGATGATGATGCGTGTGAAACTGGACATCATCAGTACGATCGCCGGCAGAAACGTCAGCGAAGTCAGCAGCAACAGAGTTTGCAGGCTGAGAGTATAAGTCGTTCCGCCATCCGGGGAAGGTGTACTGGCTATGGCAGGAAAACCCGTTGGTTGGGCCAGTGCCGGAAGCGCAAGCAGACCTATACTCAGCAAAGCAATGTTTCGTACAACGTGGTGCCTAAGTGAATGCCGAATATGATGAGTGGCCGTCAAAGATTGCCGGTATAGCTGCCTGAGCAATATATTCCAGGTAACCTGCTTCATGGCGATAATATTAAGATTCAGCAATGGATTTGCCATGGCACTGTTTCAGGTTGGTTTGCAATTTCTCCGGAAAACTGCTGGCGGATGTGGCGTTAGTTGCTTCGCTGACCGGTGCAGCTTCCCTTTGTATACGATGAAGCAGACTGACATGACCAGGTGCAACGCCTAACACCAGCCGGATACCGTCTACCTCTGTCAGCACAATCCTTTCTCTCTGGCCGATATTGGCCGATGCAATGATTTTTAAAATACCGGATTTATTTGCCGTAGGGATGCCTATTTTCTTGAATAACCAGGCAATCAGTGCAATGAATGCCAGTACCATTAAAAGTCCGGCAGATAATTGCAACATGTTTTCCGTTGAAATGACCGAAGGTGGTGGAGTGAAGCTCTGAGGCTGAGCAGACTCGGCGAACAACCATTCCGGTACGAACAATACGGTACAGACCCAGGCACGTATGCGCGACATAAGTTTAGCGGTTGAGTTTACGGATACGCTCGCTGGGGGTAATGATATCGGTCAGTCGGATACCAAACTTTTCGTTTACGACGACCACTTCACCCTGAGCAATCAGGCAACCGTTGACCAATACATCCATCGGTTCTCCCGCCATTCCGTCCAGCTCGACGACGGAACCTTGTGCCAGTTGCAGCAGATTCTTGATGGCGATTCTGGTACGACCGAGTTCCACCGTCAGTTGCACAGGTATATCCAGAATCATGTCGATATCATTGCGTGTATCGTTCAAGACATCATTTTTGGAGAATTGCTCGAAGACGGGTGATGCCTTGGCTAATTCTTCATTAGTTGAATGAGTAGGCGTATCGATAACGGATTCATCCGTTACGATTTGTTTTTCGGAATCTTTCGTTTTGGTAGACGGATTGGTATCAGATGTTTTTTGTTCTGCCATGGCTGCAGTCCAATCATCGTTTTCGGTCTGTGACTCGGTCTGTGGTTCAGTCAATGTGGTTTCATTCATGTTATGCTCCAGATATCAGTCGGTTTCGGTAGGAGATCGTATAGTCTTGACTTTCAGTGCATAGTGACCATTGAGTATGCCGTAGTGACAATCCATGATTGGTACGCCATCTACCAGTGCTGTAACCGTATTGGGAATGTCGAGAGAGACCACATCACCTGCCTGCATGTTAAGGATTTGGTGCAGTGTCACCTTGGTATGGCCAAGATTGGCAACAAGCTCCACTTCTGCACTCTGTACCTGCCTGGTCAATGACTTGATCCAGTGCTTGTCGACTTCCAGATGGTCTCCTTGTAAGCTGCTGTTAAGCTGCTCGCGTATCGGCTCCAGCATGGTGTAGGGAATGCAGATATGGAATTCACCCCGGTTACCGCCTATATCAAGTTCAAACGTCGTTGTGACAACAATTTCAGCAGGCGTAGCAACGCTGGCGAATTGTGGATTCATTTCTGCACGGATGTATTCAAATTTGATCGGATGGACCGATTTCCAGGCCTTTTCGTAATCTTCGAATACGACTGTGAGCAAACGTCGAATAATGCACTGCTCAGTCAGCGTAAATTCCCGCCCTTCTACCCGGGTATGGAAGCGCCCATCTCCGCCGAACATGTTATCCACGATCAGAAATATCAGATCAGGATCAAACACGATGAGCGCGGTACCGCGTAGCGGTTTCATGCTGACCATGTTAAGGTTGGTCGGGACGACTAGTGAGCGTACAAATTCATTGTATTTGATTGTCTTGACCGGCCCGACTGAAATATCCACTGCCCGGCGCAGAAAGTTATAGAGACCAATCTGGAAAAATCTGGCAAATCGTGCATTGATGATTTCAAAGGTAGGCATGCGCCCACGCACAATACGCTCCTGCGTAGCCATATCGTAAGGGCGAACACCGGAGTCAGCCGCTTCATTTTCTGTGCGTGTATCATGCTGGTGCTTGCTGACGCTCTCATGGTTCAGCAGCGCGTCGACTTCATCCTGGGTAAGAAAATTCTCAGCCATGACACGTCAAGGTCATTGAATGATGAATGAAGTGAACAGTACATCCAGAATATCATCCTGCAGTATTTCAGATTCGATCTTCGATTTAACTGCTTTGGCAATATCCTGGCTTAATTGTTGCTTACCTTCCAGGTTGGAGATTTCACTGGGTTTTTTGCTCGACAGTAGCAGCAGAATCTGATTGCGGATTTCCGGCATTTTACGTGTGATGACATTGACGACTTCAGTTTCATTGGCCTTGATGACCAGTTCTACCTGCAGGTAGTGCGATTCACTATCTTCCGATTGCAGATTGACTGTAAAAGTATCGAGTTTCATGAAGGTAGTCGGTCTTTTCTTGGCGATTTGTGTTATTTCTGATTCCTCGCCTTCGTATTGATTTTTCATGACGTACCATGTGCCACCAATTCCTGCACCGATGGAAAGTAATCCAATCAGAATAAACAGAACTAGCTTCATTTTGCTGCCCGTACCGGCTGCTACGGTAGTTTCGCTCATGACTTCTCCTGGCGTGTTGACGATACGGGCGCATTATGCGTGATGCCTGGAATGTTTTATTGCGCAAATAATCGCCTAATCTATGGCCATTTCCGTACTCTGATCGGTTAAGCGTCTGGAAAAGAAAAGTTTTTTGGTAATTGCATTCGCTCTGTAGTAAAAAGAATGATCAAGGTGAGCGAAGCACGGTTGTGGACACCAGGTACATCTATCGCGTTATCTTAGAGCATTCTGCACTTAGATAGCGTCGATATAGGATTCAGGCCTGAGTGTAGAAATTACTTCCTCAATTCCGGATATACACGGACTTAAATGCAGAATGCTCCAGTATCTGAACAGAGTACTGGGGCTAGACCAGAATGATGCCTGCCAGTGGAGGCAACGTAACGACGACGGAGTCGCTTAACCCAGACCAGTGTTTCCCGGTTGAGTCAATATCGCCGGAATTGCCGAGATTGCTACCGCCGTAATAGATTGAATCACTGTTGAATATTTCCCGATATCGCCTTGATTCCGGAACCCCGATACGATAGTCAACACGTGACTGCGGTGTAAAATTCAGTATCACCAGAACAAAAGATCCATCTCTTGCGCGACGCTGATAACTGATGACCGATTGCTCAGCGTCGTGACAATCGATCCAGCTGAAACCTTCGGGGAAAAAATCCAACTCATACAACGCCGGCACAGTTAAATACAGATGATTCAAGTCATGCAGCAGCATACGCATGCCACGATGCTGATCACGTTCCAGCAGGTACCAATCGAGCGACTGACTGACCTGCCATTCTTGCCCTTGAGCAAATTCATTACCCATGAAATTGATCTTTTTACCCGGACAAGTCATCTGATAAGTAAATAACAAACGCAGATTGGCAAATTTCTGCCAGGCATCCCCGGGCATTTTATCCAGCAGAGACCTTTTGCCATGTACTACCTCATCGTGCGAGAGCGGCAAAATGAAATTTTCAGTATAAGCGTAGAGCTGATTAAAAGTCAGTTCATTGTGATGATAGCGCCGGTGAATGGGGTCATGCTGCATATAACCCAATGTGTCATTCATCCACCCCATATTCCATTTCATTGAGAAGCCCAATCCTCCCAGATAGGTCGGACGTGATACTGCCGGCCAGGAAGTAGACTCCTCAGCCAATGTCAAAGCACCGGGAAATTCCCCATGTACCATAGTGTTCAGCGCTCGTAGAAAATCGATTGCTTCGAGATTCTCACGTCCTCCATAGCGATTAGGCAACCACTCCCCATCTTTACGCGAATAATCCAGGTAGAGCATCGAAGCTACCGCATCCACGCGCAAGCCATCGAGATGGAAAACGGATAACCAGTAATGGGCACTGGACAACAAAAAGGATTTCACCTCATTGCGCCCGTAATTGAAAATATAGGTTCCCCAGTCATGATGATAGCCCAGACGCGGATCTTCATGTTCATACAAAGCAGTTCCATCAAACCGTGCCAGCGAAAAGCTATCCTGAGGAAAATGTGCCGGGACCCAGTCGAGAATCACACCGATACCCGCCTGATGACAGGCATCTACGAACTCCATGAATTCTTCCGGCCGACCATAGCGGCTTGTTACTGCAAAATAGCCCGTTGTCTGATATCCCCACGATTCATCCAGCGGATGCTCCGATATCGGCAGTAGCTCAACATGCGAATATCCCATGTCCAGCAGGTAAGGAATCAACTGATCGGCAAGTTCCCGATAGGAAAGGAAGGTACCGTCCGGATGCCGTTTCCATGAACCGGCATGCACCTCATAAATGTTCATAGGTGCATGCAACCAATCCCAGCTCTTACGCCGCGCCATCCAATCACCATCCTGCCAGTCATGATGAATCTCAACTGGTGTCAATGAAGCATTATTGGGACGCAATTCATGCCAGGTCGCATAAGGATCCGTCTTGAGCAGTATCTCACCGGTGAAACGATTGCGGATTTCGTATTTGTACAATACCCCTTCAGGCAGGTCCGGAATAAACAATTCCCATATACCACTGTGGCCGTGCACTGTCATAGGATAAACGCGCCCGTCCCAGCGGTTGAAATCTCCAACTACACTGACCCGTTCGGCATTGGGAGCCCACACTGCAAAACGTACACCCGTCACACCATGATTTTTTACCTGATGCGCGCCCAGCACACGATAAGCCTGGAGCAAACGGCCCTCATTGAACAGATACAAATCATGACCGGAAATCTGCATGGGGAATACGTAAGGATCATGCTGTTCTCTGATAACCCGTGTTTCTGCATCCTCTAAACGAAGCAGGTAAGGATAGGCGATGTTATTACCTTCCCATTCAAAAATACCCTCATCGTGTATACGCCGCATTGGCTCAAATCCGAGCGAAGTCTGGATCCAAACACGAGACACGTGTGGCTGAAATACTCTGACCAACTTACCGTGCGTGCTGGTGTGCATACCCAAATATATGCCCGGGTTGTATAGTCTTGCTGCTAGTAACAGCGATTGTGCACTATCGCTAGCATCTACTGATGGTGTGGAAGAAGATTTCGTTTGCATAAACCGTATTATAACCTGCCAGAACGGCTGGAAATGACTATTGAGATCAAGTAAGATGGAAAGTAATAGATCAGGCGTGCGTATCACTCTGCAAATAACAGCGAGGAGACTATGGAAGCTCAGCAAACTGCTCAACCGAACTGTCATCCGCGCTTCGTCAGTACACTTACCCGTAATACGCTTGCATTGATTCTGGCAGGTGGACGAGGCACACGCCTCAAACATCTGACTGACTGGCGCGCTAAACCGGCAGTTCCTTTCGGTGGGAAATTCCGTATCATCGATTTCGCGTTATCCAACTGCGTTAATTCTGGTGTACGTCGCATCGGTGTCGTGACACAATATAAAGCGCAAAGTCTGATACGCCATATCCAGCGTGGCTGGAGTTTTCTTGACGGAAGATTCAAGGAATTCATCGAACTGCTGCCCGCGCAGCAGCGTACCGAAGAAACCTGGTATCAGGGTACGGCCGATGCGGTTTTTCAGAATCTTGATATTCTTCGTAACCATAACCCCAATTATGTACTGATTTTGGGCGGAGATCATATCTACAAAATGGACTACGGTCGGTTACTGGCTGAACATGTTGAAAAACAGGCAGACCTGACTGTCGCCTGCTTGAGTATTCCCACCAGCGATGCGAGCGCTTTTGGCGTGATGGCAGTTGATGATTCCTGGCGCATCACCGACTTCACAGAGAAACCCGAACATCCTGCACCAATTCCCGGCCAGCCCGACCAGGCATTGGTCAGTATGGGTATTTATGTCTTCAATGCACAATTCCTGTATGAACAACTGATTCTGGATCATGATCTAGATCATTCATCACATGATTTCGGCAAGGACCTGATTCCCAGCTTGGTCAATAACGCCCGAGTTTATGCACACCGCTTCCAGAACAGTTGTGTCCATATGGCATCCGGTATTCCTTACTGGCGAG
>JBDIVK010000038.1:0-15558 GCA_039794425.1 Nitrosomonas sp. | reverse complement strand
CTAGCCAAACAGGAACATCGCTTTAAAGCCCGAGTAGCCAGGGGGTCTGGCTGACATGGGCTATTGTGCAACCAAAAATGTACTATTATGGAGTGCGTATGCATGTGATCGGTAGTCGTCAACGCGGTACCTTGCCCACACCTGAGTATATCGGCATGACAAGTGCCAGTGCCCATGACGGTAAGGTACTGGATCAGATTCGCCCGTACCTGTATAACCAGGAACTGTATGGTGATAAAGCTTATCATCGCCCCAATGCCGAAGCCATCAGACAAGCCCAGAATCTAACTGTCCTGACACCCGTTAAAAAACAAAAAGGCCAACGTTATTTGGAACCACAGGATCAATGGCTATCCACAGCAGTTTCTCGCGTTCGGCAAACTCGCGGCAGCCCTATTTTTTCTGGAATTTTTTACGGACCAGCTCTTAATTCACATTTAAGGTCAGTATCATTTATATTTATAAACTTTTAAAGTATGAATGCTTATCCAACTAATAACGTAACTGGTAAATTCAACACGATATCATCAGTCTACTATCCTCAGAAACTTGTAGATGTACAAACTCTCATTCAGCAATGCCGGTCAACGGGCATTCCACTTTATCCAATATCGAAAGGATTTAATTGGGGTTACGGATCTCGCTCTCCTACCGCGAGTAATTGTGCTCTAGTAGACTTAAGTAGGATGAACCGAATTCTAAATGCAGAGGCGATTTCTCTGAACAATCCCATTGCAATTATTGAACCCGGAGTTACCCAATTACAGCTTTATGAATTTCTGCAGAAAAATGTACCAGAACTGACCTTTAATGTAACTGGCTCAAGCAAAGATACCAGCATAATTGGCAATGCACTTGATCGGGGTGTCGGCTATCTTGGGCCAAGGAAGAATGATCTTTTTGGACTAGAAGTAGTTACCGGAACAGGAGAAATTCTACGTACTGGCTTTCGTAGATTAGGTGATTCTTCCCCGCTTGCGCAGACACATCCCTTTGGACTTGGGCCTATATTAGACGGACTGTTTTTTCAAAGCAATTTTGGTATTGTTACCAGCGCGTGTCTGAAATTACTCCCAAGACGGCCTAAGGAAACAGTCATTTCATTTCACCTTTATAAAAATGACGATCTATCAAACTTTATTCAAGAATTAATACAACTCAAGTACGAGGGGCTATTAACCTCAGTGACCCATATTGCCAATCATATTAGATCACGTACTACATTAGCCTATGGTATTGCAAATTACTTAGAAAACGAGTGTGGTTTGTGTCGAGAAGCTGCATTAAAAGAAACAGATAAGGCTCTAAATATCATTATCTCAGAAGGATGGACAAGTCTTTCAACCGTAACTGGTACTCATGCACAAGTCAAAGTGGCACTTAAAGAAATCCGCAGCAGAATGCAAAAATTTGGGAAAGTTAGGGTCATTACAAATACATTATTGACACTGGGGTTTAATATCACCCATGCTTTACGCTCTTTTTCAATTGCTCGTACCCATGCTGCAGCTATTTCAGCTATGCGTCCTCTTCACGGACTTGCATTGGGGGTCCCCACAGATATCGCAATCGAAAATCTCCTCTGGAAATTTAATCACCCGAATATTCATGCTGCAGAGCTTGATAAGTCACGCTGCGGCCTATTATTTATCAATCCAGCTTTACCATCAAACGGAAAGATCATTTCTGAGACGGTTAAAAACTTAGAATCAATCGCTAAAAACTATGGCCATATACTTTACATGACGATCAATATTGAAACAGAAACCTCACTGGTTGCTATTGTCAATCTTCTATTTGACCGATCAATTTCAGAAGAAACAGCGCGTGCGCATAAATGTGCCGATGCGTTATTAGAATATATCCACCGTAAAGGACTAGAAGTATATCGGGTGCGCGCAGACATGATGAATAAAATTACTGCTATAAATCCAGATTATTGGGAAAAAATTCATGCACTAAAACAAATCTTCGACCCTGACAACATTATTTCCCCCGGACGCTACAACTTGTGATGAATGATATTATTAGCCACAATTCATAGAGATTCATTTTGTTGATGCAATTACTACAACTAGAATACATTCAAATTTTACTAGCGTTTCGTAATATTACCAGACAAAAACGGCGGTCGGGTTTAGCCGTTGGTGCCGTGACGTTTGGTATCACTGCTCTTCTACTCGCTAGTGGTTTCATCGAATGGATTTTCCATGATTTCCGTGAAGCTACAATTAGATCCCAGTTGGGCCATCTGCAGATCGTACAGCCCGGTTATTTTGAAGTAGGCAAGGCTGATCCCTATGCTTTTTTGCTGCCGGGTAATTTGCCTGGGCTTGATGATCTCAGTCATAACACGGATTGGATCAAGACAATCGTCCCACGTCTGAGCTTCAGTGGCCTGATCAGTTATGGTGAAGCCACACTTTCATTCATCGGTGAAGGAGTTGATCCACATGAGCAGGATCATTTCGGCGAGGCGTTGCAGATCTCGGCGGGAAATAACTTATCTGCTCATCAACCCAATCACCTTATCATGGGGGAAGGTCTGGCACGCAATCTGGGGGTAAAAACAGGCGATCAGGTAGTCTTGCTGGTCAATACCGCATCAGGAGGGATCAATGCAGTTGAAATGATCATTGGTGGTCTGTTTTCCACTGTTACTAAATCCTATGATGACAACGCATTGCGACTACCCATCGATATGGCGCGAAAACTGTTGCGTACGCAAGGTACGCATAGCTGGATCGTTTTGCTGAATGACACTGAACAAACTGATCAAATGCTGATGGTACTGCGTGACAGATTGCCTGAGGCAAAATTTGAAATCGTGCCCTGGTATGAGCTAGCAGATTTCTATAATAAAACAACTGTGCTATTTACCAAACAGGTTCAGGCAATCAAGCTGATTATTGCGCTCATTATTCTACTCGGTATCTCTAATACGATGACGATGAATGTAATGGAACGAACTGGAGAAATTGGCACTGCCATGGCGCTGGGCGTAAAACGCTCTGGAATTCTTCGCCAGTTCCTGCATGAAGGTGCCCTGATTGGCGGTATCGGCGGATTGTTGGGCATATTGATCGGATTACTGCTCGCAGTCATTATTTCTGATATTGGTATTCCCATGCCACCACCGCCCGGCATGGCTCGTGGTTATACCGGGGAGATACTGGTTACACTGAATATGACGTTAGAAGCTTTGGCACTCGCCATTTTCACCACGCTTATTGCCAGTGTTTATCCCGCCTGGAAAGCCTCTCGCATGCAAATCGTAGATGCGTTGCGGCATAATCGCTGAATTTAAAACCCTTGATTGATCCTATAAAAGGGCAAGCAATACGGCAATTGAGAAATATCCGGCGCTGTAAATTTTTGGTGTAAAACTTTTTCCTCGCTTTTGATTTTTAATGCTTTTACCCCCATAATGGTTCATATGATGATTATCTATCCAGACAAAATCAGGGGAAAGCTCTATATCCGATACTATCCGACCAAGGATTCAGGAATCGTGAGAAGTTTCATTTTATTCATAGGAATTGTATTGACCCTTCCTGTCTTCGCGGTGGATGTCGCCCCGCGTATCAGTGACCGGGAGATCATTGAATCGCTGGCTGAGCTCAAAGCCGGGCAGAAAGCCCTGGATGAAAAGATAGATCTCCGTTTCAATGCTACGCAGGAACAGGTAAATCAGCGTTTTGCTGCTATACAGGAACAAATAGATCAACGTTTTGCTACTGTCGACCAACGCTTTATTGCAATAGATCAGCGTTTTGAAGCTATGCAAGGGCAAATTGATCAGCGATTTATTGCAATAGATCAGCGCTTTGAAGCCATGCAAGAGCAGATTGATCAGCGATTTATTACAGTAGATCAGCGCTTTGAAGCCATCGACCGACGATTGGATTTTATACAACAGCTGATGCTGGTAACGATTGCTGGCATATTCGGTTTGATTGGCTTCATCATATGGGACCGCTATTCGACTCTGCGCCCCATGGATATGCGATTGCGACGGTTGGAGGAAGATCTTGAACGTGATCTGGAGCTTCAGTCACCTGAAGGATCAAAGCTTACGCGACTGATCCACGCCCTGCGCGAACTTGCCAAGGAGGACAAGAAAGTCGAAGCCATCCTGCGCAGCTTCTCGTTATTATAAATAACTATCATTCCATTCTTTATCGGGCATCAAACATAACCGCTTTCCACGTATATTCTCCAGAGAATCATGTTTAAACTCGCGCTGCGCAACATTTTCCGCCAGAAAACGCATACACTCATGACACTGGTGGCAATCATTACCGGAGTAACCGGTATTATCCTAGCAGGGGGATGGGTGCAGGACATTTACGTGCAATTGGGTGAAGCGCTCATTCACTCACAAAGCGGGCACCTGCAGATCTATCGTCAGGGATACCACGAAGCTGGTTCACGCTCTCCGGAAAAATATCTGATGAATGCACCTGAGACGATCAAACAACATATTGCTCAGGAAACAGAAATCGAACAAGTAATGGCACGACTCAATTTTTCCGGGCTGCTTAATAACGGTAAAAGTGATCTGCCGATTATCGGGGAAGGTGTAGAACCAGGATTGGAAGCTAAACTGGGTAGTTCAGTCCTGCTCACGGCGGGACGGGAACTGACTGATACAGATACCTTTGGTATTTTACTGGGGAAGGGTGTCGCCCAGGCGCTACAGTTAAAACCAGGCGATCAGGTTACATTGCTGGTTAACACTCTCGATGGTGCACTTAACAGTCTGGATTTTGAGGTAACCGGTATTTTCCAGAGTTTTTCCAATGACTTCGATGCACGCGCTGTCAGAGTTCCACTGGCTGCCGCACAGGAATTACTTGGCACAACAGGGGTCAATGCGCTCGTTATCTCGCTGCATCATACTGAAGATACCGATCGTATCGCAGCTCGGCTGATGCAGTGGCTTGGCTCATCCGGACTGGAAATTAAAACCTGGGTGGAGTTAAATGATTTCTATGAAAAAACCGTGGAATTGTATAAGGGACAATTCGGTGTATTGCAAATAATCATTCTTATCATGGTACTGCTCAGCGTTGCCAACAGTGTCAATATGAGTATTTTTGAACGTGTGGGTGAATTCGGCACGATGATGGCCTTAGGCAATCGCAGCAATCAGGTATTTCAACTGATCATCAGCGAAAATTTTCTACTCGGGTTGGTTGGTGGCAGTTTAGGAGTCGGTGTAGGGGTGCTGTTAGCTGCGGCTATTTCCGCCATAGGTATTCCCATGCCACCGCCACCTAATGCTGATCTGGGTTATGTTGCTCAAATCCAGATCGTACCCTCTGTTTTATTGCTTGCATTAAGTATCGGTTTCATTGCTACAGTCCTGGCTGCCCTGCTTCCGGCCAGACATGTCTCACGTATCCCGGTTGTTGAAGCATTACGGCAGAATTTTTGAGTGTAAAATTTTCCGACAAGGTCCCCACACACTATCTTTAAGAAACTGGATCACCACGTCGCTGCCACTCCTCGTGATGACGGTGGTTGCGGTAAAGATAACAAAACCGTCTTTGCGAACGCCAGCGGCATGAAGCAATCCAGAGGATAAATTGCCAATCAAAAAGAAAAACGCAGCTCGGTATACACCCTGTCGTTATTCGCAAATCTGCCAAATAATCCGGCAGGAGGGCCATTAAAGACATCTGCACCCACTGCCATTCGCCAGTTTCTGGCAAAATTCCAGGTAAGACGTGGACGAAACATCCATTCACTACGGTTAAGGCTATGAATCAGCAATACCTGCGCTTCAAAATCACGCAAGAAGTCTCCTTGCAGAAAAATGCTGCCCCCACTTTCCTGTTTGTCTGGAAAAATATCGCGATCGTAATCCAGAAAGACACGCTGAAAGAATTGTAAATTCAGGCGGACATCCAACGGCAGATTGAAATCCAATCCCAGTGCATAATCGATAGTATTCTGCCGTACCAAACCATCCGGTTCGGTCAGGCGAGTAACGTTGAAGCGACGTCCATGGGTATAGACGAATTCTCCTTTGAGTACTGCGGCTCCCAGATCCTTAGTCACCGTTCCACCCGCCTGGTCGATCTCATCGTGGCGCGCCTGAAATACCAATGGCTCATCAGGTGAGCTAACCCGATAAAAAGTAGGTGTAGCATCAAGGCTATGATAATAAAATGCTGAAATATCCCAACCGCTGATCAACTGAGACAGTCGGATACCATAATTCGAATTGGCAAGATTTCGCCCGGAACGATCTTCTCCCAGAAATCTGACCGGGGCCGAAAATGGTAATGCAAATGGATAAAACTCAGCACCCGGCCGACCGATTTCATCCAGGCTTGCAAAAGGAATCCAGATCAGATCGGCATGAAAATCGTTTTTTGAATATTCAGTACGGATGGCCCATTGCGGAATACGCAGAATATCGAAATCAGGCAGAACGAACTCACGCATATCCTTAGCGGAGACAACATCCGCAAAAAACAGCCCGACCATTTCACCCCAGATGATATGCTGACGACCAACGCGGATATCAAAATCGGCAACAGATACATCCAGATAATTCTCACGCAGGAAAAGCTCGAATCGTTGATCCCGGCGTACCTGCCGCGGAAAGAAATCTGAAATATCATAAATTGCATCGTAGTCAATGCGGGCACTTAACCTCCATTTTATGTTCGGGCTCAACTGGCCGAGATTCGATAACTCGGAGCGTAAACGTAATTTGGAAGCATGCGCAGGATTTGCATAGGTATGTGCAAACTCCAGTTGGGAAAAACCACGCCAGGATGATGTTTGCTGAAATGAACGCTGTGGTTGATCGGTACCGGCATCATCCTCCTCGAACAAGTCATCCAGCGTAAAAGCCTGTGCTACTTGCTTCGTACTTGCCGTATCCTGAAAAGACGAGGGAGACGCAACAATATCTGCAGAACCATATGTGCCGATACTACTTCCCATTAACAACACAAAAAGAACTGTCGGGAACAACATTCCTGACTCCCTGACCACCAGCCGCATTATGAGTCTTGAAAAGCTGTATGCCCGGATATGCCTGCTACCTGAATCATCAGGAATAATTGCTCGCTTATCCTTCACATTTACCGTCATGTGAAAAAATTTTATTAATACTCAGTCAGATATGACGGCATCTTCTTCGACAAGTTGACCATCTTCTATACGCACCAGACGTTCAGCCATCGCCATTACCTTGGCATCATGAGTCGAAAAAACGAAAGTTGTACCGCTGCTATGATTAATTTCCTTCATCAATTGCAAGATACCTTCCCCGGTTTTGTGATCAAGGTTGGCAGTCGGTTCATCTGCCAAGATAATTTTTGGGTGAGTAGCCAATGCCCGGGCAATGGCTACACGCTGTCGCTGACCACCGCTCAGTTGATTGGGTCGGTGGCGTGCAAACTTGGATAAGCCTACAATGTCGAGAAATTTTACAGTCCGTTCACGACGTTCCGTTGTGCTCAGCTCCTTAAATTGCAACAAAGGGTATTCGATGTTCTCTTCTGCCGATAATATAGAAAAAAGATTAAATGTTTGAAAAATAAAGCCGATAGTTCTAGCTCTAAGTTCTGATAACTGATCTGGTGTTTGGCCACTTGTATCCTGACCGTTGATATAAATTTTTCCAGAAGAAGGGGTATCAATGCAACCAATCAGATTGAGTAACGTAGATTTTCCACTACCCGAAGGGCCGGCAATAGCAAGAAATTCTCCTGCTCCGATCTGTAAATTGATATCTCTAAGCGCCTGGACCTGGCTGGCACCTAGCGTATACTCTTTAAACACATTTTCAAAACGAACAATACTCATTTATTTGATCCTGAACGGACTATTCCCGGACAGTTTAATAGTTGAATAGCCTACTCATGGAGACTAAATATGGCCTCATATTCCTTTTTATTTTCATCTGTAACGACTTTCTTCTTATTGATTCATGTACAGATACTGTTTTCATCCCCAGTTGATGAAGCAAAAGTAGATACATCGGCCCAGAGTATACTGGAAAAAGCGGATGAAATACGCTTTCCACGAGAAAGCTTCCAGGTTAATGTCACCATCCGTACTACTTCACACGATCAATCTGAAGATCTGCATCAGTATCGAGTACTCTCCAAAGGCAACGAAAACAGTATCATCATGATCACCGAACCGGCTTCCGAGCGTGGTCAGGCTATCCTCATGAAAGGACGTGATTTATGGATTTTCATGCCCAGTGTTTCGCAACCCATACGCCTGTCACTTTCACAACGATTAACCGGTCAAGTTGCCAATGGAGACGTTGCACGCGCAAACTTTACCGGTGATTACCACCCAGAATTACTGCGCAACGAAATTATCGACGACGAAAACTACCACGTTCTCCAACTTACCGGAGTTGACCGATCAGTTACTTATCAGAAGGTTCTGTTATGGGTAAACCAATCCAATTACAGGCCGCATAAAGCAGAGTTCTATTCTGTTTCTGGCCGCTTACTCAAAACCAGCCGCTATGAGAATTTCGAGATGACACTAGGTGAACTACGCCCTACCCGCATCATCATGGAAGATGCTCTGAAGCAAGGCGAGGTTTCAGTCCTTGACTATTCAGATATGAAATTACGTGATTTGCCTGACAAAATTTTCACTAAAAATTATTTGAAAAGACTTGAGTAAGTTAACGGATATTCCAAGCAGGATTTAAAAGGTATCACAGCTGGAACCAATTTGAGATGTGGTAACGAGAAACGAATTAGCAACAAATTCAGACGAAGTCTCTGTACACAAAACCATACAGTCGATTTGTAGCAGGTTTCTCAACCAATTTTAAAGAGATGTAGTCATGTCTTCACAAGAAATAACCCATCTAGGTACGTCTTTCAAACAATATTTTGAAATCGTGCCAGCGCTCACTGAAGATCTAAAGCGTGAAGCTTATCGCGTTCGCCATTCGGTTTATTGCGAAGACCTGCGGTTTGAACTCTCACGACATAACAAATTTGAAACGGATGAATATGATCCTCATTCGCTGCACCTCCTGATTCGCAGCGTTCGCAGCGATACATTCATTGGTTGCACCCGAATCATCCGCCCGCCGCTGGATAAGGCAGACGGACGCTTACCATTCGAAAAGGCTTGTGCTCAAACGCTGGACCATTCCATCATAGATCCATCGAAGCTACCCAGAGACAAAATTGCTGAAGTATCCCGTCTCGCCGTCATTGCTACTTTCCGCCAGCGGAAAGGTGAAAAAAATAGCCCGATCAATATCTCAGAAGAGGATTACGGCATGGGGCCGTTTCCTCGCTTCCCTTATATTCCACTAGGTCTTTATATCGGAACAGTCGAATTGGCGCGGATACATGATATCAGAATACTCTTCATGCTGACTGAAGAACGCTTGGCCAACCATTTCAGCAGATTGGGAGCTCAGCTGGAATTTATTGGCGCACCTGTCGAACATCGTGGCCTGCGCTTTCCATCAATGGTAGAAATCAAAAATGTCATCAATAATATGCGACCAATTTTTCGCCCACTTTACCAAACCATCGCACAAGATGTCAGAATCAAACTGATTGAAGATAAGTGCGACGTAAAAAGAGTAATAAAAGAAATCTGACTTGACCGCCCTAATTTTCCCGAAGGCTCATCGGTTGGAATCATGCGGTAACGCCCAACTTATTCAGTTGGCGATAATACGTCAATTCCACCTCCGCTGGCAAAATATGCCCAATAGGCTCCAGTAGCTGACGGAGCCACTCAACCCATTCCAGGGTTGGCATATTCAACTGCATCAATGTAACGCCATGGGAATGTTCTCGCAACCCAATTGGCACCAGACCTTTCGGATACTATAAACCCAATGATTCTCTTCCCAGATGGGCATCTCTGGGAACAATATCCGATCCCGTCGTTGACGCCTAAGTTGTCGGTCGGACCGACTTGCTGAAAACAACCGCCAGTATAGTTTCTCCCAAAAAGCGCTGCCTTGCGCAGGAAAGCTATAGTCAAAAGTGGTGTATGGAGAACAAGCAGCGGCCTGTTTATGATCTGCATTTTGTTTAGTGATATTTACGGCGACACTCTATCCAACAGATAAGATTATTTACGAACAAGTTTCATTTCCGAATACTCAGTTATTTATGGTAAGGTTAAAGTGCAATCTTATTCGGGATCCTTTTCTGAGGGACAGGCTGTTTCCCACCAACTCAGTATAACGATATGGAAAAACAGTTCATAAGGAGTCCTGAGCTCACCCAATCGAAGTAAGTAGAATGGAGTTCCGGCAAACTGGAATACTTTCTTTTTCTATCGCGAGAAATACGATGACAACAACGAATGATATCCATAATAAAACTGACAATCAGTCTCTTGAAGATGTCGGCAAATTATTATCCAACCAATCAGTGCTTGGAGAACCCGAGCCGTGGGAAAGCTGGGAAACCAGTCTGTGTTTGTGGAGTATAGGTATCGGCATTGCAGCACTTGTAGTGCTGGGTATTCTAGTAGACTGGTTTCTGTTACCGGGGTAAAGCAGTGAAGGCCGATTTGGAAGTTCGGTTGATACATGATGGCGTTAAATGGATCGCATATCATCAACAATTCGAAGCTTGCGGGCAGACTATGGCTGAACTGGATGAGGACCTGACCAGATGTCTGCTGGATAGGCAATTATTCCCGCAAAATACTCACGTTACAGTGTTCATGATTTTTGACTATCATTGTATTCCGACCTGGATACGACAATACGCCTATCACTATTTCAACCGTTACATCCGCTTGAATTTGAAATCACCCACATTAGAGGTGTAATAATAAATAAGGAAGCGAGAAATGAACGAAATGAATAATAAATGGTACTCTGGCATGGCCAGAACGGAAGATTGGTGGGCAGTCTGGCTGGGACTGATCATGTTTCTGGCAAGTATCGGTTCACTCTGGGGATTGGACCTGACCGGCTGGATGGCGAAACCCGGTACCTGGGTATGGGGAGAATTTTCCCTTGAGGCTATGTTAAAACCCAGTAGTAAACCGGATTGGCATCCGATGCTGTCGTGGCTAGTCACCTATCTGGTATTTACCATATTGACATGCCTGGCAGCATGGGCGATGAAATTTGATCTAAAGCGATTTTTTGCCGGGTGGAGCATACTGTTTGTGATGACCTGGATCATATGGATCATCGGTCAGGAAGCGCATTTCAAGGCATCCGTTCATGAATTCGATAAGTTCGGTTTATCCTGGGGATTATCCCTGGGAAGTGGTTTCTCTTATCTGCTAGCACTCCTGATCGGGCTCATTATCGGCAATTTCTTTAAAGGTACCGCCGAATTTCTCAGCGAAGCCGCAAAGCCTGAATGGTTCATCAAAACAGCGATCGTATTCCTGGGCATCAAAATCGGTGTCATGTCCATCGAAGCGGCCGGCTTCATTACCGAACTGGTTATGACTGGTGTTGCAGCCACCTTCGTTGCATATATGCTGTTCTGGCCGATCGTCTATGCGCTCGGCCGCAGAGTATTTCACTTGTCACGCGACGCATCAGCCGTCCTTTCTTCCGGCATTTCCATCTGCGGTGTGTCGGCTGCAATAGCCACCGCCGGTGCTATCCGTGCCCGCCCGGTGCTCCCGGTTGTCGTCTCGATACTAGTTGTAATCTTTGCCATGTTCGAGCTTATTATCCTGCCGGGGCTTTATACAGCGATAGCACCCGATCAGCCCATTGTCAATGGGTCTGCCCTGGGATTGACAGTCAAGACCGATGGTGCCGATGCAGCAGCCGGCGCTATGCTTGATGAGCTGATGCGGGCGAATGCTGCAGCCAATCTGGGTGTGGTATGGAAAGAAGGTTGGATTTTGATGGCTTCACTGACTACCAAGATCTGGATCGATATGTTTATTGGTGTCTGGGCCTTCGTACTGGCACTTGTATGGGTATACAAAGTAGAGCGCCAGCCAGGTCAATCCAAGGTCGGATTGATGGAAATCTGGCACCGCTTCCCTAAATTTGTACTAGGTTACCTCTTGGTCTGGTTTTCATATATTACGATTGCTTCCACTGGATCAGACACCGCTGAAACCCTGCACCAAGCCGCAGCTGCAGTCGAAGGACCAATGCGTAACATGATGTTTATGCTCACCTTTCTTAGTATCGGCGTAATAACCGATTTCAGCAAACTCAAAGGAATGGGTAAGCTGACGTTACTTTATGCGATTGCCCTGTTTGGAATCATTGCTCCGATTGCTTATGGTGTTGCCTGGATATTCCATCGTGGCATGATGCCCCCTACTCTCTGAGGAAAAGCTGAATAAACAACCGTTATCCACCCATTTAGCATGACGTGATCTGAACTATAAAGCCATCATCCTCTCCTCGTTGCAGGGAATGACTAGGCGCCTCGTCACGCCTTACCAGGCAGCGCGCCAGACGCACATTCGGGCGCGCTCAACTGCAGTTCTGGGATAATTAAGACAATCCAGACATTCTAATACAGACTTCCAGGTTGTCGCACCACTGCATAGCTTCGTACAAAATAAATAAAAACAAGGCGCGCCTATTTGGCCTTATTTTTTACCGGTGCTGAAAAGAGCGCGGGGATGGCCTTTTTGTCCTGTTTATACGCAAGAAAAAATGCTTGTGTTTCAATCTGCCTGACAGCTACCAACTGCGTCGGATCACCCTTGGGAACATATGGTTGGGTGAAAATAGGATCATTCGGTACACAGGGTACCCCTCTACGTCCGCCAGAATGCCTGGGAGAGGGGATAGGCCGTTTCCCTTTACCAATATCTGAACTCGATATTGCTGCAGTAGTATCTGCTGCCCTGCTACCACGCTTAGCAGCACCGATTGGCCGTTTATCTTTCTGATTGAACGGCTGTTGTGGCTGAGTAGACCGCTTCGTCTCGAATCCAGCTATGTGCTCTATTTCAAGTTTATTCTTCAGTAGTTTTTCTATACCGGCAAGAAGCTCCATTTCATGTTCACTTACCAGGGAAATCGCCTTCCCTTTGCTACCAGCCCGGCCCGTACGCCCGATTCTGTGCACATAATCTTCCGGCGTGCCAGGTAACTCAAAGTTGATTACATGAGACAGCTTTTCGATATCCAGACCTCTTGCCGCTACATCTGTCGCAACCAAAGCCTGCACATCGCCTTGTTTAAATTCTGTAAGTGCTTGTATACGCTGCTGCTGGTTTTTATCTCCATGAATTGCCAAGGCCGACACCCCATACTGAAACAGCCTTTGTGCCAATCGGGAAGCCCCTTGCTTAGTCTTGACAAAGATAAGCACTTGTTTCAATTCCTGTTGCTTAATCAAATGCACCAGCAGACCAAATTTGCTATCTGGTGCTACTAAATGGATCACATGCGAGATTGATTCATTCACAGCGTTTTGCCTGGCAACCTCAACACGTACAGGCTGCTCTAATAAATTATCGGCAAGTTTTTTAATATCTCCCGAGAAAGTTGCAGAAAACATTAGACTTTGTCGCTGCTTCGGCAACAATGCCATAACCCGCTTGATATCCGGGAGAAAACCCATGTCCAGCATGCGATCGGCTTCATCCAGAACCAATATTTCCGTCCTGGAGAAATTAACAGCTTTTTGTTCTACGTGATCCAACAAGCGCCCGGGAGTCGCAACCAATATCTCCACCCCCCCCTGTAATGCTGCCGTCTGTGATTCCATATCGACCCCACCAAAAACGACAGTACTTCTCAACGACAGGTATTTTCCATATCTCCGAACACTTTCATCGATCTGCATTGCCAATTCCCGAGTAGGTGCCATGATTAAAGCACGCACAGGATGTCGAGCCGGTGACATACTGGAATTAGCATAAGGCTGTAAGCGGTATAGTAGTGGCAAAGTGAAGCCTGCTGTTTTTCCGGTACCCGTTTGCGCACTGGCCATGACATCCCTGCCTGCAAGAATAGGTGGAATGACTTGTGCCTGAATTGGTGTCGGATTAACGTACCCCTCCTCAGCGACAGCCTGTAATATTTCACTGGATAAACCTAATTGATCAAACGTTGTTACATCACTACTCATGCGTTATTAAAAAGATGGGCTAAAGTAAATACGAATTTTCTATCACTCAAAGCTTGTCAGAAAATTTCGTGCGACTGTAATCTTGAAAAGTATCAAGGCAGATGAATTAAAAAGCAGTTTTTTACAACATGCTCATGATTAAGCACAACCGGTTACAAAGCTGATAATGAACCTGAACACCTACTCATTGAACGGATAATATTGTTTCATCAGCTCTATCTAACTGTGTATACCACAATAGCATACCAGGTCAATACAAATATCCATGTTTTTTATTTTAAAAACAAAAAATGACCTGTTTAAATTTACCTCCTTCATTTCCTGCTTAGTATCGCCTTTAGATTCATTCCACTGGATTTAAACCATTTCAGTGCATCGCCGATTTTATCCATACCACTCAATAACACAGGTGCCCCGCTGATCGCAACGGCATCAACCAGACAATACCAGGCCGCGACTCCACTGGGTGGGTTACCCTGCGATAAATCGAATATCGGTTCAAGTGTCGCCCACCGCCAGGTTCCAGCAGCTGTCCCAATCAACTCCAACCATGTGGTAATGAAAAAAGCGGCAAGATAAACCATTGGAGATCTACCTTTGAAGAGATAAATCAGAAATACCACATACAACAATGCGCCCACCTGATCACCCTGATCGGGAATCCCACTGATGCCCCAGGCTGACCAGAGACCACATACAATCACGACGAACGTCGCAATTTTTTTAGCATGCTTAAGGAAAAAACCAGATCGAGCTAACGCCACTGCGGTCAGGTAAACCATACCATGCCCAGGCGGCACATATAGCGGCACATTCTCCAGACGGTAGGTATAACCACCCATATAAATCGATGCAAAATGCTCACCCGCTGTCGCAAAAGCCACAGCAACAGCAACCTGCATCCGTATCTCTCGATTTTCCCCAACCAGTAATGCAATTAAAAAAACCCAGGCGATGACTCCCAATGTATTTTGAATAAATAAACTTGCATGAGCATCTATCACCAAGCTTACTGCCACACAGAAGAAAGTAAATCCGGCAATGAAATAATCCCGCTTTCTGTGAATGCAATCTGCAGTGGCTTCTGGAAAATTACGAAATATATTCATCATCTCAAAAATAAAAAAACCGTCCTTTCCGACGGTTGAAAACAACGCCCATGTTACGCATTTTGCCCGCTACGATAGAATAAGTCATTACTATCGGGAATCGGGTGGATACCATTCTGGCAACAAGCTGCACACTTTTCCTCAGCAATGTCTTAAAAGCATATGGCAAAAAAGCCAGCTCTCGGTTTTGGAGAAGCGCAATGCTTCTCCAAAACTAACGTGACCACCCAACATGACACGTGACTAAACCTAATCACAAAGACTTAACTATTTTCCTTTTTTAGCGGGTTGAGCACTGGCCTGGAATTCGTCGTGATACTTGAACTTCGGTTCACCATCAAATGCACCATCCAGTTTGTAATGCTCATGCATTGCTTTGGCATCTTTCACCATCT
>JBDIVK010000037.1:0-17023 GCA_039794425.1 Nitrosomonas sp. | reverse complement strand
ATTCGACGCCATTGCTCCCTGTTCAATTCATAGCGTTTCATGCATTCCTCACTGAAAATGTTAAACCTCTTTCAGTAAACCAAAAATTATAGGAATTGGGAATCCGTAAATGTCGATTCGACCTAGACGGCAAGCTGATACAGATGCCAGGAACATTAGAAGTTCGAGCGGCGTAGCGATCTTTGTATCCCGCTGTAATGATAAGACTGCCTGGGTGGAAGCTGGACGCGTATACCAGCGCTTTGCCCTGCAGGCAACGGTACTGGATATCCGTACTGCCTTCATCAACCAGCCGATTGAAGTGCGTTCATTACGGCCGCAGTTCGAGTCATGGCTGAATCTTAAAACAGAACACACACTGCTTATCGTGCGCTACGGCCATGGCCCCACAGTGCCGTTCAGCTTGCGTCGCCCGATTGACGATGTGATGATAATGGAGTAAGTGTCAGTGTGTTCTCAGGGTGTTTTTTTGACAAATGTTGTCCGGTGTAATCGTTACTATGGTGCTGTTACTTACTGATAGTCCGGATCCTGTGCAGGATGCTTTTGATTATTATCAGAAAGCTGATGCTTATCAGGTGGTGGTAAAGTCTTCGAGTGCTAATCGATCGAGTAAACCTGACATTGTTCGTTATTACTATCAGAAACCGGGTTATGTCCGGACGGAGGTGATTGCTCCATTCGGTGGTGCGGTGTTGATTTATAGTCCTTTCACTAAGAAAGTAAAGTTATGGCCGTTCGGATATGGCAGTTTTCCTTCGTTCAGTCTGGCTCCGGATAATAAATTGATCCGTAGCCAGACTGGCCAACGGATAGACCGCTCGGATCTGGGCGCGCTGTATCAGAATGTGATGACCTTGCAAAGGCGGGGTAAAACTACGGTAATCGGTACGGAATCTATCGCTGGTCAGACTGCCCTGCGTATTCATGTAGAGGGGACAAGCGGTTTTAGCGTGGAGGGGGTATCACAATTCGAGTTGTGGTTGGATGTGATGACCGGTTTTCCACTCAAAGTGATGAGTTACAAGGCAGATAACAGTCTGATCGAGGTAGTCGAGATGTCGGAATATCAAATCAACCCGGAATTCCCAGTGGATTTTTTCAAGCAATGAGGCAGTGTGGCAACGTTTAAGTTTGTCACAGAGTGGCGGATTGACGCGCCTTTATCTGAAGTATGCGATGCCATTTCCAATTGTCTGGACTGGCCGGAATGGTGGAAGGGGGTCGAAAAGGTGGAAAAGCTTGATCCCGGTGATGCGGATGGGATAGGGAGCATTCATCGTTTTGTCTGGAGAGGGCGAATTCCCTATCGGCTTACTTTTGATGTATGCGTGATTCGTTATGTGCGCTTTACTTTACTGGAGGGGCAGGCTAGCGGCGATGTAACAGGCATCGGGCGTTGGGATTTTTCTCATGAGAATGGGGTGACAGTGGTACGTTATAAATGGCAGGTACGTACCAATCGATGGTGGATGAATGTTATTGCACCGATTGCACGGCCTTTGTTCAAATGGAATCACCATCAGGTGATGCGGCAGGGTGCGGAAGGGTTGGCACATTTGTTAAATGCCAGATTGGTAAGTTTAGTACAGTCTTGATTTTAGTCGAATGCTCCTTTGTTTTCCAAAGGTATGGTTACGCTCAGAGCGTTACGAAGGTAGTTATAGGCATATATTTTATTGCCATGTAATGTGTTAAAAATCATGTTACAACCTATCTGAAAATGCTTTAATGGATTTATCGTCGCAATAATGCCATTCATTATCACAGGCATGCTGCTTGAGTACATCAGGTTGTCTCTGACATTAATTTCTGGCGATATTTTACATGACGTATCGGAGGCCTTGCTGCAATGGAAAAATTTCCAGTCTGTCTATTCACATTGGCACTATCGATATTTATCGCCGGGTGTGCCAGCCAGTCACCGATTCGAGTGGATCGGCTTGATGGTCGGTATCACGTCACGTGTAGCAAGGCTTCCAACTTATCCGCGGAGGAACAACGCGAAGAAATCCGGCATGCTCTTCAGGAACATATCGTCAGTATTGATAAAAAAGGACTCTATCGGCCGATCCATTACACGTTGAATTGTGCAGGGGAAAGTGAGCATGGTGAGCAACCAGCAAGTCTGCGTAAGTTGTTCAGAAAGATTTCCAAAACGGTCAGTGAAGGGGGATACACCGAAATCATGGTAGTCCTGCACGGTGGCTTGGTCAGCAGAGAGACTGGTGTCAGGGAAGCTGTTATTTTGCACCATGCCATTGAGACAGATCCCTGGTTACAGACAGTGGATAACAAAGTCTATCCCATTTTTATCAATTGGCGTTCTGGTGGGCTTGAGTCCTATTGGGAGCAACTCGTAAACATTCGCGGCGGAGAGGAAAAACCCTTACTTGGCCGGGCAACCGCACCCTTCAAACTCGCTTCTGATTTGGGAAGTGGTATTGCTGATACGTTATATACAGCAGGACTGGAAGGGGAACGTCTGATCGATAGTCTGGGAAACCATCTCAATGCTTGTCAGGCGCAAGCAACTGAACCCCGAATCGTTTGCCCTGATCCGGTCACAAAAAATAAACTCGAAACCATTCCCGCTTTGCAATATTTTCTCATGATGCCAGTGCGTGTTGGCACGGCACCCATCATCAATGGATTTGGCAGATCCGCATGGGAAAATATGGTACGCCAGACTCGATTCCTTTTTCTTTCTGAAAATTTTGGCGAGGAAACACGTGGCGCCATTGACACGCTTTTCGAGGAACTAGGTAAATCGATCAAAAATTCCGAAGATGGATCGGTCAAAGAGATTCCGCCAGTGAGATTGTCACTGGTTGGCCACAGTATGGGCAGCATGGTCATCAGCGAAATCGTCGAAGCGTTTCCCGATCTGCCCTATCGCAATATTGTTTTTCTAGGTGCCGCAGTAAGTGGACGGGATTTCAGAAATACGATTATTCCCCTGCTCGAATCTTCAAATTATCCAGACCTGCATTTTTACAACATCAGTCTGTTACCCTCCAACGAGGCACGTGAACTGAATTTTGCTGGCACGTTGCCTAGTGGCAGTCTGCTGGAATGGATCGATGAACTCTATACCAGCCCGCCCACATTTGCCGATCGTACATTCGGTAAATGGATCAACGCCAGCCGTTTCATTTCGACTTATCCAAAAAGCGCCCTGGAAAAAATGACCTTTCGTATATTCGGCAGAGATCCGGGACAGCCCCGTACCCATGGTGAGCTCAATGATATCGAAACCTGTTTCTGGAGAAAAACCTACTGGACCGATGAAGAAATGGATTGGCCGGAACATGCAGTGAAGTGCAAGGCATTTATTGATGATAGTAGTGTATTGGGAACAGGTTCTTCTTCTATCCGATAATAAACTGTTGTGCTGCTAAATTAAGCAAGCTGTATGTAAATTCGTCCCGATCAGATCTATTTATCGGCTCCAGGTAAACAAATATGCTAAAATCATCCCGAAAGGGGTGATTTATGCAAACACTAACAGACATAAAAACGTTGGGAAGTCTGATCCGCCAGGAGCGAAAGGCGCAACGTCTTACCCAAGAACAACTCGCTGGCCTCACCGGTGTCGGTGTCCGATTTGTCAGGGAACTGGAGGCAGGTAAGGAGACGTGTCAGATCGGTCTTGCTTTCCAGGTACTCGGTACGCTTGGCTTTCGTATCAGCCTATCTTCACGACGGGAAAATAGCGTATGAGCCGCGAACTGGACGTGTACTTTGCCGAAATAAAGGCCGGGGTTCTCGCACAAAATGACAGCGGTGCCCTTACGTTCACCTATGATATTGACTATCTGGCAGGCCACAACCGCGCAATTTCGGTTTCGATGCCACTTCAGGAGGAACCATGGCCTGATGCGGTGACACATCCCTTCTTCTCGGGGCTGCTGCCGGACGAAGCTGCACGTCAGAAGCTGGCAGGTGCGCTCGGGATATCCTCAGGCAACGTTTTCAGAATGCTTGCAGTGATCGGCGGTGAGTGCGCGGGCGCACTTTCATTCTATTTTCACGGTGAGAAGCCAGAGCCTGCTGGCGAGAATGGCATTGAAATGCTGACCCGTGCACGCTTGCAGGAGATTCTTGAAAAGCTACGGGAACGCCCATTGCTCGGAGGCGAGGAAGGTATCCGCCTGTCTTTGGCCGGCGCGCAGGATAAACTTGCCGTCTGTGTTGAGGAAAACGAAATCGGCCTCGCAAAGGGCGGGCGACCGACCACGCATATCCTGAAGCCTTTTATTCCTTCCTTCGATGGCACCGTGGAGAATGAATTGTTCTGTCTGCGCCTCGCCGCACGGATGGGGTTCAACACTCCCGCAGTTCAAATGGGCAGCGCGGGTAATATCTCTTTCCTGCTGGTCGAGCGTTATGACCGACAGCGCCACGCAGATAGGATAATCAGCCGATTGCATCAGGAAGATTTCTGCCAGGCTCTGAGCGTTCCGCCTGAGCTCAAATACGAGGAAGAAGGTGGACCCGGTACCGATCCGTGCCTGGATCTAGTCGGACAATCAACGCAGCAGCCTGCCGCCGACCGACTGACGTTTATACGCACGTTGGTTTTTCACTATCTCGTCGGCAACGCCGATGCCCATGCAAAGAACTATGCCTTACTCTACACAGCACCCACGCCAGATCTGGCTCCGCTCTATGATGTGCTGTGTACTGCCGCTTATCCAGGGTTGGCAAAGCGCATGGCAATGACCATTGGCGGGCGCGGCATACCGGATACCATCCAGCTCGATCACTGGCTGACACTGGTGCCCGCAACCCGTGCCGCCCATCGCCTGCTCGTCAAAAACATGCGTGATCTGGCCTCGACGATCGGTGATCAAGCAGATGCACTTCTGGCGGAATTATCGGATGAAGGAATCACACATCAAATTTTCAAAGTGATACGGCGAGTAATCGATACACGCTCCACCCACCTGCTGCGGATCACCGATGGGGCCTGATTCAGGGCAGATCACAAAAAGCTGTTTCCAGAGAACCCGGAACCGGGCTTGTTCAACAACCGGTTCATGTCGTGGTTCGCTTCACGATCACGACATAACCTTAATCGTTAGCCAATTTTATTTGCTGAACTCAAAGCCACATTTCAGACAGCGGTAGTTGTCCAAGATGTTTTCGTCAACAACTTCCCCAACTTTTGATCCGACTACTCCACCGGCGGCACCGCCCAGAAGTGCTCCGGTGATGGAGCCAAGAATTCCTCCTGCCGCAGCACCGACTGGCCCAGCAAAGGCACCAAGAGCAGCGCCAGCTTTTGCTCCTGCAGCTGCACCACCCCAGCCTGCGGCAGCCCCTGTGCCCATACCAACGGTTGTCCCCGCTCGTTTTCCATAGTTTTTCTTATCAATGTTTGTCGAACTGCATTTTGGGCATTGCATGATTTTCTCCTTGGCTAACTATATTTATACGACAAAAATCGCATCGGAATCAGTCGGATAAACAAATAATACATGTTTATTTTCCATTAAAATCAATCACATCTTCAATTAGATAAACCTAAAATATTCCGAATGGTACAAATAAACTTTCCCAGTCTCCGATGTATCCAGGGTGGTTTACCCCTGCCAAACCAATTATTCAGTTTGTCGATCATTTGTATGGGCCTGTTCTTATTATCGTCATCGTTGAATCAGAATTAAATTCTGACTGCTCGGTATCTGAGCTGATCAAATTTATCAGGATCACTCTGGCTGTTTAGACTGCAATCAATTATCGACAACAATCGCATCCTGTACGATTGTTGCTTTCATATCCGTTGTATTCCTGGCCAGTTACCGTGACAATTGTTAGCAACTATAGAGTTGGTCCGATATATACGCTTATGACCATTGCAATCCAATACGACGCTGGCAGAGTGCGCAAAGTCGTCATTACCACCTGTCGTCAATATATTCCCTGGATTGCCGCGCCGCTTATGCGGCTCGCAAAGACGATGTTTGAAGTGGTTACGCTGTCTTATACTTCAGGCACTCGTGGGTTGCTGGTCGCGATACGCTTCTATGTTGTGGCGGCAGAAAAACAACTGTCGTTCATGGTAAGCGCCAGCGGGCGAGAATTTATCCAGTGCGGATTTGACAATCTCACATGTCGCTACGATGTTTCCTGGATTGCTACCCGCCACGCTTTGCTCGCGGCTAAAGGCCTGCTGCGTGGCTCGCAAGGACGGTGTTTGAAATGGTTATGCTGTCTTATACTTCAGGCACCAGTGGGTTGTAGGTTGCGATACGCTCGATGTTGTGCGGCGGTAGAAAACAACCGCTGTCATTGCGAACCCTGCAAGGGTGAAGCAATCCAGAAAATACCTTAATGAATAGGTGTTATGGCCATCCTGTGCATCCTGTCAGCTGCGCACTGGATGGCTTCTCACCCGCATATGGTACTCATTATGCTCGCCATGACGGGGAATCGTTATGCCTGAGCGTTACTGAAAATGGTTCATAGGCATATAATCTTTGAGAACACGGATAGATAGAGGAGGCAGTATGCCAGGTAAAAATATTGAGGATCGTGTCAAGGGAGCAATCATGGGGGCGTTTATCGGCGACGCGCTGGGATTGGGACCTCATTGGTATTATGATCTTTCCGAGCTTCGTCGTGATTATGGTGACTGGATCACCGGTTATACCGATCCTAAGCCTGACCGGTACCATGCTGGATTGAAAGCGGGGCAGTTGTCGCAGGCTGGTTTTATCCTGAAGCTGATGATTCGTTCGCTCGTCGAGCGGGGTGGCTATGATGCAGAGGATTTCTGTCGCCGGATGGATGAAGAACTTTTCCCGTTGCTTGACGGTACACCGGTCAATGGTCCTGGCGGCTATACCAGCCAGTCGATTCGTGAAGCGTGGCGGCGACGTGTACAGCAGAAACTGCCTTGGGGGCAGACTGGCAGTCATGCGGATACCACCGAGGCGGCTGAACATACGCTTGCGATTGCTGTCCGTTATGCGTATCAGCCGGATCAGCTTGCTGCAACTATCACCGACAATACAATGCTGACTCAGATCGATGAAACGGTAGTTTCGATGACCGTTGCTTATGGTGCGGTATTGGGATTACTGATTCAGGGGCATACGCTCGATACTAAATTGTCAGGCAAGCTCATGGATCTCGTGAAGAGCGGTGTGTTGCCGTTTCATGCCGTGACCAGCGATGATCTGCAGCCGCCGCGTCCCGGTGATCCGGATCCACCGCGTGCAGGTCGTTTTGCCTCTCCGGATGCGTTGCTTACACCTTCTTATATGGCTGCCGCAGTAGCAGACCCGGAGATTCGTATAGAACCGGCATGGAAGGTATCTATCGTGTATGGTATGCCATGTGCGATTTATCATCAGTTGCCTGCTGCTTATTATCTGGCGGCCCGGTTTCATGACGATTTCGAATCGGCTGTGCTTCATGCGATCAACGGTGGGGGACAGAACCAGGCGCGGGCCATGCTGACCGGCGCTCTCGCCGGTGCGCAGACCGGTTTATCCGGTATTCCTCAGTATTTGCTCGATGGACTCGATGACTCGGCTACGCTGGGCAGGCTGGCTGCAGATCTTGCTGCCAGGGTTGGCCCTGCCTGAGGACAGGCTGATGATTAATCCTCATCCAGCGCAGCGAAGTGTTGAGTCAGTTCTAACACGTTGAATCATATCGTCCAGGTTTTGTCGATGAACTGGCCTATGAATGCTAACAGCAGGAAGTGAACAGGGTAGAACCAGTAGAAAAAAATACGGAAACTTGGCCAGCGCAGTTTCTTTTCGATAGCGTCCAGCTGCGGTACCAGGCTCAGAAAGCCCAGCACAAAAGCTGCGACTACATATGGGAAGTAATCGGTGGAATTAATGGCGAATGACAGCGCGACGATACTAGCCATGCCTGCCAGTGTCAACGAATGCCAGATATCCCTGTTGTTAATCGAATGAATAGTAAATGCAATGACCGGAATAACGGCTACGCCAGCCATGCCATAATCCACAAACCGGCCGGCAACGATGATGAACGGTAGTGCCCACCAGTATCCCCGCAGCCACGCCTGTACTGCCAGTAACCCTAATGCCAACGTGAACAGGACATTCAGTGGACAAAACAGGGGGTGTTCCATCACATAGCTATATATCGGCTGCGAGATTACCGCGAACAGGAAAAGCATACCGATATATCTGCCGGGATTGCGAGTATACAGCCCGTTACGCGCAATCAGAAATGCGAACAGGGGAAATGCAAATCGTCCCAGGATGGTCAGTACGGTATATGCTTGATCGAACAGGATACGATCGGCATGATCAAGCGTCATCATGATGATCGCAATGATTTTCAGCATATGAGTTTCTCTGGCTTATTTTTATTAATCAGACAGATTTGATTGACAGGACAATCCAATTTATCAGCACTGTGGCTGTTTCTATTCGAGGTGTGACCGGCCCTGTCCTGGATCGTTCTCGTCCAGGATGGCATGTAGCTGCTGAACGCACACATGCTGGGAGCCTGTTATGCATATCAGCCGGCTTGCTGTGACTATCACCAATCCATGTTGACTGGCGTACTTTTATCGGTGCGCAGGCCGGTTTATCCGGTATTCCCTGGTATTGACTTGTTGGATTCGAGGATTTAGCTACGTTGGGCAAGTTGACTGCAGAGCTTACCGCCAGGGGTGACCCTCTGTCTGAGGGCAGGTTAATTAATCCTCATCCAGTGCGGCAAAGCGTTGGGCCAGATAATCGATCAGCGTGCGAACGGAAGGCAGCAGACCGCGCCGTGATGGAAATACGACATGAATGATTTCGCGTCGCAACGTCCATTGCGGTAGCAGGCGTACGAGCTTGCTCTGATCCAGTTCTTCTCGCACCATCATGGTAGGAAGTTGTACGACACCGACGCCAGCAAGTGCTGCATTGCGTAATGTGATCATATCGCTGGTGACCAGACGGGGAGTGTGATGCAGCGTCATTTGTTTTCCATCCCGGTCGAATAGAATCCAGCTATGCGTCTGCCGAGGCGGGCCAAACCCTAAGCTTGACCAATTTGTCAAGTCACCGGGGACGTTGGGTGTGCCGTGATGGGCAAGCAGCACGGGACTGGCCACCAGACACTGGCTGCGATCAGCCAGTACACGCATGACCAGATCACTATCCTGTAACGGGGGCGGGCGAACTCTGATTGCCAGATCGACTGCTTCCTCTATAAGGTCGACACGGCGATTGGTTGCTTCCAGATGGACGACGATACGTGGGCAAGTGATCATGAAATCAGCCAGCATCGTGCCTATATGCGCCTGTAACAATGCTATCGGGCAAGTCACGCGGATGGTGCCGCGAGGCTCTGCGCGTGTAACTTCAATCGCTTCCTGTGCTGCTTCGGCTTCCACCAGCATTGCTTTGCAGTGCTCGTAATAAGTCTGCCCGATTTCAGTGACCGAGAAATGTCGGGTAGAGCGTTGGATCAGGCGAACACCTAACCTGGTTTCCAGCAATGCGATGCGACGGCTTAGCTTGGATTTCGGTATATCGAGCGCCCGGCCTGCCGGTGCAAAACCGCCATGGTCGACGACTTGGACGTAATAATAAAGGTCGTTGAGATCGTGCATCAATGCTCGTTGTTTTTCATGCAGGCAGGTGATGATTCATCCTTCTGATACGTTACTGTCATGCCATACTATAAAGTATGGCAAATTTTTTGGGATTTTTCGTGTAAGGTGATGATCATCAGGTCCAGCTTTATCTCTTGATCGTTTGCCAGAGCACTTTTGAGTTTGTAACGAATCTTAGAGATATTACTGGTATTACGAAAAAACTGTTTGTTCTTTCTACACGCTAAGATTGCCTGGAATCTATGGTTGACTGAATGATTCCGAAACTGGTGGTCGATCGCACATTAACACCACAGGAGGGAAACATGGAATTCGGTATAGTGGGTTTGGGACGCATGGGTGGTAACATGGCGCGCCGCCTCGCCCGACAAGGCAAGCAAATCGCAGTAATGAACCGTAGTTTCGATGTGACCGAAGCGCTGGTCAAGGAAACCGGGCATATAGCGTGTAGGGATGCTACCGATCTGGTGGCTGCACTTGAAGCTCCGCGTATCATATGGCTGATGCTGCCGGCGGGTAAAACGACTGAAGCAGTATTCTCCGAGTTGTTACCGCTGTTATCGCCCGGCGATCTGATCGTGGATGGTGCCAATACGCACTATCAGGACGATGCGCCGCGTGCGGCGCGCTGTGCAGAACTGGGGATCGAATTTGCCGATGCCGGAGTTTCAGGAGGGGTATGGGGGTTGGAGAACGGTTACTGCATCATGTTTGGTGGATCGGATGCAGCGGCGGCACGTTTGCAACCCTACCTGGAGGCACTGGCGCCGACACCAACAACCGGCTGGCTGCACACCGGGCCGGTTGGTTCTGGACATTATGTGAAGATGGTGCATAACGGCATCGAGTACGGCATGATGCAGGCCTTTGCCGAAGGTTTCGCGTTGATGAAAGATAAGCCTGGCTTCGATCTCGATCTTGCCGCGATTGCCGAATTGTGGCGGCATGGCAGTGTGGTGCGTTCGTGGCTGCTCGATCTGTCTGCCAATTTTCTGGCGGAAGATCAGACGCTCGATAACATCGCACCTTCTGTAGCGGATTCGGGTGAAGGTCGCTGGACGGCACTGGCCTCTGTCGAACAAGGCATTCCGACACCAGTGATGACGCTTGCGCTGATGATGCGTTTTGCGACACAGGGTAAGAATGATTACACTGCTAAACTGCTTGCCAAAATGCGTCAGAGCTTCGGTGGTCACGCCGTCAAGAAGGACTGAACATGAATGCCGCGAAAGAAAGCCGATCTGAAAACCTGTCATGCTCGTTTGTCATCTTCGGCGCGACGGGTGATCTCGTTTTAAACAAGCTGCTGCCAGCATTGTTTCATCTGGAAGCTGCCGGCCGGCTGGCAAAAAACCTTTCCATCATCGCTTTTTCGCGCCGCGACTGGACGACCGACGACTGGCACGAATACATGCGTGAAATACTCACGAGTAAGATCAGGGAGCAATTGGAAGAATCAGCGTTCGAACGCTTCCTCGCACGTTTTCGTTACCAACAGGGTGATCTCAACGATACGGAGTCTTATCGTACACTGGCTGCCGATCTGGCACCCGGATCGGCGTGTTCGCGCACAGTATTTTACCTTGCGATCAGACCCGCCGATTTCGCTGCAGTAATCAAGAATCTCAAGGCCGTCGGTCTCAACGAGCCACGCGGTATGAACCGGGTGGTCATCGAAAAACCTTTTGGGGAAGATCTCGAATCGGCGCAGGTGCTGAACCGTTTGCTGCATCAGCATTTCGACGAAGAGCAGGTTTATCGTATCGATCATTTTCTCGGCAAGGAAACGGTACAGAACCTGCTCGTCTTCCGTTTTGCCAATACGCTGATCGAGCCATTGTGGAACCGTAATTTCATTGATCATGTACAGATTACGGTAGCTGAATCGATCGGTATCGAGAAACGCGCCGGTTATTATGATCGTGCAGGTGCATTGCGTGATATGTTACAGAATCACCTGATGCAATTGATGACTGTCGTCGCGATGGAGCCGCCGCCTGCCCTCGAAGCCGACGCCTTACGTGATGAAAAAGTCAAGGTGTTGCGCTCGATTCGCCCGATTGCCAAGCGAGCGGTGCATGCCCACGCAGTACGTGCACAATATACGCATGGCAGTGTCGATGGGCAGACGGTAGCGGGTTACCAGCAGGAAGACGGAGTCGAGCCGAATTCGATTACCGAAACTTTCGTCGCGGCCAAGTTCTACATCGACAACTGGCGCTGGCGTGGTGTGCCGTTTTATCTGCGCACGGGTAAACGTATGGCTAAACAGAATTCGATGATTGCAATCCGTTTCAGGCATCCACCCCAGCAGCTTTTCCGTGAAACACCACTGGAATCGATTGCACCGAACTGGGCGTTACTTTCGATCCAGCCCGAGGAATCGATGCGCATGGAAATTCATGTCAAACAGCCTGGCCTCGATATGGATACGCGGGTGATGCAAATGAATGCGAGCTTCCTCAAAACTGACGAACAGGTACTCGATGCCTATGAGACACTGCTACTCGACGTGATCGAAGGCGACCGTTCACTGTTCATCCGTTTTGACGAGGTCGAGTGGGCGTGGCAGGTGGTCGATCCTATCCTGAAGCATTGGGTGGTCGAGCGTGAATTCATTCCGACCTATCCGGCAGGCAGCTGGGGGCCCGCAGAAGCCAATCGCTTGTTCGACAGCGACGACCAGACTTGGCGTAATGAGTTGTAGTTTTTTAAAGTTCTTCTTAATATCCACTCCATGTGAATGAGATGGAAGGATGTTGAAAACACCAGAAAATAAGGCCCCCCGTCGCAAGCAATGGGGTATTAACTGCGCTCTTCAATCAGTTTACATCCCAAGCAGGTAAAGAATTCAGGCCAAATAAATTAGATGCAAAAGACAAAAATAACATGACATAATATTCCTGTTTCTTTCGCTAATCTGTAGTAGATATACGGGAATTTTATAGTTACTTGCTGGACGTTACTGTAACCGTCTGATCACATCTAACAGGAGACTTATATGCCCCAAGTAGAAATGTTTGCGCTGGGTTGGCATCCGGAGACCGGCAGTGCTTATCGGATTAAGCCGGTTGGTGGTGCATGGAGTCAGTGGATCAACGTTCCAGCCGCCGACCTCGCTGCCCTAGCAGCTATCTTCAAAGAGCAGCCTGTATTCATTCATCCTAACGGTGCTATTACCACCAGCCCTGAGCAGATCAGGAATGGATTATAACTGGCAAAGGTTTTCTCACACGAAGGAGGAGGTTCCCATGAATAAGCGCAGCAAACGGATTTTTAACTTTGTTGTCTTGTTCAGCTTAGTTGGATGTTCTGTGTGGACGCAGTCACCCAATACGGTACTCACCCGTAAACCCAACTCCTCTGGCTACGCATCTGAGGAAGCTGCGTCGACGACGGCATCTATACACGCTCCCTATGCTGTCCTGAGCACCAGGATCTACGACCGAGACCCTTATGTCCAGGATTCCGAGAAAGACGCGGCCCGCACGTCCAGCGGTTGTGGCCAAGATATCTTCTCTCAAGCGCTCGCAGGGTGGCAACGCTGGCCCGATTTCCCTCCACAGGAATTATCGGCCATCCTGAATGAATCTAATATGCATGTCGAGGTTTGGCAAAACCTCCTCCTGGAGGATCCCCAGATAGTTGTGGTGTTTGAAGGGACAGTCTTTACGAGTTTGAATCATTGGAAAGCAAATCTTCGATGGTTTCTGAGGTTCCTTCCCGGCTATCATGATCACTACACAATTGCCACGAAGCAAGTTGCTGAAGCTTTCTTAGAATCGCTCCAGGCCAGTAGCGAGTACCAAATTGGCGACGATTCAATGCTTCGCCTCCAGGATGGACGAACACTCAAACTTATCGCGACAGGGCATTCTCTTGGCGGAGGGCTTGCTCAGCAGTTCGCATATGCACTTCCGCAAAACCCCAGTAACCCAGCTGGTCCGCACGTTCACGAAGTGTTCGCCTTTGACCCTTCCCCCGTGACCGGATAGTTTGCCACTTCAGACCCGCCACGCAGCTACAATGCTGCGGGACTCCGGATAAACCGAATATTTGAGCATGGTGAGATTCTTGCCTATCTTCGCATCATTACCAGTAATATCATCTTGAGCGCGAAGGATCCCGAGATTTGGTTATACCGATACAATGTTGAGCGGAACGCCAATATTATTGCCGGGCATTCCATGCGAAGCCTTGCCTGCGGAATCCTGAAGTCAGCCGGGATAAGCTGGTAGGAAATACGATGGATGTTGGTACATTTAATACATCCGCACAAGCAGTTGCACTTTCTGGCGCTTTTGTATATTTCCTGTACAAGCTGGTAAATGGCGTTTATCTCTATACACTTGTTTTAAATATAAGGTATGAACGTCGCTTGGCGCGGCCCGGTAGTGACTATCTGCTCATATCAGTCAGCACAAAGGCGGGGGCAATCAGCACTGTCGAGCTCCATGATATTCAAGCCCGCGTGTCGTACAGCGTCGATGGTGCAAACAAGAAACACATAGTTCGCTTCGAAGGCATTGAGCGTCCAGGCCACCAAAAAAGGGATCACCGGTTCGCTATCGTTTGGGACGGGATTCGCCCTCTGCGAATCAGGCAAGGAGAAGAACCTACATTTTCGGCATTGCTTGAAGTGCCTAGTTCTGCAGCCTGCTTCGTGGAAGTTTCTGTGATCGGGAAGCGAGCTTTTGTTGGCCTCCTTCCTGGCAAGTGGAAGGCAACTGCACATGTGCTGCCGCAAGAGGCCACGCTCCTCGCCCTACCGGATGAAGCCCAAAGGAATTACTATGGCCAATGAAATCAAACATCTCATCGTTCTCATGCTCGAGAACCGCTCATTCGATCACCTGTTCGGATTCCTTGATCATCCCGATTCTGAACTTCGCAAACTCAAAGGAAACGAGATCAATATGTGGGCTCCGGGAGCTCCACCGGCTCAAGTTTCCTCAACGGCCTCTTATTGTATGGCTGTTGATCCAGGCCACAAGCATGGTAATGTGTTACGTCAACTGACCGGACTCCCAGAGCTTCATAGCCCACTCGTAATTAAGTGACGATGGATACCGAGGCATTTATGGCGGAGTCTGAGTTACCGGTATCGACACTTAACGAATTTCAAGCGAGCCTACTGTGGCTGGCAAATCACGTTGAACAGATAATAATTCAAGAAGGGTCGAGTGGTCCGGAAGCAGCTTTCCGCGGTCTTCGGGAGGGTACTCGAGCCCCGCGACCGAACATAGATACGGTTGGCAAGGCTGATACGTACCAGAATCATGTAGTAATTTGTTTCGCCAGACTATCCTGTAATCTGAAGCAATAAGGGGGAAATGGTGAGTTATGGTACGATGCTGGGATTCGTCTCGATGACGATACTGATAAGCCTCCTCGCTGTCGCGTACGAAAACTCCTCTCGCGTTTCGGATCAGAATACGACAATGGAAGCCGGCTTCTGCGCGCCCGGCATGGAATGCTACGCGAGCGCCGCCCGCTCGCAGGACCCGATGCTCTTGAAAGTCGCGCGGCACCTGCAGGATCGTCAGATTCCCGTTTCGCACGCCAAGGGCACGGAACTCGCGCCGATCGGCGCGCTCTTCAATCGCACTCTGCAGGATGCGCATTCAACAGCCTTTCTGGTGGGAGAATGCCACATCCTTACGACCGCACACTCGGTCGTAGGCAAAAAAAACACCCAACACGTTTCATACAACCCGAAATTCAACGATCCGAAGATCGCTCTCAAAAACGTAAAAATGGAATTCTATGTCGGCCAGACCTCGACTACGCCGTTTGCCGAGAAGGCAACGGCTACAGTCGAGGTCATGGGCAAATTCAACCCATTTAATCAAAACGATGATGAAGACTGGGCACTCTTAAGGCTCTCGGAATGTCTGGGAACCAAGGAAAAGTACGGGTATTTCGAACTCTTCGATGCCAAACTGGAGCAGGTTCAAGGCAAAGAAGGATTTTTCAGCTTGGCTGGCTTCCCCGGCGATCGCCCGATGGAGTCTGGCGTTTGGCTGGACCCGAAGTGTACGGTACATGGAGCAGCTCTTGATGGCTCCTTGAACCATAACTGGGCCATGGACTGTAACACAGTCGGCGGGATGTCTGGCGCCCCACTGATGCGCAAATCCAACGACGGAAAGATTTACGTTTTCGGTCTAACGACCACTCAAATCGTGACGACCGAACGTGTATTAGAAGGCTTCTCTCTCGCAGACGCCAACCATGTCGTGGCGACGAAATCATTTTATTCCGCCATTCAGCCCTTTATTCGTGAAGAATGATGGCAAGCTCTTGGGGACATTGAGGTTGAGTTCCAAAAAATCATTAATGCTATTGAAGCTAATCCAGAGGTCGAAGTAGCAGCGCTTGGCAGTGAGAGATCAGTTTACGAGGCCTTGAGACTGGTACTTACTTCGGTGAACTACTCTTTGGATGGGTGTATTCAGCATGTATACTGGCTTTATGGGAGGAATCCGGGGAACGAACTGATTTCCTTTATCCAGCACCCGGTTTGGATTCGACACCATTATACAAAACGTGATCATCGACCAAAGAATGATGGATATTATGGCCTGTCCGGAAAACAAATTTTTCTGCACCCTCGTTGGACATCACTAATGCCACAGTTTACTCTCAGGTACGGTGATAGCCTTCAGCGGATTTGCTATTTTCATAACAATTCCTATTGATATTTATTTCAGGCCATCAACCTCTTTGAATACTCATCATGCAAATTTCCAAACATCTGTTCGCATCTTTCCTGCTATTGACCTTCGTGCTTTTTGCCGCAAAAGCTGTTCATGCCTGCACCCGGGTGATTTACCTTGGCCCGGATGGGCGGATACTTACGGCACGGAGCATGGATTGGAAACTGGATTGGGATGGCAATATGTGGATCCTGCCGCGCGGGGTTGAAAGAAATGGCGTGGCCGGTTCCCGCTCGCTTGAGTGGACCTCGAAGTATGGCAGTGTGGTCATCACAGGCTACGAGATCGCGACTTCTGACGGTTTCAATGAAGCCGGGCTGATGGTCAACGCGCTGTGGATGACACAGTCGGTCTATCCCAAGGACGATGGACGGACGCCACGGTTGTCCCTGTCGGTCTGGCCCCAATATCTGCTGGATAATTTTGCCACTGTTGCCGAAGCGATTGCCCACTTGCGCGCTACCCCCATCCATGTGGTCACGGCGGAAGTACCCGGTCAACCAGGTCGTCTGGCCACCACCCACCTGTCGTTGTCTGATGCGTCCGGCGACAGTGCCATTCTGGAGTGGATCGATGGCGAACTGCGCATCCACCATGATCGCCGGTATCAGGTCATGACCAATGAACCGATTTTTGAGGATCAACTGGCCATTACGAAATACTGGTCGCGTGTGGACGGCGCACTTTTTCTGCCCGGTAG
>JBDIVK010000036.1:0-18713 GCA_039794425.1 Nitrosomonas sp. | reverse complement strand
GGTGGCAGCAGTGGCTGGCTGGTGGCGACCACACGTACTTTGCCGGTCCATTCTCGTTCCAGTTCCGCATTGCTGGTGGGGCCCAGATTGCGCTGTGCCTGTGTGAAGAAACCTTCCATCGATTTCATCAGGCGTGCCGGGAGCAGGTTTTTCAGATATTCTTCAGCCAGTTTCAGCAGCAGCGATTCCTGCGGGGTGAGGTTGGGCACGGCCAGGGCCTTTGCCTGATCCAGCCAACGATAGCCGTAGGGTTTGCAGCGATCGTCACGTTCGATTTCGAAATGCTCGCTGAGCATTTCCAGTTGCCGTTGAATGGTGCGCAGGTCCCGATCGATACCGGCATTCTTCAACTGGCTGTGCAGTTCGCCTGCTGTGATTTTTCGGCTGCGCGGGATGCGGCGTAACATTTCAACCGCCAGCAGAACGGTTTCCAGGGTATCCGATCGCCTGGCCATTTCAATCCTGCGGTACCGTACTGGCAAAAATAGCCCACAGACGCACCATGGCATAGGTACCGAGGCTGCAGTAGGCGAGCAATTGCTGCTCGATTTCGGTCTTGCGTGCAGCGGTGGTTTGCGGTGCCAATGCTTCCATAAAGGCTTCCATCGCCATGCCGCCATTTTGCACGCCCTCCAGATCGCCGTAATTCAAATCCGGGCATAACGTTGGCAGCACAGCTTTGATACTCCAGCTGCCGCGCTGGCTGGGGTGATAGTAATGCTTGCGCACTATGGGTAACAGATCGATTACCCGCGCATTCAGGGCCAGAAGTGCCTCGGCCAGATGGGGGAAGCGTTCTGCCAGTTCGCGGATTCTGGTTTTCTCGAAACCGGCGTTGTAGACAAAGATGGGGCCATGCTCGCCACAAGCGGTTATCAGGGCTTCGGCAAAGGCGAGTGAAGGGTCCTCACCCGAGAGATCGAGAAAGCCTTGCTGTTCGAGTGTCCCGGTTTGCGATAGGCGGTGTACGCTGAATTGAAAAGGTATCTGCTGGTAGGGACGCGTCCCTTTCCAGATTGGCACAGGAAACTGAATGGTCTCAAAATCCATGAAACAGGCCGGCAATCCGTGATCAGCCAATTGCCAGTGCGGCGGCTTGCCGATCGAAATATGGATGACCGGATAAAGTGGCTTTCTTGACTCTCAGTTGCCTGACATTGAGGAGTTCATCAGGTATATCGCGCAATTCGGTAATATGGTGTTCTGCAATGTATGCCTTGAGCGTTTCCCCCGGATAAGGCGGCCAATAAACGGAGTGTTCAGCTTGTGGCTCCTTGTTATGGCAATATGCGTAAAAGTCGCAAGCGTAGGGATCGGAACACTGACTGCCCGTGGTAACTTCAGGCTCGTTTACTTGGGCAGCGATTTCCTGAGCTTCGGTAATCCAGGTACGCACTTCCTCGTGACGGGCAAAAACTTCTTCTGTCAGATCATTTTCAAGCAGTAATCCATCGTAATTATCGTGGCCCGGATACACCCAGGAACTGTCGATGTGTGCCAGGGCAACGGCTGTCAGTGGCACACCGGCGGACCGGGCGATGAAAGCTTGTACAGCAGTATCGTCACGGTGATAGTCCTTGACCAAAGCGGAAGATTTGACTTCGACCATACGCCAGCCCGGTTTACCATCCTGGTTAACCGGTAACATGACATCAGCGAATGTTGATGCCTCCTTGGTACGAAAACCTGCTTCAAAAATTGGCTGATCGGATTGCAACAGTTTCTGTGTACGGTTGAAGGCCGCATCGAACCCCTCCTTCTGCGGATTAATCAGTGCCGCCTTGTTCGCAGGGTCATACAACTGGCGGGCAATGTCGCCTACCTGATGCCCTGCGACAAAACCTGACCGGGTGACTGATGAATCTTCGCGTAGCCCGGGGCGGTGCACCTCAAGCCACAATCGCTTGGGGCACTGTCTGAAAGCCAGTAGTTTGGATTTAGAGAATGTGCGCATGGTTATCTTCCTCTCGTTTTTTGAGAATTATCTAATACGGGTTGATGATCAAATAAACCCAATAGAGGTCTTTTCACCACCTTTTATCTTTATCGTGCATTCCGCCTCTAACTTTGATACCAGCATGGCAAGCGTTTGTACGGGGTTGAAACGGTGCTGACGCAATACCGCTGAAAAATCACCGGGTGCCAATTGCTGTAATCGTTTGATTCTTGGCTGCAGATCTGGCTGTGGTTCCGGTAGATTCAGTTTTTCGCAGTGGCGGCACAATAGTTCCCACGCCTGCTCAGGGCGGAGGAAATCGAATTTCACCTTGAGATCGAAGCGGCGCAGCGCAGCCTGATCCAATCCATCCATCATGTTTGTTGAAGCAACAAATACTCCGGAGAACGACTCCATCTGGGTCAGCATTTCGTTGACAAGGCTGATTTCCCATCCGCGTTGAGCGTTCTGGCGATCCTGAAGGAAGCTGTCCACTTCATCGATCAGAAGAAGTGCTCCATCCTGTTCCGCCTGGCGGAATGCCCGTGAGATATTTTTCTCGCTTTCTCCCACCCACATGGATATCAGGTCCGAGGCGCGTTTGATCAGGAGCGGAATACCGAGTTGTGTGGCCAGCCATCGGCCGTAGGCAGTTTTGCCGGTACCCGGCGGGCCGTATAAACAAAGCCTGCCGGAACGTGCTGTAACCAGCCCGGTGGCGATACAGGACAGATCTGCGTCGGCATGAATGAAAGCCGGGTCATAGATCTCGGGTAACTGGTCAGGGTTATGCTGCACAAGCGGTTTGTGTCCCTGTGCTTCAAGCGTGTTGCTGATCAATCGCTCAAAAGCCGCAGCACTTTCTTTGTGGCCGAGCGCATCGCGAATCGTGCGGATAACGGAGCCAGCCTTGGCAACAACTGCCGGTGCCAGAGATTCGACTTCGGCAATTCGTGCAATACTACCGGTATCAAGCAGATCACCACAGGATTCCCGCAAAATCTGCTCACGTTGTTTTTTGGGGGGCACGGGTAATTCGAACACCATATCGAAGCGGCGGATGAAGGCCGGGTCGAGTTCTTCGATGGAGTTGGAAAGCCAGAAGGTAGGTACCGGATTTTCTTCGAGCATCCGGTTTATCCAGGCCTTGCGCAATTGTGCGGTACTCTTGCGACCGAAGATTCCCTCGCCATCGTTGAACACATCTTCAACTTCGTCAAAAACAATCAGTGCCTGTCGTTGTGTGAAAAAGCTCTGTGCAGCCTGAAAAGCACGCAGCCGACGCTCGCCGTCGGACGGTTCACCTTCGGCATCCTCGCTGGCAACTTCAAACAGTTCGCAATTCAGTTCATCCGCCAGTACGCGTGCCAACTGGCTCTTACCCGTTCCGGGAACACCATGTAGAAAGATGTTGACGCCACGCCGTCCTGTAGAGGTCGCATGGCGCAGATAGGGGAGCAGAATATTAAGAGATGGCTGGATGTGACTGTAATCAGCAAGGTGTAACTGCCTTGGACTTGCGGCCGATACAGTGCTGCGCAACAGGCTGACTGGATCAGATTCTGTGGAAACCATCAGGTCAGCAAATTCGTCCGAGAGCAAATCTAGTTTGCTACGCAGATAACCGGTGCTGCTGCGACGGATAGAGATCAAACCGGAGCGGGCAAGGATACCGTGTGCGCCCAGTGAGGCACGGATTTCGGCTTCAGGTAAATTGAGAATAACTGACAACGCATGGAAGACTTTGGCAGATGAAAGCTCGCCAATCCAGTCTGCGGCGTCATCCAGTAAACGCTCGGTGTGGAGCAGTATGGTAAATTCCAGAATTCTGCAATCAGTCTCGCTGAGGCCTACCAGTCTGGACAGTTGACTGACGTTGATACGCAGGCAGGCTGATGGCAGCAATCGTGACCATTTCTTTTCAGCTTGCTGGAGTGATTGGCGCAGCTTTGTCTGAACGGCTTTCCGGCTTTCCGATCATGCTCGTCCCATGATGAATTGATCCATTGTCCCAACCCGAGGATTTCTGCCAGGGTATCGTTGTTAAATCCATGAGAACTGATAAATTTGCGGCGTCCACCCAATTTCATCAGGATACGCAACAGCCAGAGGTGAATGATAGGGTCAATAGCAGGATTTTCTGTATGATGTGTTTTCATGATGGTTTCTCCTTTCGACAGAAGCCATCATCCGGGTTGCTGCGACGAGATGTGTCGTATTGAATCTTGCTGGAGCGTGGGGGCTGAGTAGCTTGGCTTTTAAGTATGAGAGTACCGTTAATCTATTTTTGAGATTGCTCCTGATAACAATTTAGCTCGCATATTTCATCAGCCCGATGCATTGCATTTTCAGCATGATGTGGCCTCAGCTCGGCTCTGCTGCATGACCGTTGCAGATCATTTCTTGCCCTCGCCCGAATTTTAGGCACAATTTCCCCTTACCTCCGTTGTTTTTTAACGTATCGGGGACAGCATCCTCCATCGGGTGTTACGGGGTGGCTGTCTGGGTCAAACTATTTCGTGGTCAACCTGTCGCAGAAGTAAAACACATGCTTTCCATGCTGATGGGATCCCCCCATTTTTGAATTGGTTTGTAAACCTTATTCTATGCGGTATTTGTGGGGAGCCAACTTCATTTTGATAAAATATCCGGATTAGCTTTTGCCCGTATTCATTTTTTTATCCGGCATTATCATTACTATTAGAGTGGAAATTTTCCTGCTCAGGTAAATCAATCGGCACTTTTACAAGTGATGGGTGTCTTTCCCATTGGTTTTATACTCTGATGAGATGACTTATTAGTCAGCGCGATTTTTATGAAATGAAATTTCCATTTTTAAAACATAAGGATAGTCGTGTAATCTAAATGGCGGAATTTACCGTGTTAGACTTATGGTTTTTAGCATCATATACTTTAATGCCAGGATATTCGGAATGAACTTTCGGTTTCTTTCCGTTGACTTGATGTGACAGAGTAGTTTGCTTGACTTGGATGAAGAGGGATAAAGAGCGGAGAAATAGATTGGTCCGTTTGCAAACTTTTACTTATTCTATTTTTATATCAAACAATTAGAAACTTAATCAGGGAGGGTGAAGAGCATGGGCGTTAAAGGACAATTATTACAGGATCCGTTTTTGAATATTCTGCGGAAAGAGCGTATTCCGGTTTCTATTTATTTGGTCAACGGTATCAAACTGCAGGGGCATATAGATTCCTTCGATCAGTATGTGGTTTTATTGAGGAATTCAGTTACGCAGATGGTTTATAAGCATGCAATTTCCACTGTAGTACCTGCCAAGGCGATTTCAATTCCAGTTTCGGCTGAAACTCCGGCTGAGCAAGATGATTCATGATATTGATACAACAGCGATAGTCAGTAACACCGCTATTTTAGTAAATATCGATTTCGATAAAGGGGATAAGGAGAGCCTGGATGAATTGCGGCAACTTGCTTCCAGTGATCAGCTGTCGGTGCTTGCTGTGGTCGAAGGAAAACGGAAACGTCCGGATCCCGCAACATTCATTGGGGCGGGAAAGGTTGAGGAAATCAGTCAGGCTTTAGCACAAACGCATGCCGCAATGGTGGTGTTTAATCATGACCTGTCTCCAATTCAGCAGAGGAACCTGTCCAGATCCCTAGCATGCCGCGTTGTGGATCGTACAAGTTTAATTCTGGATATCTTTGCGCAACGTGCTCAAAGTCACGAAGGTAAACTACAGGTCGAGCTTGCTCAACTGGAATATCTTTCGACACGGTTGGTTCGGGGCTGGACACATCTGGAACGTCAGAAAGGGGGGATTGGCCTGCGTGGTCCGGGGGAAACGCAATTGGAGACCGATCGGCGCCTGCTCGCAAAACGTGTCAAGCTGCTGAAGGAAAAACTGGCTGGTCTCAAACGACAGCGTGCTGTGCAACGTCGTGCAAGAAAACGTGCAGAGGTCATGTCTGTTTCTCTCGTTGGTTATACCAATGCGGGGAAATCGACGCTGTTCAATCGCCTCGTTCGGGCTGACGCGTATGCTGCAGATCAGTTGTTTGCAACACTCGATACTACCACCCGCAAGTTGTTTATTCCCAGTCATGGTCCAATAGTCATTTCCGATACCGTTGGTTTCATTCGTGCACTACCGCATACGCTGGTGGCTGCATTCCGTGCAACACTGGAGGAAACTATACAAGCTGATCTGCTCTTACATATAGTGGATGCATCCAGTCCTGAGCGGGATCTGCAAATTAATGAAGTCAATAAATTGTTACGTGAGATTGGTGCGGATGCTATACCGCAGATTTTAGTTCTGAACAAGATTGACCAGATCGAATTGAACCCGACAGAGAATTACATACGTGATGAGTATGATAGAATCAGAAGCATTCGTCTTAGCGCGAAGACAGGAGCAGGTTTAAATTATCTGCATAGCGCGCTGGCAGAAGCATTCGAGCGCAATCTTCTAACCAGATCGGAAAATCATCTTGTAACGCCCGTAAGTACAAACGATGATAACCGCGTCGCTTTTTTCAATAATGGAAAGGATTGAATCATTATGGGTTTAAATGATCCTCAGTGGGGAAAAAGGAGGGGGGGTAATTCTGGTCCTCCTGATCTTGAAGACATTATGCGCACCTTTAACCAGAAAATTAATGAAATTCTTGGCCGTCGTAAAGGTGGTGGAGATGGCGGAGATGAAGGTGGGCCTGGTAGTGAAGGTCCCAATAGACACGGCAGCAGCGGCGTTGTAGTGACTCTGGCCCTGCTTCTAGTTGCCTGGATAGGGAGCGGGTTCTATATCGTTGATGAAGGTCAGCGGGGGGTCGTATTGCGTTTCGGTAAGCATGTGGATACGACATTACCGGGGTTGCGTTGGCATATTCCTTCTCCTATAGAGAAAGTCGAGTCTGTCAATATCAGCCAGGTACGTACGGTGGAAATCGGGTATCGGAACAATGTACGCAGCAAGGTGCTGAAAGAATCGCTGATGTTAACAGACGATGAAAATATCATCGACATCCAATTTGCCGTACAGTATATCCTCAACAGTCCTGAAGATTTTCTGTTTACTAATCGTGATCCGGAGAGCTCGGTTCTGCAGGTGGCAGAGACAGCCATTCGTCAGGTGATCGGGACCAGTAAAATGGATTTTGTCCTTTACGAGGGGCGTGAACAGGTTGCAGCAGAAACTACTGAGCTGATGCAGAGAATTCTGGATCGTTATCAGATCGGTATCTCTATCAACAGAGTAACCATGCAGAATGCACAACCACCTGAACAGGTTCAGGCGGCTTTTGATGATGCCGTCAAGGCGGGGCAGGACAGAGAGCGGCAGAGAAATGAAGGTCAGGCTTACGCCAATGATGTGATTCCGAGAGCAAGAGGTAGTGCTGCGCGTTTGATAGAAGAAGCCGAAGGTTACAAGCAGCGTATAATTTCAACTGCAGTGGGTGATGCCAGCCGGTTTGAGCAGGTCCTCACAGAATATGCTAAGGCGCCTGATGTGACCCGGAAGCGTATGTATATCGATACAATACAACAGGTATTATCCAATACCAGCAAGGTTTTGATTGACCAGGGAGGTGGGGGAAACAATTTGTTGTATTTGCCGCTGGATAAATTGATCCAGATGGATTCAAGACCATCCAAGTCGACTTCTAATACACAGTCGCAGAGTAATAATGTTCAGGAATTTTCTTCAGATGTTGCCTCACGTTCGCGTGAGTCCTTTCGTAGCCGTGAGCGGGAGATGAGATAAAATGAAAGCTGTTTCTTCTGTACTTGCCGGGATTCTGGTTGCACTGGTTGTTGTGGGCAGCTCGGCTATCTACATTGTCGATGAGCGCGAACAGGCAATACTGTTTCAACTGGGGGAGGTCGTAGATGTTAAAACATCTCCCGGCGTATATTTCAAAATACCTATTGCACAGAATGTGCGTTTTTTCGATTCTCGCATCCTGACGATGGATACGGAGGAGCCTGAACGTTTCATTACTTCTGAAAAGAAAAACGTGCTGGTGGATTTATTCGTCAAGTGGCGTATCGTGGATGTGAGACAGTACTATGTCAGTGTGCGCGGGGATGAAGCACTGGCACAGACTCGTCTGGCACAAACGATCAATTCCAGCATGCGTGACGAATTTGGTAATCGGACAGTGCATGATGTAGTATCCGGGGAGCGTGACATGATCATGGAAATCATGCGCCAGAAAGCTAATGTCGATGCACGTAAGATCGGTGTGGAAGTCGTGGATGTGCGGCTCAAGCGTGTGGATCTGCCGCAGGAAGTCAGCGAATCCGTTTATCGTAGAATGGAAGCAGAACGTAAACGGGTGGCAAATGAATTGCGTTCAACTGGTGCTGCAGAAGCTGAAAAGATTCGTGCGGATGCCGATCGGCAACGTGAAGTGATTTTGGCTGAAGCCTACCGTGAAGCTCAGAAAGTCATGGGGGATGGGGATGCTCAGGCGACGGCAATCTATGCCGACGCTTTTCAGAAAGATGCGAAATTCTATGAATTTTACCGGAGTCTGGAAGCCTATAGAAACTCCTTTAAGGATAAGGGGGATATTCTGGTCATTGAGCCAAACTCAGAGTTTTTCAAATATATGAAAGGCTCAGTAGTTGAACGTAAAAAATAGCGGTTGAAGGCTGTACATCATTTAAGTGTAGGTTTGAGTGAGTAGAAAAGTGCTTGTCTATCCAGAGATTTCGGTGATAGGGGAGTACGAGACTATTTGGTAATGTACCGGTTTACAGATATCAGGGTGTGATATGTGGGATACCTTTCTGATGGCGATTGCATTGATGCTGATACTGGAAGGTATCTTCCCCTTTACATTTCCAAATGCCTGGCGTGAGACTTTTCGTAAACTCCTGCAACTAGAAGACGGTCAGCTGAGATTTATGGGGCTCAGTGCCATGCTGATTGGTCTGATCATTCTCTATCTGGTTACCTGATCAGGTATTTCTTAGTTATTACCGTAATTGTTCCCGTGATTGGTCCGGGTATATCCGACCGGATCGACATTGAAAATGCGTAACTGGTTACTTCCTGAATATATCGAAGACGTATTGCCGTACGATGCCTATCGTATAGAGAAGATTCGCCGTCGTGTAATGGATTTGTTGTATGTCCATGGGTATCAGTTCGTAATGCCGCCTTTATTGGAATATGTGGAATCGTTACTGGCGGGAAGTGGCAGTGATATGAATTTGCGCATGTTCAAGGTAGTCGATCAGCTAAGTGGCAGGATGATGGGATTGCGCGCGGACATGACTCCTCAGGCTGCCCGGATTGATGCACACTTGCTTAATGCCCGCGGTATAACGCGTCTTTGCTATGCCAGTAGTGTCGTACATACTGTACCATGCGAGATTACGCGCACACGGGAGCCATTTCAGGTCGGGGCAGAATTATATGGCCACGCTGGTATAGAAAGCGATCTTGAAATCCAGCGTCTGTTGCTGGAATGTCTATCTATCTCAGGAATTCAATCGATTCATCTTGATCTCGGACATGTCAAAGTGTTTCGTAGCCTGATCCGGGACTCGAAAATCCTGCCTGAATTTGAGATGGAACTTTATAGTGCACTGCAAGCCAAGGATACCGGTTCTCTGAAAGAGTTGGTACTGACCGGTCTCGATAAACGCTTGAGCAAAAAGGTTCGGGAGGCATTGTTACTACTGCCGGAGCTGTATGGGGATGGTACGATGCTGGTGCATGCACGGCGATATTTGCCGGACTTTCCGGAAATCAAAGATGCGCTGGATCAATTGGAAAATGTTGCAGAAGCGTTGAAACCGTATGTCGATAAGATAACTTTCGATTTATCCGATTTGCGAGGTTATCACTATCATACAGGTATGGTATTTGCTGCTTATACGCCAGGATGTCCTGCTGCGATTGCGTTGGGGGGGCGTTATGACGAAATTGGTAAGATATTTGGCAGAGCCAGGCCCGCTACCGGTTTTAGTCTGGATTTGAAAGAATTATCGAGACTGACCAATACAGATAACTATCCAAAGGGCATTCTGGCACCATGGAAACCAAAAGATGATGGGCTCGAAGCAGCAATCAGGCAGTTACGTGCCGAGGGACATATCGTTATAGCCGAATTACCTGAAGAAGATAAAAAAGGTGATCCCTGCTGTGATAGGGAATTGGTTTTCCGGGATGGTAAGTGGGAAGTCACACCCATTTAAAAGATGGGCATACATGAGAGAATATTTTCAGGTTTAAAATATTTTTATAACTGGTAATCAGACGATTGTCTCCGATTGGAGAACGAGATGATGATTAATATACTTCTTAATTAAAAGTAGTTTTTGAGAGATAAAAAGTATGGCTAAGAACGTCGTAGTCATCGGGACGCAATGGGGAGACGAGGGGAAAGGTAAAATCGTCGATTGGCTGACCGATCGAGCCAAAGGAGTCGTCCGTTTCCAAGGTGGCCATAATGCCGGCCATACACTGGTGGTTAACGGTAAAAAAACAGTACTGCATCTTATTCCTTCAGGAATTCTGCATGATAGCGTCATTTGCTATATCGGTAATGGTGTCGTGCTTTCTCCAGAAGCATTGTTGGAAGAAGTGGATATGCTGGAACAGGCAGGTGTGGATGTATCCAGCAGGTTGCGAATCAGTGGAACCTGTCCGCTGATTTTGCCACATCATATTGCGCTGGATAGTGTGCGTGAATCAGCTAAGGGATCGGAAAAAATCGGTACTACCGGTAGAGGAATTGGTCCTGCTTATGAAGATAAGGTAGCCAGACGTGCGATACGCTTACAAGATATTTTCTATCCTGATCGGCTTGCCTGCAAGCTAAGGGAGGTCCTTGATTACCATAATTTCTTGCTGAAGAATTATTATCATGCCGAAGCGGTCGATTTTAATCAGATATTGGATGAATGCCTGGTAAAGGCTGAGCGAATCCATCCCATGATTGCAGATATTCCCAGGCTGCTGTTTGAGGCAAGTAAATCCGGAAGTAATCTTTTATTCGAAGGTGCGCAGGGCGCGTTACTGGATGTTGATCACGGCACTTATCCTTTTGTCACTTCCAGCAATTGTATTGCCGGTGCAGCTTCTGCAGGAAGTGGTGTAGGGCCGCAATTATTGAATTTTGTGCTGGGCATTACTAAAGCCTATACAACCCGCGTCGGTGCCGGCCCGTTTCCCACTGAATTGACGGATATGACCGGGGATCATCTGGCACAGCGTGGGAACGAGTTTGGTTCGACAACCGGGCGTCCGCGTCGTTGTGGATGGTTTGACGCAGTAGCTGTCAGGCGTTCGATTCAGATCAATGGTGTTTCAGGGTTGTGTATTACTAAACTTGATGTGCTTGATGGTCTTGAGATGCTCAGAATTTGTGTGGGTTATAAATCGAAGCATACGGATCAGTATTACGATATGTTGCCATTTGGTGCGGAAGATCTGGCTGCTGCCGAGCCGGTTTATGAGGAACTGCCTGGTTGGCAGGAGTGCACCGCAGGGATTAAACATTTTGATCAGCTACCTCGAGCGGCGCAGAATTACTTGCGGCGTATGGAAGAAGTTTGTGAAACATCTATTTCCATGATTTCCACTGGACCCGATCGAACAGAAACGATCGTATTCCGCCATCCTTTCGAATAATAGGTAGAAAAGAATTACAGGAAATATAATTGGTGTGTCATTACCTCCCTGGCTTCATTTTTTTTGGTGCCATTTCTGGTAGAGTGTTTCGGAGTAATCGTCCCATCTTTTTTTCGCTTCAATTCTATTCTTCTCAGCTTCCGTGAAAGCTTGCTGCGCGGCCTGGAGTTCCTGCTCAGCTTCAGTGAGCTTTTGTTGAAAGTAATGCCGACGCTCTTCCTTTACCTCGACTTGTTTTTTTGCCCGGTTGGCATCACGTTCAGATTGTTTCATTTGCTCATAAGCATGGCTTGTCTGCTGCTGTAAATTAGACAAAGTATCTGCCATGACAAAAGAAGATGCCATCAGGCAAAGTAAAACCGTCCCAAAATATTTCATTATTCCCCTTCCCTTTCAGGAGACTATTGTACAGATGTAATTTAACCAGTAATTATCCTAAAAACCGCAGTTGGACGTATCCGAGTGTGCGTCTGGCGCACTGCCTGGCAAGGCGCGACGAGGCGCATGGTCATTCCCTGCACCGAGAAGCAACGCAGCCAGACAGTGTGCCAGGCGTGCAATCGGGTACGTAGCGGCCTCACCCATAGGGTGGCATGAGCAAAAGCAGCAAGCTCACTACCCATCAAGATTTCCAGGGGCTGATCAGCGATCAACTGCAGTTTTTAGGATTATAAGCTTCAGGAAGGTGACAGCGCAAAAATGATATCTCGGAGAGTAACTGTTTCCCGTATATTTCAGGAGGAGGCACTGGCAGATTTTTCTGGCTTGGTTAGCAGGTTGAGAGTGCTACGGTGATTTGGAATTTACAACAGTTGTAACTATGGAAAGTGTTGTAATTGTTTGGAGAAACAACCGTTTCCAAATTTTTTGAAACCGATGTCAACTGCTATCTGCCCACATTCTTAGCAGGTTATGATAAATGCCGGTCAGGCTGATTACTTCAGGATCTTTTCCACCACGGTCAGCTGTGAGTTTCTGTATCGCATTATCCAACTGAAAGAGTAGTGTACGATGTGCATCATTGCGCACCATACTCTGTATCCAGAAAAATGAGGATACTCTTGCACCGCGTGTTACCGGTGTAACGTGATGTAAGCTACTTGCTGGATACAGTACCATGGAGCCGGCAGGTAGTTTTACTTCCTGCGTACCATAAGTATCTTCTATCGTTAGTACGCCACCCTCATAATCTTCCGGCTCGGAAAGAAACAAGGTTGCGGAAAGATCACTGCGGATCCGGAAATTTGTTCCACGTAACTGACGGATTGCATTATCCACATGCGTGCCGAATGCCTGTCCGCATCCGTAGCGATTGAACAATGGTGGGAATACCTTGAGCGGTAAAGCTGCAGAAATAAACAGCAGACTCATACCCAGAGCATCCTGAATGAACTCACCCAGGCTACGTGCCACCTCTGATTCTTCTGGCAACTGCATGTTGTTTTTGGCCAGCGCAGACTGGTGCCCGGAGGTTACATTACCATCCACCCATTCCGCCTGATCCATCAGCTTCCTGCATTCTGCTACTTGTGCTTTGGTGAGTATATCGGGAATTGTCAGCAGCATTTCAGAAAAGTCTTTTAGGTGCAAACAAAACAACTTGTTACCTGATTACAGCTCAAAAAACAATCTCTGTGGAAAATTTACTTGCATAAGGATTGATTGTATCAGTATTTACCTGGCAGGCGGGCAGAACACGTGCCCGCCTGTTTATGACATCAGAACTTGAAGTTCAGATTGACGAATGCAAAGCGTCCCGGTGCCGGTATGGCATAGTGACGAAAATAAGTCGTGTTGAAATAACGTGTGTTCGTCAGGTTCTGAATGTTCAGCTGCAAGTCCAGGTTTTTATTAATATAGTATTTTGCCATTAGATCAAAACGCACGTAGGAAGGGATATAACCATTATTGCTTGGATCGGCATATACCTTGCTGGTATAGAATAAACCACCACCGAACGTTACACGTGGTAGAACCTTATAAGTAGACCAGAAGCTGGCAGCATGCTTGGGGGTACCATATAACTGTTTACCTTTACTGCTGGCTGAGCCAACCGCATTCTGGTCGGTGCTGTCACCAACTTTGGTCTGTTCTGCATCGAGGAAGGTATAGCCACCGAACACATTCCACTTGTCAGTCACATTGCCGGCAAAACCGAATTCAAAACCGTTCACCACAGCTTCGCCTGCATTCTCAATGAATGGACCAACATTGACGCGTGCATTGGTTTTGACCGTGTGGAATACTGCGGCAGTCAGTGCCAGATCATGCAATACATGCCACTTAGTACCTACTTCATAAGTTTCGGTACGCTCCGGTTTTAAATTCTGTGTATTGGCATCCAGCCCACTACCAGCATAGTTAAAATCTCCCATTGACAAACCTACAGGTGAGGAAGAAGTGGCGAAGGCTGCGTAAATATTCGCATTGGGCTGCATCTTATAAACAGCACCCACCTGATAATTGAAGAAACTCTTGTTCTGCTTAAAGGAGGTAGTATTTGCGCCGGTATTGGCATTGCGGTTCTGTAAGTCGATCTGATAATTATCAAATCGAATGCCGGCATTGAGCAGTATTTTCTCTGTCAACTCCATGCTATCGAATATATAACCCGATTTGTTATGCGCTTCCGCTTCGGTGCTGGGATACGGATTCCGGACGACAGGAGTGAATGCAACGGAAGGGTTGGGATTGCCAAGTGGTGTCGTACGCTCAGCCGGATCGATAATCGTACCGCCGGTGTAAACGCGATTCCGGTAATCTTCCCAACTGACTTCGAAACCGGCATTTAAATTGTGTTTAATGAATCCGGTATCAAAGATGAACGATACATCCGTCAGGTTGGCGACAGTCTCGGTTCTGGTACCACGGTTTCTCGAGTTGCTTCTATCCACAACGCCTGCTGCAAACTGGGTGCTGCTGATGTTGGGGCGTCCGACGAAGAATTCATTGGTTGTTATGCCATAGCGCGTGGTATTGCGTACGACTAGATTCTCGCTGAATGCATGCGAAATTTTGAATGTACCGATATCCGCTGAAGTGTCATGAAAATCCCGGCCTTTAACTCCATACCAGGCACTTCTGGAGCCAACCGGTTTACCTTCCGGGATACCACCGGTTTCGGCATTCTGGATATACGGAATCCCCCAGTCCGACCTGTCATCGGTTTCAAAGTGATACCAGCTGAGGGTGGCACTGGTAGGGGTGGTCAGACCCAAAGTAATGGAGGGCATCAACCCCCAGCGTTGCGTATCGACGTTATCACGCCCGGCGACATCTGCTTTATGTGCCATCCCTACCAGGCGGACGGCTACGTTTTCACCGATCATGTAATTGCCATCAACGACCCCACGTTTGAATTTATCAGTACCGAGGCCGGCGGAACCTTTAATGAAGTTACCTGCCCGAGCTTGCTTGGTAACGATATTGATGCTACCCCCTGCAGAACCCCTGCCATCGAAACTGCCGCTCGGACCTTTCAGTACTTCCATCTGTTCGACTGCAAATATCTCACGTACCTGGGTACCCAGATCGCGTAAACCATCGACAAAAATCGATGAAAAAACATCGAATCCACGGATGAATGGGCGATCACCTTGTGCGATACCACCTTCACCACCGCCGAAGGTAATACCAGGGGTTGTTCGCAATGCGTCCTGAAACGATAGTGAACCGCTGTCCTTGATGACTTCATCGGTAATGATAGTGATCGATTTGGGCGTATCGATAAGTGGGGCAGTAAATTTCTGGTTGGCAGATTTATCTACCTTATATTCGTTGCTTCGTTCACTGGTTTTTTCTGTTTTGATTTTGATTTCGGGTAGTGTCTGTACAGGCTCATTTGCATTTGCCATTCCACCGAAAGCCAACGCCAATGCAGATACAGCCGGCTTGATCGGGAATATATCCCATGAACGAGGGGGTACCTTTGCCATTTTTAATCTCCCTTAAATTAAAATGAAGCAGTTGAAAATCAAACTCTAGCTATATAAAAATAATAAAAACAAAGAAAATATAAGTATTAAGTATAAACTAAATAATAATCATTATCTTTTGAATCTTCTGGGTTTAATACCTCGTCGTTTATAGTGGGGTGACCCTATTTATTTTTAAAGAGTAATGCTTGATACTGTTCGCAGAGCATCCTGCAATGTCAGTGAATCGCTGTCTTCTGTTAACTCATCAGTTACTATGGTGATAGATTTAGATTGGGGTGTATCGATAAGTAAAGCTGTGAACTTCTGATTGGCAGATTTATCTACGCCATATGTGTTTTTCCGTGTTTCACTTTGATTTCTAAATTGGTGGTGGGAAAGATGTGCTCGCATTTGCTATACCACTAATCAAGATCTGTATCTGTATTTATATGAAACCGAAATTATAAACCAAACAAGAATTGTTATTGTTATTAAATACTAATAAGGCGCACAGTATCTACTTACATAAGCAATTTTCAATTCCCCAGAATTTATGGAGAGAGGGTTCGAGTTAACCTGGCATAAGGATAACTATATGTTATTCATATGTTTTGTTGGTAATGAAGATATCAGTCGCTTAATTTAATAGTGATAGTGGTGTGTCATATATACAACTATGAATATGACTGAGGGGGATACAAAAGCCCCAGAAGTCAGTCTTGAATAATCAAATAGAATAAGCAATTCAGAAAATTATCAAATAAACATGCCCAGGTGTTTAGCCCTGGTATTCGATGGATTGGATCGAATTTAAGGGGCTGTGTTAGATAACTGACTCATATAATGTTTAATCCACGGGTGATGTCGCTTAAACGGCAAACAATTGGAACGTCATGAGGACCCCTTAAGGCGATTCCCTTTCGCCGCTGCTGACCAACGTTCTACCTGATGAAGTGGACAAGGAACTGGAGCACCATGGCTATGGCTTTGTTCGTTACGCGGATGATGGCATTACTGCGTTGCTGGGTTGGCAAGGAGGTTACTTCCGACTGGTACAAACGCCGGGAATCTGGCGCGAGCTGGATGAATAGCTGCCCCATCGGCTGCGGGTTGTCCAGCTCAAGCAATGGAAGCAAGGCAAAGCCATGTTCCGGGAGTTATGCGCAATGGGGGGCGAGCAAAACGGGTGGCGGCCAACGGCCGCTGCTGGTGGCGTAATAGTAGTGAGCCGCTCAACAGCGTTCTGACTCTGGCTTGATTCGACCGTCTGGAGTTGCTCCGGCTTTCATGACACCAACTTCTCGAATCGCCCGGTGCGGACCGTATGCCGGGTGGTGTGGTAGGGGCGTAGTCCACAAGGACTACCTGCTATGCCGGTCTTAATCGATTCTTCCGCATGACGCTTGATAACTTTTTACCACTATCTAGGACAGCTTCTCCGTTTCTTCTGTTTTGCTACATTCTGAAATTAATCCCATAAAATTCCACAAGAATTCCCAGGTCTTTTTGATTATTAGCAGGTGACCTGATTTTATTTGGCTTAAATTCTGTACTGTCTCATTCGTATTCCAAGAACTATTAGTAACACTTTAGAGGTCGTGGAGTAATGATGAATGATAGCCAGGCTAGGGCGCTTGCAACTCGTTTTATTCGGCTAACATCTGAAAAACGAGGCGTTTTTCTGGAAGCTTTGGCCAGGGAAGGAATGAGTTTTTCTGCATTTCCTATTGTGCCAAGTGTTGGTGAAGCAGGCCGTAATGAATTGTCATACGCTCAACAACGTATGTGGTTTTTATGGCAACTGGATCCGCAAAGTGCTGCTTACAACCTGCCTATTGCTACTCAATTAAGTGGTCCACTTAATATCGATATTCTGACTAAGGCATTCAATAGCATTGTTGCGCGTCATGAAGTGCTCAGAACTTGCTTTCCTGCTAATGATTCAGGAAAGCCATTGCAGTCCATTTGCAATACGCTTAATGTTGATATTGAAATTGAAGACCTCACGCATCTTCCAGTAAATATTCAGAATGAACAGGCTCAGATTGTTATAAAACAGGAATCACTGATCCCATTTGACTTGGTTAATGGGCCTTTGCTAAGAGTTAAGCTGATAAAACTTTCTGAATTGCGGCATGTGTTGATGATAACCCTGCATCATATCGTTGCAGATGGTTGGTCAATCAATATCCTGATTGATGAGTTGATGCGTTTCTACGAAGCTTATGCTACCAATACTGACACCGATGTGAAACCGCTGCCGATTCAATACGCGGATTATGCATTATGGCAGCGTGCCTGGTTGGAGTCTGGTGAGCTACAACGACAATTAGATTACTGGTGCAAGCAACTGGATGGTGATCAGCCAGTGTTGCAATTGCCGACTGATCACGCGAAAACTTCGGAAAGAAGCTTTGTCGGCGCCCGATGCGAATGGAAAATCGATGACCGCTTAGCCGATGGCCTGCGCACGCTGGCCAGGCAATACAACGCCAGTTTATTCATGGTGTTACTGGCTGCGTTTAAGGTATTACTCTACCGTTACACCGGCGAGCCTGATATTCGCATCGGTGTGCCGGTAGCCAACCGTCACCGGCCAGAAACCGGAGGCCTGATCGGCTGCTTTATCAACACCCAGGTGATGCGTGCCGGTATAGATTCTCAAGAGACTTTCGCTGACTTGCTCGAAACTATACGTAAGAACAGTCTCGATGCACAGACCAACCAGGACCTGCCGTTCGAGCAACTGGTGGAAGCCCTGCAACCGGAACGGAGTCTGAACACCACGCCTCTGTTTCAGGTGATGTTCAACCATCAGGCGTTGCTGACTGATGTCGATGAATTATCAATATCTACAGGGTTGCGAATAAGTCAGTTTGCGTGGGAGAAGCAAACGACTGAGTTTGATTTAAAGCTCGATACATGGGAAAAGGGCGATGTGCTTTTCTCGGCTTTTACCTACGCCACGGATCTGTTTGAGCGTGAGACGATAGAGCGGCTGGCTCAGCATTATCAGCGGCTACTGGCAGCGATGATCAAGGATCCGTTGCAGCGGGTATCAGCGCTGCCGATGCTCAGCGATGCTGAGGCCCATCGGATTCTAAGAGCGTGTTCAAAGTCTCTTAGCATTATGAGAAACTTGGGTGATGAGAAAAGGCTACCCAAGCGATATCAAGCGCGAGCAATTCGAGGAGATCAGGCTGTTACTCGAGAGCGCCCGCAAGAAGACA
>JBDIVK010000035.1:0-19029 GCA_039794425.1 Nitrosomonas sp. | reverse complement strand
GTATAACTCTTCCATTACTGTACCATTGGTTCGGCCTGTATCCGATACGCGGATTCTGTTAGCAGCTGCGTTGCAGGGCCTCAAAACCATCTATAAACCCGGTTGCGATCTGATCAAAGCTGGCGTAATTCTGATGGATCTGACCAGTTCTCGGATCGAACGACAAGCGGAGCTGAATTTCGATACCGTAGATACCGATGATAAAGACAAACTTATGCAGACAATTGACAGGCTCAATGGTCGATTTGGCAGGGGAACCGTTACTTTCGGCAGTACCGGTCTCGATCACGACAAAAGGCAGTGGTCGATGAATCAGCAGAATCGTTCACCTGGTTACACAACAATTCTGAAAGAAATACCAATTGCCCTGGCTTGATATGGTCAATCAGGATAGGCCAGCACACCAAAAGCTAAATCACGGCATTTGCTGCGCAGCGTGTTTCACACGCAGAATCTCCACGATGCAGGCCTCGTCCAGCACGCGATAGAACACTATGTAATTCCGATGGGCAACCAGCTCGCGCACGAAAGCAGACAAGCCCGGCCGGCCAGCGTGACCCATCGCCGGATGCTGCGCAAGCGATAGAGCCTTATCGCGAAGTTCCTGGCCGAACTCCTCGGCTCTATTCGGGTTGTCCTGAGCGATGTAGTCAATGATGTCATCCAGATCGGCTTCGGCCATCGGCCGCCAGACGACGCGGTAAGGAGTCTTCACTTTCGCCATAGATCAGTCGCTGTGCGACTCAAAACTCATGCGTCCTTCGCTCCTACTGCCTTGTGGCGAGTAATACGGGCATCCATCCGGGTCATGACTTCATCGTGCGGGATGCTCGGCCGGGGATCGTCGATGGCCTCCTGAATCTCGGCAGCAAGCCACTCGTTATAAGCGGCAGCTTCATGAGCTTTGTGTAGCGCCTTGGAGCGATTGTCACTGGAACGCGCTACCGGCTCACGTTCGTCCGGGTTCCATTCGCTAGCATCAAACTGACCGATAGTAATACCCACGTCACGTAGCACATTTAAGGCGGCGGCCGGGTTACCGAAGCGACGTGGTTCACTGCTGCGAGCTTTCGTCAGTAAGGCTGCGACACCGCTGCGTGTGTTGATCTGAACAAGGAATGCACCGCCCTGTCCTTTCAGGGTTACACTCAAAACGCCGCCGGCCTCACTGGCCGTCCGAAGTTGCTCAAGGGTCATGCTTTGCATATTTCTTTCCTTACTATAGAGCAATATCAATGTGAATTGTGTACTACTTATTAAAAACGTGCAAATCTTGACATGGAACGATGAATGAAAGCCGAGATTTAGGCCGAGTCATGTGGCACACCCTGCGCTACTCAGATGGCCGAGTACAGCGCTGTCTTGCCGACTTTAAGCGCTGCGTGGATGGTCATCCCTTGGAATGCAGTTCTTGTACTTTGTGTAGAATTGCAGGTGTAATGGCGGATTTCTGGCCGCCTAACCGTCGTTCCGAGGTGTATCGAGGATATGTTGTTCAAGATCGATGTTAGCCTTAGTTTCCTTATTTTTTATAGGCGGTTGCCGAGAAAGAATGAGGTAAATCTGGACAATGGGTACGCAATACCAATGGCACATATGATGTAGTGCCATGCAGTTTAACACCTCATATCTTCGCGATCTTGAAAAGCATGGAGTTACTGCTGAAGATGTTTCCAGACCAGGCTGTTATGCCTACGATCTGGCTGCTTGGCGTATTCGTCAGCATATCCATAAAGACCAAGGAGGATATTGGGACTAAGATAGCAAAAACTATCATTTACATACACCAAAATATAACGTAATTTACCAGCCCGACCTGATGGTTAAGGCCGCGAGGTGGGCAGACTGGCTCGAGGAACGATTCAGGGTAAGCGCGAAATAAATATTTCTTTGCTTGCAAGTAACCTGGAGAACAAAGAGAAACGCCACTGAGCTCTCGCTGTAGTGGCGTCGGGCTAGTGATACTCTCACTAGCGGGGTTAACAATTTATAGTAAACATTATGTCAATAATACTTGACGCCTGTCAACCGTTCTTCTTCGTGCCAGATTACGACAACGCACCATAATGACGCGAGTAATAGCATATATTGATGGATTCAATCTCTATTTCGGCCTAAGAAGCAAAAAATGGAGGAAATATTATTGGCTCGATCTAATTAAGTTGGTCCAATCCTTACTTAAACCAGGACAGAAGCTAGTCGGAGCACATTACTTTACGACGCGTATTCGCTGTGCAGGAAATAATATCGCTGATACACAAAGACAGAGTAATTATCTTGAAGCATTGGAAACGCTACCTGATTTATCAATACACTTCGGGCACTATTTGGAGAAAAAAAGACAGTGCCGGAAATGTCATGCAATATGGATTGATTACGAAGAAAAAATGACCGATGTCAATATTGCAGTGCAACTACTTGCTGACGTTTATAACGATTGGTTTGACACTGCTCTTCTGATTTCTGCAGATAGTGATCTTACAACCCCTGTACAACAGGTTCTTACCAGTTTTGCTACAAAACGGGTTATCGTCTGTCAGCCGCCAGGTCGTAATTCCGTTCAGCTTTGTAAGACAGCTTCTGCATCGCTTACTATTGGTGAAACCAAGATACGTCAGAGTCAGCTACCCGATACAATTAAAAAAGCTGATGGCTATGTACTGCAACGTCCTTCCTACTGGCGATAACCCTGAGGATGGTTGATACCTGAATCGTCCCGACTATCTTGGGTACGTTCGATTGTTAGCTCGCGCTCCATCTGAGCCAGGCTCGCCATGACGTGAAAGAAGAAACGGCCGGACGGCGCACCGGTGCCGATAAGTCGGTGAGGCTCTTGAACTGAACGCCTTGCTTATGCAGGTCGTCGACCAGTTGCTTAACGCTACGCCCTAAACGGTCAAGTTTCCACAGATCAAGGTATCACCGTCACGCAGCATTTCCAGTACCTTAGCCAGACCTGGGCAGTCAGTCTCGTGCCGCTCACTTTATCGTCAAAAATTTTCTGGCATCCGGTCTGGGTCAGCGCTTCACGCTGCAATTCAAGGTTTTGATTCTGCATAGATACACGGGCATATCCAATCAATATGGTTTGGTAATTAGCTTTTCATCATTAACAATGTCAAGCGCTGTAAGATAAAAAGAGCAGAACACCGATAGTTTGTGGTCGTAAGTCATGGTTCCATCCCATAATCATTCTAATCTTGATCATCAACTTTCTGACGCACGTCTAGCAATTGCATTAGCAACTCGGGCAACCATTCCTGAACTGTCTCCCAAACCACATCGAGGTTGATATCGAAATAACCATGGGCCATGCGATTACGCATGTTTCGCATGCTGCGCCACGGTACTTCGGCGTGTTCCTGGGTGAATTCAGCATATCTGTCCATTATTTTAGTAGCAGCCTCGCCGATGACGATGAGGCTCATAATGACGGCCTGCTGGGTGCGCTTGTCACCCAGAAATCATCCTTGTCTAGGCCTTCCACGAAACTGCACGCATCGGCTGCGGCCTGTTGTATGTGGTCGAGATAGTCGGAAAGGCGATTTTCACTCATACCGGCTGTGCTTCAGCGAGTACCTTGGCCCGGAATTTTAGCGGAAGGTCTTCAGGCGTCAATAAATCGACGTTAACGCCGAGCAGTGATTTAAGTTCTTCTTCCAAATCGCCCAAGTCCAACAACGTAGCACCAGGCAACGCGTCAACCAACAGATCAAGGTCGCTGCCATCCCGGTCGGTTCCATGTAGTACCGAACCGAAAACACGCGGGTTTGCCGTGTGAAACCGTTTTACCGCTTCACGCACCTCGCTTCTCTTCAATTCAAGCACAACAGACGGTCGTATAGTCATCCTTCCTTATCGAAACTCGTTAAGATGCTATTCAATCAAGAATAGCATTTCAAGAACTACTTACGAGAATCACCATGACCACGTCACTTTCTTCAAATTATTGCTCACTTTCCCCCAAAAAATGATGGAAAGTTGTCAAATTTTGCAATCATTCAAGATTGCAACCAGCATAATTGCTCATTAGAATTTCCAGCATCTATCGCTTTCATCCTGAAAGCGGGATTTTCCCAGCTGAGGAAATCAAACAAACAGCTATTCTTTTAGCTTTATTCAATCATCCCGCGGGGACATCATTCCCCGCAGGGGCCAGGGTGTCTTCGTGGAGTCCATCCATAATAGGAGACACCGATGCAGACAGCTATCGAAACAGCCCCCGTCAGTGGGCGTTATCAAGATTTTCTTCAGTCATTACCGGCTGAGGAGTATCACAACACCCGGCCATCGGCCATTCTGGTCTGGTGCGACTCATGCGCTCACCTGCGCATTACCGAGAATCTGTTATCCATCCGCCTGAGCCGACGCCGGCAATGCAGTTGGGAACGGCTTTTCACACTGCCTTGCTCGAAAAGGAACGGTTCGGGGAAACTTTCGTTGTAACACCGAAGTTCGACCGGCGTACCAAGGAAGGCAAAGCCCAGGCACTCGCCTGGGAAGCGGAAAACAGCGGAAAAATTAACCTGACCCTCGATCAGGTTGAAGCAATCGGCAGGATGGTACTTGCTGTTCGCGCGCATCAGGGTGCCAGGCAATTGCTGAGTTGCGGTCTGATGGAAACGTCCGGCTTCTGGCTGGATAAACAGACCGAAATCGAATGCAAGTTCCGACCCGATTTCCTGGCCATCGACAATGAAACCATCACGGCCATGATCGATGTAAAAACCTGTGTCGATGCCAGTGTGGAAGGTTTTGCGAGAGCAATTGCCACTCAAGGTTACGATGTGCAGTCGGCGTTCTATCAGGATGGCATGAAGGCGTTAGCCGGTATGGCAGTTCCATTCTATTTCATTGCCATAGAGAAGGACGCACCGTATGCAGTGGCAGTTTATCGAGCCAGTGAAGCCATGCTGGAAGTAGGCAGAGAGAAGTACCAGGCGTCATTGCAGTTACTGCAGTGGTGCCAGGGGCGTGATATCTGGCCTGCTTATCAGCCAGACGGTGTGATCGAAACGATCGACCTGTCACGCTGGGCGGCAAATTTCAGCCTGGATAGTTAGCATGGAGACCGAACCCCAATGGCTGGAAGATTCCAGGACTGGAAAATTCAGCCGAATTTCAACTACACCCGAAGGATCCACCTGGGTTTGTAATCGATGTGGAGAACCTGAGGCTGATCCGTGGGAACAGGGTTGTAAGCACTGTGGCGCAGATCCTGATCCTTATTGATTTGAAGCATTCCCTCGCACTTGGGTGCGAGGGTTTTCCCCAGCGCATCAAAGTGTGCTGCGGAAAACCGGACAATGGTTGTCTGGAAAACGTCGGTTTCGATATTGCCTATCTCACCGAACTCGATCCGATGTGGAAGGATGACGAGCTGACCCGGCTCATCCATCCGGAAGTCTACCTCTTCGGCAATCTGCCGGCACGCGCAGCCTGCGCAGCAGATTGTGTCGCAGCCACTTCAGGGTTTCCCAATAACCAGTTTTTCTGGTGTGCCGGTTGCCAGGGTAGTTTATATCCATTGAATGGCAACATTCAGGCGCATGTGAGCGGTGTGCAGGCTTCCAGTCTTGCGCTCAACCGGATCATCGCCAAGCTGCACCGCGAATTGTTGATGTGGTCGGCATCGGGTAGTGAATCGATGTGTGGCTATACCCCGCAGCCGGTGATGGACAAGACAGGTTACAAATACCAGATGCTCTATCCGGTTCCACAAACTTTGAAGCTGGCAGGCAAATGCTGCCAGCCGCTGGGTCGCTCCACGATCCTGTGGAGTGCCGGGCGGGAATTTCCGATTGCAGGGGAGGATTTTGCCTATCAGATCTTCCGTAAGCGCAGCTGCTGTCAGGGCGCCATCATTCTGGGTGAATAGCCGATGAGAGACATTCATTTTCACTTTGGTCGTGCTGCTGTCATGGCGTTTGTGTTCCTGCCCTTCTTTTCTTCTTTCTGCCAGGCGCAGGAACACCTTTTTTCCGATAGTCCCACGACTGAATTGCAGCAGATGCAATTGCCCGATGACCAGGCAACACTCGATGCGCAGTCCCATGCACGCCAGACCATGCAGCAGCTTGATGAGATGGAGGAAAACAGTCATATTTCCATACCCGATTTGCCTGAAATTGGATCCTTGCCCCAATCCGAAATACCTGCCGAGGATATTTCGGTTATTGCCGAACGATTCAAAGATATCGGCCGGATGCAAGTTGAACGAGCACGATCACACGATCTGTTGGTATTGGTTTCGCTTTCGATGCCCGATGATGCACTGCGTAAACTGGCCGAACAGGCAGAAGGAGCGGGGGCCACGCTGGTATTTCGGGGCTTGAAGGAGAATTCCATGGCGAAGATGGGAAAAGCAATCCGGAAAGTACTGGAGGGGCGCAATGTCCCTGTCGCTATCCACCCGCCGGCCTTTCAGCAATTCAGCGTCACGCATGTGCCTGCTTTCGTGCTGGCCAGCCAGGAGGCAGGCAAGGTACTGGATAATGGCTGTGCCCGGCCGCAGACTTTCGTCAAGGTAAGCGGAGATGTTACCCTTGATTATGCGTTGGATTATATCGAGCGGCATAGCACTGACTGGGCAACTATCGCGAAGTCGTTTCGTTCGAGGATCGATCGGGTAATCCAATGAGGTATTGGTTCCAGTTCCTACTTTGGCTGACGCTCATATTGTCTGGTGTTGCATTTGCGGACAGTCTGAACGATGCTTTCGATGAGGCGGTCAATTTCGGCAAAAGCAAGAATCCTGGTATGTTTTCCGCTATCGATGATCAGGCCGTCTCCGATAAGATTCCGTATTACGGTGTACCGCCGACTGAGACCCACCTGTTCCAGGGTGGACAGGGCGAGCTTACCCAGCCGGGAATCGACAAAGTGGGTAATTGTGCCGGTTATACATCCAGCGGCAATGCGGTACTCGATCAGGAATGCGATGCGGTCAATTTCATCGTTGGCCATCCGCAGGCGGTGCAACCTGTCCCGATTGCGCCGAATGATCCTATCATTCAGCATACCGTCAATGCTCGCAACAACGCGCCAGCTGTTTTTCAGAGCGGCGGTATCACAGTGGATGCCGATGGCCAGTGCTCCGTGCAGATACACACGATTCCAGCAGTCGATACACCACGCAGCTGTGTCATGTCAAGGAAGTCGATCCACAGGAGTGTCTTGCACCATGTAACATCATCCTGGCGCAAAACCAGCATCCCGTCACAGGTGAGATCACTTATACGGTCATTTCCAGTGATTATGACCTGAGTGCATGTGATCATCTGGAGAACCACCCGGATTACCAGTATCTGGGCGGGGAATGTGCATCGACCACTCCGCCTTTTCCACTGCCCGCAGGTATTCGTATCAGCGATGTTGCCCCGGATGGCTGCTTTGTCATGCGACATGGTTATGCAGGCTTGACCGGCGTAGAGGATGACTCCGAATGTGAGCTGTTCGAAACGGATCCGGTCTGTACCTTTCAACGAGAGGGTGCATGTCTGCAATCATTTAACCTGGACAGCCATTCTCAACCGGTCTGTATCGAACAGGAAAACATTACCTGTGCAGGACGGCAGAATCCATTGAACACACTGTCCTGAATTGTGCCGGGCGGAAGTTCTGTATCAATGGCAATTGTTTTGATACCGGTCATGAACCAGATATGGACTTCGCGCAAGCGATGTCGCGGGTGGAAGCAACGAGAGAAGCAGGCGTATACCTCAACGAAAATACGTTGCGCATATGTTGTTATAACAGTCGTCTGGGCAGGATCATCAATACACAGGGCAGGGCACAGATCGGAAAGCGCTGGGGCAGTGCCAGAAATCCGAGCTGCGGTGGTTTTACCCAGGCAGAATTTGCCTCGATCGATTTCGCAGCACTCGATCTGTCTGAATTCTCACGCGAGGTCATGGCCGCAGTCAAATTACCCAATGTATCGGATTTGAGCATCAACGCACAGGATGTCATTACCAGAAGGATGCAAAGCTACTATGACACGGGCAATCAGATCGAATAGAGCGAATCGCTGGATTTTGGTTATTTTGTCGACCTGCTGGATGTTTATAGGCTGCCAGACATTGACCGGATATGAACCAGGAATGGGTTCAACTATCCATACCCTGGTTCACAAGGAGACCGTGACGTTCTTTCCAACTGATTTCAGTATGCAACATAAGATCCATATATCAAAAGATGGTCCCAGATCATCGCCGTTACCCTTATTGTCCGATATGTTGAAAGAGCAGGGTTTCAACGTGACATCGAGCAAAGAAGAAGCGGATTATGTGATGCGCGTCACAGCCTTTGTTACGATGCCATTCAAAGAAGATGGCCGTGCCATGCCTTATTCGGCAGAGTATCTCCTGTCCATGCGTGAACAGTTACCGGTTATCGGGCCATGCTCTACTCTGATGAATCCCCTCAAAAACAGATGGAAAGCATGGCAAAACTGGTCAGACAGTCGAACCAGGGGATACTGGGTTCAGATGCTTCCAATGTGATTGGATTGGGCACCACCTTTGGCGGTGGGGTGAGTGGCCTGGCAGCAGGCGCAACAGCAGGGATCGCTGATGCTGTGTCAAGTGTGTCTTCTCAGAATAGTATCCGGGAGGGTCTGGCTGGTTTCCGTTTCTCCATGCATAAAACGAAGGGGATGCTGAACCAGGTATTTGGTCTGAATATCTATGCCGCTTCGACGAATCCCGAACATCCCGAAACTTTATTGCGCGCTGCAATAGAACGTGCTGCGATCGAAATGGGAAAGTAAACATCGTGGTAAGAGTTACCTTAGCAACAATTGTGGCACTGATGTTTGTTCTGCTATTTCCCGTTTAGCTGGCAGCGGCTGGAATGAAAGAATATACACATATCAAGCCTTTGCTGCTTGAAGCAATCGATGCGCCAGGGGGACAAGCAGCCGGTATCGTGACAGGACCCCTCGCAGGATTTTTTCGTCAGACTACCCGGTCACAATCGCCGATCGTTGCTACGGTAACGACTACTGGCAGTTTTAAACAGCCGGGTTGTAAGCGCCTCAATCTGCATCTGAAACAGGGCGATGTTCAAACTGCTTCAGGAGAAATGCGGAATTTTGAAGTAAGCTATGGTTTGAATCTTTGCAGGAATGGCGAAGCTCCGCAAGCAGGTTGAAAATGAGATAGCAATTTCATCAAGAAATATTATTCTGAACTATGCCATCATTACGCCAGATTTTCTTAAATATTTGTAATAAAAATAGGGTCTTAGGAAGCTAAAGCGGGTTAATTCGTAAAAGTTTGAGTAATTGAAGATACAGGTTATCACAGCGATAATTGAATCTAAACTCAGTTTCTTTCAGGTACAGATAAAACGTGTGTTCAGCGATACCGTTAAACTTGGCCAGGCGACGCTTTGCATAGCTCCAGAAGGATTCGATACCGTTGATATGCCGTTCTCCACTAGCAAACTCATTCTCCCCATGATGCACTCGAAAGTGCTTGTCAAAGCCGATATCGACCAATCCATCGTAACCTCGCCAACCATCGGAATGGATCACTGTGTCAGGATCGACGTGACCACGGATAATGGCTTGCAGTATGGTTTTCGAGCAATCTGGTACGATTTCGGTGTAGACTTTGTCACCTCGCTTCAAAAGACCAAATACTATTGTCTTACCATAGGCTCCTCGACCACGTTTGCCACGCATACGATGGGGGCCAAAGTACGATTCATCAACTTCTACCGAACCCTGCAAGGGCGACTCCAATTCGCAGGACTCAGCAATCCGCCGACGAATTTTCAGAAAGATATTGTTTACAGATCGTACCGAAATACCTGCCAATTCAGCAGTACTTGTAGCCGTCAAATCAAGAGAAAAACAGCGTATAAGCTGCCTGAATTTCGCCTCGCTGATTTTAGAACAGCTGTAATATCTATTTTTATTAACCATCTCAGAAAGTTATCACATCTTAATCGGTGCTTTGCTTCCTAAGACCCTAAAAATAATATGATTCCTCTATTGAATCATCAGCACTGGTAAAACAATGTGTGGGAGCTTTTGAAGTTGAATTGCAATAACCAGCCACAGTAAGAAGGGATAAGTCATATGGAACGGCTCGATCGTATTACTCAACAGCCCGGCATAATGGTGGTAAAGCCTGCATCCGTGGCATAGCGTGTCACAGTGGGTATGATTGTAGGGCAAATTGGTGCAGGTCACAGCGTAGATGAAATTCTCGCTGATTATCCTTATCTCGAGCGTGAGGATATTATGCAGGCACCACGTTATGCAGCATGACAGTCTATTTACTTCAACCAGTATTGATCCATGGCGGATTCATTCTTATACCCATAAGAGTGGAGAAATTCCAGCGCCGTATGATAGAGAGGTTTGTGTTAGCCAAATAAAACATATATAGTAATGTATATGAAGCAAGAGTCTATGATACGTACACAAGTCTACCTCTCTAGGGAACAGGAGCAAGCTCTCAAATCTCTTGCGCTTACTTCTGGAGTACGCCAAAGTGAGCTCATACGAGAGGCAGTTGATTTACTGTTGTCAGAAAAGAATGTCATGCCGCACCAGTGGAAGCAGGCTTTGCATGATATGAAAGGCATATGGGCAGATGATAAAAACGCAGAGCAACGTATGCAGGCTATTCGCAAGGAGTTCGATCGCTAGGAATGGCGCATTATCTTATAGATACCTGCATCCTGATTGATTTTTTCCGTGGCAATGAAAAAGCTGCGCAGTTCCTGGAAGGGTTGGTACATCCTCCTTTCCTGTCAGCGCTTACTGTTGCTGAATTATATGCGGGTGTTCGAGAAGGTAAGGAACGCGCACTGCTTGATAAGCTGGTGCGACATTTCCCCATAGTTTCATTGGATGATGAAGCTGCTGTCAAAGGCGGCCTTTATCGACGACAGTACGGAAAGAGCCACGGTGTAGGCATCGTCGATGCATTGCTCGCTTCCAATGCCGAGTGCAAGAATCTCATTCTCGTTACATGTAATGTAAAACATTTTCCAATGATGGAAAGTATCTATTGTCCTTATTGAACAATATGCCTCTTAATAACGCCCCGTGCACTTTATTGGGATATGCTGCACAAAGCATTAAGTAGTCGTAGCGGCAGTTCATGTAATACGCGTTCATATCAATGAACATTTGTGGTTTTGTTCAGAATATATTACGATTATAATTCGTATATTATTATGAGCGAAATAATATGAGCCGCCTATCTATCGAATTGACCCCGGAACAACATAAAAAGATCAAAGCTGCAGCCGCACTGCAAGGGAAATCAATAAAGGAATATGTGCTGAACCAAATTTTGCCTACATCATCAGATGAAGAAGTTGCATTGCATGAATTGGAAATATTTCTGGATGAACGTGTTAAATCTGCAAAGGCTGGAAAGATAAGTAAAAAGTCTGTGGAAGAAATTTTTCAGGAAGTATATAGCGAAAGCACCAAGTAATGCCTGGCTATAAACTCACAGCGCTTGCTGAAGAGGATTTGAAAGCTATCATCCGCTACACAATTGATAAATGGGGGATAGAACAGGCTAAACGTTATGAAGTTTTGCTATCAAAGCGGTTGCAGGATATAGCAGAAGGTACCATCGTACCAAGAATATTTCTGAAGAGAAGACCAGAAATACTATTTACACATTGTGAGCACCACTATATTTTCTACTGGCAGCCAAAAGGCAGAATGGAACCAATAATATTAGCAGTGCTGCATGAACGTATGGATCTAATAAAAAGGCTCAATACCCGATTGTTGGCTGAAGTTAACATTACTGAGAAAGAATAGAGCTAAAAGTTAATTGTGCCAAATTTACTTAGGGGACAAAGCTTTCGTAACTGAAATGCAGAAAAGGATAGAAAAGGAAAAAGACGATATCAATATACCCCGGTAGCAAAAATGGCCAATGGCAAAGCCTTTGTTCAAGATCGCAGCGCAACACAAAGACCGCAATACAGCGATCATCGCTGCGTACAAAATAGGTACCTACAGCCAACGAGAAATCCGAGAGTTTTATCAACTGTACCCAACGACTATAGAGGAGGGTTATTGTTCGAAAAAACAAGGATACTTAATTCTGAGCTAGATCCCGCTTTGCGGTATCCAATTATTATCCGTTACTCGTGACCTGGCCTCATTGTTATGGGAGTAAGCAACGGCAACTAATTATCGATCGGTCTTGGTAAAAAATTGCAGGCAGGGTATTACAGTATCGTCCGATAGGGCGTCCTGGAAAGAAAAAGTAGCGTTCCCATTTTTCCCACAGTATTACTTCGTCTTCAGTAGCCCCGATAATTAAACAGGTACACTCAAATGGTCAATAAGGTCACGCAAAACATTTGGTTGGGGCGGTATGGAGAAAAGAGAGGCACAGGTAGTGACATATGCCAACGATCCTCAGGATAGGTCCTTATCGATTCTTCTTCTACAGCAATGAGAGAGGAGAACCGGCGCACATACATGTACAACGGAAGAGATTTCTCGCCAAATTTTGGTTAAATCCTGTTGCGTTGGCGAGTTCAAAACACTTTGCTTCACAAGAGCCACGGGCTATACAGAGACATATCGAAGAAAATCGGGAAATATTTATGGAGGCTTGGAATGGGCACATTGGCAGTTGAGACACATGCTTTAGCAGAAAATATCGAGTTTACAGATGACGATATGGTCGTGTCTTTGGTCGATGGGAGAAAAATAATGATCCCGCTAGTGTGGTTTCCTCGTTTGGCGAACGCAACGAAAAGCCAGTTAGAGAATTTCGAGCTACTTGGCGACGGCGACGGTATTCATTGGCCAGAAATCGATGAAGATCTAAGTGTGGCCGGTTTTCTTCTCGGAAGTCATTGATTATCATCATAATTGGATGACTGAGGGCCCCTAAGCTTAAACTTCCCAACACCCTGTATGCAGCTTAGCAAGGGCGTTTCTCAAAGTGTAGTAATTAAAGGAGGTGTCAGGCTCGGTTGGTTTCTTGTATTGTAGGGGTGTTACAAGACCATACCGATTTGAACTGTGATGAACACAACCAAACTGCTGTATACCTAATTCTATGCATAAGAGCTGATTTAGTGATTTTATCAAGAAATATTTTGATTACACCATAATTACATCATATTTTTGTATTATGTTGTTTTTTATGAGAAAACGATTCCTCTTCTGGGCACCATGGTGTATTCTCTCATATTTCTCTGATTCTCCCCCGTAAACACTTCTTAAAGCTACAGTTTATAACTAGTGACAGGGAATTTTGACTATTTTCCTTGTTATTGTTTCGCCCTTCTTTTCTATTCCGATAATCTATAGACGAAAATTTACAGAAGTGGGCAGGTTGTCAAAAATGCAGGATGGCGCTGGTCGAAAGAAGTAATTGATCATTACCCGTTGCGTTATTGAAAACGTTATGATGAATAGCCAGGTCGTAACGAATTTCGGAACGCAAGGTGATTCCCGCTATTGGTTTATAGTTCATGCCGGCCGTGATACCGATGAAATCTTCATCAATTCCATCTCCTGCTACGCGAGTACCGTTTTCGTCGTGAAACCATTCAAGGCGGAGTCCTGCACCTAGCTCGGGCAAAATATCGTACAGGAAGTACTGATTCACACCATACCATTGAGCGGGAGAAGAAGTTGAAGTCCCTGCTTCAATTCCAAAATCATGTTGTAACGCATAATGCAGTTTGTCAGTGATGTCGCGTTCCAGCTCGATGCTGTACATCGTACGATTATGATCGTCGTTCAGGTGATCGGTCTTTATATCTCCAGTGATCAGGGAAAGTGTTAGTGTCGTTTTTTCGTCATCGGTGATGTAATTCAACCCTCCCAGATAATCCGGAGATCGTCGAGAAAAAGTATCCCATCTGGTCACAACCCCACTTTTGATAGAGAGATTGGCATTGATCGGATACGAAAGCATTGCGCCGATGTGAGTAAAAGGCTCGCCATATTGCATGGTGTAGGCATGCGAAAAAAAGAAATTGTTTGGCGCTGGAACAGATTCGTATCCGATAATTGTATAGAAGTGGCCAACCATCATACTAATGCCATGACCGATCGGAGCAAATAAGTTCGCATAGAGTTGTGGAAATACCAACTGGTGTTTCGGATCATCTCCCAAAATAGTTGAGTCAAAGTTTGAAGTCACCGCATATTTTGCATCTGTTCCGTATAAAAGGTCGGCACGTACCCCGATATCCCATGATTTCCCGTGTGTATCAACTTCTTTTTCGATAAAGCCATAAACCTGATGAAGTTTGAATTGATTGGCGCCATCGTTGAACGTTACGGGGAAATTTGAACTACTGTGTGAGTGTCGTACATTGCCGGTAAAGCCGGTTTCTATCCATCCACCGACTTTGAAATTTATGGATCGGGTAAGCGTGACCTCTTCAAGCTTGTAGCCTGTTAGTTTTTCGACTAATCCACTGCCTTCCGCATGAATGGCGATAATAATGAGCAGGTTGCATCCTATCCACAGCCAGATATTGATTTTCTTATATCGAATGAGATGCATAACAATTTTCCCTCATAAAGCGATGTGACGGATGATCTCTTCATAGCAATTATCCGATTACGTACAAAGCAGATAATAAGCAAGTGACCGAATTCTGAGGATTTATCAGGATAAACGGCTGGTATGATGAGTGATCCTGAAACGACAACGGTTATCGTTTTCAACAATGCATTCTTTATGCTCGATCTCTGCTTTTAACAGGTGAGTCAAGAAGCTGATGTCCAGCTTGCAAAATCCCTGGCACTGTTGGGCGAGTTCATGAAAGATACAATTACTGGCAACGATTTCTGTCCGCTTGCTGGACATATGACTTACCTCTGCGTCGTAACCCAGTTCACACATGATGGTGACTGCTTCCCGAAGCTTATCGGTGTAAGATGAGTGCTTAGTCATACGATTCTCGAAGCTATTGGCCATTTGTTTTCCGAGTCCGGTCAGGCAACCTTGTAATTCTCGCTCGCCTATATTTTTATCAATCCAGGAAAGGAGCAGCTTTGCCAGAAAAGAATATCGCCTCTGGAAAAGCTCCAGGCCACTGGAAGTGAGTGTATATACTCTGCCTGGCCTGCCCCCTGTACTTTCCAGAAAGGCACTCTGGATAAATCCACCATTACTGAGACTCATAAGATGTTGATTGACGGCATTACGGGAAATGGCCAGCAGGTTCGATAATTCTTCTACAGTCAGACCGTTACGATGATGTAGTAGAGCCGTGAGTAATAATTGCTGGCGTTGGCCTAAAAGCGACAAAGCGGATTTCATCATGGGCATTTAAATGTTTTTATAGGTTTTGACATATTTGTATTGCAAAAGAGCCAAAATATCTACTATAGTAGAAACTCCAAAGTAAAAAAAGAGGAGAGAGAACTAATGCTTACTTATTCAATTTTAGCTTTTGCAATTGCAGCAGTGGGTGGTGTGTTTCTAGCTTCAAAAGTCCTGTCAGGACAGTTGGCACCTTGGCCTGTATCCATTGTACATGCTTTGCTGGGAGCAACCGGCCTGATTATACTGATATTAGCGATTTTAGAAGGTTCAGGAGATGGACGCCTGACTGCTGCACTAGTTTTGCTGGTCGTTGCTGCTCTGGGTGGTTTTTACCTCGCTTCCATCCATGCAAAAGGTAATATCGCTCCAAGGAATATCGTATTTATTCATGCAGGAGCCGCTGTCGTAGGTTTTCTCACATTACTCAGTGTGTTATTTTAGGGTATAAAGGAGGCTACGATGAAACACCCTATACACCCAATCTTGGTTCATTTTCCCGTTGCAGCTTGGTTTATTTCGACGATAGGAGATGTCGCCGGTCTGTTCACAAATGAACAGGTCAGTTGGGTGGCTGGGGTGTTACTCGTTATCGGAACGATTACTGCATTGTTTGCCATGGTCACCGGTTTGATAGAACTTGGCAGGATTGACCAGCAAAGTCCGGCGATCAAGATTGCTAATCAGCATATGATGTTGATGATGATTGCCTGGTCCTGTTATGCGGTAAGTTTATTTTTGCGCTTGGAAGGAACAAATCTCGGGCAGCCGGGTGTGATTGCCATCGTGATGTCCGTTATAGGATTTATTTTTCTGTGTGTCGCTGGTTGGCTCGGAGGGAAGCTTGTTTATGAGCACGGAGTTGGCATGCGCTCTCATCCTTCCTGAGAGAAGAAGTTTCTTGTTGCTATGTGTCATCAGAGCGAACAATTGTAACCGACTGATCGGTACCCGTGCCAGTTGTCAAATTGGTTGTGCATGTTGCTGGTTGCAATCGCCTATACCCTGATGCAACAACTGAAAGAACTGGCATTGAAAAATACAGAACTGGAACGTGCCAGCTCAGCCACCTACGCGTCAGACTGCTGAAGATCGGTGGTGCTGCCATCATCCGTAATACCCGGCTGTATCCGTATCTTGTTCGCTTCGTACCATCTCTTGCAGCGAACCTTCCAGAAAGCCGTCTACGCCTTATCACCCTGAGTCTGTCCTACAGTGCTGTCCCTAGGCACGATGACAGAGCAGTGGGGGTAAGGAGGAATTCGCCTGAAAACAGGGAAAAATCCTGTTTGCCGCTTTGGCCAGGGCCAAATCCAATACAATGAGTCAAAAATCACGAAAAAATCAGAGTCCGGGATTATCGCGAAATTTGCAGGCTAGGTCTCAATCCCTTTGAAATCAGGGCAATGGTGTTTCTCAGAGTGAGGAGTAATTGCTATGAGTAAAGAAGTCTCAATCCCTTTGAAATCAGGGCAATGGTGTTTCTATTTACCGAGTGAGGTATAAATGATCAAGATATTTTTTAAAACCATTTTGGCCATATGCATCGCAATGATCTTACTTGTCCACGGCTGCGTGGCGTTATATGGACTGGTGTACGAAAATCTTTCGGACCATCGTATCCCACCAGCCCAAATTAAAAAGATTGAGGTAAAAAATTATGAACGCTAAAAAGATCGCTCTATGCTTATTGATGCTTTGGTCGGCAGATTACGCATTTGCTGACAGACTGGCAGGCTACTTGATCGCTGATAAGAGTCTCAATCCCTTTGAAATCAGGGCAATGGTGTTTCTTAATCAAGACAAAGAACCCGCATCCCAACGTCAGTCTCAATCCCTTTGAAATCAGGGCAATGGTGTTTCAAAACTAACCCCCGAACTCATCGCCTTTCGCAAAGGTCTCAATCCCTTTGAAATCAGGGCAATGGTGTTTCCACGTTTTTGATGCCAAATGGCAAAAGCCCCTATTGTCTCAATCCCTTTGAAATCAGGGCAATGGTGTTTCAACGATTATGGATCGCTGATAATCAAAGAAGAGGAGTCTCAATCCCTTTGAAATCAGGGCAATGGTGTTTCTGACGACCACGCCGGAAGGATTCATGGCGACATACAGTCTCAATCCCTTTGAAATCAGGGCAATGGTGTTTCTTTTCTTCTAAAAAACCATCCGGCCGAGAGGCCGTCTCAATCCCTTTGAAATCAGGGCAATGGTGTTTCCCTGCGCTAACGGCCGGATTCGCCAAAGCAAGCATGTCTCAATCCCTTTGAAATCAGGGCAATGGTGTTTCATAAAAATCAGGAAAACTGAACTCACCGGCCATCGTCTCAATCCCTTTGAAATCAGGGCAATGGTGTTTCGCCAGGCAGTGGGCGGATGAGATCGAGCAGGATGTCTCAATCCCTTTGAAATCAGGGCAATGGTGTTTCCCAATGACACTATTTATACTGAGATCAACGAAGTGTCTCAATCCCTTTGAAATCAGGGCAATGGTGTTTCACGAGAGAGAGGATATTCGCAGAACGCAGGCGAGTCTCAATCCCTTTGAAATCAGGGCAATGGTGTTTCCCGCACCGCATCGAACATGTATGCCGCACGGATTTGTCTCAATCCCTTTGAAATCAGGGCAATGGTGTTTCACATACGCTTTAATCCTTATCGCAGTACTAATTCGTCTCAATCCCTTTGAAATCAGGGCAATGGTGTTTCCCCTGTGCTGTTGGCAATTCAGAATGGTGAGAAGTCTCAATCCCTTTGAAATCAGGGCAATGGTGTTTCCGGGCCGACGCTGATCAGTCGGAATTAAATTGGAGTCTCAATCCCTTTGAAATCAGGGCAATGGTGTTTCAAGGAATTGCTGCATATTGAGAGCTGGGCGGAGTCTCAATCCCTTTGAAATCAGGGCAATGGTGTTTCTGGATTATATGGACTAGCTCACGAAAACCTTTCCGGTCTCAATCCCTTTGAAATCAGGGCAATGGTGTTTCAGCCGCGGAAGTAGCAAAAGCGAACCGCCGTGTAGTCTCAATCCCTTTGAAATCAGGGCAATGGTGTTTCCGGCCATGCTTTTGAAATCCAAAATCCGCTGAAGTCTCAATCCCTTTGAAATCAGGGCAATGGTGTTTCGGCCATGCTTTTGAAATCCAAAAATCCGCGGAAAGTCTCAATCCCTTTGAAATCAGGGCAATGGTGTTTCACTACCTTCACGGATATTGATAGGAAAACCCGGGGGTCTCAATCCCTTTGAAATCAGGGCAATGGTGTTTCTGCTGAAACACGAACCCGGGAAAACACTTTTTGTCTCAATCCCTTTGAAATCAGGGCAATGGTGTTTCCAATCTCAGCTTGCAGTGCCATCATGGCCATCGGGTCTCAATCCCTTTGAAATCAGGGCAATGGTGTTTCACGAGTTAAACCGGAAAATAGAAAACCTGACGAGTGTCTCAATCCCTTTGAAATCAGGGCAATGGTGTTTCTATCCGCCCTGAGCCTTGAAAATGTTACAGACCGTCTCAATCCCTTTGAAATCAGGGCAATGGTGTTTCCACATGGGTTGTGAACAAAATCGAGGAACTAGAGTCTCAATCCCTTTGAAATCAGGGCAATGGTGTTTCCGACCGCTATCATTTTTCCCTGTAAGATCAGCAGATTGCACAGGGCAATGGGGAAAATTGGCGGAGTGCTGCAAGTTATCTCCTAAGTTGATGATTTACTCTATTCCTGCAATGTCAGTAAAGTCCA
>JBDIVK010000034.1:0-19460 GCA_039794425.1 Nitrosomonas sp. | reverse complement strand
CCTGCTATAACCTGCTGGACTATCTTCAGGATTCGAGAGATATTCAAAATATCCAGTACGGTTTCCATAAGATCATCACTTTACTTTATGACAAACCAGAACAACCCTTAAAAATTGCCAGGTTCATTATTTAAACCCCATTAGCATAACCTCTGGACTCGAGTATATAGGAAAAAAAAGATATTCATGTGACTTTTCTCACAATCCTTATATAAAGAATTGCTTGATCAGCAGACTTGTTTACCGCAAGCGATTTACTTCGATTGCATGGATATGACGGCTTCCCGGGATTGGTATGATGGTGTGCGTTGAGATGTCTGGCAGCGTGCAAGCAAAAATCCGGTGGGCCCGTCTTCCGGGAAAATTTCCTGGATTTCTTTAAGCTGATGACTTGCGTCGGCCCAGTCTCCGGCTTCATAGGCACGTAGCGCTCGTTCAAATGACGTGCATAACCAGCGCTGTGCTTCACTGCTTTCCTCCTTATGCACAATCAGCTCAAACAGGCGGATAGATTGTGATTTTCCCGGCAGCAGAAACCGCCCGAGCGGACGCAGCAGTAGACCATCCAACCCCCTGACCACCTCTTCCGATACCAGCAGACGGGTGCCAAGGTATTTGTTCACCCCTTGAATACGGTTAGCAGTGTTGACAATATCTCCAACTGCACGATACTCGTAATGTTGTCGTGCACCGATATTCCCCAGTACCATTTCACCGAAATGCAACCCGATCCGGGTAGGTAACTGCGGACGACCGTTACCGCTCCGGTTGAAACGTTCTACTGCTTCTACAATATCCAGGCAGGCCAGGCAGGCTCGTTCGCGTAAGGCCTGATCGGCGGATGTTGCAGCCCAGATTGCCAGCATTGCATCACCGATCACATCGGAAACCTTACCCTGATGACGTTCTACTGGTTCAAAAATGCTGGCGTAGTAATCATGCATCAATAATGCAAGCTGCCGGGGATCCATAGTCTCTGCCAGTGTCGTGTACTTCTCTGCATCAGTAGCCAGGCAGGCCCCGTATACCAGTTGACCATCCGTATGCATCGGGCCCGCACCGTGTACCACATCCCGAACTACCGGTTCCGGCCGATGGCCGCCGAAAAGCGCTTCAATCCGTTTGCGTTCCCGGTTGGCTTCAAAATACAGCAATGTGGTAATACCGATCGCCCCTACGGGTAACTGTATCATTAGTGGAATCGCCAGAGGGAGCCATACCTGCATTTCTCCAAACAGCCATACAGCTGAATAACCATATGAAATAACTGATATGCCGCCTACCAGCATGATGCCCAACACATACACTACCGTATTATTACTGGGAACAATGAAACAAAGCAGGCATACCACCATCCCAAGCAGGAACAGGATCATTGCGCCATGCACCGGCGATACAGGATGAATGGCTTCATTCTCCAGTAAATTAGCCAAAGCAGTCGCCACTATTTCCACCCCGCTGAGTGTCAACCCGTCCGGCAGAGAAAAAACAGTATGATAATCGTCTCTGACTTGATCCTGCTCGGAAACGGTCTCTGCTGAAAATCCGACGAATACTATTTTTTCTGAAAAATCCATCTGGCTGGGATCCATCAGCCTGTCAGCTTCATTTCCAATCAGGAGATGATAAGGAATCGTCCGAATAGTGCGGGGTGGGCCATAGAAATTCAGATAACGTACTTCGCTCCCGCTATAAAGATTTACCAATGCCTGAATAATGCGACGCTGTACAGTATCCAGGCTTGAGTCCCGTGCCGCTTGATTCAGCATGGTATGCGCCAGCATAGGATTATGCATGAACATATCCCGTAAATCGAGAACCAGATTCTCGATATCGAGATCATGCGCATTGCGGGGCAATTGCCCAACCAGAACCGGATTTACATTGGCAAGCAGACGAAGAAAATCGTCATAAACCTGCAATGCAAACAGTTGCAGCACAATAGCCGGCAACGTCGGCATATCACCGGCACTTGGTCTGAATGTCCAGCACTGATTGACCCATGATGATTTTGGCAAAGGAAAAGGCGCATGGGCACGTGCAGCTTCCGCAATGACGGGTACGATCTCCCCAACCCCTTCCTGCATAATTCTGGTATGTGATTGATCATTGGCGGCCGTATCATCTGACAGCTGAATTTCTTCGAAATCCAGCCTTTCTACCAGCACAACTCTGCGTGCACGTTCGATTGCCGTGGCAAACTGTAAATCCTGTTCCGCATCGTTGCTCGGCGTGTCGAACACCAGATCGAACGCTACTACGGCCGTATTTTCTCTCACCAGCGTATCGACAAGGTGGGCATGCAGTGTACGCGGCCATCGACTGGGTTTAAGCGGTAAATTCAGGTGGGCGGCAGAAGCCTGATCGATCGAAACTACGACGACTTCTGCAGGTGCTGGCCTCGCGCCGCGCATATGAAACAGCCAGTAGAGGCCAAACTGTTCCTCAATACCGACACCTTGCGGTGTCAGATTAATTAAGGCACCTGACAGAGCAATAAAAAAAGCGAGAAGGATGCGCAATCGCCACAACTTCATTCCACAGCAAGAATCGAAAGCTTGTTGTGACGTTGCTCTATTGGATAATCAGGAAGCGGTTGCAGGAAATCAGAATCCATGGCCCCTAACCGATAAGCACAAGCTATGATGGTAAAGAATTTCATAAAAAAAGGGCCTGATCAACAGGCCCTTTTTCCAAAAAGAAACAGCTTAATAACCACCCTGCCAGGCATCGCCCGACTCTTCCCGCGCTTTCTCGACGACTGCTACGATATCAGCACATTTCGTGGTAACAATTTTTCCATTTTCAACCTCAGTACGGCTTTTAACGACATCAGTCGGCTTCTTATCTTTACAAGACAGATAGTCCAAAAGGTCTTTAGCTTTAATTGGTACCAGGGAAGATTCCAGGTTACCACTTGCAAACGTTGCAGTGGAACCCAGTACAAAAACCGAAACAAAAGCTGCGACGATTATCTTGTTCATTTGCGCTCCTCTCAAATTATTCAAAACAAAATCCATTACCCGATCATTTTCTCAGGCAAGACCCTATGGTTTATTTTCATTTCATATCGAGCTTTCCTCCCACGGCAAGCTCCATACAGATTATTGGCCGGCACCCACCGACCATCGCCTGGCCCGGTTCATACGGACTGCCCACATTCTATCAAGTTATTCAAAATTTTTGCATCTAAAACGATCGATTTACCAACTTTTCATTTTTCTGCAGATTATCATGAAAATTGAGGTTTAAGGCTAAAACCTCAAGCAATCAGATTCTGAGTAAGCTACCCCGCATAAAAATATAATCCTGGGAACCGCAGTTGGACTGCGCCCAAGTATGCGTCCGACTGCAGTTCCCAGGATAATCAAACAGTACCAGAGAAATTTACTTGCCTCTCAAACGGGTCCGTAACCGGGCAATGGCCTGAGTATGCAACTGGCACACACGCGATTCGCTGACACCCAACACTTCACCGATTTCACGCAAATTCATCTCCTGCTCGTAATGCATACCCATCACCAGTTTCTCTCTGGGTGGCAATTTCTCGATCGCAGCAACCAGCAATTCCCGCAGATTTTTATCCAGCAGCTGATCCAGCGGCTCATTATCCTGACTGCCACACAAGCGATCGAGGAAATGATCTTCATCATCTTCCTGAAAATCCTCATAATAGATCAGCTGCCCGCCACGTGCCTCTTGCAGCATTTCCTGGTACGCTTCCAGTGACATATTGAGTTCGTTCGCTATATCCTGTTCAGTCGGCGGACAACTCAGACGCTGCTCCAGTGTACGCATTGCCGTTTCAATCTGACGCATTTTCTTGCGCAGACTGCGTGGCAACCAATCCGCTTCTCTTAGTTCATCCAGAATCGAACCACGAATACGCTGGGCAGCATAGCTTTCAAACTGGCGACCATACGAACCTTCATAACGGCTGATGGCATCCAGCAGCCCGATCATCCCTGCCTGAATCAGATCATCCACTTGAACACTGGCAGGTAGCTTGACCATCATGTGATGGGCGATGCGCTTGACCAGTGGGGTAAATTCAGCAACGAACTGATCTTTATCAATGGCCCCCGTTTCGGTATACATAGGCTTACTCAAACCGTGAAATCCGCCATATCGAGATGACTGGTGCGAATCAGGCGGTGCATGAAATGCTCCACGCCGTTGTTATCCGCCCAAGGGTGAACGCACCGCATCAGTTTTTCGGCCAGTTGCCGATAGCCTGCAGCAGCGCTGGATGTCGGAAAAGCTTCCACTACCGGCTGGCAAAGCTGTGTAGAACGATACAATTTATCGTCGAACAGAATGCATCCCATCAATTCCAGTCTCACAGCCAAATGCTTGCGTGCCACACTCGCAATATTGTTAAAGATGTCATGCCCCACGCTCTCTGATTCCACCTTATTGACCAGTACCAGAAAATCCCGGCGTGCGTATTCCTTGCTGATCAGCTTAATCAGTGCATAAGCATCTGTAATGGATTTGCTCGAGCCGGAAAGCACGATCAATACCTGCTGAGAAGCCAGACTTAACGGGATGACTTGGCTGGTCGCCCCGATTGCGGTATCGATCAGCACGATATCTATCGTATGGAGCAATTCCCCAAAGCACTTGATGAGCCAATCCTGATCACCGGGAGCCAGCTTCGCCAAAGAATGTACCCCGCGCATAAGGGTCAGGATCAGGACTCCCTCCGGACCCTGTGTGATCACCCGTTCAAGCGGCTTGTCACGATTGATCACATGCAGCAAATCGTAACGTGTCTTGAGGCCAAGATTGGCATTGACATCATTATGTCGCGGGTTCTCATCCAGAATCAGTACATGCTTACCTATTTTTGCCAGCGCTGTCGCCAGGTTAATCACCGTACTGGTTTTGCCTACACCAGTTCGCCCCCCGACCACTGCAAACACTCGTATACCGCGATCGGCTTCCAGTGCTGTCAATTCACGCAATCCGGATGCCTGATCTCTCTGATGGTTAATCATGACTTGCCTCAGCGTAGGCTTTTTGCATAGCATTTGACTGATTGACAGAACCGCTCGCCATGACCAGAGCGAATTCCGGGTCCTGCAGAGAAAAAGGTGAATTCTCGGGAGTAGGTTTGAAAATCCGGTGCAACAGATAACGGGAATTGGCTGCATGCAGATCCTCCGGTACTTTCTGCCCATTGGTGACATAATGCAGCACCAATTTGCGCCGGATCACTGCATCCAGAGCTGTCCCCAGGCTTGCAGCCTCATCTATTTTGGTAATGATGCAACCATGGATACCATGATGTTGATAGGCGGAAATCACCTCATCCAGAGTATTACCGTTACTGGTAGCGTTGAGTAACAACAGATGCTTTACTGCACCACCACTCTGGTTCAACATGATAATCTGCTCGGCAAGCATCTGATCCCGTTGACTCATGCCAACGGTATCGATCAGCACCATATGCTTGCTTCGCAATTCATGCAGCATCAATTGCAGATCATCGATATCTTTGATACTGCGTACCGACACACCCAACAGTTTGCCGTAAATACGTAATTGTTCATGGCCGCCGATACGATAACTGTCAGTCGTCAACAACGCCACTTTATCGGCACCATGCCGGATGACACAACGTGCGGCCAGTTTTGCGGTGGTAGTCGTCTTACCGACACCGGTCGGGCCGATCAGTGCATAAATCCCACCTTGTTCAATGATCTCGTCACTGACCGCCGTACGTAAGTTGAGTGTCAGCAGCGTAATGGTTTTCTTCAAGCTCTGTTCAAAATCACGATCCACCGGTAATTTATCCAGCAAATAGCGTGATAATAATGGACTGAAACCTGCATCCAGTAAGGTACGCAGCACTTTCATCCCATCGGGATTTTTTTGAGAAAAATTACTCCACCCGACAGTTGCCAGTTGATCTTCCAGCATTTGCCGCATAGCCTGAATCTCCTGAATGATATTCACACCCAGTACATCTGATCCGGCAACCTCAGTCTGGCTCTGATCAGCCGGTTGATTCATTTGTGCTGATGGAACGGCTTCCGGCGCAACGACAGCTTCCTTACCTAGTGGAGATGAAGGCGGCGCAGTCGGCGTATCATCGGCAAGACTGGAAATATCCCTGCTGGCCAATGCCATGATTTCGATTCCATCTGCCACTTGCTTGTTTGACAGGATCACTGCGTCGGCACCCAGCTCTTCCTTGACTTTACGCAACACCTCGTGAGAGGTCGCAGCCAGAAATCTTCTCACTTTCATTTTTTGTTACCTCCAACGATAGAAACGAATTTGATTTTCCTGGTATCCGGGATTTCAGAATGGGCAAGCACTCGCAATTGCGGTAATGAACGGCGCAGAAAGCGCGCTATCAGCAGGCGAATAGTATCGGGTACTACTAATACTGCCGGCAATCCGAGATGTTCCAGCCGTTTCACTGCATGATTGGCCTCACGCATCAGCGTATCGGCCAATCCTGGTTCTATACCGCCATCCACGGCAGGACCTGACTGTGCTACCTGTATCAAAATAGCCTCCAGTTCAGGATGAAGACTCATAACCTGCAACTCTGTACCGGAAGGAAAGCATTGCTCCACAATGGCACGCCCTAGCGCCACCCGAACAAGAGCAACCAGTTCGGTAATTTCCTGAGTACGTCCCGCATGCTCGGTCAGGGTATCGATGATGCTGCGCATATCACGAATGTTCACCCCCTCTTCCAGTAAATGCTGCAATACCTTCTGTACAGTCGCCAGAGGCAGGAGTTTGGGAATCAGATCTTCTGTCAGTTTGGGGGTGCTGCGTCCGAGATGGTCTAATAACTTCTGTAATTCCTCACGACCGAGCAATTCAGAAGCATGACTGCGTATGAGATGATTCAAATGAGTTGTGACCACCGTGCTGGCATCTACCACGGTATAACCACTGGTTTGGGCCAGTTCACGCTGCGCCGCTTCGATCCAGACAGCGGGCAGTCCAAATGCCGGGTCTTCGGTCGCGCTACCTGGTAACGTCATTGTCACCTGACCAGGGTTAATGGCCAGATACATGCCGTTGTACGACTCTCCCTGGCCGATTACCGATCCTTTCATGGTGATACGATAAGCATTGGGACGCAGTTCCAGGTTGTCCCGGATATGTACGACTGGTGGGAGAAAGCCGATTTCCTGAGCAAACTTTTTACGTATACCGTTAATTCGTCTCAACAAATCCCCTTGTTGCATTTTGTCCACCAGTGGAATCAATCGATAACCGACTTCTAATCCGAGGGTATCGACCTGTGTTACGTCTTCCCAACTGGCATCCTGTGTTTCGTGTGTAATCGGCTCAGGTTCACTGGGTTTCGAATCATTCTGTGCTGAACGATGACTGGACAGGAAATAGGCAAGACCGCCAATTACCCCGGCCAGCAGCAGAAAAACGAAATGCGGCATACCCGGCACCAATCCCAATATTCCGAGAATACCTGCTGTCAGCCATAAAACCTGCGGCCGGTCCAATAGTTGGCTGACAACCTGCTGACCAAGATCTTCATCGGTACTGACCCGACTGACAACAAGACCAGCGGCAGTGGAAATAATCAAGGCAGGAATCTGGGCTACTAACCCATCACCTATCGTCAGCAATGTATAGTTTCTGGCAGCATCAGCCATATCCAGATTATGCTGCAGTACCCCCACCACCAAGCCACCGATGATGGTAATCAGCATGATCAGAATGCCTGCAATGGCATCACCTCGTACAAATTTGCTGGCCCCATCCATCGAACCATAGAAATCCGCTTCCTGTGCAACACGTTCACGCCGTTTACGTGCCTCCTCCTCACCGATCAAGCCGGCATTAAGGTCGGCATCGATAGCCATTTGTTTACCGGGTATCGCATCCAGCGTAAAACGAGCGCTTACCTCTGCAATACGCCCGGCACCCTTGGTAATCACGACAAAATTGATTACTACCAGAATAATGAACACCACTAGACCAACGGTATAATTCCCCCCGACCAGAAAATGACCGAATGCTTCGATGACTTTACCTGCCGCATCCGGTCCAGTATGGCCATTCATTAATACCACTCGAGTAGAAGCCACATTGAGGGAAAGTCGCAACAAGGTAGTAATCAGCAGAATCGTAGGAAAAGCTGCGAATTCGAGTGTGTCACGTGAATAAAGGCTGACCAGTAATACGATGACCGCCAGTGCAATATTGAATGTGAACAGGATATCCAGTATGAATGGCGGCAAGGGCAACACCATCATCGCCAGGATCATGATGATCAGAATCGGTCCTGCAAGGCTTTGCAACTGATTACCCTGAATCAGGGAAGATAATGACAAAGTATTATTCATTCAATATCGCTTTGGCTTTGGTTATAAATTGCCATATTGGCCAATAGATTTTTTATCAGGCATGATCCAATTCTTCCGGCACGATTATTTCCTGGGATAGCTGTGGTATAGCTCCACCAAAGGTCTGATATCTTTTCAACTGATAAACATAAGCCAGTACCTGCGCAACGGCAGTGTAAAGTGCCTCGGGAATCTCGGTTTCCAACTCCACATGGTGATACAGTGCTCGTGCCAACGGGGGTAGTTCGAGCACCGGAATATGGTGCTTGTCTGCCAGATCTCGAATACGTGCCGCCACCAAATGCATACCTTTCGCCACCACTTTGGGTGCACGCATGGATCGATCCTGATATTTCAACGCTACGGCATAATGCGTCGGGTTGGTGATCACAACATCCGCCTTGGGAACTTCTGCCATCATGCGCCGACGCGCTGCCTCACGTTGCAGGCTACGTATACGTGCCTTGATCTGCGGATCACCCTCGTCTTCCTTGGTTTCCTTACGTAAATCTTCCTTGGACATCCTCAATTGGCGTGCGTGATTCCATATCTGGAATGGCACATCGATTACCACAACCAGCAGCATCGCACCGACAATCAGGGTAAAGGCAAGCACTATCAACTTGCCCATATCAGTCAGTCCAAGATCCAGCGGCAAGCTGACCAAATCGAGCACTGACTGTTTGTGATACCACATGAACCCGGCTGCCACCCCACCAATGACCGTTGCCTTGGAGATTGCCTTAATCAGCTCAATCAAGCCACGTGCGGAAAATATCCTTTTGAATCCCTTGATTGGATTAAGCCGCTTGAAATCCGGAACCAGTGCCTTGGAGCTGAAAAGCCATCCACTGAGCAACATGGGCGCAAAAAATGCTACGATCATCAGCCAGCCCAGCAGAGGAGCGATGGCCACCAAACCGTCGATTGCCAGTTGGAACAATCTGGGAAGAAGGAGTGCTCGATCGTACGCAACCTCACGCTCCATATACAGTCCATTTTCCAGTACGACGGTAAGCTTCTGTATGATCATGGAACCGATAAACCACAAGCTACCGGAAACAGCCATCAGTACTGTGAACGTAGTCAATTCTTGAGAACGCGCGACCTGACCTTCTTCCCTGGCTTTTTCCAAACGCCTGGGAGAGGCAGGTTCTGTACGTTCGAGATCACTGTCTTCTGCCATATCGGATTCCTATTGATGAGACAGAATTATCTGAGTCTCAGCCAGGAATCGATGCAGCAAACAAACGAAGATTTATCCCGCTAATTACGTTATTCCGGTAGACCGGCATAAACACAGGGGAAAGTTACGGCAATATCAGTAGTATAGAAACAGGTAGAATGGGAAAAATCTGTGAAACTTCTTTATGTTAGAAACCCGTTGGACTCCGGAAGAAAGCGAAAAAACAAGGTGACAAGTAACAACACAACACGACAATACTGGCAGTAAATTCAATCAAAGAAACAACCAGGTTGTCATTTCCCTGCTTAATTATCCAGCTAAAGTCCAGTTCAGTAGATTCTTAGCGTTATTTTCCGTTTTCTTTTACGGGAAATTTCGGCAGAACATCACCCACTCCTTCATATTCCGGACGTATCACACTGTGATCCTGAAATTCAGGCTGGATATCCCGCTTATCAGTACGGAATAGTTTCGCTGCAGGCTGCAAGCTGGCTCGCCAGGCATCCATGGCGCCATTGAGTACAGGCGTATCCGGACCAAATACCGGTTCTGGTTGTTGAAACCGCTGCCTGTCACGCCTATCAAGCTTCTGATATTGCTGCAGGGCTGCACAGTTAACAAATGGAAAACATGGGTACATCCACTGAACACCCGGATAAGCCTGAATAGGCCACATATGTGCGGAAGAATGAGGAAAATACTGCAAACCACCGCCGACCCAGAACCCTGAATGGGTCGATGTTCGCCCGCTGGCAGACATCCGATCATCACCGGCCTCACTGAAACTCAAACTGGGAAAGGCTGCAACCGAAACGACTGCCAGTAACAGTTTATGCCCGAATCCCGCCCACCATCTCATACAATGTTGCTTATTCATGACAGACACTCCTCAGCATATAAAACATTAACCGATTCAAATTTTCATATACTTAGACTTAGAGCTGACGAAGAAATTACAACGGGACGATGATCAAGACCGTTCAATAGAAATACGAACAGCATCCTCGCAACTCTTGGGGCGCATGCTGGATTTACTGATTCTCAACCCCGGCCGGTACTTTAATCAACGCCCTTGTTTGGGTTGTATCATATTTTCCGATAAACTGCATGAGTTGCGTAGTCGACAGTGGATGACTGAAATAGTATCCCTGCTGCAAATAACAGTGGTGTGTGCGCAAAAGTTCCATATGCTGTGCAGTTTCCACACCTTCTGCAATTACGGTCAGTCCGAGATTGCCACCCAATCCGATAATTGCCTGGGTAATCGCAAAATCAAATTTCTCGTTGCTGGAATTACCATGCCCTATACTCCGGATAAAGGATTTGTCTATTTTCAAGATATCTATCGGTAACTCACGCAACAGGCTCAGCGAAGAATAACCGGTACCGAAATCATCCAACGCGATCGTTATCCCTAATTCCTTCAAACGTACCAGTACTTCCGCAGCACGGGGTAAATCACTGATAATTGCACTTTCGGTAATTTCAAGTACTAACCGTTCAGCCGGTAAAGTAGTACCCTCTAGCACCTCGGCAATCACCCGCAGAAAGTCTGCATGCATTAACTGCCGGGGAGCAACATTGACAGATATATCGATCGGCCGCCCGACCTTTGCCAGATCGGATGCTGCACTGCAAGCTATCCGCAGCACCAGCTCTCCCAATCGTTCGACCAGTCCGACCCGCTCAGCAAGTGGTATGAATTCCCCTGGAAGCAGCACACCCCGTTTAGGATGAGTCCAGCGTACCAGCGCCTCTGTACGAGCAATCCGCTGCTGCCTGACATCAACGATAGGCTGAAACAGAACGTGCAGTCCCTTGTTTTCGATGGCCAACCGAAAATCTTTCTCGAGTTCAAGTTGTTCCCGCGTCCAGATATCCGGCCGCCCGGATGAATAAAACTGGAAATTATTTCCACCCTGTTGCTTGACACGTTGCATGGCAATGGCAGCCTGGTCCAGCACAGTTTCACAATTTTCACTCATTCTTGTCGATATGCTGATTCCAACACTTGCTGAAAGAAAGACATCCTGCCCATCAATTTCGAATCTGCGACTCATCGTATCCAATATCTTCTGTGCAAATCGAAGGACCTGACTTTCCTGCGACAACTGTCCCGAAGCCAACACAAACTCATCTCCACTCCAACGGGCAGTCAAATCTTCGCGAGAAGCAATCTTGAGCAGACGTTCTGCAACCATTTTCAGCAGCGTATCGCCGGCACGGTAACCCAGAGCATCATTGATTTTCTTGAAATTATCAATCGATACGAAACATATCGTCAGTATCGAACCATTCTGTCTGGCAGCATCAACGAGCGTATCAAGACGTGACAACAGAAAAGTCCGATTAGGCAACATTGTCAGTGTATCGTAGTGAGCCTGATGGATAATTCGTTGTTTCATCTCCAGCGTATCTGAAATATCGAAAATCGTTATCACTGCTCCCATCAACGCTCCCTGCTTACCATATAAAGGCCGATACGCCACGCGGACAGTTCGATCATCCCCCAGCGGGGCTTTAAGGACACAGTGTCGCATACGTGAATGAGACCGTACGCCAGCAGGTTCCGAATTAGCAGAGCTTCTGTTATAGTGGTTCACTATTAAATGATCCACTTCGATAACCTGATCCAGAGGTTTTCCTATCAATTGCAACGCCTTCACCCCTAGAATTCGTTCGCTTTCCCCATTTATATATAGAATGCGATGCCTGGCGTCAGTCGTAATAACTCCTTCCCGCACCGATTCGAATACAGCTTGCAGATAAGTCCGGGTGATGAATTGCGAATGGATAAACTCGTTGATACGCTGCCAATTCAATAATGGATAAACCGCCAATAGTCCTACTATACCTGCCCCAGGTGGTAACCAGACATGGAACACTCTGAGCGATATACCTACTAATATCACACCTACTGCAAACAACACGACCAGTGATAGCCCTGCAAACTTTTTCGGAATCACGCTGACAGCGATCAATGCTGTCAGTACCCATAGAACCACCCCGATAGTCGTAACAATATCCGAAGCAGGATAAATCGAACGCCCGCTACGGAGCATGTCCACAACATTGGCATGCCATTCGGCACCGCTCATGTGATGGTGATGTGCCAAAGAGACCGGTGTTGAAAAACTCGGCTGCAAACCAGTTGCTGTCATACCAATGATAATGATCTTGTCCCGTAAACTTGCCAGCATGACGTCGTCTTCGAGCAGCCGCGCATAGGAAATTCGTTGGTAACTGCCTGGCGGTCCGGTAAAGGGAATGAGGACTTCCTGTGAGCGCACCCAGGAATCTCCGCTACCCACCACCATTTTTTCCCTTACTGGCGCACGAGCCAGTACGTTCACCTCACTTGTCAGACTGCTCTTATTTGCCAGAGCCAGACCCAGTGCCGGTAAAAGTGGTGTATCGATGCCAGCGTATAAAAAAACGCGGCGAGCAACACCATCCCGATCCAGTTCGATATCCGCATGACCAAGCGTGGCGTAACGCTGTAACGATGCAAGTGGCTGAATGAGGGAAAGCGCATATTCAGAAGGCACCCGAATGGGTGCAACCGGCAATATGACATTACCATGGGCGGAAATTGCTGCAGCCAGTCTGTTATCTGCGTCAGGATCTCCATCATCGGGTTCCGATAACAGTAAATCGAGTGCCACGACATTCCAACCACTCTGACTCAAGCGATTGATCAATTTTGCATGCCACTTACGCGACCAAGGCCATCGGCCGATCATCTGCAGACTTTCCTCATCAATCGCTACGATAACAATATCGCTGTCAGGCCGGAGAGTTTGCAAACTTATGGCCTTATCATAAATTATCCAGTCCAGCTGCTCCAGCCAGTTCGAGTTGGATAAAAATGCCACGACTACTATCAAAGAAATGGCACGAAATATGAATGTATTAACAATACTACGTATACTTCGCAATTCCATTACAACAACCCCAGCAATGGCAGGAGTATCATGAGCCAGTAGGGGTATTTGTAAGGAACATCAAACATCTGAACCGGGCCAAACACACCTTCCGCACCATCGTGTTCGATCGGCTTAATTCGCAGATAATAACTGCCACCTCCGGGGTGCGGTAAGGTAATACTTGGCTGATCGACCGTAGTATCACTGATTATTTTTTGAAATGCAGGATCACGCGCCATCTGAAACTGGAACGACTGACCTGCCTCTCCCCCCGGCCAGGTAAATTTAACTTTATCTTCCTCTATTTGCGCAGATTCCAATTCAGGGCCGGGGATTGGTACACGAAATGACATCGGATCACTGTAAGGCCCTGTGCCGATCGATTCTGATACTGAAGCAATCCGCCACCAGTATATTCCTGGCATCAACGATTCCGATAACGTGAAACGCCCTGTCGATACACCGGATTCATATGTTACGGACTCAGAAAAATCATTTGTCCGGCTGATTTCGATGAGATAACGTTGTACGTCAGGCCGTATCGTCCACTCAAATACCGGGCGATCACTTTCAACCATAACACCCGGCTGTGGCGCCATGATAAAAGGTGACTCCGGACGCGCATGCACCCTGATAGGTATGATTGCCCCTTTACCTTCCAGCCCGGACTTATCCTGCCCACGTACCTGCAACCAATAATCACCATCAGGCAAGTCACGACCACGCAAAGGAGGATTTACCGTCACGAAATCAGTCAATATCTCTTTGAAATCCTGGTCGAGCGCAATTTGTACCCGATAAGAATATGCACCGGCTAAACGTTTCAGCGGAATGACCAGAGGTACGCGCTCGAATAGATTGGGTGTTTCAGACAAATCCGGAGCAGGCAGTAATTCCACTGGCTTGGCAGGCGGTTCATTCAGCCGGGTAACCGTACCATACCCCCCACGTACACGTATACTTTGCAGTACCGCGCTGACTTCGACCACTCCCGTCAGTACTTCACTGTAAGTAGTGCCATCTTCCCCCTTTGCTCCCACACGGAAACGAGTACCGCGCACTGCACTGACAGCAGACGGCGTCAATATTTGAAATCTGGAATCAAACTCGGATTCCCGCGGAACAACGTTCTCAGTGCGTCCGGATTCCAGTTCGGCTTCAGTAACAGCGGCTCCATCCTGGCCCAAGACTTCAGCCCGCTTCAGGCGAACTTTGCTCTCGCTCTGCACCCGCAAACGGGACTGGTCTTCGAATTCAAGGGTTACTTGAGCATCCTGCCCCGTCGTAATCTCATCTCCAGCCGCCACCAGCATTTTTTCCACGACAGGAAATTTCTCGACACTATCTGAACGCCTGAGTTGAGCCTCACCATGAAAACCTACAACTTTTGCCTCTCCCTGGCGGCGCGCAACCCACTCGATGGGAATTCGAATAACCTTTCCCGGAGGAATCCGATAAGGATCCTGAATACCGTTGAGTTGCTGCAAACGTGTGACATATTTCAGGCTGGTTAGATGACGTTCCGTCAGATTCCAGAGATTATCTCCCGGACGGATCGTATACATCCAGTCTTCTGCTTTGACGCCATGAACGGATACCAGCAGGTAAACTACGACAAGCAACCGATAGAGAATACTCATCACATCCTCCCGGGCGGAATAATCTTATAAACGATGCTAAGAGCTTCTTACTCAGACATGATACATACTTGACAAAATTGAAGGGTATTTAATTACTATAAAAATGGATGACAATTGTGTATATAGCTATACTAGCCGCCAGATTACCGATTCTCTTCGCATCCATGCAGTAAAAAGACAGCCGGTTTCTTGTTCAGATCCGGGAAACTGCTGGAGCGCCATTCCTTAATCACCTGCGTCATAATATATTCATCTGCAAGCGTCAGGTTACAGGCCACACATAGATTCGTTTCTTCTCGACATTGCTGTACAAGTGCTTCCAATAATTTCTGATTCCGATAAGGTGTTTCAATGAAAATCTGGGTTTCATCTGCGACGGTCGATGCCCTTTCCAGTTGGACAATTCTCTTATCCCGCAGCTCTCGCGCAACCGGCAGATACCCGTGAAAACGAAAACGCTGCCCACCCAATCCAGATGCCATCAGCGCCAGCAAAATGGAGGAAGGGCCAACAAGAGGTACTACTTTTATACGTTTTTTATGTGCCAACCTGATTAATTCCGCACCCGGGTCAGCAATCGCCGGACAGCCTGCTTCCGACAGCAGGCCAATGTCCTCCCCGGCAAATAATGGGGCAAGCAGATCTTCCAGCACACCGGCATCCGTATGTTTATTCAACACCTCTAATTTAACTGCCTGCAGGGACCGCAAACGATCTGCCTGCTTCAAAAAATGTCGAGCTGTTTTAGGATGCTCGACAATAAACCGCTCAAGTGTGGCCAGACATTGTTGTACTCCTAAGGGCAATATCCAGGCAAGATCTCCTTCACCCAATGGCGCTGGAATCAGATAGAGTGTACCGTAAGGCATGGAATTTACGATAATAGTTTGTGGGATCGAGGAAAAATCAGAGAGTGGATCTTGACAACTTCAGGGAAAATAACGATTAGCCACTCTGTTCGTAGCAGATCTGAAAACTACGAGTATAACCAGTTGCTCAGAACCCCCTTCTCCCTCTTACTACCTTCAATGTAGCACCCGCGGCACACTCAATACGAATTCTGGAATTTCCACCGAAAAATGAAAACCATCTTCTGCTACCATCTGATAACTGCCTTTCATGGAGCCTGCCTGAGAAGAAATTGCGGTCCCGCTGGTGTATTCAAAACTTTCTCCCGGCTTAAGAAAAGGTTGTTCTCCCACGACGCCCAGCCCCCGCACTTCATGTACACTGCCATCACCGCTGGTAATGATCCAGTGGCGGCTTACGAGCTGTGAAGCCATACTGCCCATATTATTGATTGTAATAGTATAAGCAAATACATAACGCTCCGCCCCTGGATCCGATTGCTCTGGCAGATAAACTGTACGTACCTTTACCTCAATATTGTATTTTTCTTCATTTTCCATGAAACATATTCCACACTATTTTCCGGGTTACAGCAAGCAAGTTGACAAGCACTAACCCTGTGCCGATTAATATTAGCAAAATTCTGTCAATTTCCAGAGACAAGATAAATATTATTCCAAACATATAGTTATAAAAATAACTCAATATATTCGTCGGAAAACAACAACATTATTATAGCTTCCTAATCCCATATACCAATATAAACAATTGATACAGATCACTTAAATTCCTGGCACAAAATCTGCTTACAGTTATCTGGTTGCCCGGTAACCGGATTGAGTACATAGTGCCATTAATATATTTTCACAGTATCCATATCAATCAGTCATCCAGCATACTCAATTAGACTAACGCTTATGCATAGTCTTTCCAGTTACAGTAAAAAGCAAAGCACTGAAATAGTCGGATGCCTGTCGTAATATCACATACCTCGCAGGCAAAAAACTCACTGTATAAACAATAGCCTAAAGGTTAGACATAAATTTGCCGTAGCTTGATATGCATCATACAGCAACCGACAAAGGCAAACCTATCGTGAGGTAGGGGCGCAAAGTCTCCGATCTTGGCATCGATCAAGAAAGCGGGATTACCGAAGTTCGCATTCCATTTCTATTTCAAACATGCGTACTGACTCGGGTCGGCTTTCACATTACTCAACTCATAAGGAGCTATGCATGTTTTGCAAAACGCCTATCAGTAATTCATTTTTCCGGAACTTTTACGATAACACGGCCAAAACCTTCTACCGTTTTCCCGTATTACTGGCTCTGCTGGCCTTGCTGATCTTCTTCCCGGGCATCAGTCATGCCAATCCTGCCAAGGCAATCAAAGCAACCGCCAATTCTGCCAAAGCAATTAAAACGATTGCCAATCCTAAATTTTCCGAAACCACTAACGCCTCGCCTTCCCGATGGGCAAAAGGCCGCCTGCTGGTTATCCCGCGCGCCGGTTTGACCACAACAGAATTTGACAAGACAATCAAACCGTATGGCGTCAAATCGCGACGTAAACTGAAAGGGTTAAATGCGCATATCTATGAGCTTCCCGACGGAGTAGATGAAGTCAAGGTACTGAACAGGCTCAAAAAAGATCGGCGTTTCAAGGCGGTCGAACTCGATTTGCTGGTTGAACCAGCACAGACAGTCACTGACCCGGCATTTGGTAACAGCTGGGCGCTTCCAAAAATCCAGGCACCAACCGCCTGGCAAACTGCTACGGGTGACGGCGTCACCATCGCCATACTTGATACCGGTGTAAACAGCAATCATCCTGATCTGGCCGCCAACATAGTCCCGGGCTGGAATATCTACAACAACAACGCCGATACTACCGATATACACGGACATGGCACTCAGGTTGCCGGATCGGCCGCCGCCGTTGCCAATAATGGCATCGGAAGTGTCGGAGTAGCCTGGAATGCTCGTATCATGCCGATACGTATCTCGGATCCAAATGCTTATGCCTATTTCAGCGCAATGGCCAGTGGAATTCGTTGGGCTGCTGACAATGGCGCCAAAATAGCCAACATCAGCTATCATGGCGCTGCCGGCAGTTTAGCAGTGCAATCCGCTGCCAATTATATGCGCAGCAAAGGCGGCATCGTCGTCGTCTCCGCAGGCAATACCAGCGGGTACATCGACTATGCAGCCAGTGACTCGTTACTGGTCGTTTCCGCCACTGGCAATAACGATGCACGTGCGAGCTGGTCCAGCTATGGCCCATCCGTTGACCTTGCAGCACCCGGCGTAAGCATTTATACCACCACCCGCAATGGCGGCTATAGCAACGCATCGGGTACCTCTTTCTCCAGCCCGATCGTCGCAGCCACCGCTGCATTAATGCTTTCCGCCAACCCGGATCTGAAACCAGCTGATATCGACCAGATATTGAAAACCACCGCGCTCGACCTTGGTAATCCGGGCTACGATCAATACTATGGCCATGGGCGCATTAATGCAGCCGATGCAGTGAACGCTGCCTATGCAAGACTCAACATAGACAATATTCCGCCAGTCATTAGCATCACCTCCCCCATAGGTGGAGAAGTCTCGGGCAGTGTACTGATAGATGTAAATTATTCCGACAACAAAGGTGTCGTACAAGCCGAACTGTACGTCAACGGCAAAAAAACGATCACCGATACCCAGCCGCCCTTTGCCTTTGCCTGGGACACCACACAACTGGCCAATGGCAATTACACACTGGTCGCTCACGCTTTTGATGCGGCGGGTAACGAAGGAACTTCACCCGCAGTTTCAGTCAATGTCAAAAATGTTCCATCAGCGACCACACCTGATGATCCTACCGGGCCAACAATTACCTCTTTCAATTTAAGAAACGGAACGAAAGTCGGCCGCTATCAAACAATAAACGCCGCTGCCACAGATGAGCAAGGTGTCAGCCGCATCAGTTTTCTGGTCAACGGCCAGGAACTGGCCATTAGCCACGGAGGCTCATTGAGTTACCGCTGGCATACCTGGGATAGTGGCCCCAAAAATTCTCTGCTCACAGCCACGGTGGAAGCAGTCAATCATGCAGGCCAAACGACTAGCCAAACGGTCCAAATCCGGAACTGATTAACTCGTTGTTTGTACTGACCAATAAAAAACGCCCTACGGGGCGTTTTTTATTGTCGATAAAATTTACACAAAAATTTAAATATCTTTGCGTTTCTGAAATTTATTATATATTTCAATAAACTAAAGACCTGGCATGATTCATGCTTACCATATAACGCAAGACAAAGAATTTCTAGAATAAACTTTTAAATTAAGGAGGATATCTCAATGCTAGCAAAGCCTTTCAAAATAGGAATAGCCGTTTCGGCTCTGCTGCTAGTAGTCAGTCATCCTGAAACACAAGGATAGAGACGTGCCAATTTCCGTCGCGCATCCTGTGCAGTAAAGCGCCACTGCACAGGCATGGCTTTGGCGTTCCGTTCAGTAACATTGGCTTCCAC
>JBDIVK010000033.1:0-21403 GCA_039794425.1 Nitrosomonas sp. | reverse complement strand
TTAAGTCACGCCGATGTGTCCCAAGATATTCGGTCTTTACTTAAATCACTCGATTTAGATGAAGATGAATTCATCAATGGTAAAGGTGATTTTTCTATTCCAGAAGATATAGTTCTAGCTCTCGCCAAGCAATATGATGCATTCACACGGCAAATCCTAATGGCTAAATGGGAAGAGGTTAAAAAAGAATATAAAGAAGGGTATAAAGAAAAAAATCAGCTTCAGCTTTTGATTTTAAACTCCAGGAAATCGTCAAATATCACTATGAATAGCTCTGAAATTGCTGAGTATTTAAGTATTAGCCATGATGCAACAAAACACACTATAGATAACATAATTGCTAACAATCGATAATTTATTACCCGCATTAAACGTAATCATCCTTCGTTTCAATACGATATCTTTTATATAATTAAATTCCAAAAATTATAATATATATTATTTGGATCTTTTGGGTTGATGTGGTATCTTCATATACAAATAAAAACACTTCAGACATCTCCCTCGCCCCGGTTCGTCGGGGCTTTTTCATTTTCCCGCCTGCCCTCCCTTTATAACAATTCATAATAGCTCCACGCCTCGTAGCCAGCTCTGCAGCCAACAGTGGTGATCGCTGTATAAGCTATGAATTTTCTGCCGCAGTGTAAATTCGTCAGTTGACACGCTACTCCCCTGAGAAATCAGATTCTTTTTATAATTGAATATTAATGAGAATTATTCATATTGTGATTGACGAAAAACTGTTTGCGCAAGGCCGGTTATAATTGCGGGCAGGCAGAACTTGTCTGTGATGCACATGAGGTCACCCTTCCCGTCGTTACGGTATTTCCGGATTGCCGCAGGTTTTAGCTGTGAACAAAGTGTGGCGGGTGGAGGAATGAAGCAATCCAGAGTGATGCTGACAAGGTACACAAATTTATTTTCATTTAAAGAATTCATAAAAAATAACAGTTTTTCAATGACACAAACGATTTCAGATGCTACCCAGCAGAAAATAGCCAGTCTTATCGCCACCGAACTTAGCGTGGCGGTTCCACAAGTTACCGCGGTAGTCACATTGCTGGATGGTGGCGCAACGGTTCCTTTCATCGCACGGTATCGTAAGGAGGTGACCGGTAATCTGGATGATACGCAACTGCGTATTCTGGAAGAACGGTTACTCTATTTGCGTGAATTGGAAGAACGGCGCCAGGTTATTCTGTCTTCAATTGAAGAACAGGGTAAATTGACGGATGAACTGCGTCATGCAATTGAACAAGCTACTACCAAGCAGCTGTTGGAAGATATTTATCTACCTTATAAACCCAAACGCCGTACACGCGCACAGATCGCCCGCGAGGCTGGACTGGAGCCGTTAGCTGATACGCTTTTGCAGGATCCCACGTTGGATCCCGAGCAGGAGGCTGCAAAATACATCAAGGTGGTTCCAGCAAGTGAAGGAGTTGAGGCGATCAATGTACCTGATACAAAAACTGCTCTTGAAGGTGCACGCGATATTCTGGCTGAACGATTTGCTGAAACCGCTGATTTGCTTGCCGTGCTGCGTAACAAGCTCTGGCATGAAGGGATCGTAACTTCTGCGGTCGTCGCAGGTCAGGAAATGGCAGAAGAAGAAAAGTTTCGTGATTATTATGCTTATTCGGAACCGATCCGTACGATTCCTTCGCATCGTGCATTGGCGTTATTCCGTGGCCGTGCCTTGGGGGTGCTCAGAATCGATCTGGATCTGGATGAGGTGTCCAAAGCTACTGCGCCGCATCCTTGTGTGGCTATGATTGCTGCTCATTTTGGTATAGAAAATCGGGGCCGCCGTGCCGATAAATGGCTCGGAGATGTCTGCCAATGGACTTGGCGTGTCAAGGCACACCTGCATCTCAGTACTGAATTGCTGCTGCAGGTGCGTGAAGCGGCAGAAGCAGAGGCTATCAAGATTTTTAGTCGTAATCTGCGTGAATTATTACTGGCAGCGCCGGCAGGTCCCAAGGCCGTGCTTGGCCTCGATCCCGGTTATCGTACCGGTTGTAAAGTAGCGGTGGTAGACGCTACCGGGAAGCTATTGGAGACAGGAACGATTTATCCTCACCAACCGCGCAACGATTGGCAGGGAGCGTTGGCAACCATTACGCAATTGGTCATGCATCATGGTGTCGAATTGATCTCGATCGGAAATGGTACCGCAAGTCGTGAAACGGATAAATTTACCGCCGAGGTCATCAAACTGGTAGCAGCACAGAGACCCGAACTGAAAGTTGTCAAAATAGTTGTCAGTGAAGCAGGTGCTTCAGTCTATTCCGCTTCTGCTTTTGCCGCGGCTGAATTTCCTGATTTGGACGTGAGCTTGCGTGGTGCCGTATCAATCGCCAGACGGCTGCAGGACCCGTTGGCGGAGCTAGTGAAAATTGAGCCTAAATCGATTGGTGTTGGCCAATATCAACACGATGTGAATCAACGTACGCTGGCACGTTCGCTCGACGCGACCGTCGAAGACTGCGTCAATGCAATCGGCGTGGATATCAATACCGCATCGACACCGTTACTGGCACGGGTTTCTGGTCTCAATCGCGTGCTGGCTCAGAATATCGTGACCTATCGTGATACCCATGGCCCGTTCATGAGTCGTCAGACGATTCTCAAAGTACCTCGTGTAGGTGAAAAAACATTCGAACAAGCGGCAGGTTTTCTGCGTATCAATGATGGGGATAATCCGCTGGATCGTTCCGCCGTGCACCCGGAAGCTTACCCGGTGGTCGAACGTATCCTGGCGCGCTTGAAGAAAGGGATCCAACATGTCATGGGTCAGCCGGAAGTGCTCAAGGGACTTTCTCCCGGTGAATTTACCGACGAAACTTTTGGCTTGCCCACTGTGAAAGATATCCTGATTGAGTTGGAGAAACCTGGTCGTGATCCACGTCCGGAATTTAAAACAGCGACCTTCCAAGAGGGTATTGAATCATTGGCTGACTTGCAACCTGGCATGGTTCTCGAAGGAGTCGTCACTAATGTTGCGGCTTTCGGTGCTTTTGTCGATATCGGGGTACATCAGGATGGTCTGGTGCATGTCTCGGCCTTAGCCAATAAATTCGTTAAAGATCCCCATCAGATCGTTAAACCGGGGCAAATCGTGAAAGTGAAGGTATTGGCGGTCGATACCACCCGCCAGCGAATTAACCTGACTATGCGTATCGACGATATACCTGATACAGACAAACAATCCGGCGTGTTGCATACAACCAAGGCAGATAGTCAACGGCCCCGGCGTTCTTCTCAGACTCGCCACACACCCTCTAAACCCGATAAAGCTCAGCCGCCCAGCGCACTTGCCCTCGCACTGGCGCGCGCCAAAGAGAAAGGATGATGGATTAATCTGATTGGACGTCGTTATTCAGGAAATATACGAGCGCATGTCGAAGCCTGATAATGACGTCCGATACTTAAACATACCCGTTATTACCGGGTATCAAGGAGCTGTATCGAGTGATCCAGAATAGGATCTCATGGATAACGCTGCCCTCCACCAGTCTGTAAAACCCATCGAATTATTGAAAATACCGGGGCTGCTTTAATATGCAACCGGTATGTCTGTCAGGAAATACCGAATCATGATGTAAGAGTAAACGACTATCTTATCAGGGATTCCCTGCATCCCTATCGTTGGATTGGTGATAGCCTGTTTTTAACCTATGGAGGAAGCAGGTTTTACTCTGAATACTAATAGAATATGTGGAGAATACGATGAGTAAACTAAAAGCATCGCTGCTGATTCTGCTCTTGAGCTGTCTTAGTCTTAATACCAGCGTTATGGCGCATGATGGCACTCCCAATATGGCTTTCGTTTGGCGAGATGGTCAAATTATCGTTGATACACAGCGCCAGGGGAGATCGCTCGGTGACTTTACAGCATTCGTGATTGATTTCCAGGGTTCACTTACACCCTATCGAACGTCAGATGCCGGATTCGCCGGTCAATTTTTTGATCAGGGCGGAACCATTTTTTATCGATTTGAAAGCACGCTACTGAAATGGGACCCGGAACGTGCACGGTGGCTTCGGGAAGGGTTTGACGAACAACTGCTGGTCATCAGAGTTTCCATTACACAGCATGTGTCTGCCACGGAAGGTGAAGGTACGCAAAGTATCGTCGCGCCATTGGCCGGAGCAGGGAGCATGCATGTTCACCCGACATTCGAGTTTAAAAAAACGGACGGGACAGCACCGGATGATGGCGCCTATTTGGTCGCTATAACACTGTTTGGTATGGATGACATGGGGGAGCGCATTATTTATCAACCATCCAGGCCTTTTTTTCTGGCGTTTCACCTGAATGTCGGTGGAACCTTTGACCTTACGGCCTTCAACCAGGCATTGAATGAATTTCCCGGAATTACGCTGAATGACTATGAGCGGATCAACCCCTTATTTGATTGGGCTGAGGAAGCCTACGGCCAGTTTTTTCCACACCCTGAGCAAAGTCGCTTCGTTTTTGGCTTCTATGCACGCTGTTATGACAATAAGATCTGTCTGGGTGGCAAGAATGGGAAGGTGTTCGCTACCGGCGGTGTCTTTGGTGGCCTGTCCGATCTCGGTTTACAAGAATCTTATTTTGAAGACGCAGGTCTGTAGCCTCGGTACAAGATGGTTAAGCCGGTTTTTTTACTCGGTCCGACACTTTTTTTATCTTTTACTGTATTTTCAGGGGGTGCCGTACAAGCACAAGACGGAACGTTTGTGCAAACCACTGATGAATCGGGAGATATTTTAGAGGCTACGACAGGAATCACCCATGAAATGGATGCTATTCAGATGGAGACGATCGTCATTAAAGCATCCGTTTTGCCTGCAGATTCCAGCAGCAAATTAGCTGAACGCGAATTGCAACTGCGTGCTGCAGGTACTTTGGGCAAGACACTGGAGCGTGAATTAGGAGTTAGCAATCTTTCCTATGGTCCCGGAGTCGGTCAGCCGATCATTCGGGGAATGAGCGGCCCTCGGGTCAGAGTCATGCAAAATGAAATCGGTGTACATGATCTTTCAGCTATCAGTCCCGATCATGGTGTTGCAGCTGAAGCCATGCTGGCTGACCGCATTACTGTGTATCGTGGCCCCGCTATCTTGCGCTACGGCGGCAATGCGATTGGTGGCGCGGTGGATATCAAACATCAGCGTATTCCGGACAAAATTCCCCAAAACGGTTTTGCTGGCCGCATGGAATTTCGTTTTGATCATAATCCTTCCGAGAAGGCCGGCATGATTGCGCTGGATATGGGTAAAAACATGCTGGCGATACATCTCGATTACTTTCATCGTGCAGCCAATAATACTCATATTCCCGGCTTGGCTTTGGATGAAGAGGCAATTCGGCAACAATTTCAAGTTGAGCCAGCGATGAACAGCCGTGGCGTTATTCAAAACAGTGATACCAGAAGTCAAGGTGGCTCTGCGGGGATATCCCTGGTCGGGGATGCCGGTTATATTGGCGGCAGTTATCATGAAATGATGAGGGAATATGGTATACCACCCGGCGTGCCAGGACACAGCCATGGTGATAACACCGAGCAGGAAGCGGTGCGTGTCAATCTGGCGCAGCGCCGTTTCGAGCTGGAAGGGTTTTGGTTGGCGCCTTGGTCAATCTTGCCAACTGTGCAGGCGAAACTGGGTTATATAGACTATGAACAAGACGACGTGGACAGAGGTGTTCGCTATACCCATAAAAAGAATAAAGTATGGGAATCCCGCCTGGAACTCAACCACCAGCAGGGCGCGTGGCTTGATGGTTTTATAGGACTGCAATGGCAGGACCGCAATTTTTCTGCAACCGGGGTGGAGACCTTTGTACCTCCATCGGAAATTGATTCGCTTGGTGTCTTTCTCACCGAGACCTTGATGCTTCACGATCGAATCAGTCTGGAATTCGGCGCACGCCTGGACTACCAGACTGTAGCTCCCAAAATAAGCGAGGTGAAAATTGCCGGAATCCCGGATCCGCTGCCTTTACCTGAGCGGATACGACATAATCCCTATTCGCTTGCGGTCAGTCTGAACTATGAAATATTTCCCAGAACCGCCCTGTATTTGAGTTGGCAACAGGCACAACGCGCTCCCGATGTCCAGGAACTCCTGTCCTCTGGTCCGCATCTGGCTACCCGTAGTTTTGAACTGGGCCGGACTGATTTGAAAACAGAACAATCCAATCATCATGAATTGGGACTGAGGTTTACTCATGAACTGGCCTCTCTGCATGTCAATGGCTATTATAACCGGGTCAAGAATTTCATCTATTTGCAGAATCAAGGCTTCTTTTTCAACCTTGGAACTACTCCCCCACGCTTTCAATTAGCCTGCGCCAATCTGAGCAACTGCCTGCCGGTTTTTGCCTATCAGGGAGATAACGCCACTTTCTGGGGCTATGAAGCGGAATTGAGCTTCTATCCAAAGCTTAGTGCTTTCAAACCGCATCTGACTTTGTTTTCCGACTATGTACGCGGCAGGTTCAATGATTCTGATTTGGGTGATGTACCCAGATTGCCACCGCTGCGTTTTGGCGCTGAAATTGGAATAAAACTGGCCCAATGGCAAGGGGCGTTACGCTATACACATGCCCTGGAGCAGAACAGGCCTGGTCTTTTTGAAACAGCGACTCCCGGCTATGATCGTCTCGATTTGGATGTGACGTATGACTGGAAACTTTCAGGTCGGCGAAAAATTTTGTTATTCAGTAAAGCCTCGAATATGACTGATTCTGTCATTCGTAATTCGGCGTCTTTTCTCCGCAATTTTGCTCCCGAACCCGGTTTCAGTTTTGAGGTTGGTTTCAGGACGGATTTTTAGCCGACTTTGCAGGTTTTACAGGAGGTGAGCGATGTTACTAAATGTTCTAAGCCGGATTTGTGTACCATTTATTTTTTTGCTATTGCCGTTACATGCGTTCGCTGAAACCTTCCATCAGGATATCGAAGTTAGAGTTATCAACGGACGACTGCATACCGATTTCTGTACGCGGGATCATGGGTGCAGTCTGGTCGGTACCGATTTTTTGGGTCTGCCGGATGGTCAGCTGCCTAATGACTATTTGACAGGTATTCCCATTTATGTCTCGCAATTCTTTAATTTCCTGGGAGTGATTGCCATAGATAGTCCGGGCTTTGCGGCCTTTGAAGGCGATTTAACGCCACAAGAACATGTGCGCTATCTGGTAGCAGGGCATTTAAGCTATTGGGGTCCTGAGAAGCAACGCTGGTCTTTAGCCCCGCATGGTACGCAGATCCGCCTGGCTGGTGGCCTGGATTTGAAAGTAGATCAAAGCTGCGGCCTGGTATTTTGTCTGCCTGAGGCAATTGAAGGCTTTACTATTTTCAGACGGCAAGGGATCAGTGGTGCGCCATCCCTTATTGTCGGCGAAACTTTCGACAATGGTTTTTTGCATTCTCATCTGGACTGGTTCCTTGAGTCCGATCAAGGGGTTCCCGGCGGACCGGCCGGGGCTTATCTGGTAGAAATGCGCTTATTTTCCGAGCTGCATCCTATTCCCTCCGAAACATTGTATATTTTGTTTAATCATGGTTTGTCTCCAGCCGATTTTCAGCAGGCGATTGCTTCACGGGTACTGCAACCCAGTATTGATCCAGCCCGTGCTGATACGTTATTCAACTGGGCAGAAGCCAATCTTTCCAATTTCTTTCCTCATCCCAGCTCTTCGTTCGTAGCTTTGGGGTATTACGCGCGCTGCTATGTTAACGGTGTCTGTGTCGGCGTAAAAGATGACCATATTTTTGCGACCGGCGGCGAATTTGGTGAAGGCATCGTCGAAGTGGGCGAATTCACCGCATTTCTGGCCGAAGTAGGGCTTTAGGTCTGGCGCAATTCGCAGCGCGATGTGGTTGATCCAGTAGGTTCGTGTAATCGTCCCACTGGATTGCTTCATGCTTGCAGCATTCGCAATGACGCACTTTCATCATCAGTAACGATGGCAGATGTAATGCCATCTCTGTGCTCCCCGTCATGGCGAGGCATATCATGCCGAAGCCATCCAGTGCAGAGGTGATAGGATCACAGAAATTGCAGGATATCCGGGCACGGAAATGATTATCAGGAAATACCGGATTATGTTGTCAGAATGAGTGAATACTCTGTCAGGGATTCCCTGCATCCTTGCCATTAGATTAATGATAGCCTTTCTCGAATATGCCTGTGAGTTATTTTCAGTAACGCTTCGGGCGTATTTTATACAGTTTGTCCATATGTGTTTTAAAAGAAAAAATCAGCTAGTTCTCCATAATTAGCGGTTCACTGGATTCTCTAAGTGGTTCTCTACGCTGATTTATTTGATTTTTCACGTTAACTTAAGTAGGGGGGATATTACTATGGATATCAGAAACAACGGGATGCTGCCATTAATGGCCGTGGTGCTGACAGTTGCATGGTGCAATGCGCAGGCGCATACACGGTTTGCAACCAATACTGTCGTGGAACGTGTCGCGCACGATAACGTTGTGAGGATGGATCACCAATGTGGGGGTACCCAACCGATTACCGGATTTGTCCTGGTTTTTCCCGATGTGACTTCAGCTCTTGTCGATATTTCACCTGAGCCCGATGCTGTGATTGGAGCGGCCACGTATGCCCGCTCGGATCAACCAGCCACCGATTTTGTGGCAAATACGATCACGATGAGGGGCGTTCTGAGTAACGATACTTTTTCTATAAGCGACCTGAAATTCGATGATTTGGGCAATCCAATCGGTTTTTGGGCAGCTGGCGGGTCGATTCCTAATTTCTGGTATGGCATGGTGCCGCTACGTATTCCACGCATCGATATCGCGCCCGAGTCCTGTGCGAATAGGGTAATCGTTGCGCCAGCCGCTGTCACTGTGTGTCATATAGCCAGTGCGGCCGAAGTTGATGGTAAGGATGGAAATTCGCTTAATCATACTTTCTGGACTGCACCCGATGCCGGTCACCCGAGATACGATGCACTGGCCTGGAATGGTCCAGCACCATTGATGATTACTCGTAATCTTGAGATCAACCCGTTACCTTCCAACTGTGGTGAAGGCTTTACGGCGAGAATTTATCCATCGCCAAGCCAATTGGATAGGGATTTACCAGTCGTTATTGATGGTCAGCAAGTGTGGCCGGCCCCCTGAACGTTGTACAGTTTCTCTCCGCGATCACGCCTGGCTAGAGCAGCCAGGCGTAATTGCTTTAACGGGAATATGCAGCGCTGTCTGCTTTGATTTCCTTCCCCTGCTTCTTATGGTAATGGACAATAAATCCCGGAGAAATGCCCTGCAGGCTTGAAGTGGCAAGCTTAACGGCAAATGGGGTAACCATGCCTAGCATGATCAAGCTGGGCGTAAACAGAATCAAGGTACTGATGAACGTTCCCAGCCGTAATCCCAATGAGTCGGTCGCAAGCAAGACCGGACCAACCATCCAGGGAATGATTAGCGTAAGCAAACCAGCCAGCGCAATCATTGTGACCGAGATGAGGGATGCCCATACATACAGGCTTGCACTATAAAATGGCGCGATCAAGCGCGTACCGAGCAGTTCGATGACCATGACCGTAGCGCCGGTCAAGAAAACAGTGCAGTAGAGCCATAAGTAGGAAAATTTGATTGAAGCGGTTTGATTCATAGATTGCCTTATTAATGTAGCTGTGTCGGGTGGCTGGCGTCATCATAGAAGTTATACCAATGTTTGAGTGCTTCAGTATAGTGTTTAGTATCCGGTATATGCCTATGAACCATTTTCAGTAGCGCTTCAGATGTAACAATAATTTCCGTCATTGCGAGCCTGCCAGGGCGAAGCAATCCAGAGCAATGGTGGCACAAGCACTGGATTGCCGCGCCGCTTACGCGGCTCGCAAGGACGGAGATAGCCAGAAGCGATAATTGCGATAATTTTTCTACCTGGCTGTCGGTGATTCGACGCGTGGTATTTCATCTCAAATTTCCCTATAAGAGCAGCCAAACAAACCAAACTGAGAATAGGTTAGAGGCATAATCCGGTATGAAGGATGAAGTCATTGCTACGATAACTTTGTACTGCCAGATTTAGATCTAATTTATATAAATTACTCCCAGTCGTTACCTGTAGATCAACTACGGTTTCCAGGATCATTGTGCCTAAGTGGGGAGGGCGGCAGGATTAGGGATATAAGGGTACGTGCTGCATGGGTAGTTTCGATACCATAATCTCTCCTCGGTTCTCTGATCAACGATAAATCAATCGCCATAAATTTTCGCTTGCATTAAGCGATGTTAAGCAGTATTATTTTTTTGTCATAAGTATGAAATTTAACGTATGCAACTGGTATCTGTGTCAAGGAATGCCGGAACATGATGTGGGAAACATATGAATGGCCTGTAAGGCAACTCCTACAAGGCCATTAGAGAAGTATCTGGATTTAAAGGGAATCAGAACTGATAACGGATGTGATTGTCAGGAAATGGCGTAATATGATGTAAGAATAATATGAATCTTCTGTCAGGGATTCCCTGCATCCCTGCCATTGAATGAGTGCTACCTTTCTCAAAAGGAAAATTTTCAGAGATGAAAAGTTTTGGGGAAGGGAGATATAGCATGATCAGTCATAGTCAATTCCTGGCTGGAAGCGCATCACGAAATAATGACGCCTGGAAGCCAGGGAAAAGTTTCTTTACTCAGGTTGCGTTACTGGTGATATTGATAGCCAGTTGTCTGTTTTTATCGCCTGTAGTGAATGCAATGGATGTCAAGATGCCGCGCGGACCCAAGTTGTCAATCGATGACACCCGGTGGGTGAGCCTGGGCATGGGCTACAAAGGTTCTGTCGTCTGGACCGAGAACCCGGCAAATGGTAATTACCGCACCACCTACAGTAATGATTTCGCACGTCTGTATTTAAACGGGCAGATTAGTCCGCACCTCAAGTTTGAAGTCAATACCGAGTGTTTCTTCTGTAATAACACTGGTTCGAACGATCATCCCAAGATGACCTATCAAGTTCTGGACGTCATCGGCAAAATCGAAATTAATCGGTATATAAATTTATGGGGCGGGCGCATGCTGGTTCCTACGGAACGGGGTGAATTAAGCGGTCCTTTTTTCCAGGCAACCCACGATGCCTTTAAAACGCCATTTTTCTCATCGGACTTCAGTACCAAATTCGGCAAAGGAGGAGCTGGCCGTTATGGTCGTGATGACGGGGGTACCTTCTGGGGGAGTGTCGAACCAGGTTTCATCAAAGGGACACTGGGTTACGCGGTAGGCGTGTACCGGGGGCTGCGGTCTTCTTCCAACAGTGGGCCCAACCAGGGAAAGAACGCACTGTGGGCCGGACGCCTTACCTACAACTTTCTGAATCCGGAGAAAAATCCAGGCTATTACACCAGTAGTGGTTATTTTGGTGAAGCGGGAGATATTCTGGCGCTTGCAGTGGGCGCGTCGTATCAGAAAAACGGGGCGGGATCATTCACGCATCGTGGTGATTTTCTCGGTCTGGTTGGCGATGTTCTGTTTGAAAAAGTTCTGCCCAGGAATCTGGGCGTATTCACCCTCAATGGTGAATATAAACGATTCTATGCCGATTATTCTCCTCTGGCGTTTTCCGATCCGGATTGTTTCTGCATGTTCGATGGACAATCGTGGACGGTGACCGGGCTTTATCTGGTGCCGGCCAAAATTGGTATCGGGAAATTTCAGCCTTATGGGAGGTTTACCAGTGTCCAGCCTAATCATAGCAGCAACCGAGATGAGATCGAGGCCGGGGTGAATTACATCATCGATGGCTACAACGCACGTATTTCAGCGTATTACCAGCATGGTGACCTGTTTACCAAAGGCCTGAACTATGCACCAGGAGTAACGGGTCCGTCGGTGGATGTTTTCAAATTGTCATTTCAAATACAGATGTAATCAACAGACTGGAGATGATTCGTATGACAATTGACTGTTTGCGGTGTGGGCTCGGTAGAGAGAAAGTGAAGGGCAAAATGAAGGGACGGGATGGGGCACAGCCTCTGAGGTATTTTCCAGCGAAACTAATAAGTGGTGAATAGGAAATGTATCCGACTACTCACACAGATGATCCAGTCACCAGACGAGATTCCAACGCTTCAGTACGTCATCTTTGTTCCGTGCACACACAGCATTCATTGAGTCCGGTGCCGGGGGCACCCAATACCCCGCAGGCACGGCTATCGCTCAGATTTGCAAAAGATGATATCGCTACCCGGTTGGTAGATCGTAGTCACTACGGTCCATTAATCGTACAGAAACCACTTTATCCGGAAGGGAATGAAGTTTGTCAGGTGGTAGTTGTGCATCCGCCAGGTGGAGTGGTGGGGGGGGACGAGCTGGAGATCGCCGTCAAGGTCGATACGTCAGCAAATGCGCAAATCACTACCCCGGGTGCAGCCAAATGGTATAGGGCAAACGGCCATGTTTCACGCCAGCAGATAAAGCTCGAAGTAGGCGCTGGTGGGATGCTGGAGTGGGTGCCACAGGAAACCATTTTTTTCGACGATGTCGATGTAACGCTCGACCATCAGGTTTCGTTGGCACAGGAAGCGAGCTATATCGGTTGTGAAATTTTATGTTTTGGTCGGACTGCTTTCGGCGAATCTTTTACAAAGGGACGGATCACCCAGCGCGTTGGTATCCGGCAGGCTGGCAGGCTGGTGTGGTTCGAGCAACTCCACATATTAGGCGGGAGTGCTGCAATGGCAAGTCCATTGGTGCTCGCCGGTAATACTGTCTGCGCCACCTTGATCGCAGTAGGGAAAGTGATACCTGCCAAGGTGCTGGATAGTGTACGTGAGGAAGCGAGCATCAGTGCGAATGGTGCAGGTCATTTCGGTGTTTCACAACTGAAATCAGTGATAGTCGTGCGCTATCTGGGGAATTCGAGTGAAGTGGCCCGGCGGGTTATGTTGGCTAGCTGGGGGGTACTGCGTCCAGTCATGCTTGGCCGCCCAGCAATGATACCCAGGATGTGGAATACATAAAAATGCCTATGAACCATTTTCAGTAATGCTCAGACGTAACAATAATTTCCGTCATTGCGAGCCTGCAAAGGCGAAGCAATCCAGAGCGATGTTGGTACAGGTACTGGATTGCCGCGCCGCTTACGCGGCTCGCAAAGACGAAGGTAGCCAGAAGTGTATAGGCAGCCAAACCAAACTGAAAATAGTTTAGAGGCATATACATAAATGTCTCCTTGTGAGGGGCATATTTTGGGAAAAGGGGCAAATTTTGGATTTTGCCTGAAGGTATTAAGCAATTAGCATTAAGCAATTCATTTTACTGAGGAGGAGGTATGGATCTTACACCGAGAGAAAAAGACAAGCTGCATATTTTTACTGCAGGTCTGCTGGCGGAACGGCGCAAGCAGCGCGGACTGAAGCTCAACTATCCGGAGGCGGTAGCGTTAATTACCTGTGCCATGCTGGAAAGTGCACGGGATGGCCATACAGTGGCGCACCTCATGGAGGAGGGCAGAAAAATACTCACCCGTGACGACGTGATGGAGGGAGTACCCGAGATGATTCCCGACATCCAGATCGAAGCGACATTTCCGGACGGCACCAAGCTGGTGACGGTCCATAACCCTATTCCTTAAGATCAGGAGGTTACGATGACGAGATCGCCATTGATTCCGGGTGAGGTATTAGTACAGCCCGGTGATATTGAACTGAACGTCGGTAGAAAAACCAAGACGATCAAGGTTGCCAATGGAGGTGACCGGCCGATACAGATCGGTTCCCATTTTCATTTTTATGAAGTGAATTCCGCGATGCAATTCGACCGGGAGGAAGCTTACGGTATGCGTCTGAACATCATGGCGGGTACGGCAGTGCGTTTTGAGCCGGGCCAGGAGCGAACCGTTGAACTGGTGGAATTCGCCGGGGACCGTATCGTGTACGGGTTTAATCAGAAAGTGATGGGTAAGCTGAGATAACAGCCTACTACTAATAGCCTGCAGAGGAGCAGAAAAATGACTTTTAAAATTTCCCGGGATGTATATGCCGAAATGATGGGCCCCACGACGGGTGACCGCGTTCGCTTGGCAGATACAGAACTGTTCATTGAAATCGAGAAAGACTTCACCACTTATGGTGAAGAAGTGAAATTTGGTGGTGGTAAGGTGATTCGCGATGGGATGGGTCAATCACAGCGCAACCATGCGGAGGTAATGGATACGGTAATCACCAATGCGGTAATTATCGACTATTGGGGGATCGTAAAAGCCGATATCGGTTTGAAGGACGGTAAGATTGCGGCAATCGGTAAAGCCGGTAATCCGGATATTCAGCCGGGCGTCACCATGGCGATCGGTGCAGCGACGGAAATCATAGCGGGTGAGAATATGATCGTTACTGCCGGTGGCATCGATAGTCATATCCATTTCATCTGTCCGCAGCAGGCCGAAGACGCAATGATGAACGGCATCACTACGATGCTGGGTGGTGGCACCGGACCAGCAGTAGGTACGGCAGCGACTACCTGTACACCGGGTCCCTGGCATATCCGTTCCATGCTGAGAGCATCGGATGGCATGATCATGAATACCGGTTTCTTCGGTAAGGGTAATGTCAGCCTGCCGATCCCTAATGAGGAGCAAATCCGGGCCGGTGCCTGTGGCCTCAAGCTGCATGAAGACTGGGGTACTACTTACGCAGCGATAGACAGCTGTCTGAATGTCGCGGATAAATATGATATCCAGGTCGCTATTCATACCGATACCATCAACGAAGGCGGTTATCTGGAAAATACTATCGCCGCTTTCAAAGATCGTACCATCCATACTTTCCACACTGAAGGTGCCGGTGGTGGTCACGCACCGGATATCATCGCAGTCGTCGGGCTGGAAAACGTTCTGCCATCCTCTACCAATCCAACCCGGCCTTATACCGTCAACACCCTGGACGAGCATCTCGATATGTTGATGGTATGCCATCACCTGCATGCCAATATTGCTGAAGACCTCGCATTTGCAGAATCACGTATCCGGAAAGAGACCATTGCGGCAGAAGATATTCTGCATGATATGGGGGCCATTTCGATGATGTCATCGGATTCGCAGGCAATGGGTCGTATCGGCGAGGTCGTCATACGTACCTGGCAGACCGCACATAAGATGAAAGTACAGCGTGGTGCATTACAGGAAGACAGCGCCAGAAATGATAATTTCCGGGTCAAGCGTTATGTTGCGAAGTACACCATCAATCCTGCCATTACACATGGGGTTTCACATGCCATTGGCTCGGTAGAAGTCGGTAAGTATGCCGATCTTGTCTTGTGGCGCCCGGCTTTCTTCGGCGTCAAACCATCCATGATCCTGAAAGGCGGCATGATATCGGCAGCCCTGATGGGTGATCCTAACGCTTCAATCCCGACACCACAGCCGGTGCATTACCGTTATATGTTCGGTGGATATGGCGGAGGTATCAAAACCTCTTGTTTCACTTTCACTTCACAGGTAGCACTCGATGAGGGGCTGGTAGACAGTTTGCAACTGGACAAATCCCTGATCGCGGTGAAGAACACCCGTAATCTGCGCAAACGCGACATGATCCATAACGATGCTACTCCGAAAATGGAGGTCGATCCTGAAACGTATGAGGTACGGGCGGATGGGCAGCTGCTGACATGTGAGGCAGAGCGTGTATTGCCAATGGCACAGCGGTATTTTTTATTTTAAGCCGTGATGCTTACCTTAAATAAAAAAGTAGCCCATGCAGCGTCGATATTTGTGCAACTCGTTCTGCCCTACGAATTACGTGAAAATAGTCGCCTGCGTACTGAGTTGGCATCAGGGGAGGAGGTCGCCATTTTCACCGAGCGCGGTACGGTATTGCGTCATAACGACCTGCTGATGAGTGATGATGGCCGGGTGGTACAGATAGTGGCGGCACATGAGCCCACTTACCGGATTACCTGCAGTACTCCGCATGATTTATTGCGCTGTGCGTTTCATTTAGGTAATCGACATACACAGACACAGGTGGGCGCGGATTTTCTGCGTATCTGCCAGGATAGTGTATTGAAGGAAATGCTGGAAGGACTGGGTGCCACGGTGGTGGAAGAAAACGCACCATTCGAGCCGGAGGCGGGTGCTTATAGCAAAGGCGGCCACCATCACCATCATGATGGCCATGGCCACTTTCACGGGCGTGGCCCATTGGCTCCGATTCCGGTGCATCAGAAAATTCATCGTCCATCGGATAAATGATAAAGGAATCTCATCACATGACCACGATGCAGACAGCTTCTCTATTACGTTTATTGCAATTGGCCAGTCCATCGCTGCCGATTGGCGCATATACGTACTCACAAGGGCTGGAAACAGCTATCGAAGCAGGTATGGTCAAAGATGAGAACACGGCCCGATCCTGGATCATCAATGCATTGCAGGTGGTCGGAGATTTTGAAGCACCCGTTTTCTGGCGGTTGCTCAAAGCCTTTACATCGCAGGATACAGCAGCGGTAATTTATTGGACGGAGTGTTTCATCGCTGCCCGGGATACGGCTGAGTTTCGTGCGGAAACTATTCAAATGGGACATTCGCTGAGTAAGCTGGTCGCAGAACTGGAAGCAACAGACGATTCACCGTTGCGCAGGCTGATGACCGGTTGCTCTGAAATCCCGTTGCCGACAGCGTTTGCCTATGCTGTAAAAATGTTGGGAGTGCCGCATGAAGCTGCATTACTCGGCCTGCTGTTTTCAATGGTTGAAAATCAGGTGCTGGTTTGCGTGAAATCCGTTCCGCTTGGACAGGTTTCCGGCCAGCGCCTGCTGCTTTCATTGCATCCTGTGATTGAAGCGGTTGCTCAGCATGCCCAAGCTCTCGAAGACGATGAATTATCCAACTGGGCGCCTGGATTATCTCTCCTGTCCATGCAGCATGAAGTGCAGTACAGCCGTATCTATCGATCCTGATCTGTTTTATCGAAAATATATATTTTCCGGAAGTGAAAAATGACAAATACATCGAATCCATTACGTGTCGGCATAGGTGGGCCGGTTGGCTCAGGGAAAACGGCTTTATGTGAAGCGTTAAGTAAAAGGATGCGTGATCACTATGAAATGGCTGTCATTACCAATGATATCTATACCAAGGAGGATATGGAGATTTTGCTGCGTGCAGATGCATTGCCTGCGGAGCGCCTGATGGGGGTGGAAACCGGTGGCTGTCCGCATACGGCCATCAGAGAAGATGCATCAATCAATCTGGAAGCCATTGCACGTATGACTGCAGATTTTCCTGATCTCGATCTCATCCTGATTGAATCCGGTGGTGACAATCTTGCATCGACTTTCAGTCCTGAGCTTTCCGATTTGACTATTTATGTGATCGATGTGGCTGCCGGCGAGAAAATACCGCGCAAGGGCGGCCCCGGTATCACACGTTCCGCGCTGCTGGTAATCAACAAGATCGATCTCGCACCCTATGTGGGAGCAAATCTGGAAGTGATGAAGCGTGATGCAAAGAGAATGCGCGGTGAGCGTCCGTTTGTCTTGACCAATCTGCATACGGGTGAAGGTGTGGATCAGGTCATTGATTTCATCGTTAAACAAGGGTTGCTGGATGAAGTGAAAGCGCAGCAATCCCGCAGCCGTACGCAAGCCTAGGGAGCTCTTTTATAAATTCTGGAGAATCAATAATGAAATGGTCATTCTCGATAGATAAGGTCATTCCTAACCCTTTACGTGTGATCCTGAGAGGGGTCGGTCAGGTATTTTTCTGTTGTAATGCGGTAACCGGGCTTATTTTCCTGTCGGCGCTTTACGTTGGTGGGGTAACCGCAGGCGCAGCAGCAACTGTTGGTGTGATAAGCAGTACGCTAACGGCCTATCTCCTTGGTTTTCCCAAGGAGGATATCGATGCAGGGTTGTATGGGTTTAATGGTACATTGGTCGGTCCCTGCCTGTTTCTGTTCCTGGAGAATTCTCCCCAGTTGTGGGCATATGTCGTGCTGGCTGCGATGTTATCGAGCATCATACTGGCCGCTTTGATGAAAATTCTGGGCCCTTACAAAATTCCTGCATCCACTTCACCGTTTGTACTGACTTCCTGGATATTTATCGTGGCGGTATATGCGTTCGACAAACTATCAAGGGGATTTGTCCTGCCTCCGCCTGGCATACCGTCTGCAGTAACAGATGTTGCAATGCTCCCGATAACCATGTGGCCTACTGCGCTTTCCAAAGGGGTGGCTGAAGTGATGTTTGCGGATAGCGTTATTGTCGGCATCATGTTTCTTGTGGGGATTGCCATCACATCTTTACGCGGTGCCCTGATGGCACTGATGGGGACGATTATCGGTGTTGCTTTCCCAATTTTACTGGGAGCCAGTCTGGGCATGATCGAGATGGGGTTGTATTCATTCAACCCGGTATTGACAATGATGGCAGTAGGTTGGGTTTTTCTTAAACCTGATGGTAAGAGTGCAGCGTTGGCCATTCTGGCAGGTTTTCTGACTGTGATCTATCAGGCCGCGCTGGCCAATTTCCTGGCCCCCGTAGGGTTGCCGACACTTACTTTCCCGTTTGTGTTGACGATGTGGACCTTCCTGTTTGCAGCAGGAAAATCGAGATACTGGTCAGATAACCCGCACGCATAGCGGGGTGAGAGTCAATGGATGTGATACCTCGCTTGAATATTATTCTTGAGGCATATATCGATCAGGTGAGGGGATTGCTGTGAGTATGTGGTGTGGAGGCAGGAGAGTGCTGTGTTTGAGTAATTTCTACCGGAACCATGTGTAGCTTGCCATGCCGTATTCCGCGCGTGGCAATGACGAAATCAGCGAAGCTTTTTACACGTTGAGTCGTACCGCGCAGAATGACGACTTCAAGGCAGTTATCATGATCCATATGTACATGCATACTGGAGAGTGTCAGGTCGTGGTGATCATGCTGCGCGGCTGTGATGCGGCTGGCCAGATCGCTTGCATGATGGTCATAGATATAACTGAGTGTGGCGATACAGTATCCATCGTTCTCTTCCTTCAGGCGTTCGGTTTCCAGCTTCTCACGTATCAGGTCACGTATCGCTTCGGAACGATTGGTATAGCCGCGTATACGCATCAGGTCGTCGAATTGCTTAGAAAGCTGGTTATCCAGCGAGATAGTAAAACGTTCCATATTATTGATCGAAGAGAAACAATCATTGGCTGAATCCGCCAATACGGCGTTATCGTTATGTCATTGCTGTATAGGTCAGCTTAGCATAGGCCATCATGGATAGGGTAAGAAATTGAACCGGCTGGGTTGCTTTTTATTTTTTATATGTCTATGAACCATTTTCAGTAGTGCTTCAGACGTAACCATAATTTCCGTCATTGCGAGCCTGTAAAGGCGAAGCAATCCAGAGCGATGTTGACATAGTTACTGGATTGCCGCGCCGCTTACGCGGCTCGCAACGACGAAGGCAGTCAAGGGCGATGTGCGATAATTTTTTTACCTTGCCGTGGATGATTTGACGCGTGGTATTTCATCTCAAATCTCCTTATATGGGCAGCTGAATAAACCAACTGAAAATAGTTTAGAGGCATATTTTCATATAGCTCTGCGGAGCTGCCAATGATTCATATTGCTGTGCTGAAGATCGCGGAAGCGAGACTTGTATAGCTGATTATTGTAATGTATGAACAATTCCATAATGTTCTTACAATGTGAGAGAGGGTCGTGATGAGAAGAAAACCAGTTCGGCTGCTGAATTTATTTTTATATTCTTTGCCATTCGTAGTTATTTGTAGTTCGGCTCATGCTACGGAAGTCAAAAGACTCAACGTTGTCACCACTGTTGCTCCCATTACCAATATTGTCCGCAACGTCGGCGCAAAGTATATCGATGTAACGGGAATTGTGCCGGATGGAACGGATTCACATACCTTCGAGCCGGTCCCGTCCGATGTAAGAATACTGGCGGAAGCGGATATCATTATTGTCAATGGTCTCGGTCTAGAACTTCCTACGGTCAAGCTGGCGGAAAAGGTTAAAAAGGCGGAAACGCCGGTGATACAACTCGGGAACCGTACGTTGCGAGAGGAGGACTGGCGGTACGATTTCAGCTTTCCCCGTGAGCGTGGCCACCCGAATCCCCACTTGTGGCCCAATATCGCACTGGCGATGCGCTATGCCGAAATTATCCGTGATAGCCTGATTGCACTCGACGCGCGGAATAAGGAGGGCTATATTGCCAATACGACCGCTTATCTGGCCAAGTTGCAGAAATTGGATGATGCCATCTTTGACTGCGTGAAAAGTATTCCTGAAAAGAATCGCAAACTGGTGACTTACCACGATTCCTTCGCCTATTTTGCACCACGCTACGGGATGAAGGTCATTGCTGCTATCCAGCCGGCGAGTTTTTCCGAACCCGGGCCACAGGATGTGATTCGTATCATCAAGCAGATCGAAGCAGAAAAAGTGCCCGCTGTTTTCGGGTCCGAAGTTTTTCCAAGCAAGGCCGGGGAACAGATTGCCCGTGAAACCGGTGCCCGGTTTATTGATCAGCTTTCAGACGATGAATTGCCGGCACCGCCCCATCATTCTTTCATCGGCATGATGGTCAATAATATGGCGATCATGACTGAGGCATTGGGTGGCAATCCCGGCTGTGTGACCGATATCGATACACGTGATATCACACCGTGATACGTCCATGAATGCCGCGGTTTGTCTGACCAATGTCACTGCCGGTTATGCGCATAATGTGGTGTTTGCACATTTGTCGTTGGAAATTGCCACTGGTCGGTTCGCAGGCATCGTCGGTCCGACCGGATGTGGCAAAACTACGCTGCTTAAAACCATCTTGGGGACACATCCCGTTTTTTCGGGCAGCATCTCTCTGAACGGTGTACCCGTGGACCGTATGCCGCCAGGGGCGATCGGTTATGTGCCGCAGCTGGGAAGTGTGGATTGGAGTTTTCCGGTGACAGTGGAAGAAGTCATCATAATGGGTCTCTATACCAACCGGCGAATCTGGCCGTGGCCCAGTAAGGCAGAGCGAGAACGTGTGCACGATCTGGCTGATCGGCTCGGTATTTATGATTGCCTGGATCACCATATCGTGCATACTTCAGGTGGTCAGCGTCAGCGGGCATTCCTGGCACGTGCGTTGATAAACAATCCAAAACTGCTGGTGCTGGATGAGCCAACGTCTGGCGTCGATATCAGAACCCAGCATGAAGTACTACACTTACTGGGCGACATCAATAACAACGGCATTACTATTTTACTGACTACTCATGACCTGAATGCCGTTGCTTCACATCTTCCCTGGGTGATCTGCTTCAATAACGGTATCGTGGCCCAGGGGAGGCCGTGCGATATCTTTACCGAAGAAATATTGACCAGAACCTATGGGGGCGATCTCGTTATCGTTCAGCATGATGGCCACTATCTGATTGCCAAC
>JBDIVK010000032.1:0-23188 GCA_039794425.1 Nitrosomonas sp. | reverse complement strand
TTCTCACGACAGCCTTTAATATTCAACAGGATATTTTATCAGGCAAACCAACGCGGCACGTGTGAGGAGTCTGATCCCTGAAGGGCGTCAACCTTGGCAGCCTTCCGGCATACCAAGGGGAATAGGTCAAACCCTAAGCAAAGTTTACGGTATACGTACACGACGGAAGGTTTCGTTACCACCAGGTAAATTAACTGTTACTGGAATACTGCCTGTGCCAACAATCCAGGCGGTTACATCCGCTACAGAAATACCACTGGGATTAGCCGCCTTGATCCCGGCATAGACACCCGCTACGTGAGGTGCTGCCATGGATGTACCAGCCCATGACGCAGTAGAGGTTGTAGAAGTACGAGTTGATGAGTGAACGTATGTACTATCGCCACCACCCGGCGCGAGCAGGATTGGTCCAGTAAAATTAGCTTGAGTTGCAATATTAGCGGTGCTGGATAAAGTTGTTCCTGTCCGAATCATTCAGAACCGAACTGACTTTTATTACATTTGGAGTACAAGCAGGTCAACTAATTTGTTCTTTATTACTGTGGTTCCTGTAGCAGCAACAACCGGTACTCCTTTGGAAATCAGGTTACCAGCTATAGTGTTAATAGTCGTGGGACAAGTTCCTGAGCTGTGGGGATTCGTACCTATACTCAAATTAGCAACGAAGGGATTACCGGTGGTGCCTGGCGTTATACTATCATCAAGTATTTCGAGCGCCGCAATAATATCTGTATTAAACGCCCAGCTTCTGGGGCATCCGGCCCAACCCTTTGCAAATTTGAAGGGGCTATCAGAGAAGTCTGACGACCAGCAGCAACTCCAGCAATATAAGTATCATGTGAATAATTATGATCTGCCACTAACGCTAACATGGTACAAGTTGTCAAGTTTGGATGTGGCTCGCCTGACCCGGGATGATCTATTGGACTGTCTCTTGCACCATTCTGATTGGGGCAAATACAAGTAATCACCGGTGTGGGGGGTTACGCTTATACCACTTACTTCGAGTGCTCCGGTGTATCCATTTTCAGGTGGCCAATTGCAATTGGTTTTATAACTCATCCGGGATCTCGGCCTCGACTAGTTTTGCCAGAAGGGTAAGAGATTCTTGCCAGCCAAGGTAGCAACCTTCTGGTGGAATAAGATCAGGCACTCCTTCCTGGGTGATATTTACCTCAGTGCCACAAGATACCTGCTCAAAGGTGATGGTCACCTGCATTTCACCAGATAAATTTGGATCGTCGAATTTGTCAATGCAGCGAATTCGTTCATGCGGAATCAATTCGATAAACTCTACACTGAAGGAATGGCTCTTGCCCGTAGTGAAGTTTGTGAACGACATTCTATACGAACCACCAACGCGAGCGTCCATATGATGAATCTTGCCAGTAAATCCGTTTGGGGGATACCATTTAACCATTGCATCCGGATCAAGGAACGCTCGGTAGACCCGTTCAGGCGGAGCTCGAAAAACGCGGTGAAGGCGGATTGTGCCAGGCATAGTTGGTTCTCCTCTCGATAGGCTGATATTAGGGGGTGTCTCTATAGTCGAACGGGCAGACCTGATTTCGACAATATTGTTGACACTTAAATACTTGGTTTAGCGGTGTGTTGAAATGTTCGGCTCTTCTGCAACTGATGTGCTGTCTGCTTACATTGCAAAATAGCGAATCGTTGCCATCATGCGCACATGCTGTGTTGAATTAATGGATGGCGTATGAATTACGCGCATATCCATCAGGTATACGTCACCTGCCTTGCCCGCCATTTCCAGAATTGACAAGTCTATGTCACCCACTTTCATTTCGCGAGCAATATCATCATTCTGCTTGTCTTGCGATTTCCCCGTTATCCGATGCGATGCAGCCAATGCCAGTGTTGCTCCTCCATGGGGTAATACATCATCAATAAGAATAAAGGCTTGAATGCCTGGGAACTGCCCCAGTCTGGACTGTGATATATCACGGTGCCAACTCAATCCCTCAAGTGTCCAATCGCCTTGATTCGGTAACGATAGTAACAATTGGGCTTCCTGTTCAGGTACTAAGCTTACACCAGCCAATCTGTGCATCGCCGAAACCAGAGACTGAGACATGAGCCTGTATTTCAGCCCCGGATAGTTTATCAATTGTCCCAGCGTTGTAACTTGCTTGAAAGGTGGTACACCCTTAATGCGGTCAGACAGGGTTCTGTCACCCGACCAGATCTTCAGTCTTTTCAATTCGTTTAACACATGAGTTTTCACGGGTTGAACAATCTGTTTTTTCAGGGCGCATCGTAGCAATAGATAGCCTTGGTCCCGGAAGAACAATGCTTGTTCTGGTGTTACCTCTTTCATTGATAGCGGTGGCATATCAACCTGGGGAATGTGGCGCCACCTTCGTGTCTACGACGCCGAACTGGATCCATACAGCAAACTGCATCAAAACTTAGTTGGATAAAAGGAATATTTATTTTTCTTTAAAGCCAATGTTATAGGGTCTCCTAATTCTCAGGTGGCTAAGTTGGGTACGTTAGGAACCGAACAGACAGTCGCTTATTTCTGGTAGACGATTGTTTTATATACCTATGAACCATTTTCAGTAATGCTTCAGACGTAACAATAATTTCCGTCATTGCGAGCCTGCAAAGGCGAAGCAATCCAGAGCGATGTTGGTACAGGTACTGGATTGCCGCGCCGCTTACGCGGCTCGCAAAGACGAAGGTAGCCAGAAGTGTATGGGTCCAAATAAACCAAACTGAAAATAGTTTAGAGGCATATTGTTTTATCGCTAAATCAACTATTAGGAGAGAAGTCATGACCCAGCATAGAGCAAGTACTGCTAAAACAGCAACGGGCGATATCGTTAAACTTCTTGAGGCTGATCATAAGAAAGTTAAAGGTTTATTTGATGAATTCAAAAACTTAATTGAGAAAGGGAACAGCAAAAGTAAAAAAGAAAAAATTGTTAAAGAAATATGTGAAGAATTAACACTGCACGCATTGGTGGAGGAATCAATTGTTTATCCTGTAACACGTGGTGTGATTGAAGATCAGATTTTAATGGATGAGGCTGATGTAGAACACGCAAGCATGAAAGAGCTCATCTCCCAGCTTCAGTCCATGAGTCCCGATGACAGTCATTATGATGCAAAGGTTATTGTGTTAGGTGAATATGTTGAACACCATGTAAAAGAAGAGGAAAAGATGATACTTCCGAAGATTGCCAAGTCGGAAATTGATGGAAAGGAACTGGCAGATGAAGTGACGCATTTCAAAGAAGATCACAAAGCGCCTGAACCAAAAAAATCTATCAAAAATAAAAAGAAGGAAGAACCCAGCACGAATGGCACATCATCCGGCTCAGCTAAGAAGTAGGTATATAACCTTTTGTTATTAACCTTTAAAAGCAGGAGTAATCATAATGAATAATACTGATGCAAGTAATAAAGGAAAAAAACAAAGTGCAATAGACTCAGCCTATTTCAACACTGATAGCGGTCCAGCTACACCACCTGATAAGAACAGCAAATTACCCGCACATATTCAGGCCAGAGCTAAAGGTGAAACCGTCCAGAAGTTTACTCACAATGCTGACAAGTTTCATGAATATGACCACAAACCTGGTGAAGCTCATGAAGGATCGCATCATGATCTGGAAGACCCCACTGTTGGATACAGTACTTTGTCAGAAAGCAATGTAAACAATAAAAATGGTTTGCCTGCGAAAGCAGGAGTCAGCCGGCCGGATGGTAAGCTGGAAGGGTTCAGAGTAGATGGAGCCGGGCAATCGATGACAACCAACCAGGGTGTCCCGGTATCAGATAATCAAAACAGCCTGAAAGCGGGGATTCGTGGACCAGCATTACTTAAAGATTTCATCCTGCGTGAGAAACTTACTCATTTTGACCACGAAAGAATTCCGGAGAGAGTGGTCCATGCACGAGGTTCTGCTGCACACGGATTTTTTGAATGTTATAAGCCGCTAACTGATCTTACCTGCGCTGCATTATTTTCCGAATCCGGAAAGAAAACTCCCACTTTTGTCAGATTTTCAACTGTGGCTGGTGAACGCGGTTCAAAAGATACGGCCAGAGATGTAAGAGGGTTCGCTATCAAATTCTACACTGAGCAAGGTAATTGGGATCTGGTTGGTAATAATATCCCGGTATTCTTCATCCAGGATGCAATGAAATTTCCTGATCTGGTTCATGCAGTTAAGCCCGAGCCACATCACGGCATGCCGCAAGCTGCTTCGGCACATGATACCTTCTGGGATTTTGTATCATTGATGCCGGAGAGTACTCATATGCTGATGTGGGTAATGTCTGATCGGGGAATCCCACGCAGCTATCGCATGATGCAAGGCTTTGGTGTGCATACGTTCCGGTTTGTTAATGCCAGGGGTGAATCCAGGCTGGTTAAGTTTCACTGGAATCCAATCCTGGGTACTCACTCCCATACATGGGAGGAAGCGGTAAAAATATCGGGAGCAGATCCTGATTACCACCGTCGCGACCTCTGGGAGGCAATTGAAGGAGGTCAATATCCGGAATGGGAATTAGGGATTCAGATATTTACAGAAGAGCAAGCAGAAGGTTTTAGTTTTGATGTGCTGGACGCTACCAAGCTTATTCCTGAAGAACTGGTTCCGATTACACCCATCGGCAGGCTGGTGTTGAATCGCAATCCGGATAATTTCTTTGCCGAAACCGAACAGGTCGCCTTTTGTACCGCACATGTAGTACCGGGAATCGATTTTACAAATGATCCATTGCTTGCAGGACGTATCCATTCTTATGTCGACACACAGATTCTACGCCTGGGTGGAATGAATTTTCATGAATTACCCATCAATGCTCCGTTAGTACCTGTTAATAACAATCAACGAGATGGAATACATCGCCAAACCATTCATCATGGGAGCGTCGCTTATGAGCCGAACTCATTAAGTGGAGGCTGCCCGTTTCAGGCTGGTAAGTCTGGTTTTATATCTTTTCCTGAGCCAGTTGAAGGGTATGAACTGCGAGGCAAATCAGAGAAATTTGCAGAACATTACAATCAGGCAAAACTTTTCTGGGAAAGCCAGTATTCAGATGAGAAGAGGCATATTATCAATGCTTTCCGTTTTGAGTTGAGTAAAGTGACTGTTTCCGCAATACGAACCAGGACAGTTTCCATGTTGCGCAATGTTTCAGATGACCTGGCAGGCGCAGTGGCAGAAGGTCTGGGAATTGCACTGCCTGATCCGATGCCATTGGCTTCAGACAAAGTTCCTGTACCGGAAATTACCAGGTCCGACGCTTTATCACTTTATGCAAGACCAGGAAACGGCACTATTGCAACACGTAAAATCGCGATAGTGATAGAAGCAGGTACAAATCCTGAAACGGTCAACAATCTGGCAGAAAGCTTGATGGCCGAACATGCAATTCCCAGGATCATCAGTACTCGCATAGGTGAGCATAAAATGGCTGATGGTAGTTTACTTGATGCAGATGCATCATTTGAAAACAGCCCCGGCGTTCTTTTTGATGGAGTAGCTATCCCGGATGGAGACAGTGTAAATGTGCTGATTAAAAATGATCTCGTACTTGAATTGATACGTGATCAGTTCCGCCATCTTAAAACGATCTTTGCTGTTGGTAACGGTACAGAGCTGCTTTTTAAAGCTGGAATCGATTGCAATACAGAAATTCCGGGTCTGATAGTTTCAAGGCAAGCTGATTCAGAGTCAATCGATCGCTTTATCTGGTTTCTGGCACAACATAAACATCCACAGCGGGAAGAAAATATTCCAATTGTTTAGTTTCCCTATACGCTCTATCTGATTATCCTGAAACTAAACATTTTAGGTATAAGAATTTCCAGCGTTGTTTATGCCCGGATGATGGCAAGGTAATAGTTGACAGATCACAGGGATCGCCACAATCCTTGTCATCCCAATAAATTCCAGAGTGACTCTGGCAAGTTATTCAATATAAGTGAACCGCCAGCCAGAGAGCACCCTGAGATACTTGCTTGACAGTATGGGGTGTATTGGCGGGCAGAAACAGGTAATCACCGGTGTGAAGGGTTGCGCTTTTACCGTTTACTTCGAGCACGGCTGTGCCGCTGAGCAGTACGACCCATTCATCCTGAGGCTGCACGTATTCTACCGGTGTGATAGTGGCGGAGCTGACGATACGTTCGATCACGAGGTTTCTATGGGTGAGCAGTGTTTCGAAGCGTTCACCTTCCAGAGGAGCAATCGTATCGATAAACAGGTTTCCTGTCTGCATTGGCTCATCCCTCTTTTGATGTCGGATGCTGTATCTTCATATAAATTCCTCCGATCCTCAGTTCGGTCAGCATCTTGTTGCAATTGTTTTGCTTTTGTCTCCTGGCCTTGAATCCTCATGGCAAGGCAGAAAATTATCACAAATGATGTCATCGCGAGGCCCGCAGGGCCGGGGCGATCCAAAGAATCGTAACGGTAAAGGTGACTTTACGTACTTGCCGGTACCGCACTGGATTGCTTCACCCTTGCAGGGTTCGCAATGACGTACTTTTGTTATCAGCAACGATAGCGGACATGATGTCATCGCGAGGCCCGCAGGGCCGTGGCGATCCAGAGAATCGTAACGGTAAAGGTGACTTCACGTACTTGCCGGTACCGCACTGGATTGCTTCATGCTTGTAGCATTCGCAATAACGCATACTCGTCATCGGCAACGACAGCAGGTAGGATACCATCTTTGTTACTCCCGCCAGCTTAATGCCCCGAATTTTTGCCGTTATCGCGAGTTGCAACGCGACGTGGCGATCCAGTGGTTCGTGCAATCGTCGTAGTGGATTGCTTCATGCCTGGGGCATTCGCAATGAGCACTTTATTCATCAGCAACGATGGCGGATATGATGCTAGCTTTGTACTTCTCTGTCAGCATCGCACTGGATACTTCGTTCCTGTTGGTGATTTGCTATGACAGGGATTATGGTTGCCTGAAGCGTTCCTGAAAATGGTTTAGAGATATATTTTTATGATATGCAATGTCATGGCTCATTGGGAAAAAACACGGTTTCTGACTGCAAGCTTTCCCTTCGTCAGGTCTCTTAAGTTAGTATAATTCATGCTTTTTTCCAATTTTCGAGAGGAAGCTTGATGCATACCGGTACTACCCTTACCCAGTTCATTATCGAAGAACAGCGTCACATTGCCGGCGCTACCGGTGATTTCACCGCATTACTGAATGACGTCGTGACGGCTATCAAAACCATTTCCAATGCGGTGAACAAAGGTGCGTTGATCGGTGTCATGGGGGCGCTGGATACCGAGAACATACAGGGCGAAACGCAGAAGAAGCTGGATGTGATCACTAATGAAATCATGATCCGCAACAATGAGTGGGCTGGTCACCTGGCCGGCATGGCTTCGGAGGAGATGGACGATGTCTATCCGATCCCGACCAAATATCCGCTTGGTAAATATCTGATGGTGTTCGACCCGCTGGATGGGTCCAGCAACGTCGATATCAACATTTCGGTCGGTACCATTTTTTCTATCCTGCGTGCTCCAGTACCTAACCGCGCTGCCGGTAAAGAGGATTTTCTGCAACCCGGCGTCAAGCAGGTTTGCGCCGGTTATGCGTTATATGGTTCTTCCACCATGCTGGTACTGACCACCGGCCATGGCGTCAATGGTTTTACGCTGGATCGCGATATCGGCGAATTTGTGCTGACTCATCCGGATATGAAAATTCCTGTCGATACCAAGGAATTCGCCATCAATGCTTCCAACCAGCGTTTCTGGGAGCCGCCGGTACAGCGTTACGTGGCCGAGTGTCTGGAAGGCAGCACCGGTCCGCGCGGCCGTGATTTCAACATGCGCTGGGTCGCTTCGATGGTAGCGGAAGTGCACCGTATTCTGACTCGTGGCGGTATTTTCATGTATCCGCGTGATACCAGGGATTCCAGCAAGGCTGGTAAACTGCGTCTGATGTACGAAGCTAATCCGATGAGCTTCATCGTTGAACAGGCTGGCGGCATGTCTTCAACCGGTTATCAGCGTATTCTGGATATCACGCCGGAAAATCTGCATCAGCGTGTACCGGTAATTCTGGGATCGAAGAATGAAGTCGAAGTAGTGGTGGGATATCATCAGGCTCATCTTGGCGCGGAGAAAAGCGTCGCCAAACAAGACATATCGTAATTCGTTTGCTCCTGTTAATCTGAAAACAGCTCGAGAGGACAGACTGACTCTCGATTATGCGGCCGGGTATAGTCGATATCCGGCCCTTTAGGGATGATGCGAGTGGGGTTGATGTTTGGATGGCTGTAGTAGTAATGAGTTTTGATATGCTCAAAATTCACAGTGTCGGCGATACCGGGTTGCTGGTATAGCTCGCGCAGGTAGTTGGATAAATGCGGGTAGTCTTCGATACGTCGCTTATTAGTCTTGAAATGACTGTAATACACCGCATCGAAGCGGATCAGTGTGACGAACAGCCGCCAGTCGGCCTCGGTCAACTGGTCGCCTATCAGGAAACGGCGTATTGCCAAGGTGTTTTCGACTTCATCCAGCATCATGAATAGGTTATCAAAAGCTTTTTCGTAGACTGATTGGGTGGTGGCAAAGCCTGCTTTGTAGACGCCGTTGTTGAAACTATGATAGATCACCTCATTGATTGTATCGATTTCGCCGCGTAGTGCTTCGGGATAGAAGTCACAGTCATTGCCGGTAATGGCGTCGAACGCACTATTGAACATGCGGATAATATCGGCCGACTCATTGCTGACAATGGTATTGCGCTGCTTATCCCACAATACCGGCACAGTAACCCGGCCGGTGTAGTCTGGTTTGGTGCGGGTATAGAGCTGATACAGGTAGCGGATATCCGGTAAAGGGTTGTCTTGAGAGACTTCACTGAATGCCCAGCCGTGTTCCAGCATTTTCGGATCAACGACGGTAACGCCGATGTGTGCCTGCAAGTCCTTCAGTTGGCGGAAGATCAGCGTGCGATGCGCCCATGGGCAGGCCAATGATACAAACAAATGGTAGCGGTCCGATTCAGCAGCAAAGCCACCTTCGCCACTCGGGCCCGGTTGCCCATCCTGGGTAACCCAGTGACGATATTGAGCATCTTCACGTATGAATTCCCCATTCTGGAGTACGTACCACTGGTCGTGCCATTGGCCATCGATCAAGCGTCCCATGTGCTTACTACCTCGTTGATGTTATTTCGATGAATTTATCAGTTTGCTGTCCAGCGAATATCTGCCTGCGCCATGCAGGAGCAGAACCAGGCTGGCAGCCATCAGCATCAGGGCATATTCATAACCATTATTGCTGATAAAAAAGCCATTTGACCAGTGTACGATCAGCAGTGCAACCAGCATGGTCACAGCGGTTACCAGTGCTGCCGGGCGGGTCAGCAGACCCAGAAGCAGAGCCAATCCACCAAAGAATTCACCGGAACCTGCCAACAGCGCCATCAGATAACCCGGTGTGAGACCGATCGAGGCCATCCATTGGCCAGTGCCTTCCAGGCCATGACCGCCAAACCAGCCGAAAAGCTTTTGAGCGCCGTGAGCAATAAAGATTCCACCTACCGTGATGCGTAACAGCAATATAGCCAGATCGGTTTTAGCGTGGGTATTTAAAATTGTTGATGTTTTCATTTTGTTACCTCCTATTGTTTTTTCATGCTGTTACCAGTATAAGGGTTTAAAGAATGGAATAAAGCAGAATAATTTGACAGATTTGTTCAAATAATTTGAATAAATAATATATGAATATGCCTATGAACCATTTTCAGTAATGCTTTAGACGTAACAATAATTTCCGTCATTGCGAACCCAGAAGGGGTGAAGCAATTCAGAGCGATGCTGATACAGGTACTGGATTGCCGCGCCGCTTACGCGGCTCGCAAAGACGAAGATAGTCAGAAGTGTATGGGCAGCCAAATAAACCAAACTGGAAATAGTTTAGAGGCATATATATGAATAAGATACCGGCCATTACAGTGGATGCTTTGGTTGTGCTGGACATGATTGATCGGCATAGTTCCTTTGCAGCTGCTGCAGAAATGTTATACCGAGTACCATCGGCTATCAGTTATACCGTACAAAAGCTGGAACAGGACCTGGGCGTTACTTTGTTTGTACGAGAAGGGCGCAAATCAGTCCTGACACCAGCGGGTAGAGTATTGCTGGAACAAGGCCGGCATATCCTGGATGCAACGCGGCAGTTGGAAGAGACTGCCCGACAGGTGGACAGTGGCTGGGAGTCATCCCTTTCCATTGTGTTGGATGCCTCGCTTGGCGTCGAACATATCTATTCGTTATTGCATACATTTTTCGCCACTAAGCCGGATATCGAGATCAATCTGTATCAGGAAGTACTGGGTGGCGGTTGGGAAGCCTTGCAGGAAAATCGTGCTGATCTCGCCATCGGTCTTCCCGGCAAACCGGCTGTTCATCAGGATTTTCATTGCAGGCAATACTGTGTGCTGCCATGGGTATTCGCGGTAAGTCAGCACCACCCACTGGCCAAAATCGGTCGCAGCCTGAAGCCTGAGGAAATTGCTGATTACCGGGCGGTCGTGGCGCGTGACAGCACGCGTCACGGCCCGGCTACTAGTTACCGCCTATTCAGTCGCCAACCAGCGTTGAAGGTACCGTCGGTGCGTGATAAGGTCGCAGCACAGAAAGCGGGTCTTGGTATCGGCTATTTACCGGTACATCTGATCGAGCAGGAACTGGTCAGTGGTGAACTGGTTGCGTTGCAGGTAGAGGGTATCGAGAATAATACGCCGCTTTATATGGTCTGGCGGCGTGGCAGGCGTGGTAAAGCTTTACGCTGGTTCATCGATGCCTTGCAGGCCAGAGGAACCGATCAGCTTCAGATTCCCGGAGGCTGAGCATTACAAGGCGTATCAGGCCTAACACATCGTGTAAATGAATAAGACAGTAATAGATCAGTTTTTACCTGTTATTTCGGGAAGATAATCGATACGGTATTCATTGTAGTATCAGCCTGGTGCTGTATCCGTACCATCTTCTCTCGATTGAAAGGAAATACTGTGTTACGTCCTGATTTATGTCTGAGTATCCTGATTAGTATTGCCTTGAATAGCCCGTTGTCCCTCCAGGCTGATTCCTACAAACCTACCAATATAGATTCCACCTTGTATTTTCAGGCGGCCATCAAAGACCGTGAATACTGTTCGATGATCGTCAAAGAGAATGAACTTGTTGCTGTCAATAATCTGACCGCTAAACCGTTGAGTAACGCCGCCATGACCTGCCCGGACATGTTTTCCTGGAAATTGTTCGCTGATGTCATCCGGGATAGATTCTGGTCGAACTGGGCGGATGAGAACGATAACTGGCCGGCGCAACCTTATGCACTCTGCAAATCCGGCCAGACACCCGATAAAAATGCTTGTTGTCAGCCTAGAGCAACGAATAATGATCCGGATCATTGCCCGGTTTACCCTGGCACGCATCATGCCGCTAAACTGAAGAATCTGACCGAAGCACTGGCAGAGGAAGCACATACACTGGCTCGTGATCCTGTGTTACAGCGTGATACCCGTTTGCCATTCCACGATTCGCTGACACCGCTGAGCAGAATGGCTAAACCGAAATCCACTAAAGTGAATGTGATGGATGAAGTGATGCCGTCCTGTTCAGCCGTTCCTATTGAAGGTAAAACCCGGAATCTGGTGGGGGAAATTATCAGGAAATTCAACCCGGCAGATGCAGAAAGCATTGGGCGTGTCATTCGTCAGACTAATGCTGAACTGACTATCCGTAATCAAGTATTCCATGATTATCTGTTCACCAACAATCTGTATAACGCCAATGGGGTAGTGAATATATTCAATGCCAATCAGGAAAACCTGCAACACGAAGCACCCTATCACCGAGCCAATCGGTCTGCACAGGGTAAAGAGCCGGGTTCGCTGTACACTGTAGATCTGCCACCGGACGCTATCATGATCAAGAGTAACTGGCTGCACCACGATCTTGCTGTTGCACTGGGATTGCCGGATGACCCCAAGCACTATATCAGCAAGTGGTTACAGACACAGATCGATCTGCAGGCGCTCGGTATCAGCTCATCTCCACTTAGCTGCAATCTCGATGGTATCCATCATCTGGTAGCTTTTCATATTTCGTCAAAGGATATTCCCAACTGGGTGTGGACGACTTTCGAACATATCAGTTTGCCCGGTCGCTGTGATGTGACCGGCTGTAATGACGCTTACGGGTACGTGAGTGCCGATAAGAATCGCCCTGCCGAGACGGCGGATAATTATGTCAAACCAAACCAGCGCAATGACCAGCTGAATTCATCCAGCATCGTATTTGATCCAGACAGGGGTTATTCGCAGGAAACGATCCGGCCGGAATGGGACAAATTGCTTACTGAACTGAATATCGGTAACGGCAGCAGTACCAGCCCGGTGGAACCGGATCCCGAGGATAGTGCCTGGCGTAATTTTCGTCTCAAAGGCTCACAAGTGGAATTCGTCAATTCGGTCGGTCAATCGACATTCCTGGGCAACTCAGTGACTGAGGCGGGTTTCATGGATGGTTCCAGTTGTATCAGTTGCCATGCACGGGCCGGTGTGGCATTGAAAAGTGACGGTTCAGCCAATTTTCTTGCGCTTTCAGTATTCGAGCGCAGTCTGACTGATTTTGGTTATGCTCGCAGTCATCATGGCATTCCCGATCCTTTCTGGTTTTACAACGATAACAACAGTCAGCCCAAGATGACGGTCATGCAGACAGATTTTATCTGGGGCTTTCTCAACGCAAATCCTATCGTTCCTGGTAAACCTTAACAGTCAAGCATCATAGTTGGTTCCCCTTCAAGCCTGTACAGTAATCCTGTACAGGCTTTTTTATATAGTGTCCATCTGTGGTTTCCAGGTTTATATCGCTGGCACGTGGCTTCCCGAAAGTCATGAAGCACCGATCAAATAATCCGGGTTAAACTATCCAATATGACACATGTTCAATATTGCTGCATATGTGAGCGAATCCGGCGGGAAGAGGGGAATGGGAGCGCGTGAAGGAGCTGGAATTGGTATAAGCGTATATTCCTGCCAGCCGGTCAATATCCGGGAGGTTTGAGAAATGAACATACTCATTACCGGCGCAACGGGGTTCATCGGTCGCCATTTGGTACAACGCCTGAAACAGGATTCTCATACGGTCAAAGTACTCAGCCGGAATGGTGCACGTGCCAGTCGGCAGTTGGGAGTACCGGCTTATGACTGGGATTATGCGAAGGAGGAAGTCCCTGCTGAGGCGTTACAAGATACGCAGATTATCATTCATCTGATGGGTGAAAATCTGGGAAATGGTCGCTGGACAGAGAAACGTAAACATGAAATTTATGCATCTCGTATTATCAGCACGCGAAAGCTAGTGGCAGCGGTACCTCACAGTCTGGAATGCCTGGTCTGTGGATCAGCCATCGGTATTTATCCAGGTGAGGGAGATGACACGTATGACGAGTCGTTTATCGTCCCTGCTCAAATCAGTTTCATGCAAACTGTTTGCCACGACTGGGAAAGGGAAGCTGCAAAAATCGAAAGTAAAGGCGTGCGCCGGGTCAGTATTCGTACCGGCGTCGTACTGGGCGACGGCGGCATGCTGGATAAGCTTTTGCCGGTATTCAAAATAGGGCTGGGCGGGCCGGTTGGTCATGGCCGCCAGTGGCTCCCGTGGATTCACATCGACGACCTGGTATCGGTATTCGTGACAGCTGCATTGGATGACCGTTATCATGGCCCGGTCAATGCCGTTTCGCCCAACCCGGTACAATATCGCGAATTTGCAACCGCCCTCGGTAAAGCATTGCACCGGCCGGCGTTTTTTCCTACCCCGGCTTTTATTCTGAAACTGATGCTGGGTGAGGCTGCAGCGCTGGCTCTGAACAGTTATCGTATTCTGCCGGTAAAGTTAGTACAGGAATATGGCTTTGAATTCAAATTTACTGACCTATCCGCAGCGCTCAGGAATTTGTTCGGGAAAGGGTAATCTGGAAGCGCAGCATGCGGTGATATTACCAATATTCCCGTCATTGTGGATGCCATAGGCATCAAGCAATCCAGTACGATGCCGGCAAGTACGTGAAGTTACCTTTCCTTTGCCGTTACGATTCTTTGGATTGCCACGGCCCTGCGGGCCTCGCGATGACATCATGTCTGCTATCGTTGCTGATAACAAAAGTACGTCATTGCGAACCCTGCAAGGGTGAAGCAATCCAGAATCGTTTTGCTATGTCACTTATGCGACTCGCAAGGGCGAAGGTAGTCAAAGGCGACGATTGCGCTAATTTTTCCGCCTTGCCGTTGAGAATTCGAGGCGTGCCTTTATTTCAAATTTACCTGTACGGTCAGGCTAAATTGAAGACGGGTTTAGAGGCATATCCTTGCTTTGATACGGTTTATCAGCCTTTTTCCATGACATAACGAAGCAGGTCGGTCGAAGTGAGGATTCCCCAGGGTGTGTCCGCCTCGGCTCTTACGATGAGGCTGTTGATCTTGTTGTCCAGCATTGCCTGAATGGCTGTTCCGATTTCGGCGGAAGGCTCAATCACGATAGGCTCATCGCTCATAAGATCTTTGACCAGGTGTTCTGTCCTGATGTTTTCCGGGCCATGGCGGGCCATCAGCAGGTCTCGGTCACTGAGGACGCCTACCAATTTTCCTCCGTTGAGCACGGGAAGATGACGGCAGGCGTTTTCTTTCATGATCGTCTGTGCTTTGTCGATGGAGATATCGAAACCCACTGTTTTAGGCATGGGGGTCATCAGCTCTCGAACCTTTGTCATTTTTTACCCCGCAGAATTTTAACCAGGACATTCAGCGCATCGATTACCGTAAAAATGCCCAACAGCTTGCCATCATCGTCATTGACTAACACGCTGCCGATTTTTTTCTCCGACATTTCCAGAATCACTTTCTCAAGCGGAGTGGAGTGATGAAAAACCACCGGTTCCGTTGTCATCAGATCTGCTGCCTTGATCAGAAATTTTTCACGGAAATTCAGGGCAGAAACTATTTTCAGATCCCGATCACTGACGATACCTACTGCACGTCCTTCGGTGACGATGGGAACATGGCGTACTTCGAACTGTTGCATGAAGTCGATCAATTCTTCGATCGAGCAATTCTCGGGTGCTGTTACCGGGTTGGGGGTGGTGAATTCTGCAATGGGTGTTTCAAGTCTTGTGTTCATAAAAGGTTTCCGTGTATGTAAATTGAGCAGATTTATACCAGATCATGCGGTATTAGGGAAAGCTTATTCATTTCTCGTCCGGAAAGCGCCCGCTGCAACCAGACTGAAACTTACCTGCCGAAGATCCTTGCCCGGTGGGAGTAAAAGCCTTATCGTTGGCCGATTGGAAATGAAATATCATCATTGAGTCATCAGCAGCAAGGTGGAGAAATTATCGTAATCGTTTCCTTAGCCATCTTCGTTGTTTTGTGCACTCTGCCGGTATTGTACTGGATTGCTTTACCCCGACAGAGTTCGCAATGCTTTTATACGAGGATCATTGTTACCCTGAAAATAATTCATAGGTATATTAAGTTATGAAGAGGCAACTGGACAGTATCTTCAAGCCCAATGTAATCGCCTGTATCGGTGCATCCAGCAAAGAGGGGTCGGTAGGATTTGCGCTGCTGCATAATCTGCTCAACAGCGGTTTCGAGGGTGAGGTCTATCCCGTCAATCCAAAACATAAAACCGTTCAGGGGATTACGGCCTGTAAAAGCGTTAAAGAATTGCCCAAAAAGGCGGATCTGGCAGTGATCGCCACTCCGGCGAGTACCGTGCCCAAGGTTGTGGAAGAATGCGGGGAAGCCGGCGTGGGCGGGTTGTTGATCATTTCGGCAGGATTCAAAGAAGCAGGTGAAGCAGGGCAACAGATGCTGGAGCAGATTACGGCTACCTGTCAGCAGTATGGCATGCGACTCGTCGGTCCTAATTGCCTGGGTTTTATCAGCACTGCTCAGGGTATCAACGCCAGTTTTGCCACTAAAATGGCCGACAAAGGCAATATTGCCTTTATTTCTCAAAGTGGTGCTCTGTGTACTTCCATTCTCGACTGGGCGTCGGATCAGAATGTAGGTTTCAGTTACTTTGTATCCATCGGTTCGATGGTGGATGTGGGATTTGCGGAATTGATCGACTACTTCGGGGCGGATAATGTCACTTCTTCCATTCTGATCTATATGGAGACGCTCAAAGATGCCCGTAAATTCATGAGTGCGGCGCGTGCCTTTGCCCGCACCAAGCCGATCATTATTCTCAAAGCAGGCAAGAGTCAGGAAGGCAGTCAGGCTACTTTGTCGCATACCGGCTCGATTGCCGGTAATGATGCAGTATTCGACGCCGCGTTTCAGCGTGCCGGGATCATCCGGGTCGAGACCATAGCCCAGCTGTTCAACTGTGCACAGGCTTTGGCCATGCAACCGCGACCGCAGGGTAACCGTCTTGCGATCGTGACCAACGCGGGCGGTCCCGGGGTACTGGCGACCGATTATCTCATGACCCGCGGTGGCCAGCTGGCGCATTTGTCGGAAAAAACAATGCGACAGCTTGATGAGTGCCTGCCCGCCAGTTGGAGTCACGGTAATCCGGTGGATGTACTGGGTGATGCTAATGCCGATATTTATCGCAAGGCACTGGAGACCTGCCTGGCTGACAAAAACGTGGATGGCGTACTCTGCATTCTGACTGTTCAGGCTGTGACTGATCCCACCGGAATAGCTTGCGGAGTGGTAAAAGCTGCATCAGGTTTTCATAAGCCGGTACTGGCCGTATGGATGGGGGAAAGTGATGTGGCGGAAGGGCGGGATGTGCTGGAAGCCGGCAAAATACCCAACTATCGCTACCCCGAGAGTGCGGTGGATGTGTTTCTGAAAATGTGGCAATACTCGCGCAATCTCGAATTACTTTATGAAACGCCCGAAGAAACACCACAGCAGTTTACTCCTCGCAAGGATTCCGCCTGGCGTATCATCCGCAAGGCTCTGCTGGAAGAACGCAGACACCTGACAGAGAAGGAGGCGAAGGATCTGCTCTCGTGCTATGCCATTCCTGTTGGGGTCAGCAAACTGGCTGCTTCTGCAGAAGAGGCCGCCGAGCTTGCCGCGCAGATCGGGTTTCCGGTGGCGATGAAAATCGTTTCTCCCAATGTGTTGCATAAGACCGATGTCGGTGGCGTAAAGCTCAATATCAGCGATCGTGTTGCCGCCAGGGAGGCTTATCAGGCTATCGTGGAATCGGTACACAGCCACATGCCCGAGGCTGTTGTGCATGGTGTATTGATCGAAGCGATGGTGAAGAAACCTTTCGAATTGTTTATCGGTGCCAAGAAGGATGCCATCTTTGGGCCGGCCATCGCATTCGGCAGCGGTGGCGTGGCAGTCGAAGTATTGCGCGATACCCAGCTTGGTCTGCCCCCGCTCAATATGCATTTGTCACGTCTCATCATCGAGGGTACCCGGATTTACCCACTGTTGCAGGGCTATCGTAATATGCCGGGGGTAAATCTGGAAGACCTTGCTTTTACACTCACCAAGTTTTCACATTTGTTAGTTGATTTCCCGGAAATCAGGGAAATCGATATTAACCCCTACGCCGCCGATCATGAATCAGGTATCGCACTCGACGCCCGTGTGCTCCTGGATCCTTTTCAACCCCGGCGCAAAGGACATCCGCATGATCATCTGGTGATTTCACCTTATCCCAGCAAATATACCAAGCGCATCAGACTGAAAAATGGAGTGGAAGTCATTCTGCGCCCGATCCGGCCGGAAGACGAGCCGATGGAAACCCGCATGCTCGAGAGTCTGTCCACTGAGGCACTTTCCTTCCGTTTTTTCGGTCAAGTTCCGTACGTCAGTCACAATTTTCTCGCCCGGTTTACGCATATCGATTACGACCGGGAAATGGCCATCGTGGCTGAAGTCAAGGAAAATGGCCGCAGACGGATGATTGGTGTGGTACGTATCATAGCGGATGCCTGGGGAGAAAGCGCCGAATATGCGATCGTCGTGGCCGATGAATGGCAGGGACTGGAGCTCGGCAGCAATATGACCGACTATATCCTCGAAATAGCACGTGATAAAGGTATTGCCAGGATTTATGCAACCATGCTGGCCACCAACCGGCGCATGATTCATATGTTTGAAAAGCGGGGATTCAAGGTTTCCAAGGAAGATTTTGAAACCTATCACGCAGAATTAAATTTAGACGCTGCCATGCCTTTTGCTGCAGACCTGCCGTTTCAACCGGTATGAATCCAGCTCTCCTCCCGGCGGAGGAGAGCATTTTTTCTGGTTAAGTTGTATGGTCTGGGCAAGACATAATCGTGAAATCCATAAAAGAAGAACATTCTCAGACCGTATATTGCGATATGCTATCATCGGGAATAGAATGCAGTCATTGATAGCGTAGAATGAAGGAAGATGAAATGGCAACAGTTACTGTTAGAAACCTACCCGACGAGGTGCATCGTGCGCTTCGTGTGCGGGCAGCAATGCATGGTCGTAGCACAGAGGCGGAAATTCGCGATATCCTCGAAACGACCGTCCGCCCACCGGAACGTCTGCGTCTGGGAACGGCCTTAGCCGAACTGGGCCGTCGTGCAGGGCTGACCAATGAGGATTTTGCCGTCTTTGAGCAAGTGCGTGACAAGACGCCAGCTGAGCCAGTGAAGTTTGAACCTAGAAACCGTAGTTGATCGCTTATCAGCCTCTGAAAACCGCGATGGATAGGGAGCTTGCTGCCTTCGTCCACGCCGACCCGGTAGGGGAGATCGCTACGCACCCGATTGCATGCCTGGTGCGCTGTCTGGCTGCGTTGCTCCTCGTTGCAGGGAATGACCCTGCCGCCTCGTCGCGCCTTGCCAGGCAGTGCGCCAAACACACACTCGAGTGCGTCCAACTGCGGTTTCTAGGTTGAATGATCGTCTTGGATACCAGCGTCGTCTCCGAGGCGATGAAGCCAGAGCCGCATCCGGTCGTGCAAGCGTGGCTTGACAAGCAGGTGGCCGAAACCCTCTACCTGTCCAGCGTCACGATTGCTGAACTGTTGTTCGGCATCGGTATCCTGCCGGCTGGCCGGCGCAAAAACGCCTTAGCTCAAATATTGGATGGACTATTAAAACTATTTAAGGATCGTGTTCTTGCGTTTGATGCAGACGCGGCCCGCTATTATGCCGATCTGGCCGTTACAGCCCGAGCTGTCGGCAAAGGTTTCCCCACACCAGACGGCTATATCGCCGCCATTGCAACTGCTCGCGGCTTTACCGTCGCCACGCGAGATGTTGCGCCCTTCCAGACGATAGGCATTAACGTTATTAACCCGTGGGAGGTAAAGCAATGACGTAGCCCAGGGGAGCTACATGGCATGACTTGCTGTTGAGATTCAAGAAGCCATCGACGATTTTTTGCCGAGCATTCCACACGATAAGGTTTTGGGTGAAGTGGACACTGACATTGTCGTTCTTAAGCAGCTTATCTGCATTGCCCAGGGTGCGCTGGCCAAGTATTTGATGGAGCAGTTTGAAGACTAGTGCTTATATTAATAATTTTGTGTTTCCAGTCGACTGCATTCGCCACCATAGTTCTATGACTACTAAACGACCACCGGCTTTAGCCGGTGGTCGTTTAGTTAAAAGTAGAAGAGAAAGGTTTTATTTTTTACGAGAAAGAGTCTTTATTTTTTCTATGCGCCGATGTTCTGGTTTAAAGACACCTTTGATACGTATCAACTGGGTCTCGCCATTGGAGCCACCAACGCCGTCATTGTCATTGGCAAATATCAGATCTCCTTTTTTGGTAACCGCGAGGCTTTCAATTTTTTCCAGCACCATGCCGCCTGTTGCTTTGAGATCGGGCACCAAATCGCGTATCAGTGTTTTGCTGAGTGTCTCGAAAGATTCACCCTCAGGGCGAAACGCCGTGTCTGAAACTGAGAATGCATAAACGCGTTTAATACGTGCATCGGTATTAGCCTGATTATCGCGCTCAACGACTGCAAAACGGCTCTGGCCAAGCGCTGTTATTTCTGACAAGCCTACCCAGCCACCATTCGGAGACTGGCGCACATCCAGCGGATAATAGGCAAATGTCCATTCACCCAGAGTACGGTCATATCGGCCTATCCTGACTTTGCCACCATCATCAAGATTATTCGGTTCAGGGTCGCCAATCCAGGGGCGCTGAAATGCCGCATACAGGACTTCGCCACCATCTTCTATTACCGACGCAACCCCTTCAAAACCAAACCGGCGCTGCTTCGCGTTAATTTCATCCGGCAGGGTGATGGTTTCAATGATCGACCCGTCAGATGCTGCATGTACCAGTATATTGAGGCTGGTAACCGGTCTGTCAGGCTCATCCACAGATCCTGCACCCTCGGAGGCAATCCAGAAACTGCCATCGCCGCTTGCGCTTACAGCAATTCCCTCAGGGTCCAGATCGACGGTTTGCCCACCATCTTTCAGCACGATTTCATCAACGATGACAGCAGGCTTTTTCTGAATGTTCAGGACATAGATACGGCTTTGCTGATAAAAGCTGTCATGAATGCTGTATATCGTTTTGTCGTCCTTGGGGTCCGTTGCAAAACCTGACAGGGCACCCCATGGAATCGGTGTGCCATCCGGACGATCAGCAGAGATAATCGTCGGATATTCGACCTTGTTTTTTTTCAGTTGGTAGATGGTAATCACACTGCGATATAAATCACCGCGGGAATCATTCTCGCTGGCTGAGACCAGCAGATTTCTCTTTGGAATCGCTTTGATGCCTTCCGGACCGATACCTGCTGGCAACGTTTGTAACAATTTAAGCGTGTTATTTCTTCCTGTGATCTTATAAACGAAAATAACACTCGAACGCTCGGATGCCACGAACAGGAAGCGGTCGTTACCGAATTTTGCAAATGCCACGTTCTCAGGCTCGTTGCCTTTGTTTTCCGAACGATCATCCGGGTAGTGGCCTAAACGTACAACTTCATGCTCCAACGTGTTCCCGGAAGAAAAAACAACGTTTCCCTGCGTATCAAATACGGTAAAGCCACGGCTGCCACCAAATAGATCACCTTCATCCGCCGTGGCAAACAATTCATTGGAAATCCATGCAACACCATCCGGTTCGCGTGGAATATCGAACTTGCTGCCGGTCAAATCGATGAGTGCGGGATTTTCTTCCTTGATGTCGATCTGATGCAGATCAACTGTACCTGCGGTGAAATGATTGATAATGTTACCTGTTGCCAGATCAACCAGGACAAGATGATTATTTTCCTGCATGGTTACTACGGCAATATTGTTTTCGTTGATTGCCACATACTCAGGCTCGGCGTCATCGGGAAATAATTCGGCAATTCCATCCAGACTGACATCGCGGATTGACCAGTTTGTCGGTGCACCCTTCAGATCAATGATCTGTAATAAGCCGGATGGTGCCTGTGGTGGTTCACCGTTACCCAAATTTTCATCGCGTTCATTTTCAATGACAACCGCGACATACCGTTCGTCAGGACTGACTGCGACGGAATCCGGTTGCCCGGCCAGTGTATGCGTGGCGACAATTGTCCGTGACTTGATATCGACTACATGCAGATGGCCGCTGGGCGCAACAAAACTGGGTGAGCTATTGACCGCAACTAACGCAAACTTACCGGCGACGGCAACCGATGTCGGCTCACCACCGACATCAATGGCGCCGAGCGCTTTCGGTTGATCAGGTTTTCTGATATCGACAAAACCCAGTTTCCCGGTCTGGCTATCGGTGTAAACCAGTGTCTTGCCGTCTTTACTGGCATCGATAATTTCAGCGACAGTTTCCAGGTTGATATCTGTGTTGAGATAGACGGGGAATGTCGCGATACGGTTGAAAACGCGCTCTGCATTTGCAGCGAAAGGCAGCATGCTATAGACGATGATGGCTGCCGCTACACCAAAAGAACTGATTCTGCTTAATGACAACGAATCCTTCTTCATTTGTAAACCTCCCTGACTTTAAGTTGACCTGCGATGTCGGGATACTGAGGATTGTTTATGTCGGCCTGATGAAAATGGGATGAAATTTATGCTTCAGAAAACTTCAACCCAGAAACCGCAGTTGATCGCTTATCAGCCTCTGGAAACACCGATGGGTGAGACCGCTATGTACGCGATTGCACGCCTGGCACGCTGTCTGGCTGCGTTGCTCCTCGTTGCAGGGAATAACCATGCCGTCTCGTCGCGCTTTGCCAGGCAGTGCGCTAGATGCACACTCGGGGGGGCAACTGCGGTTTTTAATGTGAAAGAGAGCTTTAACCGCAATACTGTTCGATGAAGCCAATACCGTTCGGGCTGAGCCCTTCGACAGGCTCGGGACGAACGGTGCTGAAGGAAGGAAACAGCATTGCGTTTAACCGGCGGCCACCTTCCACCCATAAATCTCTTTTATCATCAGGGGGTGGCGCAACTGCCATTCTCTGTTAGGTTAAATCAACGGACTCCATTTTTGACAGCACACTTCAATTTTCTGAGAAGAAACTTTGACGACGATTGTTCTTCGAGGAAGGCAGCGTATTTTTTCTTGATTTTCGGCAGTCGGAATAGCGCCGACAATCCGTTTTTTGGTACGCGTCGAATGACTGATGCCGGGTTGAAGAAAGCGACTGCATTGTCGGTCGATAGCACGAATGGTGGTAAACCCTCCCGCATCAAGAGAAAACTGACAATGAGCGAGGCGCTACGGTGATTCCCTTCAATAAACAGCTGAGGCTTGCTGAGAATGCGCACAAAAATACCCGCAGCCCGTTTCCATGCTGATTCGTTGCGGTGCAAGTTGTACCACTCTAAAAGGTCACGTACGCCACCTTCATCGTTGTCAAAGAACCGTGAACTGGTCATGGCTATGTGCCGGGCAAATTCCTTGCGCCGTTCAGGATCAACACCACACAATACCGTTGTATTGATCTCAATCATCCAGTCGACCTGCTGTAGATCGAACAAATCGATACCATCAACGACAAGTTGGTCAATTAGTGCATAACCCTGCAGCATGTTACTGCAAACTATATCGTCCAAAGGATCACGTCGTTCATCAAATCGGGTGTTTAGCGATTCGAATTGTGCCTGCACTTCATGCAAGGAATTTCTGATGGCGTTTAGGTCGAGGATATGACAGGAATTCATGC
>JBDIVK010000031.1:0-26691 GCA_039794425.1 Nitrosomonas sp. | reverse complement strand
TTTGCTGGAGTGCGAGGAAAACCCGATCCAGGACACCGTTCCTGGCCCAACGATTGGCGCGCGTGTAAATGCTGTGCCAATTACCGAATTCCACAGGCAAGCCACGCCACTTACAGCCGTGCTCAGCGACATACAGAATCGCGTTGAGCACTTCCAAATTCGAGAGCGTGACGTTACCCCGTTGTATAGGCAATAGATTTTCAATGAGCTTGAATTGCAATGCGGATATTTTCATCCACCAATTCTAACAAAAATAGTGTTAACACGACCTAGGATTGAGTTTTCCCGATAGCTTCGTCGATCAGTCTGGAAAGATATATCCCCCGTTCAACAGATTCATCGTAAACGAACTGCAACTGCGGAACGACTCTTAGTTTGATTCTTCCGGCCAGTTGACTGCGTAAAAATCCAGCTGCACGCTTCAGACCTTCTTCAGCAAGCTGAATATTCTCATTTCCATTGAGAATGGTATAAAAGATTTTGGCATATGCGTAATCACGTGTGACTTCAACCCCGGTCAAAGTAATCATACCCACTCGCGGGTCCATCATTTCATTCTGAATCAATACAGCCAGTTCACGTTGAATCTGATCAGCAACCCGTTGAACACGGGAAAAATCTTTAGGCATGATTCCTCTCCTTCGTCTGGTGGAGAATTACCGATCCCACCCGATACTTCTTTTAATCATAAAACGCGAGCGGTCTCGATAATCTCATATACTTCGATCTGGTCACCCTGCTGGATATCATTATAATTTTTCAGCGAAAGTCCACATTCGAAGCCAGCTTTCACTTCTTTGGTATCTTCCTTGAAACGTTTCAAGGAATCCAGACTGCCAGTATGTATGACGACTCCGTCACGCAGTACTCTTACCAGCGCATCACGTTTGACTACTCCTTCAAGGACATAACAACCCGCTACCACCCCGACTTTGGATATTCTGTAAATTTCACGAATATCGACCATTCCCAGGATTTTTTCTTTACGTTCCGGCATCATCATGCCCGATAGCGCTTTTTTGATTTCGTCGACTGCTTCGTAAATGATATTGTAATAACGGACGTCAACTCCGGTTGAACCAATCAGTTTACGCGCACCTAAATCAGCACGGCAGTTAAAGCCTATGATCACGGCTTTGGAAGCAAGTGCCAGGTTAATATCTGACTCGATGATCGCTCCCACTCCGCTGTGAACAATATTGATTTTTACTTCGTCGGTCTCAAGTTTCTGCAAAGCATACACTAAAGCCTCGCAGGAACCTTGTACATCCGCCTTGATGATCAGATTCAGTGTCTTGACATCTTCTCGTTGACCAAACACGTCCTCCATCTTGGCTACCTGGAGCTTATCCAGCCTGACATCACGGAATTTACCCTGGCGAAAGAGAGCAATTTCACGAGCTTTACGTTCATCTTCCAAAGCGATGAATACTTCCCCTGCAGCAGCAACTTCCGACAAGCCCTGAATTTCGACGGGGATTGAAGTGCTCGCTTCATTGACCGCCCGGCCCCGTTCATCCAACATCGCTCTGATTTTTCCGAACACTGCACCAGCAAGCACTACATCTCCGCGTCTCAGCGTACCGGATTGTACCAGCACCGTCGCAACCGGCCCCCGTCCTTTATCCAGACGTGATTCGATCACTATCCCTTTGGCTGGCGCATCCTTCACAGCCTTGAGCTCCAATACCTCGGCCTGCAATAAAACACCTTCCAGCAGTTCATCGATGCCCTGACCGGTTTTGGCTGAAACGCCGATAAACATTGCATCACCTCCCCAATCTTCGGGAACGACCCCATGATTGACGAGCTCCTGCTTGATACGCTCGAAGTTGGCCTCGGGCTTGTCCATTTTGTTGACTGCCACAACGATTGGTATGCTGGCTGCCTTGGCGTGATGAATGGCCTCAATTGTCTGCGGCATTACGCCATCATCTGCAGCCACCACCAGTATCACCACATCGGTAATTTTGGCACCACGCGCCCTCATTGCGGTAAATGCCTCATGGCCAGGTGTATCAAGAAACGTAATCATGCCATGCGAAGTTTCAACATGATAAGCGCCGATATGTTGGGTAATACCTCCCGCTTCTCCTCCTGCCACGCGAGTCCTGCGGATATAATCCAGCAGCGAAGTTTTACCATGATCGACATGGCCCATTACCGTGACGACAGGTGCGCGCGTTTCCATCTTGGCTTCGTCAGCAGAGGATGCGACTTCCTCCAGAAAGGATTCAGGATTATCCGGTGCAGCAATTTTAGCAATATGCCCCATTTCTTCGACTACGATCATGGCAGTTTCCTGATCGAGCATCTGATTGATAGTGACCATACTACCCATTTTCATCAGTACCTTGATGACTTCAGCAGCTTTGACCGCCATTTTCTGAGCCAATGCCGCGACTGAAATAGTTTCTGGAATCAGTACTTCATGGACAACTGGTTCGGTGGGTGCTGAAAAAGCATATTGCGCTTGCGATTCATCCGATTTGTTTTTTCCGGATTTATCCTTACGCATACGCCAGCCCTGGCCAACAGATATATCTCCCCGGATCTTCGATTCACGCCGTTTGACAGATTCTTCTTTCCATACGTCTTGCTGCTTGACCTGCTTCTTTTTCTTATCACTTTTTTCTTCAGGCTTAATCACCGGTTTATGAATAATCCGTTCAGCAGGAGTAGCCTGTTTAGGTGGAACTTCTGTCACAGGTTCTGGGGTTGGAGGAGTAACCGGTGTCGTGGAAACAGGCTCTTGTTCAGCTGGTTTGGGTTCCTTTTGTTCCTTTTTGACGCTGGTTTGGGCAGCAGTTTGCTGTTTTCTTCTTTCCTGCTTTTCTTTTAATTCAGCCGCCTGACGCGCAATCAGTTCAGCTCGTTTCCTGGCTTCTTCTTCACGCAATGCTCGCTGCTCGTCATCAATAACAGGTTTGACGATCGCAGCACCAGATGTTTCAGCAACCTTGGCTTGAGCAGTTTCCATACCGTTCTTGCCCTTATCGGCTTCATCAGATTCGACCTGTTTGGTCAGTATCCGCTTTTTCCGAACTTTGACTTCAATGGTTCTGGCTTTGCCTGCGCCATCGGATTGCCTGATCTCTGTCGTTTGTCTGCGAGTCAAGGTAATTTTCCCTCTTGATTCACTGGTTCCATGTGCTTTACGAAGATGATCGAGAAGTTGCGTCTTATCCTGCTCCGTTACCAGGTCTGCCGCTGACCGTTTGTTGACTCCCGCAGCCTGAAGCTGTTCAAGTAACAAATCCGGTAGCATACCCAGATCGTGCGCAAATTGCTCTACAGTCATTTGAGTCATCAGCAACCTTTTAATTTACCTCAAATTCAATAAAAATTTAAAAATACAGGAGATATTGATTTTTACCTACCCTTTTGAAACCCGGAACTTTACGCACAAGCTCATTGCATACACATGACAGCTGATTACATGAACCAGGGTTCGCGCGCTTTGATGATAATCTTGCTTGCGCGTTCGAAATCAATACCTGTTAATTCGACCAGGTCGTCTGCTGCCAGGTCGGCAAGCGCCTCCTGAGTATTGATTCCCTTGGCCGTCAGTTCCCGGACGAGATCGATGTCCATTCCTTCCAACGTCAGCAGTGATTCCGATGCATGCTCAATTTTCTCTTCCGTGGCAATCGCATCGGTCAACAAGACATTACGGGCACGATTACGCAGTTCTTCGACCGTCTGCCGATCAAATTCCTGAATTTCCAGCATTTCTTCCAGAGGAATGTAAGCGACTTCTTCCAGCGTGGAAAATCCTTCTTCTACCAGAATACGCCCAACTTCTTCGTCCACATCCAGTTTTTCCATAAACAGCTGACAAATTGCAACAGCTTCCTCCTCACTTTTTTCCCGGGATTCTTCCACCGTCATGATATTGAGCTGCCAGCCGGTCAGCTCTGAAGCTAACCGTACATTCTGCCCTCCCCGGCCGATGGCCTGAGCAAGATTATCTTCATCCACCACGATATCCATGCAATGCTTGTCTTCATCCACCATAATGCTACTAATTGCTGCCGGTGCCAATGCATTCACCACGAATGTTGCCTGATCTTGCGACCACTGTATGATATCCACCCGTTCACCAGCCAGCTCACTGATGACAGCCTGCACTCTCGAACCACGCATCCCCACGCAGGTACCGATCGGATCGATGCGCGCATCATTCGATTTGACGGCAATTTTTGCTCTGGAACCCGGATCTCTGGCAGCTGCTTTGATTTCCAGCATTCCTTCCTCTATTTCAGGCACTTCCAGTTCAAACAGCTTGATCAGAAACTCTGGTGAAGTCCGGGACAGGACCAATTGCGGCCCTCTGGCTGATCGATCGACTCTGAGCAGATAAGCACGAATACGGTCTCCCAATCTCAGATTTTCATGGGGAATCATCTGATCACGCGGCAAGACTGCTTCAATTTTTCCAGATTCCAGGATCGCATTACCACGATCCATACGTTTGATGACACCGGTTACCAGGTATTCCTTATGCTCAAGAAAATCATTCAGGTTCTGTTCACGTTCAGCATCACGTATTTTTTGAAAAATGACCTGCTTGGCTGCCTGCGCACCAATCCGGTCGAATGTAACCGATTCCATCAGTTCCTCGACATACCCGCCTACCTCGGACTCTTCATTCCGCTGCAAGGCATCACTCAATGAAATCTGCCGCTCAGAATGCTCTACTGCATCATCTGCAACGATCAACCATCTACGAAAGCACCGAAAATTTCCTGTATCCCGATCAATCGAGACACGTACATCAATATCATCTTGGAAATGCTTTTTGGCAGCAGAAGCCAGTGCCATTTCCAGCGCAGTAAAAACGATGGCTTTCCCCACATTCTTCTCATGCGCCAAAGCATCGACCAACAGTAAAATCTCGCGGCTCATATTCCTCCAGCCATATTTTTAACTCCAACGCAGTCTTGCGTTTAACAGAATTACAATCTCGGTACTAACCGGGCTTTTTCCAGATTCCCAAATTCGATCTGCAGCAATTTCCCATCCACTTCCAGTGTCAGGACATCATCATTGATTTCTTTCAATGTCCCCACGAAATTTCTTTGTCCCTGCCATGCAATACGTAACCTGATCCGGATCAGCTCTCCCGCATAACGGACAAAATCGGCTTTTTTCTTCAGCGGCCTGTCCAATCCCGGCGAAGAAACCTCAAGCCGACTGTAATTAACATTTTCGACAGCCAGCAATTGTCCCAAGTGGTTACTGATGGCCACGCAGTCATCCAATGTAATCGGACTGTCCTTCTTATCTACGAACACTCGTAACAGCTTACCAGGTGCAGACTGTTCGACTTCGATCAGCTCATAGCCCATCCCTGCCAGCGTCGGTTCGAGTAATTCAAATAGCAACATAGCTTCGCCACAAATAAAAAATGGGCTAACCAGCCCACCTCACAATTCATTGTCATTATAACAAGAATCGCGCCCCATAAAAACAGAAATTTGTTTTATGGCAATGTTTCCAATAAGTTATACCACCAGCTCTCTTCCTGCAACAAGGATGGGCTACTATGTTATTAATTCCCATTCAGGAATAATTTGTCAATCAAAATCTTCATCCCCTCCTGCTGGTTGGTCAGAATTCGACACTTGCAGAAGCACGCACCCAACCTCCTTATCGAATATTGACCGTACTCATATATATTAAGTTTCTCTTTTTATCGAGCAGTAAAAAATGCTCACTATCCATAGCAGCGGTTTCCAGGTTCATATCAAGGATTGAATTTCCATCCCAGTCACTTCCCGGAGATCGGCATAAGACGATAAAGTATTCCCGGATTTAGAATCGGCAGCAGGCGAAACACGATGATAAAATTCCGGATTTGATTTTCAAGAAGATATAATGAATCACAAAAAAATAACCGGTATCTTGATCATCAGCCACGAACAACTTGGTGCCAACTTTCTCGAGTGTATCACGCATATCCTTGGAGAAAAGCCACAACTGCTGGTCAATTACGCTATCGCTCCGCAGGACGACCCCGACATTGAAGTCACCAAATTGCAGGAAATACTAAAACAGCTCGACCAGGGTAACGGAGTTCTGATATTGACCGATCTTTATGGTGCCACACCTGCCAATATTGCGCGCAGATTGATTCAAAGCAGCAGAATAGAATGCCTGGCGGGATTGAATGTTCCCATGTTACTGCGTGCGCTCCAGTATCGGCATGAGCCTTTATCTGTATTGATTAACAAAGTTTCCATCGGTGGCCGCGAAGGAATCATTCATATACTCCCAGAATCTGATCATGCAACATAAAACGATTACTATTCCTAATAAGTTGGGTCTGCATGCACGTGCTTCAGCTAAACTTACGCGACTGGCAGGACATTTCAACAGCGAAGTCTGGCTGATGCGTGATGGCCGCAAGGTCAACGCCAAAAGTATCATGGGTGTCATGACACTTGCCGCCAGTCAGGGAACTACAGTCGAACTGGAAACCTCCGGTCCTGATGAAGCCCAAGCGATGGATGCATTGTGCACCCTGATTAACGACCGCTTCGGGGAAAGTGAATGAGTTTCATTCTGCATGGTGTAGGTGTATCCGACGGTATTGCAATTGGACACGCGCATCTCGCCTCATCGGCAACATTGAATGTTCCCCATTATCTACTGCCCAGGAATCAGATCGATGCGGAACAGGCGCGTCTGAATAATGCATTCACCACGGTACGCCTGGAACTGGCAACGCTGCAAGCTTCCGCTATACAAGGGCCGGCACTCGCCGAGTTCAACGCATTTCTGGAACTTCATCAGATGATTCTGGACGATCCGACTCTCTCCCAGGCAGCCATGGAGACTATCGCCCAGGTGCAATGTAACGCCGAGTGGGCAATAACACAGCAAATGGAAGCCTTGATCGCACAATTCGAGGCAATAGAGGATGCTTATCTGCGTGAACGCAAGACTGACGTCATTCAAGTAGTTGAACGGGTACTGAAAGTGCTGCTGGGACATCCAGGGTATACGCCACCACCATCAAAGCATGACGGCTCCAGCATCCTCGTCGCGCACGATCTAAGTCCGGCTGATGTTATGCAGTATAAGCAACATCAGTTCTCTGCCTTTCTCACGGACATGGGAGGGCCGACCTCGCATACCGCAATCGTTGCCCGCAGCCTCAATATCCCATCGATAGTTGCGATGCAGCATGCCCAGCAGCTTATTTACGAAAACGATAATCTGATTGTGGATGGCAACCAGGGGATCGTCATCGTCAATCCCGATAAATATGTGCTCGCCGAATATCGCCTGAAGCAAAACCAGTTGGAACTGGAAAAACGCAAACTCTGGCGTATCCGATCACTTGCCGCCACCACACTTGATGGTACCCAGGTGGAGCTTCTTGCCAATATCGAATTGCCTCAGGAAGTCGAGCAAGCCCGGGAAAGCGGTGCAATGGGAATTGGCCTGTTCCGCAGTGAATTTCTATTTCTGAATCGAGACGACTTGCCGAGTGAAGAAGAACAGTTCGAGGCTTACTCCACGGTCGTACAGGGGATGCGCGGACTGCCGGTCGTTATCCGTACTTTTGACTTGGGTGCGGACAAAAATCTCAAGAATACCCACCGTATCGCAGCTAATCCGGCACTTGGCTTACGCGCAATCCGCATGAGTCTGGCCGAACCTAACATGTTTCTGATGCAATTGCGCGCTATTCTGCGAGCTTCGAATCTGGGGTGTGTGCGGATTCTGATCCCCATGCTTTCCAGCGGCTGGGAAGTCAACCAGACCCTGCAGATGATCGAGTTTGCCAAACAAAGTCTGCGTGATGAAAAAAAATCTTTCGATGAGCATATCCAGGTCGGCTGCATGATCGAAATACCTGCTGCGGCACTTAGTCTCGAATTGTTCATGCGCAAACTGGATTTTTTATCCATTGGTACCAATGACCTCATTCAGTATACACTTGCTATCGACCGTGTGGATGAAACTGTCGCGCACCTGTTCGATCCATTGCATCCGGCCGTACTCTGGTTACTTGCTCGCATCATCCATCTTGCCGAGAAAGCCAAGGTTCCCGTTTCTGTTTGTGGAGAAATGGCCGGTGATTCAAAATATACACGCTTGCTGCTGGGAATGGGTTTACGGCAATTTTCGATGTATCCGGCACAGCTACTGACTGTGAAACGGGAAATTCTTGGCAGTCATCTGCCCAATATTTCCCGCTTCACGCAAAAGATTCTCAAAGCTGACGAATCGGAAAAAATTCACAGTCTGCTGTTAAAGCTCAACAGCTAATAGCCGGCGCATCGGCTGCATTATAAGAATATGAACTTCCGAGCCATACGAGAGGCGATACAATAATCATCCAGTACTAATGTTCATCATTTGTTACATTACTTCAAACCGTTATATTCATGCATGATTCTGATTCAATCGGTATCGTCACACCACGGCGCATCCATTTCGATACACCGCTCAGTCTGAAAAGCGGGGCCGTACTGGACAGTTACGAACTTGCTTACGAAACCTATGGTGAGCTGAATTCAGCCAGATCCAATGCGGTGCTGGTCTGTCATGCGCTGTCCGGTAGCCATCACGTTGCCGGCGTCTACGCGGACAATCCTAAAAATACCGGATGGTGGAACAATATGATCGGGCCGGGCAAAGCCATCGATACCCGGAAATTCTTCGTAATCGGTATCAACAACCTGGGTGGTTGTCATGGTTCCACCGGACCGGTCAGCATCAACGATAAAACCGGTAAACGCTTCGGCCCGGATTTCCCGCTGGTGACGACGAGCGATTGGGCTGAAACTTATGTACGATTTGCCGACCGATTAGGTATCGATCACTTCGCTGCCGTTATCGGTGGCAGTCTGGGTGGTATGTCAGCCATGCAACTGGCGCTCGATGCTCCGGAAAGAGTACGTCATGCTATCGTTATCGCAGCAGCAGCAAAACTGACTGCCCAGAATATTGCGTTCAACGACGTAGCACGCCAGGCCATTCTGACTGACCCCGATTTTCACGGTGGAGATTATTATTCGCATGGTACTTTCCCGCGACGAGGTCTGCGTCTGGCCCGGATGCTGGGCCATATCACCTATTTATCGGATGATTCCATGGCCAGTAAATTTGGTCGTGAGCTGCGCAACGGTTCACTTGCATTTAACTATGAGGTGGAATTTCAAATCGAATCCTATCTTCGCTATCAAGGTGATAAATTTGCCGATCAGTTCGACGCCAATACTTATCTGCTTATGACCAAAGCCCTCGATTACTTTGATCCGGCTCAGGACTACGACGGGAATCTGCACGCAGCATTTACCCGTGCACAAGCAGACTTTCTGGTACTTTCCTTCACTTCCGACTGGCGTTTTTCTCCCGAACGTTCACGTACGATTGTTAAAGCTCTCCTGGATAACAAACTCAATGTCAGTTATGCAGAAATTCCCTCCACTCATGGACATGACTCTTTTCTCATGAAAGATGACTATTATCATCGACTGATGCGAGCCTACATGGATAATATATTGATTTAACAGATGATTAGTAGACCTTTCTCAGAAATAATGACTACTCAGACCAGTAAGCCAACCCTGACATTACGAGCAGATTTTGCCACTATTGCTGCCTGGATCAAGCCAAAATCCAGAGTACTCGATCTGGGCTGCGGTGACGGATCCCTGCTGCATTACCTCAGAACCAAGCTCGGTATACATGGCTATGGTGTAGAAATCGATGCCCGGAACATACTGGCCTGTCTCGAAAACGGGATCAACGTCATCCAGAGTGATTTGGAATCCGGCCTGTCCGGTTTCGAATCCGGATCATTTGATTACGTCATTCTGTCTCAGACGCTACAGGCCATGAAACATACGGAAAATATCATGCAGGAAATGCTCCGCGTCGGTAAAGAAGGTATCGTGTCTTTTCCCAACTTTGGTTATTGGAGAAACCGTCTGCAAGTTGCTGCAGGACGTATGCCGGTTTCTCAAAGCTTACCCTATCAATGGTACGACACCCCGAATATCCACCTTTGCACATTACATGATTTCGAACAGCTCTGTCACAAGCATCAGGTGAACATTCTGGAAAAATGGGTAATGAATGGCAACAGAAAAATCGTTTTTCTTCCCAATCTTTTTGGCATGCTGGCCTTCTACCGTTTCAGTCATACTTCCCAAGTGTAATCCGGGAACTGCTCCTGACCGAGGCCGCAGGGTCATTCCCTGCAATGAGGAGCAACGCAGCCAGACAGCATGCCAGGCATGTAATCGGGTGTGTAGCAGTCTCACCACCGGGTCGGCATGAGCAAAGGCAGCAGGCTCACTATCATCACGGTTTCCAGGTTCAAGACTTGTTTTTTACCGCATTGGCGAAATCGATTTGTCCCACCCGCCATACCAACACCAGTACCGGCACCCCCAACAACGCTGTCCCGGAAAAAAACATGGCATATCCATAAGCATCGACAAATTCTCCACTGAAACCGGCGATAAATTTCGGCAACAGCAGCATAACTGAGCTGAACAACGCGTATTGTGTAGCAGAATAGGCCATATGGGTAAGGCTCGAGAGATACGCGACGAAAGCAGAAGAAGCAATACCTGCTGAAAGATTATCGGCGGAAATGGTGAATATCAGCCCGGTTACATCATGCCCCCTGCCGGCCAACCACACAAACAGGAGATTGGTGACTGCCGACAAGAACGCCCCCAGAAACAGCGTGCGGATTATACCGATTTTTGCGGTCAGCACCCCTCCGATGACAGCTCCCAGTATTGTCATGATCACGCCGTAAACTTTAGAAACGGCTGCCACTTCATCTTTGGTATAACCCATGTCGACATAAAACGGGTTGCTCATGACACCCATCACGACATCTGAAATCCGGTACACTGCAATCAGCGCCAGAATCAGCAGTGCATGATAACCGTGGCGCACAATGAAATCCCGGAAAGGTGCAATGACCGCTCCGTACAGCCAGGCAAGCAACCAGGTAAGCTGAGCATTCAGATGCCAGCCTGCAATCACTGTTCTTGCTCGTTCTTCGATCTCCAGCGCCAGTTGATTCTCTCCGACATCCGGTTCACGAATGATCAATGTCGTGATCATCCCTACCGCCATGCACATTGCCATGAACAAATAAGCGATCTGCCAGGATGAATAATCGTAGCTGTCAGGCGAGGTATCAAATGCCGCCGCTATCCACAGCACACCCGCTGAAGCCATGATCATCGCCAGGCGATAGCCAGCCTGATAGGTAGCCGCCATCGCTCCCTGTAATCGTACTGCAACGGCTTCGATCCGGTAGGCATCCAGCGCGATATCCTGGGTAGCTGAAGCAAAAGCCACCGCCAGAGCAAAAAATACCATGTGGGATAAATGCTCGACCGGATCGGTATTTGCCATACCAACCAACGCAACAGCAATGGTTATTTGTGACAACAGTAACCAGGCGCGACGACGGCCCAGCCAGCGGGACAGCCATGGCAGCGGCATACGATCCACCAGTGGTGCCCATACCCATTTGAAACCATAGGCCAGACCAATCCAGCTCAAGTGGCCAATGGTTGCCCGATCGATCCCGGCTTCCCGCAACCAGAATGATAATGTCCCCAGTACCAGCAGTAATGGTAGCCCTGCAGAAAAACCCAATGCCAGCATACCGAGTACTCTCGGATGAGCATAGATACGCCATGCATGCAACCAACCGAGGCATGCATCCAACTTCATAGATGATAATCGTAGTCGATGAGAAGTGGAGCGTGATCAGAGAAACGTGCTGCCTTATAAATCGACGCACCGGTCGCAACACTGGCCAGGCCCGGGGTTGCAATCTGGTAGTCTATCCGCCAACCCACGTTTTTTGCCCATGCCTGACCACGATTGGACCACCAGGTATATTGGTCCGGCTCCGGATTGATGCTGCGGAATACGTCTACCAGCCTCAACTCATCGAACACAGCAGATAACCATGTCCGTTCTTCTGGCAGAAACCCTGAATTCTTCTGGTTGGAACGCCAGTTTTTGAGATCGATTTCTTTATGTGCGATGTTCCAGTCCCCACACAAAAGCACCTCCCGGCCACATTCGGCCAGTGATTGCAGTAGCGGAAAAAAATGTTCCATAAAGAAAAATTTTGCGGCCTGGCGATGCTCGCCACTTGAACCGGAAGGAAGATACACAGAAATAACGGTCAGATTCCCGAAATCCGCTCTCAGAAAACGCCCCTCCGCATCGATTTCCGGAATACCTGTTCCTTCCACGATTTGATCCGGCATGCGGCGTGTATACAAACCAACCCCACTGTAACCTTTTTTCTCCGCACAGTGAAAATAGCCGGAATAACCGTCCGGCGCACGTATGACTTCAGTCATATCACCCGGCTGCGCTTTCAACTCCTGAACACATACGACATCAGCACCCTGATCGGGTAACCAGTCGAAAAAACCCTTATTGGCTGCTGAGCGCAGACCATTTACATTCAAAGTGATTATTCTCATTCAGAGTCAGAGCGGGCTGGAAAACAAAACGATAAAAAGCAATCTGAAAAGGTTAATGAGGAAACAAATCCGGCTTGCAATAAACCCTGGCTGGAAATAATTCACTGCGACGCGAGTTTTTGATGACATCTCCACCATTCCGGATACAAGCCAGCGTCGCTTTATCCAGATTGGCAAAATATTCGTTACTTCCCGGTAAAGCCGGATCGGGCGGAACGATCTCACGAACACGACGGCAGGTTTCCGGTTCATCGGCAGGCACCGGATCATCCGTGTGTGGAGGAAGCGGACAAAGCCGACAGGGATCGCCCGGACATAGACAACCTTTACAATCTGCCTTGGCAGCCTGGCTACCCAATACCATGGATAACAATACCACCAACAGCAAAAACATCGAATATTCAACCCATCTCAACCACATGCACTACCCTCCTCGAATCAACCTATGGAAAATATTTGAGCAATTTTATCTCATCCTCCCATCCGGGAGTCACCTATCAGGAAGTTTCCGGAATAATCTGACGTAACAGCTGAAATAAGGCACGGAAGCTCTTGGGAGGTTTATTGGCAAGCTTTTCTTTCTGAATATTACGCAATAAAGTACGTAACTGCTGTACATCAACTTGCGGGTAGGTCTGCAAGAATTCCGTCACTGCCGCCTCATCACTCAGCAGACGGTCACGCCACCGTTCCAGTTGATGCAACCAGGTGGTATGGCGCAGGCTGGAACATTGCCAGGTATCCAGTTTTTCCTGAATAGGAACCGGATCTACCGTGCGCATCAATTTTCCAATGAGCTGCATCTGGCGCCGACGGGCACCGTGTTGGGTGATCTTGCGTGCTTCGAGCAGCGCCTCGGTCAGATTTTCCGGTAAAGCCAATTCGGCTATTTGCCCGGGTTCGAGTTCGGTCAGCCGTTCACCCAGCGCCTGCAGTGTATGCATGATCTGTTTGCGGCGAGTCTTACTGAGCTGAGAGGTAGATTCAGTGTCGGACTGGAGCATATCCTGTTGATGAGTAGACACAGCTATACCTATTGGGAATCATCAAGAAACTGTTATCATAACCTGGTTTGAACATTCATATACGCTTCAGTTCGAATCCTGGAAAATCAATACTTTTCCAATGCTATCGTTACGAATTTACATTCAACGTCATTGAAACCGCATCAATATAAACCGCTTACCGCTCGATTAAATGGATAACTCAAACCACGATTCGGAACACCTGTCACAATTTTCCTATTCCTTCGAAACGTTACAGCAAATTGCAAGCGATGTCCTGGAACTTGCCGGAAAGGGAGGCGCGGATTCATGCGAAGCTCAGGTCTCAGATGGCTCCGGACAAAACGTCACGGTACGCCAGGGTACGGTCGAAACCATCGAATATACACGTGACAAAGGTCTGTCTGTTACTGTTTATATCGGATATAAACGCGGCAATGCCAGTAGCTCCGATTTTTCTCCACAGGCAATCCGCGAGACTGTCGCCGCAGCCCTGTCAATTGCCAGGTATACAGCGGAAGACAGCTATGCGGGACTTGCCGATAAGGATCTTCTGGCAACTTCCTTCCCGGATCTCGATCTGTTTCACCCGTGGGTACTGCCGGTCGAACAGGCAATAGAGCTTGCACGCCAATGTGAGGCCGCTGCGTTAGCGACGGATAAACGCATCATCAACTCGGAAGGTGCAAGTATCTCCACCAATACGTCACAATTTATTTATGCCAACAGCCTCGGATTCAGCAAAGGCTATCCATTGTCGCGTCACAGTATCAGTTGCGCAGTCATTGCCGGGGAACAGGGTAGCATGCAGCGTGATTACTGGTACAGTGTTGCACGGGCCGTAGGTGATCTCGAGACCATTGAGGAAATCGGAAAAAAAGCTGGAACACGCAGCCTTGCGCGGCTGGGTGCCAAAAAAATTGCAACGTGCGAGGTACCGGTGCTGTTTGAAGCGCCTGTTGCATCCAGTCTGTTGGGATACTTCGTTCAGGCCATCAGTGGAGCAAGTCTTTACCGGAAATCTTCATTCCTGCTGGATAGTATCGGTAAACAGGTATTTCCTGCGACCATTCAGATCAGTGAGTTACCGCATCTGTCCAAGGGCCTGGCAAGCTGCGCATTTGATGATGAAGGTGTAGCTACCCATACCCGCAAAGTAGTGGAAAATGGAATCGTGCAAGGGTATTTTCTGAGCAGCTATACGGCACGCAAACTTGGCCTGCGTTCCACAGGGAATGCTGGCGGGAACCATAATCTGGTTCTGGAAAATGACCTTGCGCTCTCTTTCGATACCCTGTTGAAGAAAATGGACAAAGGACTGTTAGTGACTGAATTACTCGGCCATGGTGTGAATCTTGTAACTGGAGATTATTCCCAGGGTGCTGCCGGATTCTGGGTAGAGCACGGCGAAATCAGTTATCCCGTCGAAGAAATTACCATTGCCGGTAATCTGCAAACAATGCTGCGCGGCATCATCGCTGTCGGTGACGATGTGATTATCCGTGGTTCCCGACAGTGCGGTTCATTGCTGATCGAACGCATGACGATAGCAGGGCATTGAACCTGAAATCCATGAAATCATATGATTTGCTGTGAAAACGTTACGTAAATTCGAATCTTTCATTGATAAACTTTCTGGTGCTGTAGGCTGGTTGGCTGGTTGGTTGTGCGTACTGATGATCGGAGTAATATTTATCGATGTCATCGCCCGCTATCTTTTCCACGGCGGATCAATTGCGATGCAGGAGCTGGAATGGCACCTGTTCGCTGCAGTATTCCTGCTGGGAGCAGCCTATACCGTGCGCGAAGACGCAAATGTCCGGGTGGATATCCTCTATGCCCGCCTGGCACCGCGCCGTAAAGCCATGATCGACATTTGCGGTTATATTTTTTTCGTCATCCCCATGTGCTCACTGATCCTTTACAGCTCGTGGGATTTCGTGAGTTATTCTTACCAGCTTCAGGAAACATCAAGTGATCCAGGGGGGTTGCCTTACCGTTTTGCATTCAAAGCACTGCTACCGATCGGTTATGCGCTGGTACTGATTCAGTCACTGGCAGTTATTTCTCGCAACGCCCGCTTGCTTGCCGGCGATCACGATCCAACTCGAACCGGCCATACCCTACCACGTCAGAAGAAGGAAAAATCGTGACCTCACAATCAATCCTTACTACCAATTCAAATCACTCAATGTATATCACTCCCTATACCCCATACTGACCATTCTCCGGAATTCATACATTTCATGACTGTTATCCCAACCAACTAAACGATCCAAAGCACAGAATGATTGCTCTCTCAATGTTCCTGATCTGTCTGGCCATGCTGGCACTTGGGTTCCCGGTCGCTTTCACGTTTGGTGGTGTCGCCCTGTTTTTTGGTTTGTATTTTGAAGGGCTGCAGTTATTCATGATGATCGCTGAACGCATGCATTCGATCATGACCAACGTTACGCTCATGGCCGTCCCACTATTCATTTTCATGGGACTGATCCTGGAAAAATCGGGCATTGCAGAAAAGATGCTGGAATCGATGGGTTCCTTATTCGGCCGCATCCGTGGCGGTCTGGCAGTATCAACGGTAGTCGTCGGCATGTTGTTAGCGGCATCGACCGGGGTCGTAGGTGCTTCGGTCATCACCATGGGATTAATCGCCTTACCCATCATGCTGAAATATGGTTATGACAAACGGCTGGCTTCAGGGGTCATCTGTGCATCGGGTACCCTGGGGCAGATCATTCCGCCTTCTATCGTCCTGATTATCATGGGTGATGTATTACAGCGACCGGTAGGTAATTTTTATCGTGCTGCACTGGTGCCAGGTCTTCTCCTGGTAGTCATTTATATCATCTATTGTCTGGTAGTCGCCTGGCTCAGAAAAGAAGCCGCACCACCAGTCCCTGCCAGAAACGAATCATTAATCAGACAATACTGGTACGCATTCAAAACGATCATTCCAGCCCTGTCATTGGTAATGATCGTACTGGGAACGGTAATCGCCGGTGTTGCCACCCCTACTGAATCCGCTGCCATGGGTGCGGTCGGCGCGATGATTCTGGCCAGCCTGAACGGACAATTCAAAATAACCATGCTGCATCAGGTCGCCATGCAGACCACCAAAATTACAACCATGGTATTTACCATTCTGGCTGGTGCCACATTTTTTTCGATGGTATTCACTTATACGGGGGGGGATGAGGCTGCCGAGCAAATCCTGCAACATTTACCTGGCGGGAAATGGGGTTTCATTCTTCTGATGATGCTGATCATATTCGTGCTTGGTTTTTTCATTGACTTCGTTGAAATTGCCTACATTTTCATTCCCATGATCTCTCCTCTGCTGATCAAACTCGGGATTGATCCACTCTGGTTCGGTATTCTGGTTGCGCTCAATCTGCAAACCTCCTTTCTCACTCCACCGCTTGGTTTTTCACTGTTTTACCTGCGTAGTGTCGCATCAGCATCAATCACCACCTTCGATATTTACCGCGGCGTTATGCCTTTCATATTACTGCAACTGCTGGCCCTGGCGATCGTTGCTCTGTATCCGGATCTGATCAAACTCATCTGAATTTACTGTACTTACTGCCAACCCGTTACCTCATAACCTTTCTCTCGTAAACACCGGTTCACAAAGTTCACATAAGCCTGACTGGGGCGCGAAGATCCCGTCCCCAAAACACCTGACAATAATCCCCAGGTAGCACCACTGGCTGCACCAACCATAGAACCACGTCCGGCAGAGCCGGAAATAGCCCCTCCGACTGCTCCACTGGCAGCACCGGCCCCTGCTCCGATCGCCGTTCTCCTTGCGACATTACCCGTTTTACCACTACCTTCTCTGGCTCCGGCCGATTCGGCCAGTTGCCTGCAATCCCTGATATCCTGTTGCGCTGCAGCCTTTCCGACTGACTGTAAATAAGCATTGGGATATAGGACAGGCTGAGTAGTGGAACAGGCGGATAACCATGACAGTACCAACCCGGCACCCAGTATCATTCCTAGTTGTTTCATTGTGATTCCTCCCTTTGCAATACTGATGATTGAACCAGTATATAGATCGGAAGCCCCATAAATAATTCAGCTAAAGAAGTTTATTCAATAGAACCTTTTCTGTTTTAGGGGATGAAACCCATATCCTTTTCCAAAAAGATCTTAATCCATACCCTGATAGTCTATTGACTACAATCAATTTGACGTCTGATGTGGGAGACGCTGCACATGACGTCATCACAAAAATACTGGATATGGTATCGATCCATGATTTGCCGGAAGACAATCACCCTCTCCAGCTGAACGACCCGATGGCACATACCCGTACCATACAGTTACTGGCTACGCTCAAGGAAGCGCTGCAAGAACTTCCCCTGAAATGCTGCCAGGTCTTTATCCGGCACCGACTGGAAGGATATTCCCAGGCGGAAATTGCCCGGAAATTGGATATATCGGTTAACATGGTCGAGAAATTCATGATCCGGGCAGCCCGCCATCTGCGAGACCGGTTACAGGATCATATTCTGGATTGATTTAGAACTTTAATATTGTCAAACATCTCATTTTATGAGGGAATACCGAATATCCTTGATTTCTTCCCTGCTGTTTTAGAGAAGTGCTGATTAAATCAATAAATGTCATTGCAAGCGAAGTGAAGCAGTCCAGATATTTTTTAGAACCAATAAATTATGGATCAGCCCGTCACTGCGTTCCTCGTGATGATGGAATAAATCATTGTTTCATTAGGTAAATCGGCTTGACTATGAACCAACAACATTCAGATATTCCCGCTCATCCACGCGATGCAGCAGCCTACTGGTTCGCCCGCATCCATTCAGGCAATTTTACACAGGCTGATCAGCAGGCTTTTGATACCTGGCTGCAGGCAGACGACCTGAACAAGCAGGAATATCAGGCCATCGATAAAATCCGGCAGGTAGCCGGTTCGATTCCTGCCCACGAACTACGCGCCATGATGGCGGAAAAACCTGAATCCCCGCAACAAATTCAAAAGCGGCAGAAACGCTGGCGACTGATGGTCAGCACCGCAGTAGTAGTCGTCATTACGGTGATCGGGCTTGTCGGCCTGTTCATTTCGTGGCTGGTAAAGTGAACTGCTTTATACTGCTGAGTACATCACTGACCGTGGTGAATGCCATACGAAAGTACTACCTGACGGATCGATCCTGGCAATCAATACCCCAACCTCTGTCACAGTCGAATACTTCGAGAACCGTCGCAATGTTCAACTGGCCAATGAGGAAATCATGTACCCGCTGCCGCCGTTTTGCATATCTGTATTTATTATGAATCTGGCAATACCGATCACCGCTCAGGCACAAAATACCACCCTGCCAATCAATATTCCCCGGCAACCGCTAGGTGACACACTTCTGCAGTTCGATCAGCAACCTCACTGCAGATCCTCTACACCCTAGTGGCGCTAGCGCTACCAATACCGACAAAATCCAAGTTATACCTGTACGATGTCGAAGCATGATTCCGATTCGTCTATTATTTATTTATTTCGACCTTAATTACATGCTGCCCTTCGCCTGAAGGCACTCATACACACTGTGCAGTTAGGAAACCGGAAGGCTCATGGCGTTATAAGTTTTTTATAAAGGTTCTCCGGAGGATCATAATTACACACCCATAAGAAAGAAGCTTACCGCTCCAATACGGTAGGTTTTGCAGTATTTGTACTGGATATATGTTCGGCTGATGCTCCCGCTTTCCTGCTGAATAAAGTCTGCACATCAGCCAGTATTGCATAATAAACGGGTACCAGTACCAATGTTGCGACCATACCGAAGCTGAGTCCGGCTGCCAGCGACAGTGTAACGTGCATCAGTTGTCTGACTTGTTCACTGGTTTCGAACAGCATGGGAGTAAAGCCGGCGATGCTGGTCAGCGCAACCAATAGAATCGGGCGAAAGCGTGAAGCACAGGCCGCGCAGATGAGATCGGTCAGTGAATTGAATTCCGCCCGTTTCCGCTGAATGAAGTGCAATAATACGACACTGTCATTGACCACAATACCACTGGCCGCTACCATACCGACCAGTGACTGAAATGAGAAATTCAGACCTACAATCCAATGGATCAGCACTGCACCGAACCAGGCTACGGGTACAGCAAGCAAGAACAGAAAAGGCTGGAAATAGGATCGGAAGGCTACTGCCAGTAATGCGTAAATGATGGCCAAAGCGATGAACGTGTTACGTTTCAGGCCTGCCATGATTTTATTGGCTTCTTCAGCCGCTTCTCCAAACGAAAGATCGATCCCCGCATAACGTTGTCTGAGCGTCGGAAACAATTCCTTTTCCAATCCTTCCCGGATGGTCTCGACGCTGACAGGAGGTGAATCGACCAATTGTATGCTTAGGGTCGCGACCCCCATGCGATTCGTCCTCCGAAGTGCACCGAAGCCTGGCCCGAATGCAATCTCGGCAACTGCGCCCAGTGGTGCCTGCTCCCCATTGGGCAGGCGAATTGGCATTGCCAGCAGATTTTCTACAGATTGACGCTCAGCACGTGGATGGCGTACCTGGATTTTGACTTCTGAACGACCACGCATAAAACGCTGAGCTTCCTCACCCTGGTAGGCGTGTCTGACCTGCTCAGCCAAGTCCTTGAGTCGTAAACCCAGCCGTTCACCTTCCGGTTTAAGTTTGAATCCCAATTCAGGTTTACCCGGTTTGCGGGAATCGACCAGATTGGCGATACCGGGGTAGCGCATGATATGCAATTTGACATCATTGGCTGCAGCAGCAAGCGCCGCTGGATCCTGTGCACGCAGTTCGATTCCCAGGTCGATCAGATCCTTTTCGGCCGGGGTATGAAAGCTGGGTTTGAAATCACCTAGATCACCGACATGCTGAAACCAGCTTTTGATAATGTCCTGTATGTGGAAATATTTACGGGCTTCGGTCGTAAATTCGACATAAATCGTAGGATTGATTTCATTTGCTACTACTTCGACACCTTCGATCACTTTTGGCAGTTGCGGAGATGGCTCGGGATTGAGATCCTCCTCGACTTTCTCCAGCGCATCGACAAACTGGCGGATTCGCCGTTCGATTTCACTATAGGTTGTTCCAAGTGGTGGTTCGAGATGAACATGAAACTCGGAATAGCTCGTGTTTTCTTCCAGCTTCACACTGATATACCCTCCCTCGATCACCGCCCAGCCGACCATCAGTATGGCAGCAAAACCGGCAAGCGTAGTGTAGCGCCAGTCTATCAGCCGTTTGAGCAATGGCTGATAGATATTGGAAATAAACGCGTTAAGCCTGGCTGTTATGGCAGCACGTAAACGAGCCAGCCAACCGCGTGCATGGGGCGAATGAGTTGGAGCAGCTCCCGGTGCGAGATGCGCGGGTAGAATCAGCAGTGATTCCAGCAGTGAAAACGACAAAGTCAGGATCATGACTGCAGCAACCGGTTTCATGAACTGAGTCGCCCAGCTGGGGATTACGAAATAGCCGGGCAGAAAAGCAATCAGTGCGATCATCACACCGAGTGTCACAGGAACGGCTACTTCCCCTACCCCTTGAATAGCCCCAGCCAGACCAGGTGTTCCCTCAGTCTGAACGGCATGGATACGCTCACCGACGATAATGGCATCGTCCACCAGTATGCTCATCGCCAGTACGAAACCGAACAATGAAAGCATATTGAGCGTCACACCTGTCCAGGGCAGCAGCCAGAATGCACCAAAAGAAGCAATCACGACTCCTGCTGCTGTCCAGAACGCGGTACGCGTATCAAGAAACAGCATCAATATTCCCAGTATCAGACCGAATCCTGTTGCACCGACAGTCAGCAAGCGCTCCAGTAATACATTGAAATCCTGAGCATTATCACGCCTGGTCAATACTTCGATACCTTCCGGTAAATGTGGCGCCAGCGTTGTTACATAACGCTTGACGTCGTTCGCCACTTCGACCAGGTCATGCTGCGGCACTACCGAGATACTTTCGGAAGGAATGCCGTCACTGGTGTTATCAAAATGCTCTTCGGCAAATCCATCGGTAACAGTAGCGATATCCCCCAACCGCAACACACTGCCATCCGGATGAGTATGTAAAATCAATCCGAGTAACCGGGCACGATCATACGCCGTATATTTCGAACGCAATTGGAAGCCACCCGAATCCGTCTTGAGTTCACCGCCTGGCAGATCCAGCGAACTTTTTCGTACTGCTTCGGCAATATCCGCCAGCGTCAACCGATGCTGTCGCAAGCGTGCAGCAGGCACTTCGACTGCAATCTCGTAAGCGATTTTGCTCCAAAGCGTTGCCCGACGTACACCTTCCAGCGCACCCAGTTCATCACGAATTTGCTCGGCTAGATGCCGCAGGGTCAGCTTATCGGTGTTTCCGCGCAGAATCACTGTGATAGCAGCAGCCTCCCAGCCGATATCATCGATATCGACACGTTCCACCGCCTGAGGTAGATTACGTAGTGATTGGGTACGTGCACGTAATCCGTTGACGAGAGACTGCATCGGGTAATCCTGTAAGATTTCGACCTGAATCGTACATTGACCATCCATGGCCGTCGTCTTAATCTGTTTGATACCGGATAAATCATGGACGGCTTCTTCAATAGGAATGCACACACTTTCTTCTATTTCAGAAGGGCCTGCGCCTGGGTAGAGCGCCGTCAGCCCGACCCAGGATGGAGAAAAACTTGGAAATGCCTGTTTATCTATCCTCACCAGACTGAGCATACCACCCAGCAGAATAATGACCATCAGCAGGTTGGCAGCAACCGGATTGGCGGCAAACCAGGCAATCAGAGCCGGTGCACGTGGATTATTCATGGCAATGTTTTCGTGGCTACAGTATGGTGTTGAATAGCCTGCGGAGAATCGACTATCTCGAATTGCACTTTAAGTCCTTCAACCGGTACCTGGATACCGGAAATGACTACACGCTCTCCCTCGGCCAAACCACTCACCCATACCTGCCTGGCTTCAATCCGTAGCACATTTACAGGACGAGCACGCAACCGATCCTCCTCGTCGATCAGGAATACTTTCTGTTCGATATCGACCGCTTCGCGAGGTAGTACGGAAACATCCGTGCGCTCTTGCCCTGTGATATCCGCCTGCACAAACAGGCCCGGCAACAGCGGAAAATTACCGTGCTGTACCGAAAACGGTTCAGGAATTTCAGCCACCGCATGGAACAACCCGGTTACTTCATCGACCGCGCCTTCGATGCGCGTGATGTGCCCTTCCCATCGTCGTTCACCACCAGAAAGCCGTGCAGTCAATGTAATCCGCGGTAATGTATCCGCTTCTGCCGGTGACTTACGGACATCTGTCGGTATTCGCAGTGGCAGATCGATTTCATCCAATTGGTTCACGGCCAGCGGTAAACGCACTTCAAACACATCTGAAGCATAAAGACGGGCCAGAATATTTCCCGGCTGTACATATTGACCCAGACCAACGAGCTTTTCGCGTACACGTCCGGCAAACGGTGCTCGCCATTCGCAACGATTGCGCTGCAGGCGTGCTTTGGCCAGATCAGCTTCCGCTGCTTTGAGCTTGGCACGGGCTTCTGCCAGTTGTGGTGCACGCATTGCCAGGGAGGTAGGTGATTTTCCTTCTCCGAGTACCTCCCATTCACGCCGTGCCTGTTCTGCTTCTTCCTGCTCCAGGATGAGATGCCGCTTGGCTTCAGCTACCTGAGCCTGTGCACGTACAACGGCCAGATCGTAATCACGTGGATCGATAGTCACCAGCACGTCTCCCGCTTTGAAGGCACCACCCGTCGCAAAGCTTGGGTGCAGCGCGACGATCCGACCGGAAACTTCCGGAACCAGATCGATTTCAGTACGCGGAGTCACCACCCCCTGTGAGCGCACTTTCAATGTCAATGTCTGCGGCATTACGCGGATAGCCCGAATAGGAGAAGCTTCGGCAGGGGGTGCAGGAGATTTCGATTCCGGCCGGACAGCAATCATCGCCCAGGCAATACCTATACCGAGGAACAAAATGACCAACGGCAAAATAATTTTCAATCGAACGCCCTGTCGGCGTGCCATCGAGTTATTCAACACTCCCTCCCAACGCCAGATACAGATGGATACGATTACTCAATAATTGCCGCTGAACAGCCAGATGTGCACTCTGCGCATTCAGTGTACTGCGATAACTGTCCAGCAATGTCAGAATCTGAATGAATCCCTGACGATAGGAATAGAGTGCCAGTTCTCTGCTCGCTTCAGTCTGCTGTACTGCTTCTCTTAATGCCTGCTCCTGCGCACGCAGCCACTCCTCAGCTGCCAATGCCTGCTCGACTTCCCGGAAAGCGTTGAGTGCAATTTCCTGATAACGATTAAAAGCTTCTTCTACCCGCGCTTCATTGAATTGAATAGTTCCGTCGATACGTCCACCGACGAACAGCGGCTGCAGTGCGCCTGCAAAGATATTCCAGACGGTTGCACGCGGGTCGATCAGATCTGCCAGCTCACTGCCACGTGTTCCCCCTCCCGCTGTCAGCGCGATACGGGGTAATCGCATTTTTTTTGCGCTTTCCAGACGAGCGTCGGCAGCACGCAGACGGTCAAAAGCGGCTATGATATCAGGGCGGCGGGTTAACAACTCCGAAGGCAATCCGGCAGGAAGTGCTGGAGGCGGATCCGGTAATGATATTTCCTGGGTTGAAGAGTCCGATGGTACTGAAACTGTTGCTGCCACTTCTTGCAGTGATCCCCCAGGGTAGCGTCCGAGCAAGATTTCCAGTTGACGTGTAATGAGCTGCACCTGATTTTTTGCCTGCGCAAGTTGTGATCGGGCGTCGGCCAAATCGGTCAATGCTAATCGTACATCGAGTCCACGTGCCGGCCCTCGCTCGAAGCGCCCCCTGACTAATTCCACGATGATGCTACGATCTCCCACGGATTGTTCGGCCACCCGAGTTTGAAGCTCCGCTTCCAGCAACGTAAAGTAACTCTGTGCAACGCGTGCTGCAAGAGACAATCTTGCTGCCTGCAAATCGGCACTGGCCGCCCCCACCTCCTGAATAGCTGCTTCTCTGAATGCACGAATACGACCCCAGACATCCAATTCCCAGCTCAGGTTGAACAGAGCCTCAAAGACACTGTACTTAGCCGAGCCAAAACCAGCGCTACGAATTTGAGCATATTGATACCCTGGCGCAAAAGATAGTTGCGGCCATAAATCGAACCCATCGATACGTGCCTGGGCGATGGCAGCTTCCACCCGTGCCGCAGCTGATTTAAGATCAAAATTATCGGCCAATGCACGATCAACCAGTGCACTCAGAACAGGATCACCAAATACTTCGATCCAACGGGGTTGAACGGGCTCGCTGACATCAGACGAGCCACTCCACTCATGTGGTAACGAAACCGCAATATCCTGCGCCTCACGTTGCGGCGCTGTCATGCAACCACTTCCCAGAATAACCAGACATAGCAGTAAATATGACGGCACGATCCGTCTGAAAAAGTTCAGCATGGCATTTTCCAAGAAAACTGATAGCTGATAATTGACAATAAGCATCGCACGATACGATTCATATGGATTATAGAATCTGTTAGTTCGGGAAATTCAGCGTGCGAAACTACAATTATAAAAAGCAGACGAAAAGGTTAATTGTATTGAGAATGAGAAATATTTTCAATTTAGACTCTTTCAGTGCCACTTTCTTCGGCTATTCATAACATAAAAGCATGCTGTTTTTCCCGTCGGGAGAACTGATACTAAATTGCATTCAACCTGGATATGATGATCAGTCCCGAATTGCAAGGGGACATGGATGAAGAATCTGATCGTTGGTCACAAAGCCATGGTGACCGACTGGCCAGGCAACTCAAGCAGACCAATAATACACATGCGAAATACCAGCGAATCCAATGCGTTCTGATTTGCGCTACGCTGGGCAGCTCAGCTTCACAGATTGCACAACTGTTGGGGTGATCAATGGCTACGGTACATGTCATGACTCGCTCTGGGGCAAGGAGGGCGACGCCATTTTCGATGTGCGAGGCCGTGGCGGCAAGCAGCACCAGGCACCTGAGTATCCAACAAGAGCAAGAGCTCCTGGCTCCATTCGTGGCACACACCAGGAACGGTGGCATGCTCGCGATGACAGGTAGGCGTCATTGCGAGCCGCAACGCGGCGCGGCAATCCAGAAAATACTATGGCAGTAGATAACCTGAGTTCGGGATAAGTTCTCAGGCTTGGGCCAAGCTATTGTTCCTGGTCAGATTCAAGGTAGGCTTGTTATCGGACAAACAGTAGGCCACGATGCCAGCCATCAGATTGACGAGGAAATTGAAGGAGGAGCGATGGCGGGTGTGCTTGATCTGGCAAAGGTTCTTCAATTCGTCAAAGACTGTCTCGATCAGGAAACGGCGGTGCAGAAGGCTTTCTCGAACTCGGTACGGTACACAGGCTTCATGTTTTTCTTGAGAGGGGTGATGAGTTGAAGGTCTTGCCGAGCCAGTGTCTCAGTAAGCCAGTGGGCAAGGTAGCCCTTATCGGCGAACAACTGGCCGAACAACCCCTGGCAGAGATCAGGCATGGGCTGACGGTCATCGACATTACCAGCAGTGAGCCGGAGACGGATCAGTTCGCCCTTGGAGTTGATGATGGCGTGAAGCTTGAATCCATAGAACCAACCCATTGAGGTTTTGCCGCGTCTGGCGCTGTCTGCGAAGACCCGATGGCAGGCGATGCGCCGGTTATCACAAACAGCAATCGCAGTGGCATCAGCAATGGAAATCCCGTCACATTGGCCTTTGAGCACCTCGAACAAGGCCGCTAGGGGAACCACACAGCGAGGCAGGAGTTCCACGCATCGTTGGTAGCTTGGCAGCTTCGGAAACTCAGCCCGCAAGTGGCGGCACACATAGGCCAAGTAGAAACTCTTGAACTGGCGAAAGCGCAACTGATGGAACAAAATAGTCAAGGTCATCAACTCCGACAAACTCAACCCGTTACGGCGCTTGCGCTTTTTTACCCCTGCTTCCAGAAGGCGGCTCTCTAAACTAGGCTCGAACTGGCGGCAAAAATCATCTATGAGGCAAAAAAGTTCGATTAAACTGTCCATGAGCGTCTCTTGGATACGTTTGATTTATGTGTGGAAACATAATCTTACGCAAAAAGGCTGACGCTCACCTTCCTTTTTCTTATCCCGAACTCAGGTTA
>JBDIVK010000030.1:0-28106 GCA_039794425.1 Nitrosomonas sp. | reverse complement strand
CGACAGAGAAACGTTCATTCATTTCAGCAAGAATAATCTGCAGATGGATACTCACATTAGATAATGTAGTCATAAGATTAAAAATATGAGATTCTTTTAAAAAATAAAAGGAGTTCATATGACACACCCCCCCATCGCAGACATGATATTTTGGATAAAGTCTGGTCGTTGCTTGAAGCACATTTACCAGGCCGTCAAGGAGCATGGGGAAGGAGTAGCTCGGGATAATCGTCAGTTTATCAATGCTGTTTTCTGGATTATATGAACCGGGGTTCCGTGGAGAGATTTGCCGCTAGACTACGGGCACTGGAGTAATACACACCGTCGTTTTATTCGCTGACGTGACAAGAGTATTTGGGAAGAGCTGCTGGACATCCTGATGGATGATCCGGATTATGAATGGCTGATGATCGATGCCAGTCATTGCAAGGTTCATCCACATGCCAGCGGAACCAGGGGTGGTAATCAGGCTATGAGCCGCACAAAGGGGGATTCAACACCAGGATACATCTGGCCATGGATGCGCATGGTATGCCGGTCAGAATCTCTGTTACACAAGACACCACCGTAATTGCACGCAGGCTGGCCCCCTGGTCGAAAGGATTGATGCAAATATCTGCTGGCAGATCGCGGCTATGACAGCAATGCAATGATTGAGCAGGCAGAAAAACAGGGAATGAAGGTTGTGATTCCTCCAAAGAAAAACCGGAAAATACAAAGATCTGATGATAAAGCAATGTATAAACTGAGGCATCCCGTCGAGCATGCTTTCCCGCATCTCAAAAGGTGGCGGGGCATCGCAGCAAGATACGCTAAAAACTCCTCTCCTTTCTTCGCTGCCGTACAAATTAGATGGATTGCTCTCCGGGCAAATTTCTTGTGACTACACTATCTAAATCTTGCAGGATATTTGACTATCTGAATTGTGATCAAGAGACAGGCCAAAGCCGGGGGATTACCTCTATGAATTAGTGTCTGAGCATCAGAAAGGGATGATCAACCTCAACCAGGCTATGGAACCCTGGAAACGATTCTTGGCGTACATTTCATTCTGCCACTGCGCAATAAATATCGTTCCAGTCGGACTGTTGTAGATCACGCTAGGTCCGATCGCAAGCACTTCGCCTTTGCGCCCCGCAGACCAAGGACCGAGCACCGACGAGATTGTCTGCCCATCGAGTTTATCGTTGGTCGTCTGTTTTAAGTAATAACCCGAAAGTCCGGTGCCCCACAAACCAAAACGCTTGCCGACAAGAAAGTCAATATAGAGTTCGTCACCGGATGCATAATCCCTTTTCAGCTCGCCAATAGCAGTACGAAACTTCTTATTCGTGCTTTTGATGTTATACATGAACTTACTGGAGACCTCCCACCCTTTTTCAGAAAGCCAGGTTACTGCAAAGAGTGGTTCGATGCTCCAGTAATTGGTGCCGATGCTCCTCTGCGGATTGCCAGCCTTATACTTGCCGGTGGGCATGCGAATATCCAGTGCCGCTACCCAATGCCAGTTACCCAAATGCCAGGACAAGCTGGCCGGGCTGATGGTTATGTCACCCAGTCCAACAACTGAGGTATAGTCTCCGCGCTTCATGCTTTGATGCACTATCGGCATGATAATGTGCACACCGTAATTACCCCCAAAGATACGCATTTCAGTGATGTGAATAAGGCGAAATGCATTAAACCAGGCACTAACTGATGTATCTGACACCTTGTTGCCGTCGCCATTGCGCAGGGAGCCGCTGTAGTGACCGAAATAGTTGAGGAAGTAGTTACCCGCAGGTGGTGCCGCACCTGCCAACCAGTTTTCGGCACCATTCGGGTACTGATCGCCACCTTCCTTGGCAATTACGTCTCTTTCAGCCATACCCAACAGAACCAACACAAGACCGAACAGCCTGATGTTCATGCTTCCTTTTTGATGCTCCCCTTGTTTTTCTTCATGATGATTTCCACAAAATTTTCAAAGTGGAATTGTCCACTGCTTCTTATATAGAATAAAGACTGCTTTTGGGATAAGATTGCTCCATCAATGGAGCACTAGATATGGAATTTTTGAATGACATGGCTCTGTTCGTGGAAGTTGTCAAAGCTAAGAGCTTTCGCGGTGCTGCTGATAATATCGGAATGCCAAACTCAACCCTGTCGCGGCGGATCAGTGCGTTGGAAAAGACACTTGGACTGCGCCTTTTACATCGCACAACGCGCAAGATCACGTTAACCGAGGCTGGTCAGATTTATTACGAGCGCTGTAAACGCATCGTCGATGAAGCCAAGCTCGCGCACGAACAACTCAGCGGAATGCTTGCACAGCCCAGTGGTGTTCTACGTGCTTCACTACCTGTGGACTTTACCGTGACCTACTTGGCACCTTTGATTGCCGAATTTGCAAGACTCTATCCTGGGATCGTTTTCGATTTCGATCTTACGTCACGGTGGGTCGATCTGGTGAGTGAGCCTTTCGATGTAGCGATCCGCATAGGGAAACCAGAGAATCCTCAATTGATCGCACGTCCATTAGCCGTGCTCCCTGCATACCTTTATGCTTCGCCCCGTTATCTTGATCGCTCGGGGGAGCCTGCCGAGCCTGCTGATCTGGCACACCATGAGTGTCTGGGCATCATGAAGGCTGATACGTGGACCCTGCATAATGGGACGCGCACTACCAAAATTTCTATTGGTAGCCGGTTCACGCTCAACAGTGTCGGGATGATTTGCCGCTTAGCAGCCCTTGATATGGGCATCATCATGATGATGGAGAAAATTGTTGCTGATGATCTTGCCAGCGGGCGATTGCATCGCGTACTACCTCAATGGCATGGAGCTCCGATATCCGTCTACGCTGTTACGGAAACCCGGTTACTGCCCGCAAAAACACAGCATTTTATTAAGTTCTTACAGGAGCATCTGGGCAAGGCTTAGCAGGATGCTAGAATTTCCTCTTCTGGAATGGATCAAACGCAGCGAGATCGATAGTGGCACACGTGATGGCCTGGCGACCAGTAAATAACCTCGCCCCTCGGGGCGGGTATCAGGGGGAAAGATTAGAATAGAGCCAAGTGTTTATCTTCGTGTAGCTTCTGATACGCTTGTCCCTGTCCTTTTACGTAGTTTCTAATTGTGTCTTCATCACCATGGCGGCCAACAGTACCTGAGAAATAACCATTGGCCCAATCCAAAACCACCACCTCAAAGCTATTTTTTGATATGAGGACATAAGCGAAATATCTCCCATGCTGTGATGTTCTTGATTAGCGTACCAGCTTTGTAACGCTATGCTGAAAATACCAGATGGTATATCAGTACCGTACTTATGTCGTTTATGTAAATATTCGCTCACACGAATATTTTACGCCCCCAGGAGCTAGGAATCGAACCCGAAGAGATTCAAAAATTCCGCGCCAATTGCTCCATTAATGAAGCAATGTTATCCAAAAAATAGTCTTTCTTCTATATAAGAAGCAGTAGACAATTCCACTATAAAAATTTTGTGGAAATCACCATCAATTATAACCATATTAATGACAAGGTTATTATAAAATTTAGAGGAGTTATTTTATGAAGACTATTATTGTTCTGTCAGTTACGCTGATAATGCTGATAGCCCCGGGTGGTCGTCCTGGGGTGCAGGTTACAGAAAGAGAAAGGGAAAATTATGAAAAAATCATTGCTGGTGAAAAAATAGAGTGTCCACACGGACTGGATGCTAATGGATCCTGCTTGGATGAAGGTGATGATGGCATCTGGTAATTATGGCTGTTACCCTTTCTGTAATAAAAAACTAGAGTAAATTTTTTATCTAAAACCACTATTCCAAGATTCTTGGAATGTATCACTGAAGTAACCTTCCGTAAGATCGATTCCGTCTCATTACAACGTGATGTAATGACCCAGTAATTTCCTGCTCAGGTATTATTCCCCAATACTAATGGAGATACCGATGAGCGACATGGAAGAAGAGATCAAGCGGTGGACTGCCAAGCGTAAATCAGTGCTGGTGATGGACATCATCCAGGGCAGGGCCACGATGGCAGAAGCCAGCCGACAGTTTGATCTGCCTCCTGCCGAGATCGAAGACTGGTTCAATCAGGCCAAGGCCATAGGGTGACCTTAAATCCGCATGAGAAAAGTTGCTTCCGGACGTTGAATCGGCCCATCAATGAAAGATAGCAAGAGGATTTCTAAAACTCCAACCGACCATCATTATCTTCATAAATATTTTCACGGCGATCTCCACACAATGTCACATTGTCACGTGATGAAACGTATTCGGAAATTCTAAATGAAGTAGTTTAGATATATCTACTTTTCTCGATAGCAGACCCAAACCTTGCGTGCTCCTCGAGCTATTCGGCCGAAGTCGATCAGGTGATGATTCATTTGATAAAATGTATCCCATAAAATACAATGCGCGCATGAATACAATCCAAACCACCGAAGTTTTTGACAACTGGTTCGACAATCTGAAAGATCCCACTGGAAAATCCAGAATTCAGGCACGGATCGACCGCGCAGAAGATGGCAATTTTGGAGATTGCGGCCCAGTAGGCGGAGGCGTATCGGAAATGCGCATTCACATAGGCCCTGGATACCGGGTCTATTTCAAACAGGTAGGCATGGAAGTATTTATATTGCTGGCGGGCGGAAGCAAAGCCACACAACAGCAAGATATTAAGGCAGCAATTGAATTGGCTCGCGAAATTGGAGGATGAACGATGGACAAAGTAAAACTGCGGCGCTGGGATAGTGCCGAACACCTCAAAACCGAGGAAGACATAGCCCTCTACCTCGAAGCTTGCCTGGAAGAAGCGGGCGATGATGCCGCTTTCATCGCCAAAGCGCTGGGCAATATCGCCCGTGCGCGCGGCATGACTCAACTCGCTCGCGATACCGGTCTTGGCCGGGAGAGCCTTTACAAAGCCTTGTCCGGAGAAGGAAACCCCGAATTTTCCACCATCATGAAGGTAATCAAAGCACTTGGATTGAAGCTGCATATTCAAGTGCCCAGTCAATAATTCAAACAGATAGCCGAACTCACATCAGCAAAGTTCAAGACTCCCTCGATCCCCGCAACATTCGTCAACGCCATACGCTGGAGCAACGGTTTAACAGCTTCAAGACAGAGGAAGCATAAAATGTTGAACATCAACATGACATTTGCGCAGCAGGGTTTCGCAATCATTGATGATCTGCTTGCCGCAACTGAGCTGGTATTGGCACGAGAGCTCGTTGCTGGTCTGATCGCGCGATACCGATCCGGTGATCAGGCGGTGATAGCTGAAAGCATAAGTCTGGCCTCGATAACAGATCGACATCCGCAGCGTAACCCCGGGATAATCAGTGAACAGGTAGCGCAAGAACCCTATATCATCGGCAACCTGATATCACTGGATTCACGCTTTGCCAGAATTTTTGCTGCTGAATCGCTGTGGTACTGGGCAAGCAGGTTGCTGAGCTGTTCGCAAGAAGCAGTCGTGTTTCACTTTTCCAATATCACACGCAAACCCTCGCTCACAGGGCCGGCAATCAGTTGGCATCGCGACCGGGACAACACCTATTTCGCTTCTTCGGATTACCGCATGCTCTGGTTCCTGCTGCTTATGCAGCCCATGTCTCAACTCAACGGTGGTACTGAGATTATTGCGGGTTCGCATCTTTCTGATATAACCTGGACGGATGTGGAAAAAAGCGAAATCTGTTACCCGACTGTCAATCCCGGATCCTGCCTGGTTTTGCATGCAGGTGTCCTGCATGGCGGATCGCCGAATCGCAGTACCACCGAACGGGATGTCATCGTCCTTCAGTTCGGTGTGGCCACATCGGTATTACACTACCAAGCCGATGAAACATTGTCATTATCCGGAAGAAAAACATTCATCTATTTCAGCAATGGTGGGAATCAAACGTCATTTCTCAGACCCACCTGATCTCTGACCGAGAACGACTCATGAGAGCAGAACAGGCAATCATCATGGCAACTTACAACCGTTGGATGAACGAGCGGTTATACGCGGTATGCGCCGAGCTTCCTGACGAAGAACGCAAACAGGATCGTGGTGCTTTTTTCCGATCTATCCACGGCACATTGAACCATCTGCTCCTTGCCGATAAAATCTGGCTTGGACGATTTGAGGGTGTACCCTTCCCGGCTATCAGCCTCGATCAGGAATTGTTTACAGATTTTTCGGCATTACGGTCCGAACGCGAATCCACCGATTCAAGAATAGAAGCTTGGGTATCCGGTCTGAGTGATGAAATGCTCACTGCCAGGCTACATTACACCAGCATAGTCGATGCTGCCCCGAGAACCCATACACTATGGGTTACGGTTGTCCATTTTTTCAATCACCAGACTCACCACCGGGGGCAACTGACTACACTGCTCAGCCAATGTGGTAAAGGTTACGGTGTAACGGATCTGATATGGCTGCCGGAATTTGTTCAAAATAACAATGCCACATAATCACCACTTCAGCCATGGCTGTTTCACAAGCTGATTTAATTCAGAAATAAGAATGAACGAGAATCTGTCGATCGAGTTTGATAACGAGCGGCATTATCAGGATTTTATCCGACTCAACGAACTCTGGATTTCCGAATACTTCACGATCGAAGAACCGGATCGGGAACTGGCCGCCAATCCCCACAAAATCATTACGGATGGCGGTCACATCATCAGTCTCGTCAAGGAAGACCGTGTGATTGGTGTCTGTGCCTTATTCAAGGAAAGCGCCCACCGCTATCAACTGGCACGGATGGCAGTCGAGCCGAGCGAACGCCGCAAAGGTATTGGCCATATCCTGGTCGAGACAGCCCTTACTCGTGCCCGTGAACTGCATGCTTCGAGTGTTTTCCTGCTATCAAACACCGTTCTGAAACCGGCACTTGCCTTATACCGCAAGCATGGGTTCACTACCTTGTTCGAGGGCCCGCATCCGGTTTATGCCCGTTGTAATATCATCCTGGAACGCAAGTTATAAAAACACAGCAGGCTTTTTACTGACCTGATGAAATCTTGGGATATCAAATTCATACCAGATCACCCGTAATAGCCATGGAGCCCTCAGTACTCGGAACGAAATACGACAAAATCGCGCAGTGGTGGCACGACTCCCAGGCCAACTCCGGTTATGGCATCAAACAGCTTGAAAAAGCACTTGGCTTTTGCAACCAGCCGGGAAAAGCGCTTGACGTAGGCTGTGGAGCAGGCGGCAGGTTGATCCATTTATTACAGGAGAAAGGATTTGCAATAACCGGCCTCGATGTATCGCAGGCAATGATCGATCTGGCAAAAAAATATCACCCGGATGGAAACTTTCTGATCCAGGATATCTGCACCTGGGAAACACAGGAAAAATTCGATTTCATCCTCGCATGGGACAGTCTGTTTCACCTGCCGCTTCCGATGCAGAAACCAGTGGTTTCGAAGCTCTGCCACTTATTATCATCTGGTGGGATTCTGATTTACACTTTCGGTAACGCAGAAGGTGAACATACCGATCAATGGTGTAACGATACGTTTTACTATAGCTCGATCGGCATCCACAAAAATCTGGAACTGTTAATCGGCAACAGCCTGACCATCTTACATCTCGAACTCGATCAATATCCGGAAAAGCATGCATACGTCATTGCATGGAAACCTGAAATCGCAGATGAACACGCATAAAAACCAGATTCGCAGATTCTATAGTAAAACCTGAGATTATCGATTGATTGAACAATATCATCGATTGTAAAGCGATTCCTGCTGTGTCTTTGCGAACGCCAACAGGCGTGAAGCAATCCAGTGCGGTGCCGGCAAGTGCATGGAGTCCCTTTACCTCTGTCGTTATGATTCTCTGGATCGCCACAGCCCTGCGGGCTTCGCGATGACGGAGATGGAAGATGAGCACAACGACAAAATACCGTCATTGCGAACGCCGCAGGCGTGAAGCAATCCAGTGCGGTGCCGGCAAGTGCATGGAGTCCCTTTACCTCTGCCGTTACGATTCTCTGGATCGCCACAGCCCTGCGGGCTTCGCGATGACGGAGATGGAAGATGAGCACAACGACAAAATGCCGTCATTGCGAACGCCGCAGGCGTGAAGCAATCCAGTGCGGTGCCGGCAAGTGCATGGAGTCCCTTTGCCTCTGCCGTTACGATTCTCTGGATCGCCATAGCCCTGCGGGCTTCGCGATGACGGAGATGGAAGATGAGCACAACGACAAAATACCGTCATTGCGAACGCCGCAGGCGTGAAGCAATCCAGTGCGGTGCCGGTAAGTGCATGGAGTCCCTTTACCTCTGCCGTTATGATTCTCTGGATCGCCACAGCCCTGCAGGCTTCGCGATGACGGAGGTGGAAGATGAGCGCAACGACAAAATGCCGTCATTGCGAACGCTGCAGGCGTGAAGCAATCCAGTGCGGTGCCGGCAAGTGCATGGAGTCCCTTTGCCTCTGCCGTTACGATTCTCTGGATCGCCACAGCCCTGCGGGCTTCGCGATGACGAAGATGGAAGATGAACGCAACGACAAGATGCTGTCATTGCGAACGCCGCAGGCGTGAAGCAATCCAGTGCGGTGCCGGCAAGTGCATGGAGTCCCTTTACCTCTGCCGTTACGATTCTCTGGATCGCCATAGCCCTGCGGGCTTCGCGATAACGAAGATGGAAGATGAACGCAACGACAAAATGCCGTCATTGCGAACGCTGCAGGCGTGAAGCAATCCAGTGCGGTGCCGGCAAGTGCATGGAGTCCCTTTACCTCTGCCGTTACGATTCTCTGGATCGCCACAGCCCTGCGGGCTTCGCGATGACGGAGATGGAAGATGAGCACAACGACAAAATACCGTCATTGCGAACGCCGCAGGCGTGAAGCAATCCAGTGCGGTGCCGGCAAATGCATGGAGTCCCTGTACCTCTGCCGTTATGATTCTCTGGATCGCCACGGCCCTGCGGGCTTCGCAAAGACGGAGATTTTATGTGCGACGGTGGCAATTCCTGCCTGTTGCTTTGGCACTGCGAACACCTATGCTCGCCATGACCACCTTGTCTGTATTTATCAATATTTATAGGATTTACTATAGTCGGTTGGATTGGTGCACATTATCCACCTTCGATAGCGACAAAATTTAGGATGTCTGGATACTCGGGGATCTGAAGCAATTGGAAGCACAGTTGGCGGATACTACGACATAAACTCGGATACGGCTTTTCAGTATTCCGTTGCCGTCAATAACGCCGTGTTGCCTCCCACTGCCGCAGTATTAACGGTCACTACCCGTTCCGTCGCAAAACGCTGCAGATAATGAGGACCACCGGCTTTGGGGCCGGTACCGGAAAGTCCTTCTCCACCGAACGGTTGTGAACCGGGAATGGCACCGATGATGTTACGGTTGACGTAGGTGTTGCCGCAACGGATATGGCGTGTCAGGTAGTCGACGGTCGTATCGATACGACTGTGAATACCCAGCGTCATACCGTAGCCGCTATGGTTGATCGCTTCGACCACTTCGTTCAACCGGTCAGCCTGGTACTGAATGATATGCAGAATGGGGCCGAACACTTCGTGCTGGAGTTGGCTCAGCTTTTCGATCTCGTAAACACGCGGCGCAAAAAAGCTGCTCCGCTCGCTTCCCTGCATTCCCTGCGGCAGTGGCACAGCCTTGATCAGACGCGCCTCATCATCCATCCGTTCGCTGTGCCGCTGCAGATCGATACAGGCAGCAGCACTGATGACAGGGCCGATATCGGTCCTGAGATACATGGGATCGCCGATGTGCAGTTCATCCATCGCACCGCTGAGCATCTCTATGATCTGCGGCGCTACTTCCTGTTGCAGATACAGTACGCGCAATGCTGAGCAGCGTTGTCCGGCACTGTTGAACGCAGAAATGATCACATCTTTCACCACCTGTTCCGGCAAGGCGGAGCTGTCGACGATCATACAGTTCTGGCCGCCGGTTTCAGCAATGAACGGAAGAATACGTTCACTCTGAGCCAGTGCCTGATTGATCAGCCGGGCAGTGCTGGTAGAACCGGTGAAGGCCACCCCGGCAATGCGTGCATCACTCACCAGCCGCATCCCGATTTCGCTGCCGCTGCCGGGCAGATAATGCAGTACTGCTTCGGGAATGCCAGCCTCATGCAGAAGACGTATAACATAAGCAGCGCATAGCGGCGTCAATGCAGAGGGTTTGGCAATGACACTGTTGCCTGCAACCAGTGTGGCAGCAATCTGTCCGGTAAAGATAGCCACAGGAAAATTCCAGGGGCTGATGCAGATGAATACACCGCGCCCGGCCAGGCGTAATTGATTGCTTTCTCCTGTAATGCCAGGCAATGTGACGGGATGGTCGAAATGATGCCGTGCCTGCATGGCATAGTATCGACAGAAATCGACGGCTTCGCGTACTTCGCTGAGTGCATCCTGAACCGTGCGCCCTCCTTCACGAATAATGAGCGACATCAATTCGATACATCGTTCCTCGAACAATTCCGCAGCCCGCTCCAATGCAGTTGCACGCTTATCGACGCTGCTACGAGCCCACTCAGGTGCCGCCGCAGCAGCGATGCCAAGCGCCTGTTCCATGGCGTTGTTATCGGCTAATGCCACTACACCAACCACATCATTCTGGTTGGCAGGATTCACAATGGATCGTTCATCCCCTACAAAAGTGCGACCATCGACAATCGGTGCAGCATGCCACGACTGATTGCGAACTCTGTCCAGCGTCTGTTCCAGCTGTATTCGTACCCCGGTATCGGCTAGGTTGATACCGCTGGCATTGAGTCGCGTTTCACCATAGATATGGCGCGGTACAGGAATATGCTGTGGACAATGTTCAAGCTCATTGACCGGATCGGCAATGATTGTTTCCACAGTGATCTGTTCATTGGCGATCTGATTGACGAAGGAACTGTTGGCACCATTTTCCAGCAACCGCCGCACCAGGTAAGGAAGCAGTTCCTTATAGTTACCGACAGGCGCATAAACACGACAATTCAATTGTGGCTGCTCATCCAGTAAAGCGTCATAGAGTAGCTCACCCATACCGTGCAGACGCTGAAACTCGAAAGGGCGGGATCCTGCCATGACGATCAGGGTGGCGACGGTACGAGCATTATGGGTAGCAAACTGGGGATAAAAAAGATCGCCATGGTCGAGAAGACGGCGAGCACAGGCAATATAGGAAACATCGGTCGCGGCCTTGCGGGTAAAAACCGGGTAACCATCGAGACCACGCTCCTGAGCCTGCTTGATCTCACTATCCCAGTAGGCCCCTTTGACCAGGCGTAATGGAACCTGACGCCCGCACTCGCTGGCCAGCTGCGCCAGCCAGTCGATCACCTGCATGGCTCGTTTCTGATAAGCCTGTACTGCCAGACCGAAACCATTCCAGCCGGCGAGTGAATCATGACGCAACACGGCTGCGAAAATATCCAGCGAGAGATCGAGCCGTTCCGCTTCCTCGGCATCGATGGTGATGCTGATATTGGCTGCCCGCGCGGCACACACCAGTTCGAGCAAACGTGGCGACAATTCATCGAGTACCCGTTGCCGCTGAGCATATTCGTAGCGGGGATGCAGTGCGGAAAGTTTCACCGAAATACCGGGACGATCGAACAACTCCCCTCTGCCAGTCTGCTCACCTAGCGTGATAATGGCATTACGATAAGCGGCAAAATAACGCTCTGCATCAGCCGCAGTAAGCGCCATTTCACCGAGCATATCAAACGAATAATGATAACGCCGGTTTTCATCAGCGATACTACGTGCCAATGCCTCATCAATGCTATCGCCCATGACAAACTGATAGCCGATGAGGCGCATCGCCTGTCTGATCGCCGCACGGATCACCGGCTCGCCACATCGGCTGATGAGATGGCTGAAGAGTGATGAAGAGGTTTCCAGTCTGATGAGCTGACCTGTGAACAACAACCCCCAAGTGGAAGCATTGACGAACCACGATGGGCTATGGCCCAGATGACGGTCCCATTCTGCGGTGGAAAGTTTGTCCTGAATCAGCCGGTCGGCAGTCGCGTCATCAGGAATACGCAACAACGCCTCAGCCAGACACATCAGCAATATCCCTTCCTGAGTACTCAGATCATATTCATGCAGCAGCGCATCGATCCCGCTGCGCATCTGCTCCGTGCCGCGTACTTTATCAACCAGTCTTCGCGCCAGTGCTTCCACTTGCATCTGCTGTATTCCATCGAGCCTGGCAAGCGGCAATAATATAGTGAGGCATTCGGTCTCATCGCAAAGATAAGCGCGATTAATAGCGGTTCTGGCAGCGATCAGGGATTGCGGGAGGGTTACAGGAGCCATGGGGGTAACTTGACGCATGATTGTCTGTTTTTCTTATTTAAAGCGTCTTTTCATTCATTGCTTTCTACCTTGTTCTGTGAAGAATCGTCGGTGATGAGAGCGATGTAATCGTTGCGCGGGATTGTCAGCTCAAATTTCCCATTTTTGGATGGAACAGTTTTTTTGGTTTCGGCCTGGCGTACCAGTTCGGGAGCATTTTCCCGAAAATCCAGGGTAACGGTAACAGGCTCGGTATTCAGGTTGGAGATGATGATCAGACGGGAGCCGGGCTGTTCGTAATAGCCTACGAGTACGTTTTCCCGATCGGCAGAAATTTCCCGGTTGCGCCAGTAAGGGATAAAGCTGACCTCGGGTCGGTCGATACCAAATTCTCGCCGGAATTTCAGCATCTTCCTCACTTCGTCCTGATTCATAAAAAGCGGCCAGATGAGCGCGTCCACTTGCTGCAAACGGCTGAGCAGGTCCCGGGCCGCCACCGGGCTGTCCATGATGTCCTTTTGGTTTTTCAATTGTGGCAGCCAGGCGATGGGAATGCCCCATTGCTGCCAGTAGCCTTCGGCCTTCAGTTGATCCATCGGCAATACGTAATGATAATAATAGCCTCGCGCACGCTCTCCCTCCGGGGGCAAAATATCTGAATTACCCCCTTTAAAATACCCTGAGTTGATATGCTCACCGGGCAGGAAAATCGAATATTCGCTCATATAAGGCATGGCATAAGTCGAGGAATTATGGATCATGCTTCGGGCAGGTTGTCCGTTTCTTTGCTGAGCAAGGTAGTTGATGCGCTTGATGTAGTCGCGGCTGGCCCGAAATTCAAAGGTGGGACGCCGTTTACCATCGGGTGCAATATAACCGCCGTTACTTTTTTCGCGACGATTGGGAATCGGCTGGGTTTCATCCAGGTAGATTCCATCGATATGCCCGAACACTTTGCCCCATTGATCAAAACACCAGATGAGGTAGTCCGCCCAGGCAGTATCCATAGAAATTCGGCGGATGTCGAGTTTTCCGCTGCGGATATGATCCGGTTCGGTTCCCCACAATTCGACCATTCTCATACCATCGGGATTAACTGCGTTACCGTCAGATACCGGCACATGAATACGAGTCCAATACGGCATAATCTTGCGGCCGACCTCGTGGTCAGCGGCGACTTTGGCCTGCGTGAGCCTGATTTTCTCTTTCGATGCACGATGTGGCTCAGGATCCAGCGCCATGGCACGCCATTCATCGGGCCAGTAAATCAAATGGTTGCCACGATTTTCAGCGCCTGGCGAACCGTATTGGGAAGTGAAGGTCCATCCACGCCACCCCTCAGGCATAGACTTGACCGGCGTCGCCATGAAGCCGAAGCGTAGGGTGAAATCTCCGCTGTTTCTCTGTGGCAGCGGCTGGCTTAGCATATTCAACCGCAAAACCGCACCGCCATTCTGCTCACGATCGATACGGATACAATCTGCCCGGTCCAGCGGCCACCAGTTTTCGTCGCTTTCCGCGAACCATTGCAGACCGGCCTCGGTATTTCCGATCCAGATATACGTTTTGAATCCCAGTGCCAGCGATTTTCCTGGTTTGGGCAGCGCACCTGAGCGGGAATTTCGGGCCAGATTTTGAGACTCATATTTGTGCGGGGCACCGATATATTGCATGACTTCCGCCATGTCGGGTTTGAAGGGCACTTCCAGCGCAAGCGCTTCAATACGGGATTTAGACTTTGGCCGTGTTGCCAGTTCGATCCAGACCATACCGTCGTATTCCACGGTGTAAGTGGCGGTGACAGTAAATTCCGGCATTTCCGCGGTACGGTGGATAACGATTTTCCCGCTTCGCTCGTCTCGCAATTCGGGAGGGCCAAAGGCGATAACAACCGACCGCCCCTGAACTTCAGCCCGCAGACGAACGGGACCACTAAGCAGGGGATGCCCTGCGGAAACGACCTGCGAGAACAAATCCTGTCCGGCCAGAGAATAATTTCTCCCCCAAACGCTGGCCTGATCTTTGCTCCACACAACCGGAGTGAACGGGCTGGGAACATAATCGGGGGAGAGTGCCTCCAGCCCGAGCCGGGGCTGCTCCTCCGCCCACCAGGGCGATGGATTACCGGCATAATATTTTTCCGGCGGCAGAGTTTGCTCTTTATCACCAACAATTTTACGGATTTCCGAATAAATGCGAAGCGTCGCCAGCACAGCAGGCTTTCCCTTGGAATCGCTTCCCGGCCCCAGTTGCAGCACGCCCTGCCAATTCGGAGCTCCGCTCCAGGATGTTTCTCCCAGAAAAGTATCATCGCTGAAGAGGCGAACGCGTTTCGGCTCATATATCAGGCGCAACTCAAATTTTCCCGATTGATTGCCGGGAAGCGGTTCGGAAACGAAGGAAAAATCCTTACCTGGGCGGTCTCGTCCGTGAACGGCAAAACCACCGCTGGCATTACGTTCGATAACAAGCTGAGGTTCAGCGCCATCAGGACCCGCCTGCAAAAGTGCCCAGGCATTGCCCTCCGCCTTTGCCCATTGTGCATCATTGAAACCGAGAGAGATTTCTCCCTTTCCATCCGGCAGATTTCCCTTCACCGAATAACGAACCACCGGCACCCCAGGACCAATGCGCAATCCGAAGACTCCACCATGGGCTACGAGATCTTCCTCAAATACCGGCTCCTCCGGGGAAAGTAGAGGGGCAGGAGAACCGGTGGCATGTTTTGCCTGAACAGTGCGATCGGAACCGAATCCGCCAGCAAATTCGACTTCAAAAACAGGCGTGGCCGGCCTGGACATGGCAGCAAAAAGAAGGAAAGCTCCTGCTGCAAAAGCGGCCGTACAGAAAGCAGAAGTAAAGGAAAAGCGTGTAAACATAAATCAAATTTGCGCCAGAGGTTGGAATTATGGAAGTCAACAGAGAATGCGTGCCGCCCCCCCCTGACGGCAGATCACTACATTAATACTCATCACGATTTCAGAACTACTGACCTGTTCTTCGCCAGACTAGTTCTGGAGACTCTAGAAACTACTGCTGCCGACGCCGATTTGGACTAAACCTTTATCCACCATGACTTAATAAACGTTTCGCACGCTGTGACAAGCCTGATGTCCCGCTGTTTTTGCATACGTTATGTCGATATTCTTTACACTCAAGCATATCAATACTGCCCATTGTTTCCCATTTTCAACCCATAAACAAAGCATATTAAAGAAGCATCTGTGGGATATAGCCATATGTAGCATTCAACCAGTCTATTCATAATTATTATCCATTATTCAATTATCAAATATATTAATGTGTCGATAAATTTTACACATCCTTCTAACCGCTCTTCACAGATGCTGTAGTACGGGAAATTATAGAAACTTACTCAAAGTTTTATGAATGACGATTTCAAGAAACCATATGGGATGAACTGCAGACCGGTATTGAGTTTCCACCTGCAGTTCTTCATAGTCATCGACTTTTTCCAGCATAATTTATAACTCATTATTAATAAATAAATACCATATGGCATAAAAATTGCTTGAAATAATATGGGTGTTTCTGAAAAAACATTTGGAAATTCTGATTTAGATATACCCACATTAAAGACAAAGAAGGGAGACAAAACTTATACAGTCTTGATGTGAAGTTGAAGTACCGATCAATCAGATAACACCAATTTTTAAACGGGTATCAGATTATGCCATTGCCCGCCAAACCTACAGGGAGCCTACAAAATGAAGACTATTCTTAACAAGAGAGTTATTAATTTATGTCTTACAGCAGTTCTAATGGGAACGTTCGCGCTTTCCGCTTACACTTACGCTACGGAAATAAAGGTTAACATCAAAGGAAAATCTCTGAATAAGGTGGACCAAATGGTGCAGTGGGTAATTGAGCCCAAAAAGGGGGGGCCCATAACTGTTCTAGTCAAGGTTAGTCCCGGTAGAGAGCCTGCGGGAAAAGTCACTGACCTTAGGAATGCGCTTTTTCTTGCGCGTGATGAGCTTAGGAATAAAGGCGTAACTGTAGTAGGACCAGACCTAGCCAATGCAACGTTAACGATACATGGTGCAAATGGCGTGCATAAGTTTGATGATAACACTGGGGAGAAGGAAAATTTTTGGGGGCCAAAACCAAAAGAAGGAAGAATGAGCTTCCATGTGCCTGACGACTCTGCACCGGCCGGAATCGATTGGGATGGCCTTGAATCACAGTTCCAAGCATCATTAGGTTTTGATGATGTTTTAGTCGATGTGTCTCTTAATTTCAGTGATTTATCTGGGAATACGATCAATGATTTGTTGACTGATATATACAATGGTTTGCTAGCAGGCTTGCCAGTTGCCTATGCACCCAATTTGTCTCTTGACTTATCCAATGGTGCAATCATGTTCATGTTTCCTATTGGGGTGTCCCAAGGGTTTGTCGAAAACTTTACGTCGGACGTAAACGTTTTATCAGGGTTAAGCCTCGAGGTGCTTCCAGAGCCTTCAATGTTAAGTCTCTTAGCCATTAGTGCGGTGGGCTTCGGTTACATGAGAAGAAGTCGTCGTAATTCCAAAACTCCACTAATCACTGGGGAATCGGCCTAATCGGATAAGGGCAGGGTGTTTAACCTGCCCTCCCCACCACCTTACTTACTTAGCATGCGAATCCGCACTAGGCGGTTCACAAAAGTGGCGCACACGAGACATCAGGTATAGCCGTGGGCAAAATACATCCAGAGCGCACGGATGGATATCAAACCCTGGCTTTTTACAAGGGCCGGAAAACAGCGTTTCTGCTTACAAAACAGGTGTATACAACCACGAAAAATCGGAGAGTCCTACCAATTACATCCAACGACGATCGGAGTTATTATTCGTAAGAATAAGAGTTCTTGATTCTGGACCTGAACGTCCTGCTCTGTGCCTGCTGAATTTCATCGAGCCGGGTGAGAGACAGCAACGCATCGAGACATTCAGCTTCATCACAAAGATAGGCGCAGTCGATGGTGGCTCTGACAACAGTCAGGGATTGTGCCGGAGTAACAAGGATCATATGACTTATGATTGCCTCTCTATCTTCTACTGATCACCTGAATTTATTGCCTGAACCAGCTATATCAAGTCGCTGAAACGGCCGATATTCATAAGGATACGGATACTGCTCAGGTACTCGTAACATACTATTCTTATTCTCTGAACTCGCTGCGTTAGTACCCCATAACCCGGCCTCTATTTGCCAGATTCGCAAAATATACCTTCATTTATCAGTTAATTTGACTATCAGGAATCTCTATGAAACTGAACCGCACACTTCTGAACCAGGCAGTGGAAAAAGAATTGCTCAGCGCACAACAGGCCGAGCAGCTCTGGCAGTTTCTGTGTGAACAGGAACGCGATACGCCCGGCTTTCGCGCTACACATATTCTTTACTACCTGGGCGGAATGATTGCGATCGGGGCGATGACGCTGTTCATGACGCTCGGCTGGGAAAGTTTCGGTGGCTGGGGGCTATTCTCCATCGCGCTTGGCTACGCCCTCGTAGGATTGTTACTCACAGAATTTTTCCTGAAACGCAGCCGCCTGCCGATTCCCGCCGGAATCACGGCAACTTTTGTAGTGGTGCTCACACCGCTGGCGATATACGGCCTGCAGTTGGCACTCGGCTTCTGGGCGGAAGACCGGGTTTATCGCGAGTATCACGTTTACATTGACTGGCGCTGGCTCCTGATGGAACTGGCTACCCTCGCTACCGGTACAATCATGCTGTGGCGCTACCGCCTGCCGTTTCTGGTCATGCCAGTCGCTGTGACGCTCTGGTACATGAGCATGGACCTGGCACCCTTTCTGTTTGGTCAGGCTGATGTGACATGGGAATTACGAAAATTCGTATCGCTGTGGTTTGGGCTGCTGATCATACTGCTCGCCTTCTGGGTCGATATCCGTACACGCCACACGGGAGATTTTTCATTCTGGCTGTACCTGTTCGGCGTCATCGCATTCTGGGGTGGCCTATCCATGATGCACTCCGACAGTGAGCTGGGCAAATTCACTTATCTGTGCATCAATCTTCTGATGATCGTGGTGGGAGCTATGCTTTCCCGTAGGATATTTGTCGTGTTTGGAGGACTGGGAACGGCAGGATATCTCGGTTACCTGGCCTATGAAGTATTCGAAGACAGTATATTGTTTCCTTTCGTGCTTACGTTCATCGGCTTCGCTATCATCTACCTCGGCATTATCTGGCAACGACATGAGCAGGCAATCAGCTACTGGCTACGCAGATGGCTACCGCTGCCGATACGGGAACTCATCGAAAGATAAAAAAGGATAAAGGGAAAACGTCAACACGTATGCTTACAGCACCCGATATAGAGGAAGTCCAGCTCGTTACCTGCCTCGAAACGGTCTACAGTCTGTCAGTTGCCGAAATCAGGTTTCTGCCGTTGGGTGCCGACATGCATACCGCTGTTTATCGCGTGACAGCACGCGATGCGACACGATATTTTCTCAAGCTCCGCCGCAGTGCTTTCTCCGATGCAAGCGTCGTTATACCCTACTGGCTGGCTGCAGCAGGCATGCAGTCACTCATTCCGGCTATTACCACTCGTACGACAGGTAAATTATGGACACAATCAGGACCTTTTACTGTCATCCTCTATCCGTTCGTAAACGGCCTGTCCGGTTGGGAAACCGAACTTACGCAGCACCAATGGGTAGCATTCGGATCTTGCCTGCGTATCCTTCATACATCTGCAGTACCACCCGAACTGATACGTACCATCTCACGTGAATCCTATTCACCAGTATGGCGTGAGCGTGTGACAGCAATACTGCGTCAGATAACTGAACACAGCATTACCAATCCCGTTACTGCTAAGTTCGTTCATATACTCCTGAATCGGCAAGCTACCATCCGCCATATGATTGCACGGGCGGATCAGCTTGCTGACCTGCTTTCCCGGCAGCCGCCCGATTACTGCCTGTGCCACGGCGATATCCATGCCGGAAATATACTCATTGATGCGGCAGGTAAGCTGTATCTGGTGGACTGGGATACACTCATCCTCGCGCCCAAAGAACGTGATTTGATGTTCATCGGTGGTGGAGTCGGTGGGATCTGGAACAACAAGCTTGAGGTCGAATGGTTCTACCAGGGTTATGGCCAGACCCAAATCGATCTGATGGCGATGACCTATTATCGTTGTGAGCGGATCGTACAGGATATCGGCGAAATCTGTGAGGCGCTGCTACAAGCAGATGGAAACGACGAGGAACGCATCACAATGCTCAACCAGTTTACCAGTCAATTCGAACCCGGTAATGTCGTCGATATTGCTGATGCCACAGATCAGCAGCTGCAGGCGAAACAACACGGCAGTGGCGACTGATCAACGGGTATTTCAGCAGGTAATCGTAGCCGCCACCATGCAGTGCAATTCAGCAAGATCCGGATCGCCAATGATTAATTGATCATTCAGAATAGAGATCATTGTCAAAACTATTTACAGGTGCCAATTATTACCACACCAGTAAAAGTAATTTATTATCCATCCGATAAATGGAGGCGGAATATGTCCGATTGTGACCGAATCGCAAAAGCGATTGCATATATCACTGAAAGAACAACCGACCAACCGAGCCTGGAAGCTATCGCGGCTCACGTGCATTTGAGTCCATTCCACTTCCAGCGCCTTTTTTGCCGCTGGGCTGGAACAACGCCAAAGAGATTCCTGCAGGTATTGACACTCGAACGTGGAAAGCAGTTACTCCATGAGGCAGGATCATTGCTTAATGTTTCCAATGCCTTGGGCTTGAGCAGCAGTTCCAGATTGCATGATCATTTTGTCCAGCTCGAAGCGGTTACCCCTGGCGAATACAAGAATAAAGGCAAGAATCTGACGATCGAGTATGGCGTACATCCGACCCCTTTCGGCCGCCTGTTCGTGGCTGTTTCCAGTAGGGGTATCTGTCGGGCATCCTTCCTGGACGTTGATCATGACGTTGAACAACAGCTTGTCAAACTGAAAAATACCTGGCCTCTGGCATCGTTTTCGAGAAACGATGAAACGACGGGCGCTGTAGTCAGTACCATGTTCGATAAAGCCAAAGTAACCGATCGTCCACTATCCCTCCATATTCCGGGGACCAACTTCCAGATCGCAGTCTGGAAAGCGCTGCTGCAGATACCGCCGGGAACCGTGGTCAGTTATTCACAGCTAGCCGCCGCACTCGGTCATCCGCAATCATCAAGGGCGATAGGTAGTGCCATCGCTGCCAATCCGGTTGCATTCCTCATTCCCTGCCATCGGGTCATTCAGCAAAGTGGTGCGCTGGGTGGTTACCGCTGGGGACCGGCCAGGAAACATGCGATCCAATTGTGGGAACGAGCACAGATCAGTTCTACTACAACCTAATATCTTTGTTATTGCGAGCCGCGGCAATCCAGAAAATACGTGACGGCGGGTGTAGTGATCTCTGTGCATCCTTACTGGGAATGGTTCAGAGGCATAAAGAATAAGGAGAAGAGTATGAGTCAGCATGAACAATACACCGCTTTGTTGAATTAATCATCGGCGGTAATTCTGCCCCAGGTGGGTCAGTTTTACATTGCCGGTGACATTTCACATAAAGACTGAAGCAGATCGAATTCTGCTGCGTGGAGATGAAATTGTACCCACCCTACAAATACCCTGCCTCGCTGTGATCAGTTCACAAATCAAAGATGATCATCAATGCTTTGATAGGATTGATATATTGGCTTTCCAGCCTGCCCTGTTTCTTTCCAATGCGTGAAATATCAATTGCACGTAATTGCTTGAGGTTGATATGGCGGTCTTTATCCAGGCTATTTTTGCTGTGGGTTCCAGGTTTATTGCGAAAGGCCAGGGTTTATGTTGGGGAAGCAAAGGGGCAACAATCAGTGTTCTGGATTGAACATTCACCAGGTCACTTTGAAGAATCCATATGGCCTCAGTTTTCTTGTTTCCGCCCCTTTGGTCGGTTCGAGATCAACCCAGTAAATATCCAACTGCTTAAAATCAGTCATTGGCTAATCCATCTGACAGTGTACTGTCCCATACTTGTAATTCTTTTTGATAGTTCGTATCTTCCGCCTCTTCCTGATTCGCTTTACGTAACGCTGCCTGAAGGAAATTTTTGCGTTCTTGTTTTAAGAGCTAATTAATATAGGCACTGCGATTGCTACTCGCAACATTATTCAAAAAAGCAAACGTTTCATCATCAAGTGTGATCGTCATTCTATGTGTCATTGCATTCCTCATACTGTTAAGTAATATAAATGATCATACTATTTGATAAGGCTGATATTTAGGTAATTAATTGCATGACTGACTCATTGCATCCGGGAACGAACTCAAATCACGCAATCTGTCGGGCATCACTATCCGCAGTCGGCTGGCCGCCCTTTCCTCACTGTTTGAATACCTGTGTGACAAGAATGCTGTTACACATAATCTGGTCAGAGGGATCAAGCATCCCAGCGTGGAAAGCTATAAACTTAGAACCGCAGTTAATCGCTTATCAGCCTCTGGAAACCCCGATTAATAACAGTCATCGGTCGTATTCATACTTGGGATACAGAAGCCCGAATCAATATGAGATAGAAACAGAAAAATTGAGAAAGTCGCTTAACTGGTTTGCCTTGAATCGATTGATCACGTCACTGATGATTTTCCGGGATGGTTGACGCCTCATTGGATTTTATGTATTTTCTTACACTTATGAAGAAGTACGTTTATTTTTCTTATGCCCCCTGTAACGACGTTTCGAGGGTGCATGGCAAGGTTGCGAAGTAACCAAGAAGGATGAAAATGTCGTCCACATTTGTTGTCACAAACAGGACGATTGCCAAGCCTACCAAAGCGAAAGTCTCTTCTACCCAAGCCCCATACTTCATGCAACCACTTCAACTAATCCCTCATACTCAAGTAGTTAGCCTTCGCGTCCAGATTGTCGTGACCATCTCGTAGTTGCATACAGGTTTAGGCAAAGACTGGAGCAATCTTTGCTGAGGTGATCAAAATGACATATACCTTCACGCATCGAACTGGTGGAGAAACTAGGCTGAGGATCTGCTTCCTCTTCAATGCGCAACGGCATCAATTGTTGCATGGCATTTCAACTGCCTTCAGGCTGGCAAGAAATCCGTGTTTTGAGGTCACCGTAATGTCGCCTTCCCAGGCGCATCTCGACTACGCGCGCAATCTGTGCCGGAAGTGGGGCGAAGACCGTATTCGATACGTCTGTCCAAGATCTCCGATACTCAATGCGACATGGCGAAGAGTTGGAGGAGTGATTCCACCCAAGCTTCTGACCCTGGCCATGCTTGCCCCCATGCTCAGCCGTTTTGATGCCATCGCCGTTCCTGAGCGCACTTCGATTATTTTGAAATGGATGGGCATCCGCTCTGTCTCCTTTATCCACTTAGACCATGGCGCAGGTGACGGGGCAGCTGGGTTTGACCGTCGGATCAAGCAGTTTGATTTCGTACTGATGGCTGGTGAGAAACACCGTGCCAGATTATTGAAAGAGGGTTTGATACGCGTGGGTGCGCACGCCGTTGTCGGATATCCCAAGTTTGAGGCTGCTGATGCAGCACGGGATCCTTCATGGACTCCCTTTCCTGGCGATATCAGACCGATTGTTCTCTACAACCCGCATTTTTCCAATCTTGGATCATGGAAATGCATGGGGGAATCCGTGCTTCGGGAGTTCGCGGACCAGGATCGGTACAACCTCATTGTCGCTCCCCATGTGCGGCTTCTCGATAAAACAGTAGCCCGCCAGCGCTGGAGCAAACTCCTTTCCCGCTATGAGCAGCGGCCGCACATCTATATCGATCCGGGCAGCGACCGCTCGATTGATATGACCTACACCATGCTCGCCGACGTGTATCTGGGAGATGTAAGTAGCCAGGTCTATGAATTTATCCGTATTCCGAGACCCTGTCTTTTTCTCAATCCAGCCAGAGTTGACTGGAAGGACAACGAGAATTTCGGGCACTGGCATTTCGGTCCGGTTCTGCATACAACGGATGACCTCATCAAGCAGATCGATGCGGCACGCGCAGGCCACGAAGAATTTGCAGACCGGCAACTAGAAGGGCTGAGAGTGACATTCTCGGAAGAAGATCGCCCTCCATCCGAACGCGCAGCAGATGCCATCGGATGGCATATGACACAACGATACTACAGGGCCGTACTTCAGCAGGGATGGCAGGTTCACCTGGACTCTCTGGCAAATGCTGTAAAAGGGTTCGTGCAACGTGCTGCGGTTATTATGCCTGCCTTAGTGGCCGGATGGCTGCTGCATGACCTTATCCAACCCTCAAACAACGCGGTGGCAAGTAATTTTGTAGATGAAGTCGTTACCTCTTATCAGGTCCTGTTGATGAGAGATGTTATGCGGTCGCAGCTGGAAGTAAGCGATTTCGAGCCTGACGAGATTCATGCGTTTACAGGAATCGCTATGCCCAGCCTGCAAAAAGACTGGCAGATTCGTGATGTGCAGGTTTTTCCATCTAACGCGGGACCGAGTGTGCAGCTGCTCATTGAAACGGCCGAGAACGACAAGTTCGCGATAGTTGTCATGAAGGGCGTTGATACGCCAGCTGACCAAATTCCTTTACTTGAGAAGAGGCGGACTGAAGAAATTGCCTACTGGGAGCAGAACGGCAACGCAATCGCGATTGTCAGCGATTCACCAAAATTAAACCCCCTGCAGATCGCGTCGTTTCTCGTATTCAGTTGGTGAGGCTGGAGCTTTTGTAGTAGCAGAAACAAGCAGCGCAACATTCTGCATGATTCGGCGATAACGCAGCCGATACGTTTATCCGCCACACTGGTATTTCATTCCCAACGGGAAATTCCGACTGAACCTTCTACATAATAAGGATTCGAATTGGAGCTAAATAGTGGTTTTGATTAAAAAACTCATAGTGTGCCGGATCAAGATATTCTCTCCATTCTGAGCCATTGTATAGCCATAGAGAAGGGGTCAGATCTTGTATCGTGCATAATAGTTCACGAACTATGCAATGCCAAAGGTATGGATCGTCAGCACAAGACCTGCCGCCCCAATTTCGCAGACCTATTAAAATATCTTCCTTATTATAAAAGGAAAACCATCGACAACTGGCGATTCGAAAACAGGAATCACATTTGCCTCTGTATCAGAGGTGAAAGATATATCCAGACGGTGCTTCGCAGCATGAGGAATGAGTGGATCAAAATCGAGTCCTTCAAGTGAAAAATTTCTATCTGATCCCGCTCCTACAAAAGTAGACATAAGAGTATTGCGTGTATATTCCACGTACGCCAGACTGACCAAGACTAATGTTTCACCATCATAGTGAAGCGAATAATATTCGTTCCTTGCTCCTGGATTCTCAGACGAACCATAGCTCTGCCAGATACCAGTAATGAACCCCAGTCCATTGCTCTCTTGTGCATGTGCTCCAAGAGGTAAAATAAATAAGACTATAAATACTAAATTCCTGATACATTTAAACATAATACTATTCTCCTTTTTTGTTTTTAACGATGTGTGCTATCTGTCTTTAGCATACAAGGTCCAGTAAATTAACTAATCGCCACTGTCGATGATAGCGGCGATTAGTGGCCATTTTATATTACCGTTCTACATGTCCTCTGATTGATTCAATAAATTCAGCAGCTGATAAGTCAGATGCAAATGGTACGCTTAATCTCTCCCCACTTAGTCGCAGGGTAGAACCAGGCCAAGTGAATGAAATTCCATTATCAGCATCATCCAAATGAATTACATGCATCGCACTATCTATAAATGCCATAGGTTTCGTTATCCGGATTTCTGCTCAAGAAAAAGATTTTCTGTCCGGTTCTGTCGGCTGTTGCTGATTCACTTAATGCACTTTCCTCACTTTCGAAGTACCTGAATATAACTAACGCTGGAGGGTTACATTAGCTCCTTCTATTTAACCCCCGATAGGGCAGTAAAGAATGGATTAGTAACATTCTTATATTCCAATTTCATAATCAGGAACTTTTTAAGTATAAAAATCTAAAATTGGGGGAGTAAAGATTGTTACTTTTTTCGTAATTTACTTAGAAAACATTTTTGTTAATAAGTAATTTTACTTATTAAATAACCATTTACAAGAAATGGTTAGTAAAATACTACCTTAAAAAGGAGTTTAAGAAGTTTTATAACTCGTCGATTATGCGATATGAATTTTTGAAAAAGTCATAAGATCCCCTGTTGAATACTCAATTCACAAAGCGGACCTTTCTCGTAAACGACTGCTCACCCCAGAAGCAGGTTGCCTCAACATCGAGTGGTACTGTCAGATTCGGGATGTGAATATGATTGAGTTGGTTTAGCTTCAAATCCCGGCTGGGTTCATTGCCGATGGTCAAAGAGCATGAACTCATACCGGCACTTTGAAAGTAGACATCGCCCTGCGTTGCGCCGTTGACAGCTACCTGATCGAAATACCCGCGTGCGCCGATTGCACCCACCAGGCTCATGACGTGTGGATAAGGATCGCCGGTGCCAATTATTTCACGCGGTGGCAGCCTGTCAATAAAAGTACTCGTAACAGCATTACGAACACTCGACAGAGAACGTGCACCAATATAAGGTAAGAAGCCTTCCTGAAAATCTCCCCAGATAAAGCCGCCCAGACCTGCGAAGATATCCGAAGAATCCAGTACCTGTGCGAATGCATCAAGTTGCTCGATTGCCAGCGTTTCCTCGGGAAAAGCATTGAAATCCTGGAAAGCGCCGGGAACAAGTAATATTTTTCGGCCGATGGCACGTTGTGCTTCCAGAGACTGGACTGAACTCAGGACCCAATTAATATACGTCATTTGTGGTACAGGCCCGGTACCGGCCGGCAGACCGACAGTGACGCAATGATGATCGTTCCGGCTGCACAGCAGTCCAAGCTCACCGCCCGGGGGTATGTCCGGATAGACACCTGCCTCCATAAATATCGCTCCCACGCTTTGGTTTGTTATTTTGTACAGCGTTGAGGAATCGAAATAATGACTGACTGATGCAGCGGAAACCTTAAAAGTGTCAGTTATACTTGTTGCATGACCGATATTCTGAAACATACTTGAGATATCTGCTGGACCACAACCATCGAAAGGTCCATAACAGTTGTATCCAAGATACTCGGCATCATCCAGCATGATAACGTTACGGGATGGGTGATCCAGCTTCTGAAAGAACAGTTCAGCGAAAGCTTCGACATGAAATACACCCGCTTCCGGCAATGCTTTTCTTAAATCCCGGCCTATTTTCCTGAATGCATCCAGTGTCCTGGCATAGCCGGTACTGATTTCATGGCAAGCCGCCTCTATTCCTTTCCGGCATGGAATGCGTATATGCCACAGCGGTTCATCGGTCATGAACAAGATGGGCCCCTGATAAGAAGATGCCTTGACCGCCTGAACGATAGAGGAAACATTAGGGCGAGAATAGGCGAATGCGTATTGTGTGACATCAAAGAAGAACCGACCGATTTCGATGACAGGCAGCAGATTGAACGAATTTTTGTTCAGATATTCGGTAATGTCCGATGGTTGCATCGGTGCGAATGAAAAAGCATTCGAAAAATTAGCAACCTCTCTCAACTGGCCGGACTCAGTCAGGAGCAGGCCGAAGAGTTTGTTGAGACGTGTCGTATTGAAATAATTGATGGTGTTGTCGAAACAGAATTCATGTTTGCCTGGATCGGGATCCAATTCGCCCGAGCGAAACGTTTGTGAGGGATAAATATCGTTGTAGCCATGCGCAAACACTTCATAATTCGTCAGGTCAGTATGGGTTGTCAGGAGTGGTGCGTCACCCTTTCTACATTCCAGAAACGAGTCATTCTGTTTATTGATGAAAATAGGTTGAGAGCCATGTTTTGTTGAAGCCGTATAGAAGTGTGCAATAGACATGCCTGCGTGTTGCAAATCCTCTACTGCATCAGCGATGGCTTCATCTATGACGTGAATGACGTGGTCATCAGGATGGTTGATCGATCCATAATGAGGTTGCAGGCTGATGACGATAAGCGGGTGTTCGTTTGAAATCTGCAGTTTTCCAAAAATATATTTGAAGTAGTCAGACACTTCGGCAAAGCCTTCACTGCGTACGATCTGGGCATACCTGTCTCTGGCCTGTGAGAGGGTACTGGGAAAAATTTCACTGTTGCCAGGCAGATCATAATGCCACAGGTCTGCATTCAGGTATTCCGCCGACGCTTGCAGTTCCGTGGTGCGGATATCTCCACAGGCTTCCCCTGAGCTGAACTCACAGTCCGATTTTCCGCGTGTGGCAATAATCATTGCACAGTAACTGGTGGCTTCGGCACAGTGGTCTTTCATTAAAGGATAGAGCAACAACTCATCCCCTGGGTAGACACCTACAAAGATATAGTGATAGGGGTTGTCGAAATGGGTATTGGCTGCCTTGAGACAGGAAGGATCTTCGTCACAGGGGTCGTCAGATGCATGAGCAGGTGAAACAAGCATATAGCCTGCAACAGTAAAAATCAGTAATAAAAGCTTCATATTGATCTGTACCAACACATAAATGATTAGGTATATTTCTGATAAATCCAAAGAACCTAACTATCCTAATTATTAAATTGTAACGGCATTTAAATTTCATTACTGGATGCAATTGATGTACTATTTTCAAGCATTCTTCTCACGACAGCCTTTAATATTCAACAGGATATTTTATCAGGCAAACCAACGCGGCACGTGTGAGGAGTCTGATCCCTGAAGGGCGTCAACCTTGGCAGCCTTCCGGCATACCAAGGGGAATAGGT
>JBDIVK010000029.1:0-30101 GCA_039794425.1 Nitrosomonas sp. | reverse complement strand
CCACTTTAAATGGCGAACAGCCATACCCTTGGGACCGACTACAGCCCCAGGATGTGATGAGCCGACATCGAGGTGCCAAACTCCCCCGTCGATATGAACTCTTGGGAGGAATCAGCCTGTTATCCCCGGCGTACCTTTTATCCGTTGAGCGATGGCCCTTCCATACAGAACCACCGGATCACTATGACCTGCTTTCGCATCTGCTCGACTTGTCAGTCTCGCAGTCAAGCACGCTTATGCCATTGCACTATCAGCACGATTTCCGACCGTACTTAGCGTACCTTCGCACTCCTCCGTTACTCTTTGGGAGGAGACCGCCCCAGTCAAACTGCCTACCATACACGGTCCCCGATCCAGATAATGGACCTAGGTTAGAACTTCAATGATGCCAGGGTGGTATTTCAAGGTTGGCTCCATACACTCTGGCGAGCATATTTCATTGCCTCCCACCTATCCTACACAAGCATAATCAAAATCCAATGTAAAGCTACAGTAAAGGTGCACGGGGTCTTTCCGTCTAGCCGCGGGTAGATTGCATCTTCACAAACATTTCAACTTCGCTGAGTCCCGGGAGGAGACAGTGTGGCCATCGTTACGCCATTCGTGCAGGTCGGAACTTACCCGACAAGGAATTTCGCTACCTTAGGACCGTTATAGTTACGGCCGCCGTTTACCGGGGCTTCGATCAAGAGCTTGCACCCCATCACTTAACCTTCCGGCACCGGGCAGGCGTCACACTCTATACGTCCACTTTCGTGTTTGCAGAGTGCTGTGTTTTTATTAAACAGTCGCAGCCACCTTTTTATTGCAACCCCCTTCCGCTTCACGCGCGAGGCGCTACACGTACAAGAGGCACACCTTCTCCCGAAGTTACGGTGTCAATTTGCCGAGTTCCTTCTCCCGAGTTCTCTCAAGCGCCTTAGAATTCTCATCCCACCCACCTGTGTCGGTTTACGGTACGGTCTTTATTTAACTGAAGCTTAGTGGATTTTCTTGGAAGTATGGCATCGCTTACTTGGCTCCAAAAAGGAGTTTCGTTATCACGCCTCAACTTAGTCATCCGGATTTGCCTAAATGACATGTCTACACGCTTCAACCGGGACTTCCAACACCCGGATAAGGTAGCCTTCTTCGTCCCCACATCGCATTAAATAAAGGTACTGGAATATTAACCAGTTTCCCATCAGCTACGCATTTCTGCCTCACCTTAGGGGCCGACTCACCCTGCGCCGATGAACGTTGCACAGGAAACCTTGGGTTTACGGCGAGGAAGCTTTTCACTTCCTTTATCGCTACTCATGTCAGCATTCGCACTTCCGATACCTCCAGCAACTTTTACAAATTGCCTTCTCAGGCTTACGGAACGCTCTCCTACCATCTGCAATTGCTTGCAGATCCCTAGCTTCGGTGTACAGTTTAGCCCCGTTACATCTTCCGCGCAGGACGACTCGATCAGTGAGCTATTACGCTTTCTTTAAAGGATGGCTGCTTCTAAGCCAACCTCCTGACTGTCTATGCCTTCCCACTTCGTTTACCACTTAACTGTATCTTTGGGACCTTAGCTGAGGGTCTGGGTTGTTTCCCTCTCGACACCGAACGTTAGCACCCGATGTCTGTCTCCCATACTCACACTCTTTGGTATTCGGAGTTTGCCATGGTTTGGTAAATCTTGACGACCCCCTAGCCATAACAGTGCTCTACCCCCAAAGGTGATATATGAGGCACTACCTAAATAGTTTTCGGAGAGAACCAGCTATCTCCAGATTTGTTTAGCCTTTCACCCCTACTCACAGCTCATCCCCTAATTTTTCAACATTAGTGGGTTCGGACCTCCACGAAGTATTACCTTCGCCTCATCCTGGCCATGAGTAGATCATCTGGTTTCGGGTCTACATCCAGCAACTAAACGCCCTATTAAGACTCGCTTTCGCTACGCTTCCCCTATCGGTTAAGCTTGCTACTAAATGTAAGTCGCTGACCCATTATACAAAAGGTACGCAGTCACCCCTCCTTTAATGACCCTTACCCCATAGAACAGAGTAAAGATTTACACTCCTTTCCTACTAACTTTTGTGACCAACACTGCATATCATCGCTCACAAGGTACTTAAAAGGCCATTAAAGGAAGGGCTCCCACTGTTTGTATGCATGCGGTTTCAGGATCTATTTCACTCCCCTCCCGGGGTTCTTTTCGCCTTTCCCTCACGGTACTGGTTCACTATCGGTCGATTACGAGTATTTAGCCTTGGAGGATGGTCCCCCCATCTTCAGACAGGATTTCACGTGTCCCGCCCTACTTATTGCAATCTTAGTTCCACATTTAAATTTTCGCCTACAGGGCTATCACCCACTATGGCTTATCTTTCCAGATAATTCGGCTAATTCAAATGCTAAAAATTGCAGGCTGCTCCCATTTCGCTCGCCACTACTTTGGGAATCTCGGTTGATTTCTTTTCCTCTGGTTACTTAGATGTTTCAGTTCACCAGGTTAGCCACCATCTCCCTATATATTCAGGAGCGGCCACCCTTACGGGTAGGTTTTCCCATTCGGACATCTCCGGATCAATGTTTGTTTGCCAACTCCCCGGAGCTTTTCGCAGGCTTCCACGTCCTTCATCGCCTGTAATCGCCAAGGCATCCACCACATGCACTTATTCGCTTGATCCTATAATCTTGAAAACTTTTACTTACTTAACTGACTTCATTAAGTAAATTTCTTTTCAATCTATAAGCACTCATTATTTGATTATTATGCTTTTCTGCTTTTTACAAAAAAACACAATCTAACCCTTATTTATTTCCTAATTTTTAAAGACCATTCCAAATAAGCAATTGAATATATACACATCACCAAATTAGTTTAATGATATGGTGGAGGTGAACGGGATCGAACCGATGACCCCCTGCTTGCAAAGCAGGTGCTCTCCCAGCTGAGCTACACCCCCTCTATGGTGGGTCTGGGTGGACTTGAACCACCGACCCCACGCTTATCAAGCGTGTGCTCTAACCAACTGAGCTACAGACCCTTATGGGCCCAAGTCAACTCAAACTATCCTCAAACCCTTACTCATGCTTATTTGTCAGAAATAACCAATAAGTGTGAACACTTAGCAATACTTTTATGAAAGGAGGTGATCCAGCCGCAGGTTCCCCTACGGCTACCTTGTTACGACTTCACCCCAGTCATGATCCCCACCGTGGCAAGCGTCCTCCTTACGGTTAAACTACCTGCTTCTGGTGAAAATCACTCCCATGGTGTGACGGGCGGTGTGTACAAGACCCGGGAACGTATTCACCGCGGCATGCTGATCCGCGATTACTAGCGATTCCGACTTCACGGAGTCGAGTTGCAGACTCCGATCCGGACTACGACGTGCTTTCTGGGATTGGCTCCCCCTCGCGGGTTGGCAACCCTCTGTACACGCCATTGTATTACGTGTGAAGCCCTACCCATAAGGGCCATGAGGACTTGACGTCATCCCCACCTTCCTCCGGTTTGTCACCGGCAGTCTCACTAAAGTGCTCACTTTAAATGATAGCAATTAGTGACAAGGGTTGCGCTCGTTGCGGGACTTAACCCAACATCTCACGACACGAGCTGACGACAGCCATGCAGCACCTGTGTCTTGGCTCCCTTTCGGGCACTCTCATGTCTCCACGAGATTCCAAGCATGTCAAGGGTAGGTAAGGTTTTTCGCGTTGCATCGAATTAATCCACATAATCCACCGCTTGTGCGGGTCCCCGTCAATTCCTTTGAGTTTTAATCTTGCGACCGTACTCCCCAGGCGGTCAACTTCACGCGTTAGCTACGTTACCAAATCCTTAATTAGATCCGACAACTAGTTGACATCGTTTAGGGCGTGGACTACCAGGGTATCTAATCCTGTTTGCTCCCCACGCTTTCGTGCATGAGCGTCAGTGTCAACCCAGGGAGCTGCCTTCGCCATCGGTGTTCTTCCACATCTCTACGCATTTCACTGCTACACGTGGAATTCCACTCCCCTCTGCTGCACTCTAGTCTTGCAGTTTCAAACGCAATTCCCAGGTTAAGCCCGGGGATTTCACATCTGACTTACAAAACCGCCTGCGCACCCTTTACGCCCAGTAATTCCGATTAACGCTCGCACCCTACGTATTACCGCGGCTGCTGGCACGTAGTTAGCCGGTGCTTCTTCTGTCGGTACCGTCATCAATCGTGATTATTAGTCACGACCCTTTCTTTCCGACTGAAAGAGCTTTACAACCCGAAGGCCTTCTTCACTCACGCGGCATGGCTGGATCAGGCTTTCGCCCATTGTCCAAAATTCCCCACTGCTGCCTCCCGTAGGAGTCTGGGCCGTGTCTCAGTCCCAGTGTGGTTGGTCGTCCTCTCAGACCAACTACTGATCGTAGCCTTGGTAAGCCTTTACCCTACCAACTAGCTAATCAGACATCGGCCGCTCCTTTAGCGCAAGGTCTTGCGATCCCCTGCTTTTCTCCTGAGAGATTATGCGGTATTAGCACATCTTTCGATGCGTTATCCCCCACTCAAGGGCACGTTCCGATGTATTACTCACCCGTTCGCCACTCGCCGGCGGGCCGAAGCCCCCGCTGCCGTTCGACTTGCATGTGTAAAGCATGCCGCCAGCGTTCAATCTGAGCCAGGATCAAACTCTTCAGTTTTATCTCTTTCTCATCTGACGTTTTGACTTAATTTCTTAAGTCATTTTACAGACGCTTAAACTCTTTATACTCACTCAAAAAATGTTTCGTTTTTGAGCTTTATTTACTCTTTTGTACTACCAAGCGTCCACACTTATTGGTTATTGCTTTTTAAAGAACTTCGCTTTGACTTTCGTCGTTTGCGTTAGAGATGCGCATTATACAGAACAAATACCCCGAGTCAAGAGAGTTTATTAATAAAGTTCACAACGTAAATAAAAGTAAGAAAAACTGACACGTGTATGGAAACCATTACTGCTGCTCGGGTATCGTATACAACTCTAATTTAATTAGACATTCATCCACAAGAAAAATTCATGGTACCAATCTACCAACAATCATAAATCTTGTCGTTCTAATTTTACCTGGAACACTTTTTATATTTTAATGACCATTAATTGATTCAATCCAAAAGATTTTTCCGCAACCTGACTCTTTTTTTACCTTAGATGCACGAGCAATCAATTTCATAGGATCAATACCTGGAGCCAGATTGGCAGTAAAGTTCAATCTGAGCTCCAATAATATGTCATCATTGCAAATTAGGGTGATCTTGTCTCTGATAGATTCACCTAATATTTCTGCTATACCGTTTATGAATTCATTTGCTTGGATTTTCCGACCAGCTACTCTACTCATAAAACGAGATACGCCTGATTCGTTAAACCAGCGAGCCAACCCCACTGATAGATCAAAATATTCGTCTGCCGTCCAGTCCGTCTGACAGGTGCCATGCTTGTACCATTGATGCCTCTGTAAACAATATCCCGTTTGTATACCTGGCATTATCTCTGCTAAGGATTTACGAACCGGTTGGCTTAATGGAACTTCCGGATAATCACAAAAATTTTCTTCCCGGCTATTCACCTCTCCACAAAAACCATAGCGAGTACCACATGAATATTTATTGGGCCATAAACCATGCAATGTAAAATTGTGTGCTTGAAATGCCGCAGACTCAACTATTCGACATTCTGCTTTATTAGAGTTAAGCTTACAAAATGCTGGATACCAAGTTAATGCCAGGACATAGCCATCTGCTCGCCCAGGAAGGCTACATCCATAACCGCTATTCTGGCGGGTTCGACTTTCATAAAGAAAATCCCCACAACTTGCGTGAACCCAGCGCTTTCCAGAATGAGTGGCCGATATGTTCAGCCGATACCATGAAGGATTAGGGGTTCGATTAGCTTCAAACACCGTATAAATTTTTCCAGGCTCAAGCACGACGCTATCCGGATTGGTTAATTTGTTTTTCGATATATAAGCTGGGCACGTCTGAGTCACGTAAAACTTTCCAGACAGCTTAGCAGCCCAAACCGGACCACTCACTATCAGGCAAGCGGCTATGAAACAAACAAAAAAGGCTAGCTTAACCGGTTTAACAAGCCACAACACCAATCCAGTCTCTAATCAAAATCCCCGACAACTGCATCAGGTTCTTTCATATAACCATTCCAATAATGCATCGATAGCTGGTTTAGCACTGGCTGCTTGGAGATGGTTAGCAATGAACACTACTACATAGCGCCGGTTTTTATTGTCCAGTACATAACCAGCAATGGCCGACACATCTCTCAATGAGCCTGTTTTGATATGTGCCCTTGCCGCAACACCCGATTTCTTCAAGCGATTTCTGGTTGTTCCATCTACTGACACAATCGCTAATGAAGCCATGAACTCAGGCATGATTGGAGCATAGAAAGCAGCGTTCAATAGATCACCCAGATGTCGTGCACTGATTCGCTCCTTACGCGACAATCCGGAACCATTCTCTATTACTAGCTCAGGAAAATTTAAACGCTTGGCAAAAAGCCATTGCTGAATCGCGGCATGAGCAAGATCAAGCGAGACAACCTGGCCATCACCTGTTCGGGTTTCTCCTAGTGATAAAAACAGCTGCCTCGCCGCCACATTATTACTATATTTATTGATTCCTCGAATAATCTCAGCCAATGGCGGAGAATGGTAAATTTTGATTGGAAGCAATCCCTTGGGTACGACACCACGCAGTACCCCCCCATTGAATGTACCACCCAACTGTGTCCATAAATCCTTGAATAGCTGATGGACATAAGCCGAATTTTCATGCAAACTTAAATAATAAGCATTCTGACCGCAATGGATAGAGTAATCTCCATTAAGCATCACAGACACATGCCCCCTTTTCACCTCGTGATTACGGACTTCGGTACGAATTCTGTTACGCCAATTACCACATTTCTTTTGAGTCAACTTTAAATGATTCTGTAAATCCAGTAATTGTGTCTCAGGATCCGCGACAATCCGCACGCCACCATGTTGCGGATCAGGGAAAAGATGTAGCGCTGAAGTACGATAATTCACTAATAATGCTTCTGGAAGCACATTATAAGTTTTATAAGGTTCACCATCGAAAGCACCAGGATCTCCGGTTGGAAGGTCATAATAGCTATAATCCAGTATCAGATTACCACTAATGTCCCGTAACCCGGTCTGGCGGATCTGACGAACCAACAACCAGAAATTTTCCAGATTGAGACTCGGATCACCATAACCTTTGATGATCAGATCGCCCTGCAATCTACCATTGTCAAGATTACCGTGTGCATAAACTTCAGTACGCCAGGTATATGCCGGCCCAAGCAGTTCCAGTCCTGCATACGTCGTCACAAGTTTCATCACCGAGGCTGGATTCATCGCTACATCAGCATTAATAGCCAGTAATGGCTGATTCGCACCGATTTCTCGAATATAGATACCGACAGCTGCCTCCGGAATGTTTGCTTTCTTGAGTGCCTGCCTAACAACTTCTGGCAGATTAACTGCATAAACCGGGAGGGCCGAAGTAACCAGCAAGGCTAACAGAAAGCTTTTCTGGATGATTCCCATATATGTAAAATCAGAAAAATTGCTTTCGTTACCGCGTTCCACGGCAAATAGAAAACCCATCATCCCAGCCCATCCGGTACTGCCCATCAGTTGCATACCGCTTTTCATCCTTATACCCATAGGCAGTTTGCTTTGCAGTCTCACAACCGTCTACATACCCTTCCTGAGTCGCTTTTGGATAACCGGTAAGATTGTAAGTTGGCCGAGTACTGGGAGGCAGCGGACCGGATGGCCTTGGCTGCACAACTGGATCTGAAGCTGGTTCAGGGATCGGTTGAACAGGATGTTTGCTCATTGCACAACCAGTCAACCATACAACTAACATAACCGCACAGAGTCGCAGCATTTCCACTCCTTTGTCTCACACTTCAATCGCTACAATAATGATTTCAGCAACTTACCCATCTCAGCCGGATTACGGGTAACATGAATCCCACATGATTCCATGATTTCTATTTTTTCCTGTGCCGTTCCCTTACCTCCGGCGATAATTGCTCCCGCATGTCCCATGCGCTTACCCGGAGGAGCTGTCACACCGGCAATGAAACCGGCTACCGGCTTCTTCATATGATCCTTGATCCAACGTGCGCAATCCTCCTCGTCGGTTCCCCCAATTTCACCCACCATCAGCACTGCATCAGTCCCACCATCGTCATTCAGCAGTTTTATGGCATCAAGATGTTTAAGACCGTTGATTGGATCACCACCAATACCGATACAAGTCGACTGCCCCAGCCCTAACTCAGTCAGTTGCGCCACTGCTTCGTAAGTCAGCGTACCAGATCTTGATACAACACCAATCCTACCTTTCTTATGAATAATCCCAGGCATGATGCCGATTTTCAATTCACCCGGGGTGATAATACCCGGGCAATTCGGGCCGATCAGTAAAGTTTTTTTCCCTCGCATACGAGCGCGTGTTCGCAGCATATCCCGCACGGGGATACCTTCAGTAATACAGACCACCAAATCGAGCTCAGCTTCCACCGCTTCATCAATCGCCGAAGCAGCATGGGCAGGTGGTACATAGATCACCGATACAGTAGCCCCTGTTGCTCGTTTGGCTTCCTTAACCGTTGCGAAAACCGGGATACCATCAAAATCTTCTCCCGCTTTCTTGGGATTAACCCCTGCTACAAAACAATCCTTGCCATAAGCGTATTCACGGCACTGACGAGTATGAAATTGTCCCGTTTTACCAGTAATCCCCTGTGTAATGACACGTGTATAACGATTGATCAAAATAGCCATCGCTCAAGCTCTCTTAACTGCTGCTTCAGATTTACATTGAGCAGCTGCATCAACTGCTTTTTTAGCAGCATCAGCCATGTTACCGGCAGAAATAATGGCTAACCCGGACTCTGCCAGAATTTTTTTACCCAGTTCTACATTGGTGCCTTCCAGACGAACCACCAATGGAACGGTTAATTTTACTTCCCGTGCTGCCGACACCACCCCTTCAGCAATCACATCACAGCGCATTATTCCGCCGAAAATATTAACCAGTATTGCATGCAAGCCAGGGTTATGTAGCATAATTTTAAATGCTTCAGTGACTTTAGTCGCTGTTGCACCCCCCCCCACATCTAGAAAATTAGCAGGATTACCACCATATAATTTAATGATATCCATCGTTGCCATTGCCAGCCCAGCACCATTGACCAAGCAACCAATATCACCATCCAGTGGAATATAGGAAAGTTCGTGCTTGGATGCTTCGACTTCCAACGGATCTTCTTCATCCAAATCACGCAAAGCAACGATTTCCGGATGCCGAAATAACGCGTTGTCATCAAAATTCAGTTTTGCATCCAATGCGAGCAAACGATTATCATACGTTGTAATCAACGGGTTAATTTCAAGCAACGACGCATCAGTTTCGTCAAACACTCGGTAAAGCATATTTAACATGGAAGCAGCAGCCAACAAGCACGATTCGGGCAGATTAATCCGGCGTACAATCTCCCTCGCATCCTGAACATCAAGTCCTGTCAGGGGATCAATCAAAATCTTATGTATTTTTTCCGGTGTACGAGCTGCTACCTGCTCAATATCCATCCCGCCTGCTTCACTGGCAATCAAGCTAACACACTGTGAAGTACGGTCTATTACCAGAGCAACATAATATTCATGACTGATATCTACACCCTGTTCCACATAAAGGCGTCGCACTACTTGACCTTGCAGGCCAGTTTGATGGGTAACTAACGGGCGAAATAGCATTCCTTCAGCAAATTGTCGGACTTCTTCGATTGATTCCGCCAACTTCACACCCCCGGCCTTACCACGACCGCCAGCATAAATCTGTGCCTTGATTACCCATTTATCCCCACCTAATTTCTTAGCAGCCAAGACAGCCTCATCTACACTGAAGCAAACAATTCCCGTCGGTACATCTACACCATAGTCACGCAGGATTGCTTTAGCCTGGTATTCATGAATTTTCATATTTCTTCCTTTTGCATACTTTGCACGCCAGGATGTCCATATATTTTTTCAAGACAATCCTCTACATCAGCCAATTCTCCTTCAAAACGAGGCAGCAATACCGCCAGTTTTTTCGCGTCATTCTCTTTCGCGGCTATTTCTATTTGCGCGCACCACTCACCCAATGTCAATGCACCGACTGAACGTGCCGAAGATTTGAGTTTGTGCGCGGCAGCCTTAACCTCGTCGAACCGACCACCTGCAGCAGCAATTTGTAATTGCTTAGCAATTTTCCGAGCATCCAAGCGAAAATCCTGCAGAAACTCATCAATAACGGCCTGATCATCTCCGATCAATGCTTTCAGCACATCAATATCCACAGCGACCTTTTTATCTGCAACAGAAAATTGCGCAGCATTTTCTTCTTGCTGATACACTTGCTCCGATTCAGACAGCCATTTTCCTAACACAGACTTGAGCTGTTCCAGCTGTACTGGTTTACTGAGGTAATCATCCATTCCTAACGCACGGCATTTCTCTGCTTCGCCTTTGAGCGCATTAGCTGTCAACGCAATGATCGGAATTTGAGTGTTACCGTTTTTTCCAGTACGAATCATCTGCGTCAATTGATATCCATCCATTTCAGGCATGTGTAAATCAGTGAGTATGAGTGCATAATCCCCGCTTTCCCAGCGTTGCAGTGCCTCGCGCCCGTTAGCAGCAACATCTACTGCATACCCCAGCAGAGCAAGTTGCTGACGAATGACTTTCTGATTAATCTCGTTATCTTCGGCAACCAGTATCAATTTTCCTTGTTGTAACGCTTCCTCACGCGAAAGCGGAACGACCTTCCTGACAAGTTCCGCAGACACAATTTGATCTTCCTCCAGCTTCGCCCGACCTGCAGCAACTGCTACGGCTTGAAGAAAAGCCTGGCGATACAATATATTCCCATCAAGTGTTACGACTCCCTCACTTTCCATACGGCCACGATGACGCCTTCCGCGTCGGATGATCACAAACTGGAGCGTATCACTCGCCACGAAACTAGGTCGGGCCCGGAATACAGCTTGTAATCCGTCGATTGACGGCTCTTCATCCCCTGCATCGACAACCACTAACCGCTGACCCGCCGGAAATGTCCTGATCCGTTCATATGCTGCCGATAGATTCGTTACGCGCTCCACTGCTGCACCCGCATATTTCAAGTACGCTGCCAGGTCATGGATCAGTCCTTCCTCAGGACCCAATACGAGGCACGATAGCCCGGTGAGATTAATAGTACGCTCATCGCTTTGAATAGCCTCTTCCTGCGCAACCTGAAACGGTATCCAGACAGTGAAAGTAGAACCTTCATCTGGCTTACTCTGCACAGCAATTTCGCCTTTCATCAACTCTACTAAGCGGCGACAAATCGTCAAACCCAGGCCGGTTCCGCCAAAACGACGTGTGGTGGAAGTATCTCCTTGGGAAAAGGGCGTGAATAAACGCGCTCGAGTTGCCTCGTTCATACCGATACCATTGTCGATTATCTGGAATGACACTGTCACAGTATCTTCACCTGCTTCGGCTGGTGTCACCTTCACTGCGACGCGCCCTGGCCGCTGCAAGCCACTTGAAAACTTGATGGCATTGTTGATGAGGTTAACCAATACCTGTCGCAGACGCAATGCGTCTCCCCGCACATTTGCCGGTAATGCCGGATCAACGAACAGAGTCAGTTCGACTTCCTTACTGGCAGCCAGATGTTCAAGCATACCGCACGCACGTTCCACCACTGTCGCCAAAGACATAGGTGCATGCTCAATCTCCAGTCTACCTGCTTCAATCTTGGAAAAATCAAGAATATCCTCAATGATTTCGAGCAACACAAAGGCTGATTCACGGATGAGATCAGTCATTTCTTTCTGATAACTGCTAAGACTGGTCTGGCTTAGCACATCAATCATCCCGATCACACCATTCATCGGCGTACGAATTTCATGACTCATGGCAGCAAGAAAAGCCGACTTAGCCTGATTGGCAAGCTCTGCCTCCAGCCGTGCCTGTTCCAGATCCTGCCTGATTTTCACATGCTCACGAATATCACGCATCACCCCGGTAAAATGTCGCTTATCCCCTACGAAATACTCACTGACCGCAAGATACAACGGGATCATCGTGCCGTTTTTATGCACACCCTCCACTTCACGCCCAAGCCCGACACCATGTCCACCCGGTAAATACGGCCGCCCCACGTATGCCTGACCATGCCCAGTCTCACAATACCGCTGCATGTAAAATTCATGCTTACTCCGGTCCGGCTCCGGCACCAGAATGGCAACATTTTGTCCGATCGCCTCTTCCGAGGTATAGCCAAACAGTTTCTCCATTACCGGATTGACCGATAAAATCACTCCCCGCGCATCCGTCGTCACCACGCAGTCCACCATATGTTCGACTACTGAACGGGTTTCTTCTTCCTTGATCGCCAGTTCAGCATTGAGCTGTTTCAATTCAGCCGTACGCTCCATCACGCGCGCTTCCAAATGACGATAACTGATATCCAAGCGTTCCGTCATGGTATTGAAAGCGCTGGCTAACTGACCGATTTCATCCCAACCCTCGCGCGGCATATGATGCTGAAGATTTCCGGCAGTAATCGCTTGTGCACATTCATTCAGATTTTTCAGTGGTATGACCACTCGTCGGTTAAATAGCAAGGCACCCAGAATAGCTACCACGAAGGTCAAACCAAGCACTACCAGACCCATCACACGCATTTGTACCACGGAAGCAAATGCTTCGTTGGCATCTATCTGTACGACCATCCCCCAGTCCATACGCGATAAATACCGCCATGCGGCTATAACTGGACGACCGCGGTAATCGGTGATCACCCCCCCTCCATGCTGGCCACTCAGACTATTTTGAATCGCCTGCGAAAATAATGGCTCATCCAGCAATATCCTACGTTTCAGCGCAGCATCAGGATCTTCCCGCAAAGGTGCCATCACCAATGCAGAACCGTCACTCTCTAAACGAGTAACAACTGTCTCCCCGCTCTCCCCCAATCCCACATTATTAGTCAGTACCTCGAACACACGCTCGCTATATATCTGCAATGCCAACACACCATGTAATTCCCCCTCGATAAAAATGGGCACTGCAATGAAAGCTGCAATCGCACCATAAGAAGGAGCATAATGCCCAAAATTGGATAGGCTATTTTGTCGCGTTTCCATCGTCCGACGAAATACCTGGCTGAGACCGGTATCGCGATAAGGGCCTGTCAACAAGTTCGTGGCAAAATCAGATTCGTGACTGACTGAAAAAATGATCCAACCATCGAGCGAAATCAGAAACAAGTCATAATAGCCTGTTCCTTCAAGAAAACGCTCGTAATGATTACGGTAACGTGCATCTACAGCACGATAAGCATCGGAATATGCACCATACTGTGCAAATACCCTGGAAAATTCACCAATCGCCTGATGAGTCGTATCAGCTGCCTGAATAAGATTGGCATCAAGCACGCGTTCACTCAAATAAGAATCAATCTGTTCAACTTTTTTATCAGCGATAGAAGAAACTTTTTGAATAGCTGATTTATGAATCTCCCCTTCAAAAATATGCAACAACCCATAACCGACCACAGCTATCGGTAACAATGCCACCAATGCAAACCAGATGGCAAACCGCTGGGTAAGTGAAGTCAGTCCTATCATTCCAGTAGACAATCCTGGCAATGCTTCAACGAGCGCCTCGCATAATAAGCAAATGCACTTGCACTTCGCGGCGCACGTAGAATCCAGTCATGCGCTTCACGTCCCAGCTCCGGTTCGATTGGTTGGATTTTGCCGGCGGCGCTTGCCAGTAATTGCATACGTGCAGTCCGTTCAAATGCCAATGCCAGTAAGCAGGCCTCTTCGATACTGCTACAGGCAACCAGTAATCCATGGTGTGCAAGAAGCAACGCCCGCTTGGTTCCTAACGCACCTGCAATCAGTTCACCTTCTTCGTTACCTACCGGAACACCAGGCCATTTGGACAAAAAGGCCACATCGTCATACAGTACACAATTATCCATATGCGAAATTACGAGTGGCACCTCCAGCATGCTGAGCGCTGCTGTATGCAGCGCATGCGTATGGATAATACAACGCACATCAGGACGTGCACGATACACCCAGGCATGAAAGCGATTGGCAGGATTAGGCATACCTTCCCCCTGCAATACCTGTAAATCTTCATCGACCAGCAACAAATTACTCACACTGATCTCGTCGAACCCCAACCCTAATCGTTGAGTCAGAAATGTGCCCGCCACATCCCCTCGCGCAGTTATCTGCCCTGCCAACCCCGAATCATGACCGTTATCGAACAGGATACGACAGGTTAATGCCACCTTTTGGCGAGTTGAAAAAACTGCTTCCTGCTTTCCGCTCTCCATCTGATCAAAAGCACGCTGCATCAATTGTTGTTTGTCGAGGTTAAATGTGTCGCCACTCCTACCGGGTTCCCTATTCTCCATAAAATATATCTCACCCTTCTGCCGTTATCGCTCAAGAAAGCTAATTACTTTTCACTGTTGACAGTTTTCCGTATTTTTCTCCCTGTCGCAAGCAATATTCAGCTTTCTTGCTCGTAATGGATATCTTCATCGAGCTACATTCAACTATCAGACTAATTACGTTTCCAAGCACAGGTCGATGCTAGAATCATCCTAGAAACCGCAATTGGACGTGCCCGAGTGGTGCGTCTGGCGCGCTGCCTGGCAAGGCGCGACAAGGCGGCAGGGTCATTCATTCCCTGCAATGAGGAGCAACGCAGCCAGACAGCCTGCCGGCATGCAATCGGGTGCGTAGCAGTCTCGCCCACCGGGGCGGCATGAGCGAAGGCAGCAAGCTCGATATCCATCGGGACCTCCAGAGGCTGATAAACGATCAACTGCGGTTTCTAGGATCATATGAATGCTTTACTTACATTTCGTAGTACGAAAACAGGAGAATTTTCATGAAATATCAAAACAGCTCTAGACGAACAGACTTGCTGAATTGGGTAAACTGGAGGTTGCTGATTGGAGTCATTGCCATCGGCTCCTGCTCCCTGCCGCTTACAGCAGAAACCATAGGCAGCGTATCGACCAAATTCAAGCTATTGGGAGCAAATGATAAAGTCGTTGTAGAAGCTTTTGACGATCCGGATATTTCTGGTGCCACGTGCTATCTCAGTCGGGCTAAAACAGGAGGGATAAGCGGTACGGTAGGAGTGGCCGAAGACAAGTCAGAAGCGTCCATCGCTTGCCGTCAAACGGGTCCGATCAAATTATCGGAGAAAATAAAAAGTGGTAAAATGGACGGCGATGAAGTATTCAAGAAAAGTACCTCTTTACTATTCAAAACGCTGCAGGTTGTACGTTTTTACGATGCCAAACGCAACACTCTAGTCTACCTCACATACAGCGACCGAATCATAGAGGGATCACCACAAAACAGCATCTCGGTAATTCCTATCATGCCTTGGCATTAAACAACTACAGCAGGAACAGTTCAAGAACCGAGCACATTGTCTATTTGCGACAATGTGCAAGTTTCTTTCATTTCATCAATCAATTGAAGCAAGTGCTTCCAATGGTGGTGTAAATTTCCATCCGAATGCATCCGCTACTGCTGGGTGTGTCACCTGTCCGCGATAAACGTTGAGACCATTCAGTAGTGCTCGATCATGCTGCACAGCTGAAAGTCCTTCATTTGCCAGAGAGGTCACATAAGCCGCAGTCTGATTATTAAGTGCAAAGGTACTGGTACGCGGAACTGCACCGGGCATGTTGGTGACACAATAATGCAGTACACCGTCAATCTCAAAGACAGGATCACTATGGGTAGTTGCGCGCGTCGTTTCCACGCATCCTCCTTGATCTACTGCTACATCAACAATTACTGCGCCATTACGCATTTGCGGCAACATTTCTCGAGTAATCAGCCAAGGGGATCGGCCGCCAGGTATCAATACGGCACCGATAACAAGGTCTGCCTCATAAACAGCGTCTCTGGTATTCAACACATCACAAAATCGGGTCTGCAGTCGTCCCGCAAAACGGTCATCCAATGTTTTCAAGCGATCATGATTAATATCCAATACCGTTACTGATGCACCCATACCAACCGCGACTCTTGCAGCATTAGCACCGACCACCCCTGCACCCAAAATTACTACCTTGGCGGGAGCAACACCCGGAACACCACTCATCAGCACTCCCCGTCCGCCTTGGTTTTTCAGAAGATACGTCGCCCCAATTTGTGCTGCCATACGTCCAGCCACTTCACTCATGGGGGTAAGCAACGGTAGTGTACCTGTTGTAGTTTGTACAGTTTCATAGGCAATTGCACTGGTCCCGCTGGCAAGCAAAACTTCCGTCAGAGGCTTATTCGAAGCCAAATGCAAATAAGTAAAAAGCAGTAAATCTTCCCGTAAATAACGATATTCCGATTCGATTGGCTCTTTCACTTTAACGACTAATTGTGCTGCCCAAACTTCCTCGGCAAGTTCGACAATTTCTGCGCCGGCAGAACGGTAATCCTGATCTGAAATAAAGCTACCCGCACCCGCCCCGGTTTCCACCAATACCCGATGTCCGTGTTCAACTAGGGCATGCACACAACCAGGCGTCAATCCGACTCGATATTCATTGTCCTTGATTTCTTTGGGTAACCCGATGATCATTTACACGTTCCCTGGCATTATTTTCCTTGCATACAAGATTACGCTAGTTCTACCGACACCGGCGCATGGTCTGATGGCCGTTCCAGTTTCCTGGGGGTCTTGTCTACCCAGCAAGCAGTACAACTATCTGCTATTTCACGGCTAAGCAGAATATGATCGATACGTAACCCTCTGTTACGACGAAAAGCCATCATACGATAATCCCACCAGGTATAGATTTTTTCCGGTTGCTCAAACAAACGGAAACTATCGACGAATCCTATATCCAATAACCCACGAAAAGCCTCTCGCTCAGGCTCACTGCACAGTACTTCCCCTTTCCATGCTTCCGGGTCATAAACATCGCGGTCTTCCGGAGCAATATTGAAATCCCCGAGTAAAACAACTTTCCGGTAACGCGCCAGTTCTTCCCGCAAAAAACGGTTCAATGCTGCCAGCCAGTTTAATTTGTAGGTATATTTTTCCGAATCCACGTGCTCACCATTCGGTACATAGATACATATTGTGCGAACATTTCCGTAGGTCGCAGCAATCAGCCTTTTTTGCGGATCCTCCAGGCCAGGTAATGTCATACAGACATCCTCCCCCGTTTCTTTACCCAGCAGCGCAACGCCATTGTATGTCTTTTGCCCTGTGAAAATTGACCGATAGCCCGCCTGTGCAATGTCATCGACCGGAAAGAATTCATCCTGAAGTTTGGTTTCCTGCAAACACAATACATCAGGCTGATTGACCTTCAGCCATTCAACAACTTGTGGTAATCGGACTTTGAGTGAATTGATGTTCCAGGTAGCCAGTTTCATATGGTTATGATTGATATCAGAAATATACTCTCGTCAGATGCTATGCTCATACATTATCTCCCGCAAAAATCCTTGATGCCCTGCTCTGACGAAAGTACTGCTTCAAAGGCGACCAATAGAATACAAGCACTACATGAATCACATCCTTATCGAATTCTTCGAATTCCATGAAGTATGCGCTTCATGAATTTTTTATCTTACAGATGCGCCCTTTCCATGTCAGCAAATAAATATTGTCGTGCTACCCACGGACCTGATTCATACCCGACCTTAATATAACGCGGCCTCTTCTCCTTGATAATTGAAATGATAACAATTATCATTAACAAAGAAGAGAGATTGCTCGATACAATACACAAGATCCGGTTGCGTTGAAAATACTGTTTCTGGCTTGCTCAATACAACGCTTGACAAGTTAATCGACCGTACCACAGGAACAGATCCGATAAATTCAATGTCAATATTTCCTGGAACTTGAGAGATGCTACGAAGCAAGCAACAAATATTGCCTGGAAACATAAATACGAATCAGTTACCAGGAATTCTGGCGTAAATTAATTACGAATCTTGCGGCAGCTAGACCACAGCGCATATTGGCATACCAGTATCGTTACAGGTGTACTGAATCATCTGTACAAACCAGTCGGCGCGGGACATTCCACATCCTGTACACAACGGAATATATCGGTAGTTCTAGTAACAATCGAAATTAACGAGGAGGAAGACCATGCAAATAAAAAACTGAGGAAAGTGCAAAGATCAAAAATGGAAGTTCCCGAAAATATGGAAAAGGAGGATAAATCATGAAAAAGTGGCAATACACAATGCTGATAGTATTAGCAGCACTGGTCAGCCCGGTGCTGGCAGAACAGTGCGAAACAGAGATCGAAAGCAACGACGCAGTGCAGTTCAATAAAAGCAGCATCTCGATACCGAAAAGCTGTGAACAATTCACGTTAAAGCTGAAACACACCGGCAAACTGCCGAAGACAGGAATGGGTCATAATTGGGTGCTGACCAAAGCTGCAGATGCACAGGGCGTAGCAACAGATGGAATGTCGGCAGGATTGGACAAGGAGTATGTCAAACCTGATGATGCCAGAGTAATCGCTCATACCAAAATTATCGGCGGTGGGGAAAGCGACTCGGTCACGTTCGCTGTAGACAAACTAAGTGCACAGGAAAGTTATTCATATTTCTGTTCGTTCCCGGGCCACTCGGCCATCATGAAAGGCACATTGCAGTTAGCTGACTAATGATTACCACTTCTCTTTTCTAACAAAATAGCATGCCTGTTTAAGCGAACAGGCATGCATCACTCATCGATACAGATTCTTCATTACATTTTCCGGTGTGAACATATGTTATACAGAAGTTGATAATTTAATACCTGATTATTATTGAGAATCGCATCAGACGCCGACACTTGCATCGTATCAAACGTCGGCTTCTTTCTCTTTCTATTGCACACTCAGAATGGTAAAGTGCATGCACAATCGGTAACAAGATAGAGCATTTTATCCGGTTAACTACGTATCCAGTCAATGCTGTGCCAAAGCGGTAGCAGAGTTTATCTGGATTCTGATAAAATCATGGGTTCTTTTTGGAGAATGCCACACAAGGAATATCATCATGACTTACGTAGTAACCGAAAGTTGTATTAAATGCAAATATACCGATTGTGTCGATGTATGCCCGGTAGATTGCTTCCGTGAAGGCCCCAATTTCCTGGCAATTGATCCGGATGAGTGTATCGATTGCACGTTATGTGTGGCAGAATGCCCGGTGGAAGCTATTTATGCGGAAGATGACGTGCCTGAAAATCAGCGACAATTTATTGCACTCAACGCAGAACTGTCGAAAATATGGGAACCGATCATCGAGAAAAAGGATGCTTTGCCGGATGCAGACGAATGGGCAACAGTCACCGATAAGCTGGATAAACTGGAACGTTAGAGACATTTACAATCCCAACATCTAAAACCGAACACTGTTATTGTTCCGGGAGGCGTCAATGAAAAATTCGTTTACATGGATTGTGTTATATACCCTGTTGTGCTGTACCTTGCCGCAGACCGCCATGGCACAACGTGATATCACACAGAATTATCCGGCCATGGCGGGCGAGAAATTAGTCAATGGTATCGCCAATGCCGCCACCGGGTTTGTCGAGCTTCCCAAAACCATGATTCTCACCACTCAGCGCGAAGGCGCCGTATATGGGCTGACGGTCGGCCTGGTTACCGGTATCATGCATACGATTGGCCGCACTGTGTTTGGTGCATTAGATGCCGTAACCTTTTTCATTCCTACCGAGCCAACCGTTCGTCCACACTATATCTGGCAGGACTTCGACAAAGAAACCACTTACGGATAGTTTACTGCACAGTGCCTGTCTCAACTATTCAATGATGTCATCAGCTGCCTGATTTTTTTCACACGGTGGTTAACGTCCGGTATCTGTGCCTGGATTTTCAGTCGGTCAGGCCCGGAAAGACTGTACTCTTTACCACTTTGAATAAGCTGTATGATTTTTATGGCTTCTATCGGTGGCTCAGGTATGAACTGTAATTGAATGCTATCCGGGCTGGCATCAATACGGATGATTCCCAGCTGTTTGGCTTCGATACGCAATCGATGACAATCCAGTAATGCCCGCGCAGGATCTGGCAGTAAACCAAAGCGGTCTATGAGCTCCTGATATATCTCGTCCAATTGAGTGTCATCAGTGCAGCTGGCCATACGTTTGTACAATACCAATCGCTCGTGGATATCGCTGCAATAATCTTCCGGTAACAATGTAGGAACATGCAGCTTGATCTCCGCAGCAATCCCAAGTGGTTGTTGCATATCCGGTTCATGGCCAGCTTTTAATGACTTGATCGCGGCATCCAGCAACGAACTATAAAGGCTGAATCCTACTTCCTGCATTTCCCCGCTTTGTGAATCACCCAATACTGCACCGGCTCCACGAATCTCCAGGTCATGCATGGCCAGGTAAAACCCGGATCCAAGTTCTTCCATTGCCTGAATCGCTTCCAGCCGTTTGACTGCCTGAGCAGTCAGTGCCGTCTTCTCCGGCGTCAGCAGATAGGCATAGGCCTGATGATGAGAGCGCCCGACTCTGCCACGCAACTGATGCAATTGCGCCAGACCGAACTTGTCAGCACGGTGAATGATGATGGTATTGGCACTGGGAATATCGATCCCCGTCTCGATGATAGTCGTGCATAGCAACAGATTGAAACGCTGCTGGTAAAAATCACGCATTACCTGCTCCAGTTCACTTTCTCGCATCTGCCCGTGCGCAATATGTATCCTCGCTTCGGGCAGCAATTGGGCGAGTTTTGTATACATGTGCTGGATGGTACTGACTTCGTTGTAAAGAAAATAGATCTGACCGCCACGCTTCAGCTCGCGCAGGCAAGCTTCGCGGATAATGCCCTCGGAATATGAATGCACGAACGTTTTGATAGCCAGCCGTCTCTGCGGTGCAGTGGCAATGATCGAGAAATCCCGCAGACCTTCGAGTGACATTGCTAATGTGCGCGGAATAGGTGTTGCCGTCAACGTCAGCACATCCACTTCAGCACGAAGTTTCTTGAGCTGCTCTTTCTGACGGACACCAAAACGGTGTTCCTCGTCAATGATGACCAGACCCAGATTTTTGAATTTCACCTTGTCCTGGATCAGCTTGTGCGTACCGATAATGATATCAATCGCCCCCTTTGCTAGACTCTCCAGGGCTGCAGATTGTTCCCGGGCTGAACGAAAACGCGAAAGCTCGGCAATTTTCACCGGCCACTGATCCGCGATCAAACCAAAACGATCGGAAAAATTCTGATAATGCTGTTCCGCCAGCAAGGTAGTCGGCACTAATACCGCAACCTGCTTGCCGTCTGCAACTGCAATGAAAGCTGCCCGCAAGGCCACTTCAGTCTTGCCAAAGCCAACATCTCCACAAATCAGGCGATCCATCGGTTTGCCGGATGTCATATCCTGTATAACGGCATGAATAGCAGCAGCCTGGTCAGGTGTCTCCTCGAAACCGAACCCATCAGCAAATGCATCGTAATCATGCTGACTGAGCTTGAACGTATGACCTTTGCGGGCTGCACGTTGCGCATACAGATTCAGCAATTCAGCAGCGGTATCGCGCACTTGCTGCATGGCTTTGCGCTTCGCTTTCTCCCACTGACCGCTTCCCAGTTTATGCAGGGGAGCAGTCTCCGGAGAAGCGCCACTATAGCGACTGATCAAATGCAACTGCGTGACCGGCACATACAGCTTATCTCCTCCCTGGTATTCCAATGCCAGAAACTCGCTGGACTGACTTGGCTCACCTTCGCCCATATCCATGTTGACGAGGCCGAGATAACGCCCGATACCATGCTGTTCGTGTACTACCGGATCACCAGGTTTGATTTCGGACAGATCGCGCAAAATGGAATCAGCTGAAGTGGTCCTGCGCGTATCACGGATACGTTGCCCTTGCACATGGGTGGCATACAGCTCGTTTTCAGTAATCAGTGCAAGCTTTTCTGCAGAGAGAATAAAGCCGTTGTGCAGCGGCGCTACGCTGAGCATGTAAGGTGCATCATCCGCCTGAAATGCAGCATAATGCTCGCAGAGTTCCAGACGCAAACCATGTTCACGCAGGTATTCGGCAACCAGTTCCCGTCGCCCGATACTTTCCGCCAGTAGCAAGATCCGCCCCCCGCTACGCGTAAATGTATCGATAAAAGCAGTCAGTTTCTCGATCGGATTGAGTGCACGACGATCTACCCGCACAGATGGAAGGGAACGAGCAAACGGCTCACCAACTGTATCCTGCTGACCAGTATATATTTCTATCCGGGTATACGATTTGAGATAGCCGTAAAACCTGTCCGCAGTCAGAAACAGCTCGGTCGGTGGAAGCAAAGGTCGATCCACATCGTTACGCATCAACTGATAACGGGCACGGGTATCCTGCCAGAAATTCTCGATAGCCGGCATAATCTCCCCATGCAGACACAGCATGCAATGCTGCGGTAAATAATCGAAAAGTGTCGCCGTCTGCTCGAAGAAAAGCGGTAAATAATATTCGATCCCGGCTGGAATATTCCCCTTACTGATTTCCTGATAAAGCCTGCTGCGTGTCGGGTCACCTTCAAACTTCTCCCGGAAATTGACGCGGAAACGACTGCGTCCGGCTTCGTCGAGTGGAAATTCACGCGCAGGCAGCAGCCGGATTTCCTTGACCGGATAAATGCTGCGTTGCGTATCCACGTCGAACGTGCGGATGGATTCGATTTCATCATCGAACAGATCAAGCCGATAAGGCAGCGGACTACCCATTGGAAATAAATCGATCAATCCTCCACGGATACTGTATTCACCCGGGGAAAACACCTGTGAAACATGGGTATAACCCGCCAACGACATCTGGCTACGGAAAGCATCCAGATCCAGCACGCTGCCTTGTTTGACAAAAAATGAATGTGCTGCCAGAAATTCTCTGGGCGGCATCCTGTACAATGCCGTCGTAACTGGTACGATCAATACATCGCACGCATGGTGAGTAATCTGATAAATAGTTGCGAGTCGTTCCGAAACCAGATCATGATGCGGAGAAAACGTATCGTAAGGCAGTGTTTCCCAGTCCGGCAGCAAATTCACACGCAAATCGGGCGCAAAAAAAGGAATTTCTTCCAGCAACCTTTGTGCATCCTGCGCATTGGCCGTAACAATAGTCAGTGGCTTTTCAGCCTGAGTCGAACGTGCCAGCTCCGCCAGGGCACAGGCATCACTGGAGCCTTCAAAACCCACGTAGCGTTGCGGCATACCCGATGAAGCAGCAGCTAATTTGGACAACATAGTTTTATCAAATGAATCGCGTGTATTGCTCAAAAATATGACAGGGAGGAAACGAGGAAAAGCGTGCCCCCCAGACCGATGATGATGGCTACCATGCCCAGAGTACACCGTTTAGCCAGCGCGGCATTACCAATAAAAAATATCAGCCCCAACTTGAAAACAAGATTAGCAATCGTTCCCAACGTTATTGCCGTAACGACTTCCATGATTTCCAGCTTACCCAGCCCATGCAAACGCAGACTGCTCAATGTAATGGCATCCACATCAGTCAACCCGGAAACGATCGCCACGACATACAGCCCACTTCTGCCGGCAATATCCGACAGCCATGCACTGAGAAGCAACACGACTGCATAAAGCAGCCCGAATCCCATCGCAGTCGGAAGCTCCGCCGGATTTCTGGTATCCGGCATGGGAATCATCTGCTGCTGACTGAATTCACGCCACCAGAATACGGCAGTTACCAGTCCCAGAAAAAGACCACCACCCAGAATCGGCAAAAGGTAGGGAAAAACAACCGGAGAAATCACCGCGCTGATCAATGCAAGCCTTATCAACACGGTTAAATTAGCCAGTAAAATTACAATGACGGCAAGACTGGCAAAATCGTGATTCTGCCCCCCACGGCGCGTAAACACCATGGTGGTAGCCGTACTGGAAACCAATCCACCCAGCACGCCCAGCAAAACCGCACCATGACGTTGCCCGACAAAACGTAGCGCGATATAGCCGGTCAAACTCACACCCGAGATCAATACCATCATCAACCATATCTGATAAGGATTGAGGGCATCGAAAGGACCATAATTTTCGTTGGGCAGAATCGGCAATATAATGAAACTGAGCACTGCAAACTGCAATATCGAAATCAGATCCCGCCGGGTCAGATTTTGTGTAACACCTTGCAGTTCGGTTTTGAAATAAAGCAGTATGGTGGTGATGATGGCAAGCATGACTGCCAGTGTCGATTCCTCATACCATACCAGGGCACCCAGTCCATAACAGATCAGTACTGCTGCAACCGTGGTAGTACCCGGATCTTCCAGCTTGTCCTGTTTACGCCAGTAAGGTACGATCACCATCACCCCGACCAGCAACAAACCGCTGACCAGCAGCCAGGGCGAGTTCACTTTGTGCGACAACATGGCGGCAAGCGTTCCGAACATAGCAACCAGCGCAAAGGTACGTAATCCTGCTTTGGCGGCCGGACTGCGTTCGCGCTCCAGCCCGATGAGTAATCCGATCGCCAGACTGGTGGCAAACTCGAGCAGATAGGCCAGCTCTCCTTCTAAAAAGGATGGGTTATCCATACTGAGAGCAACCAGCTTCGAACCAGTGTTCCAACAATAACTGCATACGGATACTGCCGTTGTATTCGTTCACTTGCAAGCGATAAACAGCATCGATATCAGCTGGCAACCGATCGGTATGAAAAAAAAGAATGGCATCATGCACACGTCTCGCACCAGGTTTACGCAGCTTCAGTTTCAAATGCTTTTCTCCCACGATACGCTGGTTCTCGACGCGAAAACAGCCGTTGAAACTCGGCTCGGGAAATCCCTGCCCCCATACATGATCAGTCAGACATTGTGCCAGCTCCAGCGTCAAATCAGTATCTTCCAGCTCACCATCGGTTTCGATGACACGCGTCAGATCCGCAGGTGTCAGCAGAGACTGTGCAACATGTTCAAACGCCATACGAAACCGTTCGAAATGCTGTTCGTACAAAGTCAAGCCGGCAGCCATGGCATGGCCACCAAATTTCATAATCAGTCCCGGGTAACGTTTAGCAACCAGATCCAGCGCATCCCGTAAGTGAAAACCTGGAATCGACCGGCCTGAACCTTTGATCTCACCGTTATTTCCCTGTGCGAAGACGATGACCGGTCGATGCAGTTTCTCTTTGATACGTGAAGCAATCAGGCCGATTACCCCTTGATGCCAGGTTGGATCATACAAACATAAGCTGTAACCGGACTGTATCGTGTCATCCATTGATACATCGGCTATATGCTGGATATCAGTCACAGTAGTGAGTTTACCCATCGCTTCATCACGCATGCCTGCTTCGATTTCACGGCGCTGACGATTCAATTCATCCAATTGCACAGCGAATTGCGTAGCGTCGGCTATATCATCAGTCACGAGACATTCGATACCCAGCGACATATCGTCGAGCCGGCCGGCAGCATTCAGTCTTGGTGCCAGAATGAAACCCAGCTCATAAGTACTGACACGATTCAGATCACGCCCTGCCACTTGTAACAAGGCATGAATACCAGCACAGCAACGCCCGTTACGGATACGCTGCAGCCCCTGCTGTACCAGGATACGGTTGGTACCTTCGAGCCTGACCACATCCGCAACTGTACCCAGTGCCACCAGGTCGAGCAGACTGGCCAGATTCGGCTCCCTACCCATTGCAGTAAATGCGCCCCGCCCACGTAACTCCGCCCGCAATGCGAGCATCACATAGAAAATCACACCAACCCCTGCGATATGCTTATCAGGAAAATCGCAACCGGGTTGATTGGGATTGATAATAACCGCCGCATCCGGCAATCGGTCACCCGGTAAATGGTGATCGGTGATATATACCTCCATTCCCAGCCGTTTTGCTTCCTCAACCCCCTCGACACTGGCAATCCCGTTATCCACCGTAATCAGTATATCGGGCGGATCTTCCCGATCCGCTGCCAGGCGTACAATCTCCGGCGTCAACCCGTAACCGTATTCAAAGCGATTGGGAACCAGATAATCCACTATCGCGCCGAATTGACGTAATGCACGCAATGCTACGGCACAAGCCGTTGCCCCATCCGTGTCGTAATCCGCGATAATGAGCAGACGTTTTTTCGCAGCGATGGCCTCTGCCAGTAATCCGGCCATATGCTTTATATTTTTGAGTTGCTCGAATGGCGTCATCCTGGCCAATGCCGTATCGAGCTGGACAGGGTCACCTATACCGCGCGCGGCAAAAATGCGGGCAAGCACAGGCGGTAAACCATGTGCACTGAGTACTTCGAAAGCATGCGGAGAGAACCCGCGGATAACTACATTGACCATATCGCCAATATTTTATCATCGGCCCGGCAAATTAACCCGAAGAGGTAGTCCGATAATGAGAAATGAACTTCCCCTTTTGCAGAACAGGGACAGGTAAAAAACTGCTACGAAGGCGGCCAAAGCTTATACATGCTGAACTGCTACATGTATAAGCCTCGTCGAATTGATTCCGATAATTAAGTAACTATACGGGGAATAAAGCGAGCACATCACAAACAGCTCGAGCAAATGCCCCTGTATTTTTATCCAGCGATTATTTCGGCGCAATCACACCGGATGCGCCTGTCTCCTTGGCAGCACGCAACACGGGGTAAAACTGCGTAAATACCAGGTCTGTTTTAGCATTGGACTCATGGCAAGCAGCACATTCTGCTGTAGGTAAGTTCTTAGCTGCAGCAACCAGCGGGGTATCAGGTACATAAAAAATGTAAAACGCCCAATAACCTGGCTCATCTGCAAAGCGTTTTGAATCCTTGACTGAAGCTTCCAGACCGATATAATCTCCCATGAAATAACCGTTTCCACTCCCTGGTCCTTTACGATCACCTACGCTGACCAGCTCCTTCACTGTTACGGTACCATCTCTGAATTCACCCGTTTTTTTCCAGTGAGCATAGCTTTCCGGATCGATGTAGACCGTCCTGATTTCGGTAAAGGGCGCTTTTCCCTCATTCAGCTCGTTTGGCGTTACCTGTGTGCCGACCATCACCCATTCACGGTAATCTTTCGGCAGCAGCAACTCTCCCTTGTCGTTAAACTCTGCCACGCCTGCCGCCAGTGTATTACCAGCCATCACAACCGAAAAGATCAGGCCACTCAAACCACTTACTAAACGTTTCTTAAAACTCATGCAAATCTCCTTTTAATTAATTAACAGCATTATCATTATATTTTGACTCGTAAAACATCAATCCGTATCAGCCCGGTCAGGGTCCGGAGTATATTGCGCAGCAATGCCCGGCGTCAATGACAGCACGGACATCAAAAAACCGACATCTTCACAGAAATATTACGCTGGATTCATTACGAACAGGTGTTTCAGCGCCACACCCGGATCCGGCGCACGCATGAATGTTTCACCAATCAGGAACGTATGGATGTGATGGGATCGCATCATTTCTACGTCGGCAGGTGTGCGAATACCACTCTCGGTCACAATGATTCGTCCGGCCGGAATATGTCTGATCAATTGCACGGTGGTATCCAGCCGGGTTTCAAAAGTCCGCAAATTACGATTATTGATCCCTATCAGTGGTGTAGATAACTGTAAAGCGAGGCTGAGCTCATCCGCATCATGTACCTCTACCAGTACCGCCATCCCAAGCGTGTGTGCGATCGATTCCAGCTGCCGCATACGATCGAGCACACTGTCACCTTTATTGACGGTCGGGTCATCCTGGAAAACTGGTGAAAGAAAAGCGGCGACGATCAGCAAAATACAATCTGCTCCCATTGCACGCGCTTCGAATACCTGATACTCGTCCAGCATAAAATCCTTGCGCAGAACCGGTAAACTACAAGCGGCATGCGCCTCTTGTAAAAATGCTGCACTTCCCATGAAAAACTGCTCGTCCGTCAATACCGATAAACAAGCAGCCCCGTTATCGGCATAGCTAGCTGCGATACCCGCAGGATCAAAATCTGGTGGAATCGAACCCTGCTCAGATGAACCCGTATGCACCGCCCCCGAAATATTCAGCGATTCCACCCGGCCACGTAACAATCCTTTACTCGGACTTGCCCGCTTTATTTCGGCAATCACGGCAGCCTGACCTTGATCAATCTTATTACGAATCGCCTGAATGAAATCACGTGGAGGGGATACCGCACATACTTCTTCCCGTATTTCCTCCAGAGATTTTTTTGCCTTAGCTACACTGACTTCCAGCTTTTTTACGGTAAGAATACGATCGAGAATATCTGACATACGGTTTTAACTATCCAGTCGGTTGGAAAATTCGATCAGTGCCTGCATTTTCTCTTTAGCAGCACCACTGGCAAGCGCGTCACGAGCCTTTTCGATCCCCTCTGCTAAAGATCCGGCTTTTCCAGCGACATAAATAGCTGCACCTGCATTGAGCAATACGATATCTCTGGCAGGTCCCGGCCGGTTATCCAACACGGACAGAAGCATTGTCTGAGCATCTGCCGCATCGGTTACCTGCAGGGATTCAATTGTGGCACATTCCAAACCGAAATCCTCTGGACACACGGTATATTCGCAAATCTCTCCTGCCTTGAGCTCAGCCACCCTGGTAGGACCGGAAATGGTGATTTCATCGAGTCCGTCACAACCATGAACGACCAGCGCGTGATGGCTCCCCAAGCGTTGCAAAACCCGGGCGAGTACCCCGGTCAAATCGGCATTGAATACACCCAATAACTGGTTCCGGGCTCCCGCAGGATTGGTCAATGGCCCCAGAATATTGAATAACGTGCGCACACCTAACTCACGCCGTACGGACGCAGCGTGTTTCATAGTATGATGAAAATTGGGTGCAAACATGAAACCAATACCGACTTCGGTTATGGATTGAGCAATCTGATGAGGGGTCTGATCGAGGTTAACGCCGATCGCCTCCAATACATCTGCACTGCCTACTTTACTGGAAACGGAGCGCCCACCATGTTTTGCTACGTATGCACCCGTTGCGGCAGCAACAAAGGCAGATGCAGTCGAAATATTGAAAGTATGGCGACCATCTCCTCCGGTGCCACAGGTATCGACCAAATGGGAAGTATCTGCCACTTCGATGCGCAAGGCCAACTCACGCATAACCTGGGCCGCAGCGGTGATTTCGCCGATACTCTCCCGCTTTATCCGCAATCCCGTAACCAAAGCCGCAGTCATTACCGGAGACACTTCGCCTGACATAATTGCACGCATCAGCCCGACCATCTCTTCATACGGAATTTCACGTTGCTCGAGAACTCGAGCCAGAATTGCCTGTGGCTTCACGCTTCGAATGATTCTAATGAATGCTCGTCCGGATGACGACTGCGAAGGAAATTCCCGAGTAACTGGTGACCATGTTCACTCAATATGGATTCCGGATGAAACTGCACACCTTCGATCGGTAGGGAACGGTGCCGCACCCCCATAATTTCACCATCTTCAGTCCAGGCCGTAATGTCGAGACAAGCAGGTATACTTGCCCGCTCAATCACAAGCGAGTGATAGCGAGTGGCCACAAATGGATTGGCTATCCCACGAAAAACCCCTTTATCATCATGAAAAATGAGTGAAGTTTTACCATGCATGATCTGCCTGGCGCGTACAATTCGTCCACCAAAAACCTGACCGATACTCTGGTGACCGAGACACACTCCCAGCATAGGGATTTTTTCACCAAACCGGCTGATGAGCTGCATGGAAATACCTGCTTCATTAGGTGTACAGGGACCGGGTGAAATAACGATACGCGCCGGATTCAGTTGTTGAATCGTATCCAATGTAATTTCATCGTTACGAGCAACCATGACTTCTTCCCCCAGCTCACCGAAATACTGAACCAGGTTATAAGTAAAGGAATCGTAGTTATCGATCATCAGCAACATAGGCGATTCATCCTGTTGATTTCATTGTATTTTTCATGATCGACCCTAACTTTATATACACAGATATATACACACTCGCGCCAGACTTCGGCAGAACAAGCGCCGAAGAG
>JBDIVK010000028.1:0-32034 GCA_039794425.1 Nitrosomonas sp. | reverse complement strand
TTCGACGCCATTGCTCCCTGTTCAATTCATAGCGTTTCATGCATTCCTCACTGAAAATGTTAAACCTCTTTCAGTAAACCAAAAATTATAGGAATTGGGAATCCGTAAATGTCGATTCGACCTAGCACGGATGCGGTCAACGGCAGCCAGCTACATGCGACCAACCAGGCGCTGGAGGTGCTGAGCGTGACGGCCAACGCGGGCATCAATGTGACCACGGCGGCCACGGGCACGGGTGTGGTCAACGGCACTACCGTGGCCAACGTAGGTCCCGGCGGCACGGCCACCTACACGGCGGGCAACAACATGGTGCTCACGCAAAGCGATACGAACGTGACCTTCTCGGTCAGCGACGACCCGAGCTTCGACAGCCTGACGGTGGGCAACACCAGCATCACCGACGACGGGGTAAGCATCCAGGACGGGCCGAGCATGACCACCTCCGGCATCGACGCCGGCGGGCAGGTCATCACCAGCGTAGCCCCGGGGGTCAACGGTACCGATGCGGTAAACATGAATCAGCTCAACCACGTCAACGCTGCCATGGACGCGCTGAACGGCTCGATCAACTCGATCGCGCGGAAGGCCTACGCGGGCGTGGCCGCAGCGATGGCCGTGCAGGCGCCAACGCTCTCGATCCCGGGCAAGACGACGATGCGCATGGGCTACGGCTACTACCAGGGTCAGTCGGCACTGGGCCTGGGCGTCCGGCGCACAGCGGAGAACAACCACTGGAGCTTGTCGGGCGGCGCCTCAGTCAGCCGTGGCGGAGTGGGCGCGACGGTTGGCGCGGAATGGGTATTTGATTGATGAGGAATATGGAATGAATATGCTAAAGATGAAACTGAGTTACTCCTCCGCGCTTGCCGCCGCGGCCGTCCTGCTGGCGCTGGAGGGGTGCGCATCGCCTGGCCGCGCCATTGATAAGGATGCGCAAACCCGCGCTATCGCAGCACAGCCAGCTGCACCGACGGTGCAGGAATGGCCCGATCCGTCGGCCGCCAAGTGGAAGCAGGGTGCGTTCCCGAACTTGGAAAACGTGCGCAAGATGGCGCCCGGCATGGGCAAGGATCAGGTGCGCGAGCTGCTGGGCTGGCCACACTTCAGCGAGGGACTGTGGGGCGTGCGCGAATGGAACTACCTGTTCCACCTGCGCACCGGCAAGACACCCAGCGATTACGTGACCTGCCAGTACATGGTGCGCTACGACGACACCGAACTGACCATCGGCACATGGTGGAAGAATGCGGACTGCGCAGCGCTGGCGAACCCGCCCGCGGTGACGCCCATCCCGGCAGCACCCACGCTGGTGCCGCCGCAGAAGGTGAGCCTGTCAGCCGACGGCCTGTTCCGCTTCAACGGTTCCAGTACGGAAGACCTACTGCCCGATGGCCGCGAGCAGATCTCGCGTCTGGCCGCGGACATCCGCACCAACTTCAAGGAACTGCACTACATCACCGTCACGGGGCACACCGACCGGCTGGGTACCGACGCTTACAACCAGGCGCTATCGCAGGCGCGGGCCGACACCGTACGCAACCTGCTGGTGCAGGGCGGCATCGACCGGGCCAAGGTGCGCACGGTCGGCATGGGCAAGCACCAACCGGTGGTGAGCGACTGCAACGGCACACGCGCCACGCCGGAACTGGTGAAGTGCCTGCAGCCCAACCGGCGCGTCGAGATCGAGGTACAAGGTGCTCAATGACCCGTACGCCCGCAGAGACCGCCCAGCGCAGACCACGCCGTACCGGCTGGTGCAACGACGGTCTTCAATCAGACCATGTATCGCAGGCGACGCTCTACCCATCTTAGTCGTAGTAGTCGTAGCTGGCGGTCCGCCCGACGTTCGAGCTGAGCAACGCCTGCCGTAGCGCGTCGGCTCAAGCAAGGGATTAGGCGATTCGGAGTCACGACAGTTGTGTCGTTCAAATGAGGCGTCCATTGGAATCAGTACGAAAGGACTGGGTCTTGAACTTGTTGAGGAAGGCGAGGAACTGTCCCTGCGGCGTCTCGACGACCGTTCCGCCGTCTTGCCAGATAGCATTCTCGGCATCGAATCTGCTACCGATTGGATCCCCTTGGTTCTGGTGGATATTGTGCACGCCCAAACCACTGGTGAAGGGTTCACCGAAGACGTAGAAGCGGCACCCTGCGAGATGATCGATTCGAGAACAGTAAGCGCCTGGATGCCAGTGCCACTGTTCCATGGCGGATTCCAGCGCAGAAAGTTCAAGAGGCGCAGGAGGAAACCGTCGTACCGGACGTTCCAGAACAGGATTGGTGGGTGCAAGACACTAGAACGGATGTAGTCCAGAGCTCCCGAACTGGAGGTCGACGGAACGCTGTGCCATCCATCGGAGAGTTGGCGTATGTTGGCGAAGTCACTTGCCCGAAGGGTGACTACACGCCACTGGATACATCAGGCATTGCCTTGGGATCAACGTCAATCGCACACTTGCAGTCGCCTCCGGGCGTTCCGATGACGAGGTTGCCGTGATAGTAGCGACCGAAGTTGTCCGGGGGATCTCGATAGTAATCTGACTTCATGCCAATAACAACTCCGTAGCCATGGGTGTGAGCCATATTACAACCTCCGGTGGTGTTTGAGTTGCCTAACTAGATTTATACAACAGTGAGAATAAGGGTGGTAGAGGAATACTCAGTCCCCTGGATGCGTTGTAATGCATACCGCCTACAGTGAAGCTGCCCCTTCATCGCGAAATCGTTGCTGGATCGTCACGATTTTGTCCTCGTTGTTGAGTAAAGCATCGACACAGTCACGATCCAGTTTATTGTCCGCCAGACGTTTCAGCATGGCGAAAGCTTCTTCATTGGACCAGGCTGCCTTGTAGGTCCGGCTGGAAGTCAGCGCGTCAAACACATCGGCGACAGCGCTAATCCGGGCTTCGATTGGAATTTCATTACCTTTCAGGTGCCGGGGATAACCACTGCCGTCGATTGCTTCATGGTGATATTCGGCAATATTACGCAGGATTCCCACGTGCCCGAAGGTACCGAGATTGAAATCCTTCAATATTTCATCGATGATTTCCCTGCCTTTCTCCGGATGAGTCTTCATGATCTCGAATTCCTGATCATTCAGTTTTCCCGGCTTGCGCAGGATACTGTCAGGGATACCGATCTTGCCGACATCATGTAAAGGAGAAAAAAGAAAAATATGCTCGATCTGTTCATCAGTAAGCTGATAACGAGGAGCCAGTTCAAGGGCGATCAAGCGCGCATAATGCGCTGTCCGGTCGATATGAGATCCGGTCTCCAGATCGCGGTAGTGGGTCATGCTGCGGGCGACTTTAACTGCAGACAGCAGCGTTCGGATTGCAGTCAGTTCATTGATAACGACCAGCGCAATCAGGTGCCCGTAGATGTCAATCTGGCGTAATATTTCCGGGCCGAATGGATGGGGTTCCAGAGAATTGAAAAACAGAAAACCGATGAACGTTCCACTCTGATAAAGCGGCATGGTATAGCTGGCCCGATACCCCTTCTCCCTGATTTTCTGCGTATGACGATGTTTCCCCTGGTCAAAAATAGCGAGATCCTGTACCAGGCGTGGACGGCGTTTCTGAATAATCTCGTGTAAGGAAGGAGCATCGTCAAGCGAGGCTTCGTAGGCAATCAATGGTGTCGCGTCGTCAGCGGTGCTGTGTGTATAGGTTTTGAGCGTATTTGTTTTTTCATCCAGCAAGGCAATGGCCAGACGCTCGACAAATGGAAAATCTTCCCGGATCAGCTGATGCAGAAAGCGCAGTTTATCTGATAATGGCCGGTCCTCATGCAATTGAGCCAGCGTATCCTGATGGAGGAACAGATTTTCCCGGTGTGGTGACATTTTATTAACCACTATAGGCAAGCTCCATTGATACCATCAAGATGACCGGGGATTATTGTTACCGCCTGAAGTTTACTGGTATAAAAGCAATGAACTATTGATAACAGCTATTAATGACCCCCACTCAGCCTATTGTGTCTTATTTATCTTCAAATCAGCTACCCCCAGCAAAGCCGGGGGCAGTCTGGTTCCGGAAATTTCCTGATTCAATCAGGAGAATTTCTTTATAGCATCATTCAAATGGCTGAGGCCGTGGTGTATCGTTATTAGAGGGCGGTAAGACTGGTACGTTAATTTCAGGCTGTTTACCAGTCAGTGTTTTCAGGAAAGCAACGATGCTGGCAATCTCATCCTTGTTGAACTCACGATTCAACTGAATTTTCCCCATGATCTCGACCGCTTTTTCGAGCGTCGCGGCTTCTCCATCATGAAAGTAAGGGTAAGTCAGCTCGATGTTCCTCAAGGTGGGTACTTTGAATATGTTCCGATCTTCTTCTTTACCCGTTACATCCATGCGCCCCGCTGCAGCATTCTTGGTTTCATAGGGTTTGAAAACGCCCATTTTCTGGTAAGAGTTACCTCCTACTGCTGGTCCATTATGACACTGAGTACAACCACTGCTTTTGAATAACTTATAACCTTCCAGTTCCTTCTCACTCAGTGCATCTTTATCACCTTCCAACCATCGATCAAATTTTGAATCTGGGGTAACCAGTGTTTCTTCAAATTCAGCGATTGCGGTTGTGATCCGGTCGATCGTGACTTCATCAGAACCGAAAGCTTTTTTGAACAGCGCACGGTATTGTGGAATGGAAGCGATGACTTTTTCTGCCATTTCATGAGTAAAAGCCATTTCTTTCGGGTTGGCAATCGGCCCGGCCGCCTGTTCTTTCAGATCCTTGGCTCTGCCATCCCAAAATTGTGCCAGATTCATACTGGAATTCAATACCGTTGGTGCATTGATCGGGCCTTGTTGCCATTTATGGCCGATCGAGGTTTTGATGTTGTCAGTCCCCCCCATACTCAGGTTATGGCAGGAATTACAGGAAATGAACCCTGATTTGGAAAGTCTGGGATCGAAGAAAAGCATTTTCCCCAGTTCCGCAACGCCAGGATTGTCAGGCACTACAGCCTTGATCGGTTGTATCGGCTCATTGGCAGCCAGTACATAAGCCGGTGCAAACACTGCACTCAAACTTAATGATAGCAGCGAAATGGTCAATGTATGCTTGATCATTAAAATCTCTCCTTAAGATGATAATAACGGCTGTCATGGCGCAGCCGGTTACGCCTGAAATCTGCTTAGGCTCAAGTAGCCAGCAACTCATGGGAACAGTCTAGAAACCATATCTGCTGTTAGATCTCCCGAAGTAACCTTATTTCCGGGTTCTGGTGGAAAACTCGGCTTGAGAACCCGGGATCGGTTCATTATTATATTCCCGATAGCCAGCATCATTACCCAGACTGGTTTCGTGATCAAGCAAACGCGAAAGCTCCATCAACGCCTGCCGATAAACTTGCCGCTTGAATTCTACGACTGATTCCAGTTCTACCCAATACTGATTCCAGCGCCAGGCATCAAATTCAGGGTGCGCACAATTTCTGAGCGATACATCACTATCTCGTCCAAGCAAGCGGAGCAAAAACCAGATCTGTTTCTGTCCTTTATAATTCTTACGCCATTCCCGACGAGTCCAGCAGGCGGGAACATCATAACGCAACCATTCGCGTGTCCGCCCCAGAATTTCTACGTGCATCGGCTGTAATCCCGTTTCTTCCGCCAGTTCCCGGTACATTGCCTGCGTCGGGGTTTCACCCGATTTGATACCACCCTGTGGAAATTGCCACGAATCCTGCTTGACACGTTTTCCCCAGAAAACCTGATTTTTTGAATTCAGAAGGATAATACCAACGTTCGCTCTATATCCATTACGGTCGATCATTTGACTCACCCGTCAATTTGACTCACCCGATATTCTATCGCAGATAATTTTTCCATATTTTATGTATGATTTGTAGCCATCCGTCAACGCAGCCTGATCAGGTGTCAGGAGTCCTGTCAATACACGCTGATGGGGGCAATTTCAAGGTAAAATTACATAATTACCTTCTATGATAATGGAATCCTATCATGCGTGTTTCGCAATTCTTTCTATCAACCCTCAAGGAAGCGCCTGCCGAGGCTGAATTAATCAGCCACAAACTCATGCTGCGAGCCGGACTGATCAAACGTCTAGGTAGTGGATTGTATACCTGGATGCCTCTCGGTTTGAGAATTTTACATAAGATCGAACAAATCATCCGCGAGGAAATGAACCGCAGCGGTGCGCTTGAGCTTTTAATGCCTGCCGTGCATCCCGCTGAGCTGTGGCAGGAAACAGGGCGCTGGGATGTATTCGGACCGCAAATGCTGAAAATCCAGGATCGACACCAGCATGACTTCTGTTTTGGTCCCACGCATGAAGAGGTAATCGTGGACATTGCCCGCCGTGAGATCAAAAGCTATCGGCAGCTTCCACTCAATTTCTACCAGATTCAGACCAAATTCCGCGATGAAATCCGTCCGCGCTTCGGCGTGATGCGCGCCCGGGAATTTATCATGAAAGATGCCTACTCGTTCCATACTGATCTGGCCAGTCTGGAACAAACTTATCGTCTCATGCAGGACACGTACAGCAGGATTTTCACACGCATTGGACTGAAATTCCGGATGGTCGCAGCTGATACCGGCGCTATTGGCGGCAGTGGCTCCCATGAGTTTCATGTGCTTGCTGATTCTGGCGAAGATATCATTGCTTTCTGTCCCGACTCGGATTATGCCGCCAATATCGAGCTTGCTGAAGCCGTTCCACCGGGCAATCCCCGTCAAAAACCGGCGGGTATCATGCAGAAAGTTGCAACTCCCGACCGTAAATCCTGTATGGATGTTGCAGCATTTCTTGGCATCCCCATTGAACATACACTCAAGACGATCGCGGTTACCGCTGATGGTCAGTTTTATTTGCTGTTGTTACGAGGCGATCATCAGTTGAATGAAACGAAAATTCGGAAAATTCCCTTTCTGGGTAACTTCGAATTGGCCAGTGAGGAAAGAATCGTTACTGAAACCGGCTGCCCGCCCGGTTATCTCGGTCCGGTTGGTGCAAAAGCGCAAATCGTTGCAGATCGTGCGGTATTGGAAATGAGTCATTTCGTCTGCGGAGCCAATGAGGAGGGTTACCATCTGACACAGGTAAATTTTGAGCGCGATCTACCATTACCGGATCAGGTATTCGATATTCGTAACGCTGTAGCAGGTGACCCTTCACCTGATGGCAAAGGAATATTGGAAATATGCCGGGGAATCGAAGTCGGACATGTTTTCCAGTTGGGCACCAAATACTCTGAAAAAATGAAAGCAACCTATCTGGATGAATCGGGGCAGACTAAAATAATGGAAATGGGGTGCTACGGTATCGGTGTTTCACGAATCGTTGCAGCGGCTATCGAGCAAAATTACGATGACCGGGGTATCGTATTCCCTCCGGCAATCGCTCCTTTCCAGCTTGCGATCATTCCGATCAATTATCACAAGAGTTCGCGGGTTCGAATAGAAGCAGAAAAAATCTACGAAGCATGTCGTACAGCAGGAATTGAAGTATTGCTGGATGACCGTGAGGAAAGACCCGGCGTCATGTTCGCAGACCATGAACTGATCGGTATTCCACATCGTATCGTGATTGGTGAACGAAGCCTGCAGGAAGAAATGGTGGAATATCGGGCCAGACAGGAAACATCCTCCCGTATGCTGCCGTTGCAGGAGGTCATCCCTCTTATCACTAACATGATATGTGGTGTTTAATCAGCCTTTTTATTCTTTCCCTACCCGGTATGGCGCTGGCAGGTGCACAGATTTATGAGCCATTGTCAGCCAGTACACAAACAGTTCTGCAACGCGCCGTCAGTGATCAGGCCGTACCGGCTTTTATAACATTATCCCATTCCGAAGCACAGAATTGGCTGACCGCCATGTCAGAACGTCTGAAAAAACGTATGCCGGATATCGATGAACGCAAAGCATTTTTAACCACCGTTCACTATGAGGCCACTCGTGCCGGTCTCGATCCTGAACTGGTGTTGAGTGTCATTCAGGTCGAAAGTAATTTCAGAAAATATGCAATCTCTTCTGCAGGTGCACGCGGATATATGCAGGTTATGCCATTCTGGGTCGATACGATTGGCGATCAGGCACACAATTTATTTCATCTGCGTGTCAATCTGCGCTACGGTTGCACGATTCTCCGCCATTACCTCGATATGGAACAGGGAGATTATTTCAGGGCCCTGGGCAGGTATAACGGCAGCCTGGGAAAGGCCACTTATCCGGAACAAGTTTTCAATACCTGGCGCCGTTACTGGACTTATACCGCAGTGTCAGACTGAAACAAATTTTCCCTGCGTTATCTTGCGCTCAATAAGCGTTGATGAACGCCTCAATCTCTGAGCGCGTCACAAAGCCAATCCTGCGTGCGGCAGGTTTACCGTCGGGATCAAAAAAATAGGTACTTGGCAGCATCGATACATCATCGAGCTGAGCGGCTATTGCCCTGCTTCCCAATACGATCGGATAAGGAATAGTCATGGTTTGCGCGAATTGCATGACTACGTCACGATCATCATAGTCCATGGCGACGCCGATGATCATGATATCTTTTCTCTCCCTGAACAATGCAGCAAGGTCTGGGATTTCTTTCAGGCAAGGTGGGCACCATGTCGCCCAGAAATTAACCAATACCCATTTCCCCTTATAATCCACCAGGGTATGGGTATTGCCTGCACTGTCCTCAAATCTGAAGCCATACGCTTCGGCCCCTTTGGCAGGCGCAAACAGTGCCAAAGCAAGCAGAAGCATGGCTAGGGAACCTCTTATGTGCATGGTTAAACCTGGGGATGCGCCCGTTCCAGCTTAGTGTGGAGTTTGTTGCAGGCACTCAGATAAGCTTTGGCCGAAGCGGCTACGATATCCGTATCTGCTCCATGGCCACTAACGATCCTTCCGGCTTTCTGCAATCTGACAGTGACCTCGCCCTGTGCATCTGTTCCACTGGTAATATTGTTTACAGAAAATAATTGCAACTCCGCTTTGCTGTTCAGGATTTTCTCGATGGCGCGGAAAGTGGCATCCACTGGACCACTGCCCTCGGATTCAGCCTGTTGCTCATTACTGCCTTCCGCAATGACGACCTGAGCAAAGGGAATTTCACCTGTCTCGCTGTGCGCAATCAGAGATACTAATCGATAATGTTCTTCAGGTATTTGCACTTCATCCGAAACCAGTGCGTGCAGATCATCGTCGAATATCTCATGCTTTTTATCAGCCAAGTCCTTGAAGCGCATGAATATGGTATTCAGCCTTTCCTCTGAATCCAGCTCGATTCCCAATTCTTTCAGACGGCTGCGAAACGCATTTCGACCGGAATGTTTTCCCAACAGTAATTTGTTTGCACCCCAGCCAACATCCTCTGCGCGCATAATTTCATAAGTTTCACGGTGCTTGAGTACACCATCCTGATGAATGCCAGATTCGTGAGCAAAGGCATTGGCACCGACAATAGCTTTGTTGGGCTGAACTGGGAAACCAGTAATGCCCGAGACTAGCTTGCTGGTCGGTACAATATGTGTGGTATCAATACGTGTATCGCATGGAAAATAATCCTGGCGTGTACGTACCGCCATTACAATCTCTTCGAGCGCGGCATTGCCCGCTCTCTCACCCAGACCATTGATCGTACATTCGACCTGACGTGCACCGTTTATAACGGCAGCCAGGGAATTGGCCACTGCCAATCCGAGGTCATTATGACAATGTACCGAGAAAACAGCTTTATCGGAATTCGGAATACGTTCACGCAAAGAACGGATTAACTGACCGAATTGTTCCGGCATAGTGTAGCCTACCGTATCCGGGATATTTAACGTTCTGGCACCTGCGTCAATGACTGCTTCCAGTACACGACACAGAAAATCAATCTCGGAGCGACCGGCATCCTCAGGAGAAAATTCGACATTATCGGTATATTGACGCGCCCACTTTACCGCTTTCACCGCTTGCTCAATGACCTGGTCCGGGGTCATGCGCAACTTACTTTTCATGTGAATGGGAGAAGTGGCGATAAAAGTGTGAATACGTGCATCTTCCGTACCCTGCAGTGCCTCCCCGGCACGATTGATATCTGCTTCGATAGCACGCGCCAAACCACACACTGTGCTGTTTTTAATCGTGTTAGCCACGGCTTTGACAGCTTCAAAATCACCATTCGAAGCCGCCGGGAAACCTGCTTCTATCACATCGACCCCCATACGCTCCAACTGCCGGGCGATGCGCACTTTTTCTTCCTGGGTCATGGATGCGCCAGGGCTTTGCTCGCCATCACGCAAAGTCGTGTCAAAAATAACCAAACGCTCTTTCATCTTAGACTCCATTACTTTTTCCTAGCTTAAATCAGACTATCGACCGGATGTGACCGGTCTTCATATTTCAAAACGATTGGGGAATGTGGAAGTATTATTAGCGCCCAAGGCGCAGCAGTCGTTCAGCCAGGAGCAACTGAGCGGTCAAACAAAAAGAATGGAAGATTGATGAGGTTTCAGAAAATCTTATCATGTCAGCAAATATAAAACGTTTGCCAGCATTTCGCAACAAGAGAACTCAAATATCTTTCTGGGGCTCATTGCGCTTTCTGCTCTTGCCCAGTCGCCATATTTTCATGCCATAGCCCGACAAGGCATAAAGCAGAAACAATCCGAACAGCGTGAGTGGTGGATGACTTGGAATCAACACAAAGAAGAATAGAAGCAACAGTAACACAACAAAAAAAGAGACCTTCTTATGTAGGTTGAATTCTTTCCCACTATAGTAGGGAATATTGGTCACCATGGTCAATCCGGCGAATAATGTTATGACCCACGCCAGCCATCTGACGTCAGTTCCAGCAATCTGGAAATCCTCGACTACCCAGATCATCCCCGCAATTAATGCAGCGGCTGCCGGGCTGGGTAATCCCTGGAAGAATTTCTTATCGACTATCGCAATCGTTGCATTGAAACGGGCAAGGCGAAGTGCAGCACAAGCACAATAAACAAACGCAGCGATCCAACCCAGTTTTCCCAGGTCTTTAAGTACCCATTCGTACACTACAAGCGCAGGTGCTACACCAAAAGAAACCATGTCGGATAAACTGTCGTATTCCGCGCCGAATTCACTTTGAGTATGAGTCAAGCGTGCTACCCGTCCATCCAGACCGTCGAATACCATTGCTATGAATATAGCGATTGCAGAGTATTCGTAGTGACCGTTCATTGCCTGCACGATCGCATAGAAACCAGCAAATAGTGCAGCAGTCGTGAAGAGGTTGGGTAGCAGGTAGATTCCCCACCTCCTCAATCTGGGATTTGTAGCGGGCGCAGTGGGCTGTTGGGCTGAATCGGATTCCTGCATAATGAAAAAATGTTAATGGAAAACGATTGGCATCAGCAGAAACATCATGATTTCTATAAAAAACTAATCCCGTAATTCACCCAGAATCGTTTGGGTTGCGTAAACCTTGTCACCGATTCCGACATTGATCTTCGTTCCCACAGGAAGATAAACATCGACCCGGGAACCAAAGCGGATAAAACCAAAACGTTGTCCGCGCGCAAGATGGTTACCCTTGCGTACATGACAAACGATACGTTTTGCTATCAAACCTGCAATCTGTACGCAAGTAACATCTTGCCCTTTGTCTGTTCTGATCCACAGGGCATTACGTTCATTTTCCAGAGAAGCTTTCGGCAAACTTGCATTCAGGAAGCGCCCGGGGAAATACCATTGGTCGCGTATATCACCATCAACCGGACTACGGTTCGAATGCACGTTAAAAACATTCATGAAGACACTGACTTTGAGTGCTTCACGTTCAAGATAAGGGTCCTGGACTTTTTCCACCGCAACGATCCGTCCGTCTGCAGGCGCCAATACTGCATTGGCAAGCGCAGGAATGACTCGTGGTGGATCCCGGAAAAACTGCAGAACGAAAAGTGCGATCAACCAGAAGAATAATGCCCACGGCCAGCTTGCAAAAATCTGAACGAACAGAGCGATAGCAAACGCCCCGGCGATGAAAGGCCACCCCTCACGTGCGATGATCGGGTGCGGATAATAAGTAGCTGACATTATTTAATTCTTTGCCTGATCGACCAGTTTGTTTTTCTTGATCCAAGGCATCATGTCACGTAACTTGGCACCGATCGTTTCGATCGGATGCTCTGATGCAAGGCGGCGACTCGATTTAAGCATGGGTGCACCGGCACGATTCTCCAGAATGAATTCACGCGCATATTCGCCCGTTTGAATTTCACGTAAAATTTTGCGCATTTCATTACGAGTAGCGTCGGTAATGATACGAGGTCCCCGGGAAATATCACCATATTCTGCATTATTGGATACAGAGTAACGCATGTTGGCAATACCACCTTCATAGATCAGATCCACGATCAACTTGACTTCATGCAGACATTCAAAATAGGCCATTTCCGGTGCATAACCGGCTTCCACCAAGGTTTCAAAACCTGTTTGAATCAGAGCGGTCAGACCGCCGCATAATACGACCTGTTCCCCGAACAAATCGGTTTCTGTTTCTTCCTTGAAAGTTGTCTCGATCACACCTCCACGAGTACCGCCATTTGCAGCAGCATAAGACAGTGCAAGATCTCGTGCCTGGCCAGACTTATCCTGATGAACGGCGATCAGAGATGGAACTCCACCCCCTTGAGTATAAGTCGAACGTACCAGGTGGCCCGGCCCTTTGGGAGCAATCATGATGATATCCAAGTCGTCACGGGGAATAATTTGCCCGTAATGAATATTGAAACCATGAGCAAAAGCAAGTGTGGCATTTTTCTTCAGAGCCGGTTCAATCTCCGACTGGTAGATGGAAGCCATTTGTTCATCAGGCAGTAACAGCATTACGACATCAGCATCTTTGACTGCAGGGCCGACCTCTTTCACGGTCAGGCCGGCCTTTTTCGCTTTATCCCAGGATAAACCGTTTTTCCGCAAACCAATAGTAACTTTGACTCCTGAGTCATTCAGGTTGTTAGCATGCGCGTGACCTTGTGAACCGTAACCAATAATGGCAACCTTCTTTTTCTTGATAAGAGACAAATCTGCATCTTTATCGTAATAAACTTTCATTATTTCCCTTCTAGAGTATTGGGTGGCTACATCAAAGGATGAAGCCAATTGACGAAATCAGAATCCGTTTGTCAGATTCGTATAAAAACTTATACCCTTAAAATCCGTTCTCCACGGCCAAGGCCTGAAGCGCCGGTTCTGGCTGTCTCCAGAACCAGACTGTGTTCTATTGCCTGCAGAAAGGCATCCAGCTTGGAACTGGTACCCGTCAATTCTATGGTGTAGGTCTTATCTGTGACATCGATGATATTGCCACGAAATATATCAGCCAATCGTTTCATTTCCTCACGGTCTTTATCCATAGCCCTGACTTTGACCAGCATGAGTTCTCGCTCAATGTGATCCCCGTCACTCAAATCAACCAGTTTGACGACTTCAATCAGCTTGTTGAGCTGCTTGGTAATTTGTTCGATGATTTCATCGGATCCGGTTGTTACCAGTGTCATACGGGACAATGTCGGATCCTCGGTAGGAGCGACTGACAGAGATTCGATATTATAACCACGTGCAGAAAACAGGCCGGCTACCCGTGACAATGCACCGGCTTCGTTTTCCATTAATAAAGAAATAATATGTCGCATGCTTTTACACCAGAATCATTTCGGATAGACCTTTACCACCCGGTACCATAGGAAAAACGTTCTCAGTCTGATCAGTAATAAAGTCCATAAAGACCAGCTGTTTTTCCAGTTTGAAAGCGTCTCTCAACGCACCCTCAATGTCTTCCGGTTTCTCGATTCGCATGCCAACATGCCCATAGCTTTCAGCCAGCTTGACAAAATCGGGCAAGGCGTCCATGTAGGATTCAGCGTAGCGATTCCCATGAAAAAACTCCTGCCATTGCCGTACCATCCCCATATAACGATTGTTAAGATTGATGATTTTAATGGGTAAGTGATATTGCTTGCAGGTTGATAATTCCTGGATACACATCTGAATACTCGCCTCACCGGTGATACAGGCAACTGTACCACCCGGATTGGCTATTTGTACTCCCATTGCCGACGGTAGTCCGAATCCCATGGTACCCAGGCCACCCGAATTGATCCAGCGACGCGGTTGATCGAATTTGTAAAACTGTGCCGCCCACATCTGATGTTGTCCTACATCAGATGTAATGAATGCGTCACCTCCGGTTACTTCATAGAGTTTTTCCACCACCATTTGTGGTTTGATCACACTGCTCGATTGATCATACTTTAAACAATCGCGTGCACGCCATAATTCAATCTGTTTCCACCATTTCTGTAAAGCATGGGCATCAGCCGTTTCCTTACTGGCCTTGAGTAACTTGATCAGTTCTTTCAATACTTCGGATACACTTCCGACAATGGGCACATCCACTTTGACACGCTTAGAAATCGATGAGGGGTCGATATCGATATGGATAATTTTCCGCTCTTCACTATAGAAATGTTTGGGATTTCCAATGACACGGTCATCAAAGCGTGAGCCCACCGCAATCAAGACATCACAATATTGCATCGCCATATTGGCCTCATAAGTGCCATGCATACCGAGCATCCCGACAAATCGTCGATCAGTAGCAGGATATCCGCCGAGCCCCATGAGTGTATTGGTACATGGGAAATCCAGCATGCGGACAAGCTCTGTCAATTCTGCTGCGGCATCATTCAGAATTACTCCGCCACCTGAGTAAATCATGGGGCGTTTTGCATTCAGAATCATCTGAACCGCTTTCTTGATCTGCCTGGTATTTCCATTGGTTACCGGAGCATAGGAACGCATGGAAATACTGGCAGGATAATGAAACGCCGCTTTCTGCTGTGTGACATCTTTAGGGATATCTACCAGCACTGGCCCAGGACGACCCGTAGAGGCAATATAGAAAGCTTTTTTAATGGTTGGAGCAAGCTCTGTAATATCTTTTACCAGAAAGTTGTGCTTGACACAGGGTCGCGTAATACCCACCGTATCGACCTCCTGGAAGGCATCCTGACCGATGGCAGCCGTTGGAACTTGCCCGCTAATGATTACCAATGGAATTGAATCCATGTAGGCAGTAGCAATACCTGTTACCGCATTCGTCACACCAGGACCAGAAGTCACTAACGCTACACCGACTTTTTTGCTGGAACGCGCATAGCCATCCGCTGCATGGAGTGCAGCCTGTTCATGACGAACCAGGATATGCCTGACTTTATCTTGCTTAAACAATTCGTCGTAAAGAAATAATACGGCACCGCCAGGATAACCAAAAATATGACTGACTCCCTCTTCCTGTAGGCAGCGTATTGTAATCTCAGCGCCTGTTAGCTCAACCGCTTCTGTTGTTAGCTCGATACTCATACCAGGGAATCCCCAGATTCAAAATAATTTTTCTTCATTCTTACAATTCAAATCACCGATAGCTTTGTACCAATCTTTAGCTATCGAGTCATATAATAGGATGCTTCACATTCAAATTTCTAAACCAGGCGGGAACGTAGGCAAAAAATAACGCTCCTATCTCTACCCATGAGAGAGAGGACTCTTTTTTGTAAATAACGAAGCATGGTGAAGAAAACCGGGTTTCTAATGATACTTTTTTAATATGTTACTAAGAATTTATATTTACTTCTCGTAAATCGTAAATATCTTCCCTTTAATATAAACACTAACACTAATAGATATTCAATCGTGCAGGTTAATGGGTTTTATCCGTCCGTACCCCCCACTGTCAAACCATCTATACGCAAAGTTGGCTGCCCGACACCAACTGGAACACTTTGTCCCTCTTTACCGCAGGTGCCAATCCCCGGATCAAGTGCCAAATCATTGCCGATCATGGAAACACGAGTCAGTACATCAGGACCATTGCCGATTAAAGTAGCGCCTTTCACCGGATAAGAAATTTTACCATTTTCGATCATATAAGCTTCTGCGGCAGAGAACACGAACTTGCCATTGGTTATATCAACCTGCCCGCCTCCAAAATTGACTGCGTATAAGCCGTGTTTCACGGATGCAATGATCTCTTCCGGATCTTTGTCACCATTCAGCATATAGGTATTGGTCATACGTGGCATGGGAATATGCGCAAACGACTCACGTCGACCATTACCAGTGACAGGTTGATTCATCAACCGAGCACTCAGATTATCTTGCAAATAGCCTTTGAGGGTACCATCCTCGATCAGCACAGTGCATTGTGTCGGGTTACCCTCGTCATCAATATTCAGCGATCCACGACGATCACGTATCGTTCCATCATCGACCACCGTCACTCCTTTGGCCGCTACCTGCTCGCCGATACGGCCGGAAAAAGCGGAACTCCCTTTACGGTTGAAATCAGCTTCAAGGCCATGACCAATCGCCTCATGCAGTAAAACACCCGGCCATCCACTTCCCAGAACGACCGTCATGCTCCCAGCTGGGGCAGATCTCGATGCGAGATTCGTTATCGCCTGATGCACCGCCTTCTGGGCATAATCCTGCAATATTGCATCGGTAAAATAGGCATAATCAAAACGTCCACCTCCTCCGGCAACCCCCTGCTCCCGCCGTCCTCCCTCTTCAACGATTACTTGAAGCGATACGCGCACCAAAGGCCGTACATCGGCAGTAAGCAAGCCATCGCTACGCGCAATCATTACTACTTCATATTCACCGGCCAATGATGCCATGACCTGAATCACACGTTTATCCAGTACTCGCGCAAATCTCTCCAGTTTCTCCAGTAACCCGATTTTGTCGATATCCTGGCAACGTGCAATAGGATCCTGAGGAAGATAATACAATGGCTGATGGATATCATTCGACTGTCTGGCTATCTGGACAGGTATCCCAGTTCCCTGATTGGCAATTGCGCGTGTTGCACGGGCCGCAGCAATCAGCGCCCGGCTGCTGATATCATCCGAGTATGCAAAAGCAGTTTTCTCACCGCTAACTGCCCGAACACCTACACCCTGGTCGATACTGAAACTGCCCGATTTTACAATACCCTCTTCCAACACCCAACCTTCAGATCGATTATACTGAAAATAAATATCTGCATAATCAATGCTATGGGTAAATATTTGACTGAATACATCCTGCAGCTTACCCGCGCTTAATTCGTAAGGGGTCAGCAGACACTGGTCAGCTATCGTAAAAGAATCAATCATCCTGAAATTGGGTTCTCCGTATATATAAGTACTGCTTCAGTAAAGTTTATGGTGTAATAAAATGATTACAATGCACAGTACGTATCGTGTCAATAATAAACCGATCAGCCAAGCTATTCCTTTCTAACAGGGAAGCAAACACCTGTGTTCCAGTGCAGGCAAACTCATGCGGACACTGGTCTGATAAGCACGATCAATCTCACCCAGTACTACTCCTGGTCCGCGCGGCAAACGGTCAATAATTACTCCCCAGGGATCGACGATCATACTGTCACCATTGGTCTCACGCCCGTTGACATGAAATCCCCCCTGTGCCGGCGCTATCAAATAAGCCTGATTTTCGATCGCACGGGCACGAATGAGCGTTTCCCAATGCGCTTTACCAGTAATGGCAGTAAATGCGGCCGGTGCAAGAATGATATCCACTTTTCCCATCATGCGATAAAGCTCAGGAAAACGGAGATCGTAACAGATCGACAATCCTATTCGACCAAACGGAGAATCCAGGGCAACGACCTGGTTACCTGCATCGATCGTTTTTTCTTCTGCAAAATTCTCATTGCCCAACGCTAGCCCGAAAAGATGAATCTTATCGTAGCGTGCTACTTGCCGACCATATTCATCATACACCAGACAGCTATTATGAATTTTGTCAGGTACAGATGAAACCAGGGGTACGGATCCACCTACCAGCCATATACCGAAACGCTTGGCGGTCTCACTCAAAAAGTTCTGGATTTTCCCTTCCCCCGGCTCTTCACGCACTGCAAGCTTATCGGTGTCCTTCATTCCCATGATACAGAAATATTCCGGCAATACGATCAGCCGAGCTTGTTTTGATGCAGCTTCTTCAATCAAACGGAAAGCTTCTTCAAGATTCGCAGATACACTGGGACCTGATGCCATTTGTATCGCTGCAACCCGTATCCTAGCATTGTTGCCTGAGTCTGGTAAAATTGTCGATATCAGATCAGGACTAGTCGACATAGTATTTCCCTCCGGCACACTCAGCCAATTTCATCTCCACAGATGGAAGCTTTGCTCGTAATAATATTATCAGGCAGCCCACAGTTAATCACCCTCCCTCGATTAGTCCAAAATTCAGAAGACCTATTCTATAGAATAAAATGGCCTCCTATTTTTCACTGCACTCGGTTCCGGATTACGAGCTTTTTTATTATGAATCCGGACTTACTGCCGCTACAGCCTTGTTCTATTTAAATGAATCAATAAACCTTTACTTCTGTTTTTATTATTCTGACCCAGTTTTCGGATACTCCAACTGATCACTACTGTCATTACCCTTATCCAGTTTGATTACAACTGGCTTGTTCCATTTTCCTGTTATAGCATATTCACTGAATAAAACCGGATTAAATGGATCCTGCAGCGTTTGCGTGGCAATCATGGCAGCGATACCTGCAATCGGTGTTACCAGCCCCAGTGAAGGAAATACCTTCAAATTCAGGGATTGAGTTTCCTCAACCAGGTTCCATTTCCCACTTACGGTAAGACTTGCCGCGCTGCCAGTGATGTTTAACTCATCGGTTGATGCTATACCCTCCTCGATATTTATACTGCCACGAACATCATCAAACCCAAACCCTTTACCGAATATGTCGTAAAAATCAAATGTAAGCCTACGAGGCAGGGATTTCAAATCGAAAATTCCCAACAGCCTGCCGATTCCCGGTTTGAGCTTGGTAAATTGCCCTCGCTGGATGATAATATCCAGATTACCAGAAGAGGAAGGAAAATCGATCGAAAATGGTTTTCCCGCCCACTCCAGATTTCCTTCCAGACTACCCTCTCCACGAGCAATACGATCCGGATAGCCGTAACGCTCAAGAAATTTCCCGACGTTACTGGATTGCAATTGAATATTACTGTATACCCGGAACGGTAGTCTGCGATTTTGCCATATTCCCTTGGCTTGCAGTCTGCTGTCAGGATGCTCGATATCCAGATTTTCTATATGCCAGCCATCGTCCTGCTGTGACGCTTCAAGCTTTAACTGGCCCAACAATATTCCCTTTACCATTAATGCATCGGCTTCGATATCCACATCCGGCCAGTCTCGTGGTTGATGCGGTCTGCGTGGTATCAGGACAGGCTCTTGTGCCGTCTCAGGCATGACCAGTCGGGTCAAACGTGCTACCACTTTCTGCGGCATTGCCTCGTACCAATCTATTTCACCAGTGACTTCCTGACTGGAAACATGCATCTGCCAGTTTTTACCCTGCTTATCGATAGTCAAAGCGCTATCGTTGAAGTAACTGCCTAGAAATTCGAACTCACCGATACGTAGATCGAACTGGGTCGATTCAGTCAGGATATTGTCGAGCCCGCGCCTGACAGAATTGGATGAAGCGTCGATTTCACCATGCCGCTTGAATAATTCCCGCCACTGATCCCATTCCAGTCGGGAAATGACACCATCGATCCTGGTGCCGGGTGCCTCCGGTAATTTACCAGCACTACCAAAACTGATCACACCACGTACCGGATGATAGTGATAAGCCTTTTCACGAATTCTCTGAAATTCCGCCATCATGATTTCACCACAACGGAAACGAACCAGATCATCCTGAGGCCTGGTGAAATACTTTTCAAAACGTACCGGAACGATCTCGGCAGCAGTCTTGGTAAAAGGGGCCGGCAACAACGATTCCATTCCCTCCAACAAGGATTCGACTACGATACCCACTTTGCCCCCGCCAATATCTATCGTGGCGCGCCAGTCTGTACCACCTCGCATGAAACGTATCCACAGCTGCGACAGATTAGTCGGTTCAACCGGGATATCCGGCTGCAAGCGGTCAAAATCGGCGTAACCATTGGCACTAATACGTATTCCCCCATCCGGCAGGGACGTGGAGGAAATTTCCACTGCTCCCCCCAGTGCCTGAGCATGAAATTTGTCGAATACTACGCTGGATTCAGTAAATATCAGCATACCATTGACCTGATATAAATCAGGAACATATCGGCCAAGGTTGATCTGATTATCGATGAACTGATAATGACCTTTCATCCTGGCTGCGGAAAGAAATTCCTGATGTTGATTGACTGGTACCGTCATGTCCACCTGCAATCTACCCTGCCCAGACATTTTAATCTGACTCAACAATTCATCAGTATGCTGATCTAAGGGGATTTTCCGTACTAAAGTAATCATTTCCCCGGTTTCTCCCTCTGCCACACTTTTTACTTTGACGATCGGGTTTTCCGCGTAAAGATCAATGACCTGCAGTTTAAAATCTTTCAGCCTGATACCGGAAAAACTGGCAGTAGAGAAAAAAATATCCAGAGAATCATGCTGTAGTGACAGCTTCCCTGCGATATCGGCAATCTCCGGCCCTTCCTCGGATACTCTGACGACTGCATGCTTGATAGCTGTTTCTGCCTGTATGGAAAGTCCATGTCCTTTCTCTAAGGATTTGTCATTCAAGGCGCCTTTGACATGAAATTTTGTATTATTCAAATGCCCTGCCACGACTGCTTCACTGATTTGATCCTGTATGGCTTTTCCCGTCATCCATGCAACATATTGTTTGAGATGAACGATATCGGCCCGTGCCAGATTTCCTGTCAGATCGATCTGCTCCGGTGTATCCCCGCCAAAGGAATAGCGACCATGAATAATTCCGGCTCCCCCTTTGCTTGCAAAAGCGACATCGTCAAACCTCAGTAAAGTTATTTCACGATCGGGAAACATTTTCCAATTTACTCGTCCGGTCAGCATGTCGAACAAGAGTGCCTCCTCGGGTCGTCCTGTTTTATTGATCACCAGCTTCTTTGAAGACACAGACAAGGAGCCACTTGTCTCGGTCGCATCAATGCTGCCACTGATACCACTAAAAGATGGATACCCGCTAAAAGATTGCACGGCAAGATCTCTGAAACTCCCGTTTATCCTGAACAGTGGATTTTCAGACCAGGCACCTTGCCATTCAAAATCTGCATGTTCCACCATTCCTTTAGGGGACAACTCCGATAAAAATTCACGCAGTGAACTTTCTACAGGAAGATAAGCCACCAATCCTGCAAATACCTCTACATCGAGCTCCTCCACCTCCACACTGTTATCCGTAAATTCACCGCCCGTTTTCCGATTCAGTTTGCGCCATGCTATCGTAGCCGGACGAGTAAGAGGTTGGTCCCTCAAGCCGATACTAAGATGATGAGCAAACCATACCTCACCGGTTTCACGCGTACTTTCGATTTTCCTCTGTCCCAAACGGCCACGCAGCCTGTCGATTTCCAGCAATGGTAAATGTTGGGCAAAATGCATGGCTGCATCATGCAAACTGACATCCGCGATCCATCCCGCCAGATTACCTGCACCGATATTCATCCAGGCACGCACAGCACCTTTTCCGTGCTTGAGCATCTGCTCGCCGGGCAGCGTCATCCAAGTTTGCCAGCCAACAAGATCAGCGTCCTGCAATTGAATAAACAGGCGCCCTTCCCATGCCGATAACGCCCGGATGGATTCCCCGGTAAAGTCCCCGCGGATATCTATCCGGGAGGCCAGTGTTTTAGGTGGCAATACCCGTAAACCGAAACGGTGACGCCTGCCCCCTCGCCGGTTCTCTAAGTGCAAACTGACAGATTCGAGGTAAAGTACAGGGGCGCCGCGTAAATCGTCCTGCCAGTAGATCATTGCCTGATTAATGATCAACTGCCGTTGACGCAGCAACCAATCGAAGAAACCACCTTTCTGCTGGGTTTTATTCAGCATAATGCCAGCAACATGCAAATGTCCGTCGGTGTCCCGGCGTGTGATCAGCGCAGGCCGGTCAATCACAATCCTATGAAAATTAAGTTCACCGCGTAATACTGATCGCCATGAAATTGTGCCTTTGATTTCTGCAAAGGCCAGTACCGGATTTCCAGCAGGATCCGATATTCTTATGCCCTGCAATGATAAATGTGGGCGCAACCCATCCCAGTTGGCATGAATCCCGTCAATGTGAACTGGCTGACCTGTTACGCGCGTAATTGCCGCAGCAATTTCGTGACGGAATTTTCCGATATCAGGTAACAGCCAGTAACGCAAAATGAGCAGCAACATAGAAGCAAACATAACTCCCACCAGCATGCTCCAGCCTGCCCAGCGTAAACAAACTACACCATTGCGTAAAAGAAAATGCGACATAAACTGATTGATTCAATGCAAAATTGGAGGAAGGCTCAAGCTTATATTCTGGATATCAAAAAAATCTGTGGATATTTTTGCTTCACCTGGAACCTTCTCATTTTTAATAAAACCCACATCATTCGTTTTTTAACCAAAAAATATTGGTCAAATGACTATTCACTCACTACGAAAACCTGAACACGAAGCAAGTTCCTGTACCCTTGAAAGATGAACAAATTGATACGCAGAAAAACCATGAAAACCAGTTGCGACGAAACGCTGTGTCAGATGGACAGGTAGCTTTCCAACTACCAGCCGATAAGTAACCGGCACATGCAAGCAATTCTTCCATATTTTTCATTAATTTCCCGGTATCCGGATATTTCATTACTACATAAATATGTCCTTATCCTTTAACGAATTTCCGGCAGTTGCCATGCTCGATAACGTACTGCCCTATAGCCGTTATGTAAAAAGAATACTGGACAGCGAACCCGGGCTACGGCAAATACTTCTCGATCATCTGCACACTTCTTTCACATGGGAGGAAATGCTTACTTTTCTGCAAAATCCACCTGTACCCGTAACCAATGAAACAAGTCTGCACAGCGCACTGCGACAATTACGTAAACATGTCATGACCCGTCTTGCAGTACGCGATCTAACGGGATTAGCTGACCTGAACGAGGTCATGGCGACCATGACCGCCTTGGCTGAAGTTACCATCCGTTTTTCACTGGAGTATCACCATGCATGGTTGGCACAACCCAAGCGTTTTGGGCAACCGATAGGTGAGAAAACCCAAACAATGCAACAATTATTGATTGTAGCGATGGGTAAACTGGGCGGCGGAGAACTCAATGTATCCTCCGACGTAGATTTGATTTTCATCTACCCTGAGGATGGTGAAACAAATGGTGCAAAATCCATTGCCAATCATGAATTTTTTGCCAAACTGGGACGAAAATTAATTACAAGCCTGAATGATTATACCGTGGATGGCTATGTATTTCGTGTGGACATGCGATTACGTCCACATGGCGAGAACAGCCCATTGGCAATCAGTCTGCCTATGCTCGAAGACTATTTCATCACACAGGGTCGTGAATGGGAACGTCATGCCTGGATTAAAAGTCGGGTAATTGCCGGTTCATCGGTTGCCGAAGCAGCACTGATGGAACTGATCGTACGGCCCTTCGTATTTCGCAAATATCTGGATTTCGAAGCCTATGAAGCAATGCGCCGTCTGCATGCACAATTACGCAAGGAAGTCGACCGGCGCGAGTTACATGATAATATCAAACTGGGTCCCGGTGGTATCCGCGAAATTGAATTCATCACCCAGGTTTTTCAATTGATCCGTGGCGGGCGGGATGCAGATCTGTGCATTCGCCCTACATTGGCCACCTTGAAACGCCTCAAGCAAAAACAGCCGCTGCCTGAGCAGACCATTGAAGAACTGATCGAGGCTTACTATTTTTTGCGCAAGCTCGAACACCGGCTGCAATATCTGGACGACCAACAAACCCAGAATTTGCCACAGAATCCGGATGATCAGGTATTGATTGCAAGGGCCATGGGATTTGCAGACTATGCCAGCTTTCTCCAGCATCTTAATATTCACCGAAGAAATGTTGCCCATCATTTCGAGCAGATTTTTGCTACACCTCGTAAATCCGCTGCACACGATATGCTGGCCCAGCTCAAGTTAGAGCAGGCTAATGATCACGAAACAGTTGAGGCTTTCAGAGAACAACTGAAAACATTGGGCTACGTTGAACCAGGCAGAATAACCGGGCGGGTTCAGCAATTTTATGACAGCTCATTTTTTCAGCAACTACCCCACTCCAACCAGGAGCGAATGCTCGAATTGATGCCTACCCTGATCGAAGTGATTGCACAATTTCCTCCAGTGGAAATCACGCTGGAGCGTATGTTGCAGCTGCTCGAAAAAATTGGTCAGCACTCAGCTTATCTCGCTCTGCTACAGGAACACCCTCAAACGCTACCACGTGTGGCGAAACTGGTCAGCGTCAGTCAATGGGCAAGTGACTATCTTGGCAGGCACCCGATTCTGCTGGATGAATTACTCACCCCATCAGGTTTACACGCCCTGCCCGACTGGCCGGCGCTCAAAACAGAACTTGTTCATCAATTACATCATGCCAACATACCGAAAGCTCAGATGGTCGAGTGGCAAATGGACGTACTACGCCATTTTCAACATGCTCAGGCATTTCGATTACTCGCAGTCGATCTCGAAGGAAATCTGCTACTGGAGACACTCAGCGACCATTTGACCGAACTTGCTGACCTCATACTCGACCATGTCCTGCAACTCGCCTGGCAGGGGCTGAAAAAGAAACACCGGGAAGCTCCCATTTTCGCCATCATCGGCTATGGCAAACTGGGTGGCAAAGAGCTGGGCTATGCTTCCGATCTGGATATCGTTTTTCTCTATCAGGACAATCATTCCGATGCACTGGAGGTCTATACCAAACTTGCTCAAAGTATCAATAGCTGGCTGACCAGTCATACCTCAGCAGGAGTGCTATATGAAACTGATCTGAGATTACGTCCTAATGGCGCCAGCGGTTTACTGGCAAATTCAATTGAAGCATTCACCCAATATCAGCATGAGCAAGCCTGGGTATGGGAACATCAGGCACTGACCCGTGCGCGCTTCGTGGTAGGGAACCGGCGTGTCGGTGAAATGTTTGAGCAGATGCGTAAAAAAATACTCTGTCAACCACGTGATCTGGTACAGCTCAAACAGGATATTATGATGATGCGCACCAAAATGTTGGATGCGCACCCTAATCCTACTTCACTGTTCGATATCAAGCATGACCACGGCGGTATCATCGATGTGGAATTTATTGTGCAATACCTTGTTCTGGGCTACTCACACCATTATCCGCAACTGACCGGCAATATCGGTAATATCGCATTGTTGAAACTGGCTGGAGAACTCGGATTAACCCCTGCCGAAAAAGCAAACGATGCGCTTGCCGCTTATCGTGAGCTGCGACGTATGCAACATCAGCTAAGGCTCAGCGGTATACCAGAATCCACAGGCGCAACTCTTTCAAAAGATACCTCTCAGAAATTTGCACGGATTGCGAATGATCATATAAGCGACGCCCGTCAGGCAGTCCTTCGATTATGGGAAGATGTTTTCGGAATATGAAAAAACAGCGCAATTCGGTACTCCGGCTGTCAGACTATTGATCCCGGGTAGAAGCTAAACTTATGATATCTAATATAAGTGGTCGAGTAATAGATTATGCTTGGGTGTTTGACTTTCAGTAGATATTAAGGATCAGAAATAAACCGGCAATCAGACTCTATTTTTTACTAGCTAACTGCTCATCCCGAAAACCATCCCCGCCCCAATGAAAAATGGTGACTATAATGAATACAGCAGATTTCACCAACCATGAGGACATCCAAGAAGGAATCGAGTCCCTCAGAGGTCTTAAAGTTTCAGATATTATCGATAAAGATGGCAACCAGTACGTGGACCTCGTGCAGGAAGGAGGAGGTGTATTGGGTATAGCTCTTGTCGGTTACACATATGTGCTGGAAAAGTTGAACATACGTTTCTTCAGCCTGGCAGGAACATCTGCCGGTGCCATCAATACCATGATGATCGCCGGGCTTGGTAGGCTCAATGAGGCCAAGTCTGAAAAAATTCTCGAAATACTGAGTAACAAAAACTTATTTGATCTGGTAGATGGAGATAAAGCTGTAAAAAAACTGATACAAAAAGCTATCAAAAAAGAAAAAGGTATCGGCCTGAGTTTAGTCTGGAATGCTATTAAAATATACAGAATACTAAAAACTCGTTTAGGTATAAATCCCGGAGATGATTGTGAAAAATGGATTACAGGTGAATTATCGAAAGCCGGAATAAAGACACTGGCGGACTTGAACGAACTAAGAAATACACTGCCGAAAGGGTTAAAAAATACGGCTGATGGGGATACGAATGAGTTGTGGCCTAAATTGGCGATCATTACTTCAGATGTGACCACGCATACGAAAGTAGATTTTCCCCGCATGGCCGGGCTGTATTGGGAAAACCCCGACGCAGTATCTCCAGTAGATTTCGTAAGAGCCTCTATGTCCATTCCTTTTTTCTTTACTCCCTTCGAAGTAAATGATTTACCCAACGCCGGCAACACTAAAGATGATAAATGGAATGAATATGCCGGGTATTCTGGAGAAATTCCCAAGAAAGTTATGTTTGTAGACGGTGGGCTGCTGTCAAACTTTCCTATCAATGTTTTTCATAGAAAAGATGGTGGAGTACCGAGAATGCCCACATTTGGGGTCAGATTGAGTGCTCATAGAGAAAAATTTAGTACCATTAACAGCTTGTTTCGGTTTGGTGGGGCAATGATAGGCACCATGCGACAGATATACGACTACGATTTTTTGCTTCAAAATGCCGATTATAAAGAGCTGATCTGTCGTATCGATGCTGACCAGGAATTTAACTGGCTGGACTTTAATATGAGCAGGAAAGAACAGATCAAATTGTTCAGATGTGGCGCATCGAAGGCTATTGAATTTTTGAATAAGTTTGATTGGGAAGAGTACAAGAAAATTAGGAGACAAATACAAAACAGCCGGAAAAAACCAGATACTGGTAGTTTATGAAGTAAACAACTACTGGTTGTCAGTGGTTGTTTAGTTTTCTATGCTTGGGAATGGCTGGATTTCCAGACTCTTGAAAACAATCGAGTGGACTTGACGATCGGGAATCTTTCAGATAGATTAATTCATTACTTGGGGTACTAAGAATTACAGAACGCTTGGTATCTGATATTACTACTAAAAGGTACAAGTTCGCCGGAATTGAATGTCCGGTGAGATGGCCGGGTTATCTTGTTATTCAGGCAAGGTAAGTCGGCCATTTTTGTTGGAGCTTTGAAAGTGCTACGGAGATTACATTAATGACTTTCCCGTGGATATTACCAACGTTTCCAGCATGGAATGTACGACAATGGCTCGTACGGATTATCGTACTGGCTGCCGTACAATGCATGGTTGCGGCTGGCATGCTGGCTAGCCCGGCTATGGCGGTACTATTAAAGGTACCGAGCGAATTATGTTCGGAAGAGATCAAAACCGCTTCGGAAACATTGCACTCGGCGCAACGTTCTGTACGGCGTGCTTTTTACACGTGCGCTCACTTTCGATATCCGACATCCCTATTTGGGGTAAATATTTATTGTTCTCATCTTTGTCGTACCTCCAAGTATATTTTTTCCTACAGTCCGTCACTAGCGGCACATCTTATCGGCTCGGGTATCCGTATTCTTTGTTAAATCCATACCGCTTCTGACATAGAGTCCACATTCACACCGTGGCCTCGGAATCGGATACTTCCGCCTTTGGCGTCCATGCATGGATAAAATGCCTGGGGTATTTGTATGAACGTCGACACAATATTAATTGCCGCCGGAGCTTACATGACCAGAAGAGATTCCATGAACCGGAACGATCTCGAAGCGGAGATCAGCCGGGCGTTGATTCATTTTGAGAAAGAGTTCATGGGGCGTGGCCCCATTGAGACTCGGACGTATTGTCTGGACGATATGATTGTCGTTCGTTTGAAGGGAGTATTGACTCCCTCAGAGCGGAAGCTTGCCCAATCCAACAGCCCACGAAGTGCTTATCTGCTCAAGCAGGTACGCAACGAATTGCTGTCCTCGGGCCGGCCCATGCTTGAAGCATTGTTGAAGGAGATTGTTAACCTGGATGTACTGAGCGTTCACACTGACATCAGTACTAAAACAGGTGAACGGGTGATTATCATCACGCTGGACGGTAAGCTGAATTTCGGTACCTCCGAAAACAGCCGATCCACAGCGTCAAACCACTCTCAGGAGCATCGAATGAGTAAGATTTCATCTCACTAACGACTAATAAATAGTTGATTCCAAAGCGTCACGGCTTTCACTCTGCCAGGGTGAAGCTGGTCGCATTTCGTTATACACACTGAGCCAAAGCTCATCGGGATACCCAGGCCCGATTTGAGATCAGGCCGGCAACTCGCGTCATATCGCGGTTTGCCGGTTTTTTTTGAACAGGAGGTAACCATGTTGAACGAGAACATACGAACCACCTTGGTCTCAAGAAGCTTTCACGCGCAATCGGAACACGGGGAACAGACCACAGATTCCCGATATGCGCATATCCTGGTACCGACCAGTCAACCTGACCATGATCACCCGGCATTCATGCTGGGGGTTGAGATAGCAGCCATCCATCAATCGCAACTGACGGTATTGCACGTTCCTCCCTTCGAACCCGAATCGTCAGTGCATTGGCTCGACGCGATCGATCATCTATACCGGGCCGCAGACAGAATCAACCGCCTGGAACCCAGTAGAGACCATGAAGCCGTCAAGCCGGAAAAACTGCAAATCAAGCAATTACTTGAGAAGGAATTGCCGAAGCCATTGCGCGATACCGTATTTATCCGAGCGGAATACCGTGTTGGAGATTTCGCCGAAAAAGTCGTGACGTATGCCAACGAGACGTCGGTTGATCTGATCGTCATGTCTGCCCGGTTGCCGAGATGGTGGCTACCTATACCGCCGTCATCGGTACGTCGTGTCCTGCGCCTGATGCAACAGGAAATCATCCTGGTACGTCCAGGCAAACGAAAACATAACGGCTTCGTATCCCACGTTTATTAATTCGGAGAGTTCGGGAGCACACTCGATCGAGCTGGTGGCACGTCAGTCACGATTACTCCAGACCGCTGAACATTCCACTGTTCGTACCGACCGAGAACTTCTGAAATAACCATTTTTCTTGGAGGCGCTGACATGATCTGGCAACGCTTTAAGCAATTTATACATGTTTTTGATAATCGTTTTGAAGACCTGACACGAGAACACTGGAAGTCCATTGTTTACCGGGATTTCAGCGCTGGCTTGATTGTTGCCATGACTGCCATCCCCATGGCAATGGGTTTTGCCATTGCCATGAATTTACGACCTGAGCAAGGCATTATTGCCGGAGCACTGGCCTGCCTGGTAGGACGTACTTTCGGTGGTTCAAAGTATCAGGTCTATGGACCTACTGCCGCCTTCATTCCAATTATCGCAGGATTGATGGCCAAATATGGCGAGGCCGGTGGGGGAACCTTTGAGCAAGGTCACGGATTCCTGGTGCTGGTCAGTATCATCGCTGGTATCGTCCTGATGATCATGGGGCTTCTCGGTATGGGCAAGTATGCCAAGCTTGTCCCGGATTCCATTATCGTTGGTTTCACCGTTGGCATCGCGATTGTGATTGCCTTATCTAATGTAGGAGAAGCATTAGGGTTAGCACTCAGCCTGGAAGGTGGCCTCATCACCAAAATCCAGGAGATCGCAGCAAACTTTGACTCGGCCAACTGGTACGCCTTCGGTATCGCCATGATGACATTTTTCTTAACGCGTTATCTGCTGAAGATTTCGATCTTTATTCCAGCCCCACTCCTCTCGTTAGGGATTGCTACAGCTCTGACTTCATTCGTGTTTCACGACAAAGGAATCACCCTGATTGAAGATCGATTCGGTGAAATTCCGACCAATTTTTTCGTTTTTACCGGACCCTCCCTACCAGGCTGGGAAGCTTCGGTTATGTTTGACATCATCTATTTTGCTTTTGCGATCGTGTTCGTTTCAGCAGTTGAAAGTGTACTATGTTCCACCATGGCAGACCGATTGGCGAATAATCGTAAAACCCCTTTTAATCCCGATAAAGAGCTGTGGGGCCAAGGACTGGTCCAGTCCACAATTCCATTAATCAACGGCTTTCCCTGCACGGGAGCATTGGCCCGCACTGCTACCAGCATCAAGGCGGGAGCGGTCACGCCACTGGCCGGATACTTTAAAGGCATCCTTAAACTGGCCATGGCTATCTATCTGGCTTCTTATCTGAGCGTTGTCCCGATGGCCAGTATCGCCGGAATCCTGCTGTGGGTTGCCAGCAATATGATCAAACCTTCAGAAATTCGCACCGTCTGGCAACACAGCCGTTTCCATACCGCATTGATGATCTACACAGCCGTTATGGTTCCCTTGACCGACTTCCTGACTGGTGTCATGTCCGCCTTAATTATCTACGCGATTCTAAGGCCGTTCCTCGAACAGCCAGTCACAAAGCACGATAACTCTGAACCGTCAGCATCAATGCATAGTAATAAACGTAGCAAGATCAACCAAATCAATAAACCGATAGAGGAGCATCGATGAATCGCTTTACAGGGATGGTAAGAGTAGTCATCGCTCTCTCACCTACAAGCGACGGCTATACGTTACTGCCCCATGTGTAAACCTGACCTTTATTGAGCGGGAATATTATTAAAGTTGGAACCAGATTCTGGTACCAAAAAGTGTCAGCAACAAGTCACTAAGCACTTTGAAGTACCAGAATCTGACATATCATGTAGCTGCCATGTTTTGTCGAAGGTGTTCCCGCATCGATAAACCCATCGCGTTTATATTGCGCCAACTGTCATAGTCAGTGGCTGTTGGCGCGACCAGTTGGCAATGATCGCTTATTCATGCCAAGCAGGAAAAGATCAATCCGATCTCAACGTTACAACCAATCGGGAAAAAATGCCGTACAACCGGTTAAACATTGTAAGGACTAAGGACGCAGCATTACTCTTATCTGCCAACTGTAGCAGATGTACGGCGATCAGAGCGTAATAAAGTTCGCAGCAATTCCGAAAATCCACTCAGTTCAGCCTCGAACTCTATATCGGTTACCATCTCTCCATCGAGAAACCTTCGCAAACTGTATAGGGAATCACCAACCTGAACTAATCCTGTATCACACGTTGTCGCACTGCTGATACCGCCATTCGAAAGTATAGGGTACTGATTTTCTGAATAGATTCCACTCGGGTAACAGAAGTGCTTAGAAACTACCCCTACCTCTCGGATAAGATACTCAGTGTTGTCTATCAGCTCCTTACGGCAAGCCTCCAGATCATCCGAAGGGAAACGATGCCGATGTGTGTGCAACCCTACCTCTACACCGAATGACTGAATCTGGCATGCTTCGGCTGGTGTCATCAGTCGAAACGCCTGACCCGTAACGATCTCATCGAAATCTACTTCAATCGCCATTGCGACGGCACGCGCAAAATCGACACGCTCTGCTTCGCTACCTAGCTCGTGCCCCAGCTGAATTAGCTTCTCAGCCTCTTTCATACGAGCAGCAGTTGAAGAAAGATCCAGTGGAAAGGTCACTTGTGATGACCATCTCAGTTCTGCAGAATCACACGCTGTTTTCCAAATCATATATGCTATGGTCAGGTCGAATACTGGTGTCTGCGTTTGCATATGGTACGAAGTTAAATAAACGATCGCAGGGAAGTTATACTTCTTCAATAAAGGAGCCGCTACGTGTAGCGTGCTTGCATATCCGTCGTCAATGGTGATTACCACTGTATCAGCCGCTACATGCCCTCTTCGTAAATCTTCAACCGCCTGCTCGAGGGTAATAATCCGATATCCAGAATCACGTAAAATCGAAAGACGACGCTCGAATGTGGTGGGGGTAATAAACAGTTTTGAACGAAATTCCGCCTCATCCTTCAAAGCAAATCCGTGATAAGCGAGGATTCGCAGGCGGCGCTTCGTTATCAATCGTGCCACCTTGAAGAAACCCGTGGTCTTGGCAAAACCATAAAGAGCTAGCTTAA
>JBDIVK010000027.1:0-33006 GCA_039794425.1 Nitrosomonas sp. | reverse complement strand
CAAACTTGCTCGTCAGTATCGATGTAATCGCCGCTGTCAGCGTCGTCTTCCCATGATCCACATGACCTATCGTACCTACATTCACATGCGGCTTTACCCGCTCAAATTTACTCTTCGCCATGCCGTTCGTTTCCTTTCGTTAATACTGATACACGCCCCACCCATCACACCTGACCAGGATTGTTGGAGCCCATGGCCAGGATTGAACTGGCGACCTCTCCCTTACCAAGGGAGTGCTCTACCACTGAGCTACATGGGCAAACAGATCGCCACTTGCTTGTCGTCTCATCATGGAGCGGGTGAAGGGAATCGAACCCTCGTCGTAAGCTTGGAAGGCTTCTGCTCTACCATTGAGCTACACCCGCTCATACCCGGATTATCACTTGCTTGGCATCAGTGCCATAAAAAATCTACGAAATCAAGCCACTCCCACTCCCTTTGGCCCACCATCCACTCCATGCATACAGCCTGGTGGAGGGGGAAGGATTCGAACCTTCGAAGGCAGAGCCGTCAGATTTACAGTCTGATCCCTTTGACCGCTCGGGAACCCCTCCAAAATAGTCCGGCATTATGAACGCTTCACAGATTTAAGTCAATGCTGCCACTAATCCCCAACCGAGAAATATCAGGGGAAAATAAAGGAAATTTCTTCTCTTGTTCCATAAATACCCTCTGACTCCCGGTTGCTAAGCTGCAAACCAATCCTATCCCTGGAAAAAATCGTAACAAGGACAAAATAATGATTAAGCTAAAAACTTCTTTACAGATATTACTTTTGTGTACCATCACGTTTTCTTCAGCCTGGTTACAGGCCACGATCCGGCTGGTTGCCGAAATCGGTCAATCTGCAGAGGATTTTCCTGCCGGATTCGTTTACTGGGGACTGGATAATCCTGTGATAGGCTCTGCCGGTCATATTGCATTCAGCGGCGCTGCAGATGTCAGCGTCCGCGCGACAGAAAACCATACTCACGCCGTCTGGTCAGGTCTGCCCGGACATTTAAAAGTCATTACCAGGGAAAATGATGTACTAGCCAATGCCCCGCAGGGCTTACTTTTCCGGTCTGCCGTAGAATCGAGCCTGATTGTCAATTCCTCTGGTAACGTGGCATTCATGGCCAGATTCAAGGGTAACCATGTCAATAGCCAGAATGAAAGAGGATTGCTTGCCCACGTCAATGGTGCTACTTTTCTGGTCATGCAACTGGATCAGCCCGCGCCCGGCTTGCCTGCAGGTACCGTCATACAAACTATTCGCGATTTCGTTTTTACCAATGGAGGCATACTGATTCTGGCGGAGGCTTCAGGTCCATCTTTCCTCGGACAAGGCCTATGGTTCTGGAATTTCAATACGCTTGAATTCATTCCCTCTCCCATCCCAGGCTGCAATTATTCGAATATCAGCGGACTGGGCCTCAATCATAACGGAGAAGCTGTCTTCATATCCCTGTTATCCAACGAAGCTGGCACACTCTGTCACCCACACAGAGGTATCTTCAAGTGGCATAACGGTCTGACTCATGTCATCGTAACCGATGGTGATCCCGTACCTGGCATGCCGCAGACAGTATTCACGCTAGGGCTGTTTCCCCTGAAGTCCACCATTACAGACCAAGGTGAGATCATTTTCACAACGACACTCATGGATACCACCAGTTCGGAACTGAGAAACAGCACCTGGCTAGCTCACAGTGACGGACGCCTCGATTTATTGGTGATGGATGGAGAAACACTTTCTGGCGATCCTAATCCCGGTAATGTTTTGTATAATTCCGATATATTTTCCAATATCGAATCCACTGACGGTGGCTTATCCATCGTTAGAGTAGCCAGGACCGCAAATCACAGCACTGCAATCGCATTTGGTAACCCCAGAGCTTTACTCCCTTATACGAATATCCAAGAGGCAAGCATTAGCCAACTGTCCGTCGTTACACAACTGGGTCATCAACCACCTGGATTTGATTCGACCTGGTTCGTTGGCGCACTGAGCGGCGAAGTAGCAATCAACAAGGCTGGTCAATTCGCTTTCAGCAGTATCATTGCCAATACACTCGACATTGTAGGCAGCCAGCGTGCTGCTATCTGGCGGGGTGCTGAAAATATGGCGATAGAGCTGGCTGCCAGCACTGGTATGACACTGTTCGCCAATGGTACAGTCAGAACACTTGGAGGCATTCTCGGCCTCAACCGACATGTCAATTCCCTTAAACGAGGTGGTTCGACTGTAGGCGGCAGCGCTACGCAATTCAGTGATCGGGGAGAAATTGTATTCGCCGGCAGCATGGAAAATAATAACTTAGGGGGTATTTTTCTTGTCACTGACGGAAAACGGGAAAAAAGAATTTTCGAATTGGCCGAACAGCTATTTCCAGAACTTTTCTCTCCAGCCAATCCGTATACTCAGAACGCCGAAGGTTTCTGGTATCGCCACTACCCCACCACCAACTCCTATATCGGTATCCGGGAAGACGATGTATTCGTGCTTGGCGATGCATTCGGCCCGGACATTTTGCGTTTCGATACCATCGACAATACGCTCCAGTTTCTGGAAGCGGTTGCACAACCCGATACTGGAAATGAAGGTTCATAAGCCAGACTCACAAGCACAAAAGATTACATCCGCCACCTTGAGTCACACTCTGTCAGACTCACGTATCCGAATACGTATACTGACTTGACTGCTATCCATACCTAAGACACAGTCTGTTCGCGGATATGCAACCAGTCTTCAAGAATACTACGTAGTACTTCAGGTTGCTCGGTAGGAATCCAGTGCCGGGCAACCAGTTCATGGATGACAATATGGGGTAATTGCTCAAGAGCAGAACGTGTCCGGATAGGATCACCAAACAAGCCACCCGATGACAACAATACCAGACAAGATACGCTGATCTTTTCAAGCGGCGGCAACGGCTGCAGTGTCGCCCGTAACGCCAACAGGTACGCAGCACTGTGCATATAGCGCAGATCATGGAGCGGTGCCGCGTAGCGACGTTTCAAAGCATGATCTGAGCCCTCCTGCTGCATAGCCTGTCGTGTAATTCGATCAAGTTCGAACAAATCAACCCATGGCAACGTTCGCCGGTAAACACCAAGATAATTACCCGCCACAATCAATGCCGACAGTCCTAACAATAACCAGCGCAGACTACCCAACACCCGCAGAAAACCTCGCCTAGCCTGCGGTAACATAGGTTCTACCAGAACCAGACCACAACAATCTGCAGGCTGAGTCGATAATCGTACAGCAACATGTCGCAGCGCCAGATTTGCTCCCAGGCAATGCCCACCGATGACATAGCGTCGAATCGCTCGGTCACCCAGCATCTGGCTCAGATCATCCAACCATTGCCGGTTACCAATGAAGCCGCGCCAAGCCGATCGCCCATGACCACGCAAATCCGGAATCAAGATACACCAATCGGGTGGCAAAGAAAGTCGATCGCATAGCTCCTGCCAGCGACTCCCATTACTGGCAAGACCATGACACAAAATCAGTGCTATATGGCTGGTCTGATCGCCATAGCAACGATAAAACATGCCTGACGCAGTTCGATGTTCACTGTATTTACGCATGACATAACAACCTCCCCGAAAATCGTGACCAGTTCCGTATCAAACCAGGCTGGTTCATGTATCAATCCTTCGGAGCAGTTAGTACAAACGACTGACGTTCCGCCAGTTTATCCGCCAATCGAGCAAGGTTAGCGAAAGACTCTCTCCACGTAATCTGTGGAAAACGAAAGGATAGATAGCCCAGTGTACAACCCAAGGCGATATCTGCCAAAGTCATGGACGCCCCCACACACCATGGTTTATCACCCAGATCGGTTGAAGCAGCCTGCAACCCCAAATCGATTTTTCTTTGCTGACGTTCGATCCATTCAGGACTTTGCTGCGAATCCGGGCGTTTTCGTTCGAGAAAAATCGCCGCACTGGCATCGGCAACCCCATCCGCAAGCGCTTCCCAGCGCTTGACCTGAAGCCGCTGCAGCCCGGATTCCGGGATAAGTGAAGGTGATCCGTTCCCGCCCAGACTGTCAAGATACTCGATGATCACGCGTGAATCGAACAAAGTATATCCATCATCCATGATCAGCACCGGAACTTTCCCGAGCGGGTTCACTGTTGCGATCTGATTATCAGGACTGAACGGTGGATCAACGGCAAACTCGCAATCGATATTTTTTTCAGCCAGCACAACACGCACCTTACGTACATAAGGACTGGTCAGAGATCCGATAAGCTTCATGTTATTGCCATCCTCTTCATATTTTACGAGCAGTATGATTGTCCTGGAAACCACAGTTGACGCACACTCGGGCGCGTCCAACTGCGGTTTCCAGGATTATACGATGCTCAGCCCGTGAATATAACGGCCTGTGTTAGAATGCGTGCTCTCTTTTCACCAGACTCAGAATCTACATACTTTTTCATGAGCACTTCAACGCTTTACGCACTTTCTCCATTGGATGGCCGATACCAGAAAAAAGTGGCAGCGTTGCAACCCTATTTCAGTGAATACGCACTCATACGCAATCGGGTCCATATAGAAATCGAATGGTTCAAAGCATTGAGCAATGCCCCAACATTTACGGAAATCCCGGCTTTTTCCACTGAGGCCATTACACAATTGGATCAGTTGTCTGAAAATTTTTCTGTTACCGATGCAGAGGCAGTCAAATCCATCGAAGCGCGTACCAATCACGATGTCAAAGCCGTGGAGTACTGGCTGAAAGAGAATTTGGCCGGCAATCCAGAGATCGCCGCAGTTTCCGAATTCATTCATTTCGCCTGCACTTCCGAGGACATCAATAACCTCTCGCATGGCCTAATGCTCAAACACAGTCGGGAACAGGTCATGCTACCCATACTTGACAGTCTCATCCAGCAACTTACTACCATGGCAAGCGAATTAGCCGATGTGCCCATGCTTGCTCGTACTCACGGACAATCAGCCACTCCCACCACCATGGGCAAGGAACTGGCCAATTTTGCCCACAGATTGCAGCAGGGCCGTACCCGGCTCGCAACAGTAGCCATCTCCGGAAAAATCAATGGTGCTGTCGGTAACTATAACGCCCACATAGCCACTTATCCCAATTTCGACTGGGAGTCGTTTGCACGATCCTTTGTCGAAAAACTTGGCATGACTTTCAATCCCTACACTACTCAGATCGAACCGCATGATGCCATAGCCGAGTTATTCGATGCTTACGCCCGTATCAATACGATATTGCTCGACCTGAACCGTGATATCTGGGGCTATGTTTCATTGGGATATTTCAGACAGAAAACCAAAGCGGGCGAAGTAGGCTCTTCTACGATGCCGCACAAAGTCAACCCAATCGATTTCGAAAACTCAGAAGGAAATCTGGGTATCGCCAACGCCCTGCTCAGACATCTGAGCGAAAAATTGCCCATCTCACGCTGGCAGCGTGACCTCACCGACTCCACCGTCTTACGTAATATGGGGGTAGCCCTTGGCCATACATTGCTGGCCTACGATTCATGTATCAGAGGCCTTGGTAAACTGGAAATAGAATCGACACGCCTGTCAGAAGATCTGCAAAACGCGTGGGAAGTATTAGCCGAACCGATTCAAACCATAATGCGTCGTTATGGCATAGTCAACCCCTACGAACAGCTCAAAGAATTAACACGCGGAAAAACAGGAATTGACCGCACGACACTACAGCAATTTATCGAAAAACTCGATATCCCCGTAGCCGAAAAAGAAAAATTATTGCAGCTAACCCCTCAAAACTACACCGGCTTGGCTTCCAGTCTTGCCAGACGCATCAGACAGTAGGTAATCCCGAGTATCTCACAAATTGCCGCAAACGGCCTGCCTCATATCACTGAATACCGATCAATATCCAATCATTTTCTGATCCGGGGTTGAAAAAAAGAGATTGACCCCCAACATCACCGATACAGTATAGGAGGAAATTATGCAGGAACCACAGAATCAAGAACCCATCGAAGAACAGAAATCACTGGAGACAAGCAGTGTTGAGGAATCGAATCAATCTGATGCATTGAATGGTGGCACAGCGGAAACGGAAACAGAAACCGGTAAGGACACTACTCCTAACCTGGAACAGCAACTGAAGGAAGCGGAAATCAGAGCGGCCGAACATCATGATGCCTGGTTACGTGCCAAAGCCGAAGTTGAAAACATCCGAAAACGAGCGCAAACGGATATCGCCAATGCACATAAATACGCTATTGATAATTTTTCAACCGAATTACTGGCCGTGATGGATAGCCTGGACGCGGCCCTTGCCGCGGAAAATTCCACCACCGAGAATCTGCGAAATGGTGTAGAGCTCACACGCAAGCAGCTGGCAGCTGTTTTCGAAAAATTCAACATTCATGTAATCGACCCGCAGGGGGAAAAATTTGATCCGCATCAGCATCAGGCGATGTGTGCAGTGGAATCAGAAGAAGTTGCGCCCAATACTGTCACACAAGTTATGCAAAAGGGCTACATACTCTACGACCGTGTTATCCGTCCAGCCATGGTAATCGTCTCAAAAGCAAAAGGCACTTGATATTTTGCAGAAAATCCCCATTACCACTACCAAGATAACTCTCTAATTTTAAAGGATCATATATTATGGCAAAAATAATTGGCATCGATCTGGGAACCACCAACTCATGCGTTGCCGTCATGGAAAATAACAAGCCCAAGGTCATTGAAAATGCCGAAGGTGCGCGAACGACCCCATCGATCGTAGCCTATACAGAAGATAATGAAATTCTAGTCGGTGCATCAGCCAAACGCCAAGCTGTCACCAATCCGGCAAACACTCTGTTTGCCATTAAGCGCCTGATTGGGCGTCGCTTCGACGAAGACATGGTACAAAAGGACATCAGCATGGTGCCCTACAAAATTGTACGTGCTGACAACAACGATGCGTGGGTGGAAGTACGCGGTAGAAAAATCGCCCCGCCGGAAGTTTCTGCCCAAGTGCTGATGAAAATGAAAAAGACAGCCGAGGATTATCTGGGAGAAACAGTCACGGAAGCAGTCATTACTGTTCCGGCCTACTTCAATGATTCTCAGCGGCAGGCGACCAAGGATGCAGGACGTATCGCTGGACTGGAAGTCAAACGCATCATCAATGAGCCGACCGCTGCTGCACTTGCATTTGGATTGGACAAAAAAGAAGGCGACCGCAAAATTGCCGTATACGATCTGGGTGGTGGCACATTTGATATCTCGATCATCGAAATTGCAGAAGTCGAAGGTGAACACCAATTCGAGGTACTGGCAACCAACGGTGATACCTTCCTGGGTGGTGAAGATTTCGACTCACGTGTCATCGAGTACCTGGTAGAAGAATTCAAGAAAGAAAGTGGAATCGATCTGAGAAAGGACATGCTCGCCCTGCAACGACTCAAGGATGCAGCGGAAAAAGCCAAAATCGAGCTGTCCTCCAGCCAGCAGACTGAAATCAATCTGCCTTATATCACAGCGGACGCTTCCGGTCCCAAACATCTGGCCATCAAAATTACACGTGCCAAGCTGGAAAGCCTGGTTGAAGAACTGATCGAACGTACCATCGAACCCTGCCGGACCGCACTCAAGGATGCGGGTCTGTCTTTCTCGGAAATCGATGACGTCATCTTGGTCGGGGGCCAGACACGTATGCCCAAGGTACAGGAAAAGGTCAAGGAAATTTTCGGAAAAGACCCGCGTAAAGATGTCAACCCTGACGAAGCTGTCGCAATCGGTGCCGCGATTCAGGGAGGTGTGCTGCAAGGTGACGTCAAAGACGTCCTCCTGCTGGATGTGACCCCACTGTCTCTGGGAATTGAAACGCTGGGTGGTGTCATGACAAAGCTGATCCAGAAAAACACCACTATCCCAACTAAAGCACAGCAGGTATTCTCGACTGCGGATGATAATCAAACGGCAGTCACCATCCATGTGCTGCAAGGTGAACGAGAAATGGCGTCCGGTAATAAAAGTCTGGGGCAGTTTAATCTGACTGATATTCCACCCGCTCCGCGCGGTATGCCGCAGATCGAAGTAACGTTCGATATCGACGCCAATGGTATTTTGCATGTTTCGGCCAAAGATAAAGCTACCGGTAAGGAAAACAAAATCAAGATTCAGGCAAGCTCCGGTCTGTCTGAGGAAGAAATCCAGAAAATGGTTAAAGATGCGGAAGCACATGCCGAGGAAGATAAAAAAGCCCTGGAACTGGTTAACAGCCGCAATCAATGTGACGCCATGATCCACTCGGTCAGAAAATCACTGACCGAATATGGCGATAAACTGGACAGCGACGAAAAATCCAAAATTGAAACGGCTTTGAAGGATGCTGAAGAAGCACTCAAGTCCAATGACAAAGGAGTCATCGATGCAAAAACGCAGGCATTAACTGAGGCCTCGCAAAAACTGGCTGAGAAAATTTATGCCCAGGAACAGCAGACTCAGTCGGGTCAGCAAACTGGTACGAACACAGCATCCGATCAAACCAAAGACAAACCAGTGGAAGGTGAAGTAGTCGATGCTGAATTTGAAGAAGTCAAAGACAAGAAATGATTTACCGAATAGTTAGCGTAATGTTCGGGTAACAACAGGCTACAATGAAAAGAAAACGCAGAGAAAAGGGAAAAATAATCTTCCCATATCTCTGCGTTTCCCCGTTATAAAACAAATTTTCTTAACACGAATTGAATAACCCGGGCACGTACGAAAATGCCCAGAATGACGCTCGCTAGCAGGGATTTTTATGAGTCAACGCGATTATTATGAAGTACTCGGTGTCGGCCGGGATGCCGACGAAAATGAGCTGAAAAAGGCATACCGAAGGCTGGCAATGAAATATCATCCCGACCGGAACGCCGGTGACACCAAAGCTGAAGAGCGTTTCAAGGAAATCAAGGAAGCCTACGAAGTGCTTTCAGATTCCAGTAAACGCGCTGCCTACGATCAATTTGGCCATGCCGGTCTGAACGGAGGAGCAGGAGGCATGGGTGCACAAGGGTTTAGTGATGCCTTCAGTGATATTTTCAGCGATCTTTTCGGCATGCGGAGTGGTCGCTCCAGTGTTCATCGCGGTGCTGATCTGCGTTATAACCTGGAAATCACGCTGGAACAGGCTGCGCGAGGAACAGAAGCAAAAATCCGCATCCCCAAGAAAGAAGTCTGTGATACATGCCATGGCAGTGGTGCCCGGCCCGGTACTTCACTCAAGACCTGCCCGACTTGCAATGGACACGGCCAGATTCGCATGCAACAGGGCTTTTTCTCTATCCAGCAAACCTGCTCACAATGTCATGGCAGTGGTAAGATCATTTCTGATCCGTGCCTGGATTGTCATGGATCGGGACGAGTCAAGCGCCATAAAACTCTGACAGTCAGAATTCCTGCTGGTGTAGATGAAGGAGACAGCATCCGCTTGTCAGGAGAAGGTGAAGCAGGGGCCAGCGGCGGTCAGGCTGGTGATTTATATGTCGTGGTCCATCTCGCGAGTCACCCGGTGTTTCAACGGGAAGGCAACCATTTGCATTGCGAAATACCCATCAGCTTCGCTACCGCGGCGCTGGGTGGAGAAATTGAAGTTCCTACACTTGACGGCCATGCCCGTATCAAAGTGCCGGCGGGGACCCAGACCGGAAAGATTTTTCGCTTGCGCGGCAAGGGAATAACAGGTGTACGTAATCATTCAACGGGCGATCTACTCTGCCACGTCGCTGTGGAAACTCCTGTCAACCTGACTGCGCGTCAAAAGGAACTACTGGAAGAATTCGAGGCTATCAGCCAGAAAGATAATTCGCGCCACAGTCCACGAGCCAAATCCTGGATGGAAAAGGCACGTGAATTTTTTACTGAATAATGATTAGACCCCATTATCTGTTCTTACCAACGACCGGTTGTCGATAAAGCAGTACCGGTCGCTGCATACCGTTATCCGTTAACAATTTGCCAGTTCCGGCTTGTTTTTTCCGTCGTCCTGTCGGCCGCCAGGCAGGATTTTTTCCTGACCATATAAATGCACACCCATTTGCGGCAATACAATTTCGATTCCCTCTTCTGCAAAGCGCCGGTTGATCTGTGAATTCAATTCATGAGTAAGCTGTAATCTGTCTGCAAGTTGTCCGGCAAATACCCGCAATTCAAAATTCAGCGAGCTGGTACCGAATTCCAGGAACAAGGCGGAAGGCTCCGGATCACGCAGTACTAGCGGATGATTCTCTGCAATTTCCAGCAATAAAGAACGGGCCTTTTCACAATCGGAACCATAGGCGATACGTACAGTGATCACCATGCGAGTCACCTGATCACTCAACGTCCAGTTAGTCAGCTGCTGGGTGATAAATACCTTATTGGGCACCACGATTTCCTTACGATCAGCATCAATCAACGTCGTCGCACGAATATGAATCTTGCTTACAGTCCCACTGATATTATTCAATGTCACGATATCACCGATTCTGATCGGGCGTTCGAAAAGGAGAATCAAACCCGATACAAAATTTGCAAAAATCTCCTGCAACCCAAACCCCAGCCCAACGCTGAGTGCTGCCACCAGCCACTGAATATTTGACCATTCCATACCCAGTTTCTGGAGCGTAACCATTACCCCGATGATTACGATCGCATACCTGAGTAAGGTAGTCACCGCATAGCCAGTACCGGCATTCAGCGATAAATGCCGTAGCACCAGCAGTTCGAGCGTGCCGGGAAGATTATGTGCGGCAATCATGGAAAGGCTCAGCACAATCAACGCAATCAGCAAGGTCTTCAGTGTAATCGACTGTATGATGGTCTCACCGTCGATTTCAACTGAGGTACGCCAGATGATGATCTTTTCAAGAAAAGCCAGGGCTGGCAAAACGTCGATCCAGATAAAGCCAAGTCCCGTAATCAACAATATCCCGATACTGATCTTCAATACCGTGGCTGATTGCTTACTGATCGTCTTGACATCGATATAGTTATCATCCAGCAGTTCAGTTTCGCTTTTTCCCGACGCAGCACGCTGTGCCAGTATTTCTTCTCTTTTTTCGATTGCCCGCTCGAAAGCAATTTGCCGCTGGATAATCAGCAGGCTGCGAGAGCCGACAAAGAATATCAGACTGCAGAATATCGCCCAGCTGATCGATTGAAACACGAGCAGAAACTGATAGATCGCCGCAAAATAATAACCGATGGCTGCCATGATGATCATGTAGATCTGCAAAATGAAAAGCAATGTCATCCAGAATCGGGGGCTCAGAATCAGATTGAAAGTCTCACCGCGATACAATGTTTTTCCTGAGCGGGTAATGGCCATCCAACCCAACGCAAATGCCGCAAGCAACAGACAAAGCAATATGAAAGCCAATCGGCCGAAACCATTACGCACCACATCATCATCCAGTGCATCGGTAAAAGCAATGACAACACTTAATACCACTACAAAAGGTGCGAAGCGCCTGATATCCCGATACATCTTATTGACCAGATTCTCAGAGCATCTGAATTGCCCGATGAGTAATCCTTCAGGATGAAACAGTAACAACAGAAAAACCCAAGCAAAAGCTGCAATAGCTGCCACATGAAAACTGACCGACAAAGCATAGCTGATTTCTGTATTCATGCTGTGTTGCAAAATCAGAGCAGACAGCTGAAAAGGCAGAAAAACAAACACCGATATCAGGAGCACCGTCAACAGCATGCCAACGGGATACAGCAGTTTGTCCTGATTGACCTTGCCTCGTAAACTGTTGCCGGCACGCTCCCAATCGAGATAAGCAGGCCAATACAAATACATGAAAACCCCGAAAAGCAGTGCAAAAGCTGAAAAGACCACAACCACATCTTTCCATATGGTATTGATTACTTTCTCGAATGCCGTCTGTGTCTTACGTGCAGTAAACCAACTTATCGCATCCTGAAGGTCCTGCATAATGTCCAGAGAAATAGGTTTCGCACTACGTGTAACCAACAGATTCTCCTTCAGTAACAACTTGTGCTGACTGATTTTTTCAACAAGCTGCTTCTGAACAGCAAGATAGAGTTGCAGCTCCTTGATATAACCATGCAAAACTTCGACGAACTGATTGATCATCTGATCGCGAGATTGCTTTAACTCATGGAATGTCTCCGTGATATGCTGAAAAGCAGGCGTATCTTCACTTGGGACGTCTTCCTCGCCAATTATCTGCTTGAAATACGCTTTTTCATTCATCATTTGCAGCTTTTCCTGCTCAAGCTGAAATAATTCCAATCTGGCGCTGTTCAAATCCCTCTCGGTTTGGGATACGGCCGGTTCAACCATGATTTCCTTGAACTGCTTTCTGACCTCCGTACCCAATGCTACATCTTCCCCTTCCCCTTTGAGTTCAAGTCTCTGCTGCAATGCAGCATAGCTCTGTGAAATAAGTACCAGACGTCGCTCATTATCCGCTTTCCGGTTTATCAACTGAGTTGACTGCTCAGCATAGCTGCTCAGTTTCTTGGCGAGCGATTGGTTATCCCGGGCAAATTTCTCCAATGATGAATACTGCCATTCTTTCTCACCCAGCAATTGCTGGGATTTTTCAACCACCTCTTCTGTTTCAGCCCGTCGCTTCCGGTTGATTTCTTCGGCCAGCAGATCAACTTCCTGTTCCAGCATACGAATCTTAGGTGTTAGCGAGAGCTTCTCCTGTAAACTAGCAACTTCAATAGCATTTGGCAGTACGAGTGTTTCCAGTTCCAGCATACGGGTTTTGTCAGTCAAAGCCTGCAACTGAGCATCGCGGTAACGCTCCAGCGCATCAAATACCTTTTTATCCGAAGTTTTCTTAATCTCGCTATCATCCGCCAACATAGCGCGCGAGGTGTTGATCGATGCTTGTTCTTCACGGATAGTGGCAGCCCGCTGCCGCAATTTAGTTATCTCAGCCGCTAATTTCTGTTGCTGATTCTGCAATTCCGATAAATTGGCCTGGGTCGCTACATGGCGTCGTTCCAGCTCACTCAATGATAATTTTGCCAGCTCATCCGGACTGACTGTATCCGCATCAGATAAAGCTTCACTTTTTTTCAGCTTTTCCAGCTGCTGCGGGTATTTCTCCAACTGTTGAGAATAATTCGCAGTCTTTTTCAGATATTCCTGATGATCGAGTAACACTTGTCGGTGATCATTGAAAATTTCCCTGAGCCGTTTCTTCTGCGGTGTTTCTTCACTGTTGCCCAACCCATCGAGTTTCGTTTGAATTGCCTGAAGCTGTTCATCGAGTTCATCCGCATGACCGGATCCGATACCCAGCATGATCAGCAATATGAAAATCGTAACGCGCAGTAATCCATCCATGAATCAACCAGATCTAAATAAAAGATGTGAATAATAAATTTTGTATCGCGTCCGACCTGCCAGCCGTCACGCTGATGTAATCCCGTTACCCTACTATAACGACAGGAAGTAACCTGTAGCGTTCAGAAAGTTGATTTTTTCAGAAGTATGTCAATTAACCGATCTATATCGGGCATGCCCCCCTTTACCATAATCGGAACCGCTTGGTTCCAGATCTGGCGTGGACTGCTTTATCTGCTGCTTGCACCGACACAACCAAGTGCGACATATTGTCGCGCGACAATATGTCACATTCCCAAACAATCGCCTTCTCTCTACAATGAATTTCAAATCACCGACTGATCGCCCCGATAATCTTTTTCACGGAGATAACGACATGATTTCGGAATCGAAAGAAAACAAACTGTACGAAAACCGCCCTGCCAACTCTGGCAATGGGAGGAAGCTTACCGCAACAGATTACCAGGTCAATACGAATCACCTGCTTACTGTGGCAGAACAGACACTGTTCCCCGACGTGGAATGGCGCCGCAGCAAATCGGCCAGATTTCAGCAAAACTGAAACCGCTATACTGAAACTCCCCGACGGAGTAGATCCTCATCCACTACCTGCCAGGAGAATGAAAAAGTCATGAAAATACCCAGTAGAATCGAACCGTTGATTCAAGAAGGATTAGTTGATTCAGTCATCTGCCAGCTCATGAGCGGTAAAGAAGCAATGCTGTACGTCGTCCAGTGTGGTGAAGAATATCTTTGCGCAAAAGTATACAAGGACAAACAGAAACGCAATTTCCGTCACAATATCAGCTATACCGAAGGTCGCACGACAGGTGGTAATCATCGCCGTCGTCACCGCATCATACGAAGAAACAGCAACTTTGGCCGGGCGATACAGGAAGACGCATGGCACAGTATAGAAGTGGATACCATGTGTCGGTTGACCTCCGCAAACGTCAGCACACCACGCTTTTACAACTTCTTCGAAGGGGTTCTCCTGATGGAACTGATTACGGACAGCGATGGCAATGTCGCACCCAGGATGAATCAGCTGACATTAAGCGCCGAGCATGCCCGGATTTATCACGCCTTCCTGATCGAACAGATCGTCCGCATGCTTTGCAGCGGAATTATCCACGGTGATTTGTCCGAATACAATATTCTAATGAGCAGTCGAGGACCTGTTATCATCGACTTCCCGCAAGCCGTATACGCAGCGAGCAATAACAACGCACAGATGATACTCAAACGGGACATTCACAATATTACTGCGTTCCTGAGCCACTTTGCACCCGAACTCGCCTATACTGACTACGGCACTGAAATCTGGTCACTCTACCAGAATGGAAAATTGAACCTGAGTGTGAACCTGACTGGGCATATCGAACAAAAACACAAGCCGGTCGATCTGAATGGCGTATTGCACGCAATCGATACCGCTGCCAGAAAACAGGCCGCCTGGCAGCGCTACAAACGTGAACGCTGGACAAGCACGCGAACACTATCGTATTAAAAGAAAAGCAGCCTATTCCTTCATTTCTTTCCGGTAAGCCGCAGCAGGTAATGGCAAACACTCTATAGAATACCGTTTCTGAGCCAGTTCGAGCCTGTTGGAACTCGAACTGGCAAGGGTCACGCAGTCGAATCACTGTCATGCTTCGTTCTGTTATCGCGGGCAATGTTACTACGTAAAGGCTTACTGCCTGCCATTGCAGGACGGGACGATGCAGTATGACAATCCAGTAAAATGAACAAAGCAAACAGAAAGCCGATACTCCAGGCTGACGCTGCCACTGCCAGTAATGCTTCCCGATAAACACTGAAATCCGCACCGATTCGCATCACCGCAGCAACAGTCATGATGCCTGTCATTGCTACAATCTGCGGGATACGTGCAGGATATTGCTTCACATGCAGCAGTGTTACACGTACGATAACATTCGTGGCAAGTGTACCCAGTGCACCGACTGTAATCGCATGCACAGCCGTACTGAAATAATCCCCTCCATTCAGTTTCACCCACCCTAACAATATCAGCCCTAATGCCAGCCAGCCATAACCCAATCCAAGACAAATCAGATCAGGTCGTGCCAGGCAGTGCCACAATTGCCAGCGGATCAGGCGAATGGCTGCCAGTACTCCACCGATAATCAGTAACATACCTGACAGCGAAGCCGCTATGGGTGTCAGTACGAAAGCAGCCGAAACTGTCACGATCAGCCCGGCTTCAATACGTGGCTGTACCCGCGCCTCCAGTTCCATCCCTTGGCGGTAAAACTCGCCAGCCACTGCAGGTGCCAGCATGCGCCCGCCCATAAACAGCATCAGCAAAGCAAACAATTGCACACTTTCTTCCAACAGATAGCGATGTAACTCGTAATAGTCAAACAAGCTGGCCACGGTAATTACAACTGCGAACACACAAATCAGACCAAGCAACGGTACCAACGTGCGATTACGCCACTTTTTCGCAACCCACAAGCGAGGAAGCAGGTGTTGCGCAAGCAATGTGACGAATACGGCATTACTTATCAGCATCAGCCAGGTCACCGACGTAATCAGCGCCGTCGCTCTTGCCAGCAACCAGAAAACCATGAACCATGCCAGTCGCCTTGCAGGCATAGGCCCCAACAGATAGCCTGCGACCAGAGCCAGGGCAAAGCCGAACAGCATTTCGAATGCATGGCCGGTCGGCATGGCCAATACTGCCGGCCCATATCCCTGCCTTGCCAGCATAGCCAGTGGCACCATCAGCACAGCATACACACATGCTGCTATGAAAAACCATTGATGCGCGTATGCTTTGGTTTCTCCTGGCAGATACCGTAAAAATACATTCTTCAATCGTGCAATGCTCCTCTTCATTTCGTCATGCCAGCTGGAAACGGCTTTCCTGGAAGAATAAGACGTCACGCACCCGTAAAACCCTGCCGTTATACTGCAATACGCAACTCCGTTACTTATCACTCATACCAAAAATTCGATCATTATCCCAATGTTAACATTACGGCCAGTATTCAGTCGCAAGCACCGAAACTACCGGTTCACTGATTCGACGCACCATGGACCACTCCATCACTTCATTCTCAATATCGACAGCCTGGTTCAGCATTTTCGTAATCATCATACTGCCAGACCAGCGCACGCAATCACGCTGTTTCTCTTCTGCCTGCTTTTTCTGATACAGGATGTAATGGCAATCCGACCGTTCGTAACGGATGATGCACGTATCAACGATGCCGGCCAGATGGAAATCGAGTCCTGGCTGGAAACAGGTTACGCCGATAAAACCTGGAGCCCGGCACCTGCATTCAATTTCATGGTGGCCACGACCGTCAGCGACTGGTTGGAAATCATTGCAGGCAGCGGTGTCGGACGCGATGGAAACGGCAAGTTCACACTTGCCAACCCAGTCATCCAACCCAAACTGCTGTTACTTTCAGCCGAGAAGAACGGCCGTCCCGGATTGGCACTGGGTGCAGGTACTACCTTTGACGCAGGCATGGGCGAATTGCACGACCGGGGCAACAGCAGTTATCTTATTGGCATGACAAGCTGGCGACTTTACGACGATTGGCTGGTAACACACATCAACTATGGTGCCCGGATGGACCGAGCACGCAGGCACACCCCCAAATTTCGACCCCACTGGGGAGTAGGAATAGATGCCGGCTTGATTCAGGAAGACTTCCGCTTCATCATCGAAGCCTATGCAGGCGATCCACTGCATCTGCATGCACCCAAAGTAGCCAGCCAAATGGGTTTCCGTTGGTTGGCAAGTGACTATGTCAACCTGGATATGACTTTTGGCACTCAACCCCAAACCAATGAATACGGACGTAAGACTGGTAAAGCAGAAATTTGGGGGCAAGTAGGCTTACGCTTACTTTTCGATGTCTTCACCCCTACCAGGAAATGATTGGATATTGAGCTCGCTGCTTTCGCTCATGCCAGCCTGGCGGGTGAAACCGCTACGCACCCGATTGCACGCTTGGACGCGTCCAACTGCGGTTTCTAGGATGATCCATGGAAACAAAAAATTCCCCTCCCGGGAACCGCCCAGACACAGCATCCATGCGATTTCAATCACGATGCATTTGCGCCTGCGTGACCTGGCTGTTCGGTGGCACACTGCGTGTCAGCCAGACATTGCCACCGATCGTGGAACCGCGACCAATGGTAATACGTCCCAGAATAGTCGCCCCCGCATAAATGACAACATCGTCCTCGACGATGGGATGACGAGCGATACCTTTAACCAACGCTCCGTGCTCGTCCACCGGAAAACGCTTGGCGCCGAGCGTCACTGCCTGGTACAGACGCACATTATTGCCGATGATAGTCGTCTCCCCGATCACGACACCCGTACCATGATCGATGAAAAAACTTCTGCCGATTTGCGCACCTGGATGAATTTCTATACCGGTCTGCGAATGAGCGATTTCGGATATCATACGCGCGATCAAAGGCATACCCAGTCGGTACAGTTCATGTGCCAGCCGGTAATAGGTAATAGCAGCGATACCGGGATAGCACACTAATACCTCATCAATACAATGCGCCGCGGGATCACCTTCATAAGCTGCCAGAATATCGTCATCCAGCAGGCTACGGATGACAGGTAGACGCTTGGCAAATGCCTGTACGATTGCCACAGCCCGCTCATGATCTTCCCTATTGAGACTTTCGGTGCCCGCATGGAAATGCAATTCATGTTGCACTTGTACCAGCAAAGCACGCAATGTCGAGTTCAGGGTATAACCGACATAATGATCGACTCCCTCGACCGCCAGATCGGCCGGCCCCAACCGGTTGGGAAACAGCGCCGTGCGCAGGCCCTCGGCAATCCCAGTCAGAATTTTACGGGAAGGCAGCCTGGGCGGTCTGATATGCCCCTGCCGGTTTTCAAGCGAAGTTGTACGTACGGCACGCAGTTCGGCCACTACCTCATCAATTTCCAGATGTGTGCTTTTCAGCAGCAAATCACTTGCGCCATTAATACCCGTCACAATATCCTCGATCTTTATGATTGAACAACATTAGGTTAGCCACGCTCTCTGAAGCAGGCATTTCCGGAGCATCCCGCCGGTAATATCAAACACCCAAATCCGCCCGGCGGCTAATAACTCAAAAACAGGGAGCTTATTGTACCCGCCCTTGTCATTTTTGCTACTATCGGTTGTTGACTCACGATTGCATAAGAAAATCTTAGCGTGTAACGCCGCCCCAGCCTACAATATCGATCCCGGATTCCCCGGTTGATCCCGACTCTGATGCTGACATAATGAATATCCCGAACCTGGCTGTAAACTCCACCCCTACCCTCCGCATCCGCCCATTCGGGCTCAGCCTGCATGGTTTCGCAGACGCGTGACCACATCACAATCTCCTGGGAGAAAATAACCAATGAATCGATACCTGATATATGGCGATATCGGTGGCACCAAAACCCTGCTGCGTGCTGCGGTAATGAAAGGTGAAAACATCGAGTTTCGTCATGAGCATCGCTATGACAGTCGTATGTACGAGAGCTTTGATGACATCCTTATGGATTTTATGGAACGGTCTCGTTGCCATCCTGTTGCCACCTGCCTGGCCATAGCCGGCCCGGTGGTTGCACAACGGGTAGCACTGACCAACCTGTCCTGGACAATGGATGCAGGCAGTATTGCAGAAAAATTTTCAATCCCTAACGTAAAAATCATCAATGATTTCGAAGCAGTAGCACTTTCTATTGAAATACTGACAGAGGACGACCTCGTTACTCTGCAACCCGGTAAATCTTTCCCTTCCGCAATGCGCGTCATACTGGGAGCGGGCACTGGTATGGGAGTCGCCTGGCTGATCAACCGCGAAGATCGTCACGAACCACTCGCTACTGAAGCCGGACACATCGATTTCGCACCTGTCAATGAAACACAAATCGAACTGCTCAGATATCTGACCACCAAACATTCCCATGTCTCAGTCGAACGGGTGCTCTCCGGACAGGGATTGGCTCACATCTTCAACTTCCTGCAGACTGACGCAGCCGACGACATTCACCTGAAAAGCATCGAACTGAATACCGATGATGGCGCAACCGTCACACGTCTGGCATTCGAGCATTACCACCCGATCGCCTTAAGAGCACTCAACCTGTTTGCCGAAATCTACGGTGCATACGCAGGTAATCTGGCACTGACAGGGCTGTGCCGTGGTGGCGTCTACATTGCTGGCGGCATTGCGCCGCATATCATCGAGGTTCTGAAACAGCCCGGTTTTATCAAAGCATTCCGTAATAAAGGACGGTTCAGTGCACTGCTGCACGAAATCCCGGTGCATGTCATCATGAATCGGAAAGCCGGGCTGCTCGGTGCCGGATTGCTGGCACAACGCATGCTGCAACAACAGATTGCTCTCGGCAGAACATATTACCCCGGCACTGATTCAGAACATCCACAGGACAGATAGAATGGATAGCTACGAAGCTCTGATCACGACATTGGCCCTCACTATGGGAACCGCCTGGGCAAGCGGAATCAATTTATACGCCGCACTGCTGGTACTCGGCCTGGGCGCTGCCACCGGCAACATCACTTTGCCAGAAGAACTATCTGTCCTGGCCAACCCCTTTGTTATCGGCGCAGCGATGGTCATGTATCTGATCGAATTTTTCGCTGATAAGATACCGGGCGTGGATAGCGTCTGGGATGCCGTCCATACCTTCGTACGCATCCCGGCCGGTGCCATGTTGGCTGCCGGTGCAGTAGGTGATGTTTCAATCGCCACAGAAATCGCAGCAGGAATTCTCGGTGGTGGCACAGCAGCCACCAGTCATGCGACTAAAACCGGTACACGTCTGATGATCAATACATCCCCTGAACCCACTACCAACTGGACAGCCTCCATCAGCGAAGATTTTCTGACCGTTGCCGGGTTATGGACAGCTCTGAACTACCCCCTCCTATTTCTTGCACTGTTTATCGTATTTATCGGTCTGGCAATCTGGCTGCTGCCAAAACTGTGGACCCTGATCAAAGGTCTGCTGATAAAAACAGCACGATTCCTCAGAATCGCCAATGTTGCCCCAGACACAAACGACAGGTACCGGAATAATAAATCTAGAAACCGCAGTTGATCGCTTATCAGCCTCTGGAAGTCCTGATGGATAGCAAGCTTGTTGCCTTCGCTCATGCCGCTGACCTGGTGGATGAGACCTCCAGAATTAAATAAAACCGGACTTCTACTTCTATCTATTTTGTGGAAAACAGGAGATAAGTCAGCCATGCTTGTGTGTGCCAGCGTACAGACCCCCTAAAAATCCGGATGTATTGTTAGTTCACGATTGTGATGTATTTGTACACATTCGTCTGAATCTTGCGAAGGTGTATCGGATGCAAGAGCATACATTAATTAACAACATTTATGACCGGGGGCACATATGAATTATGAAGATCGAGATACGTATGGTATCTACAGAAACAGCAATAATCAGGGTCCCGGACCCAGATTGATGGGAGCTGACACCCTGATCGGCAATGAAGTATACAACCATGCTGATGAAGATCTTGGTGAGATCAAAGAAATCATGCTGGATACAGCCAACGGCAATATCCGTTACGCAGTATTGTCTTTTGGCGGCATTCTGGGAATAGGAGAAAAGCTTTTCGCTATTCCCTGGAAAGCATTGACACTCGATACGCAAAACAAGCGCTTTATACTGAACGTGGATAAAGAGCGTTTAACGAGTGCACCAGGATTTGATAAAGACAAGTGGCCCGATATGGCAGATAAAACCTGGGAAAATGAAATTCATTCTTACTATGGAACCAGACCATAAATAGATAACTCGTAGTATCGATATCGTCACATATCAAGAGAAATGAATTGCAGGAAAAGATTTCAACCTTGGCCTGCAAAAAATCATTGTCATTAATCTATGATCCCACGTGAACGCGATTTAGATCTGAATTAGACAAGGAAACGGTATGAGCACTGCAGAAAAAATATCCAATACGGTAGACAAAGCTACTGACAAAGCTTCAAAAGTAGCCAACCAAGCTGCTGACACACTTAGCGAAAAAGGGGAACAGTTAAAAAATATCGAAGAACGATTGGTGGAAAAATGTATCGATTATACCCGGGAGAATCCTCTAACGTCCGTTGGCATTGCCCTGGGCGTGGGTTTCATACTAAGTGCATTATTTAAAGATCGTTAGACTACCGATCATAACTTTAATCTTTAAATCTGAAAACTACGCCTATGTATGATAGGTGTACTCTATAAAAATAGGTGAATGACATGAACAAAACCGTAGACAAAGTATCCGATTTCGCACATGAAGTAGTTGATAAAGCTGCTGATGCTACTAGCCAGGCGGTAGACAAGATCAGTGAAAAAGGTGAGGAGCTGAAAAATACCGAAGAACGATTGAGAAAAGAATATTCCGGTTATATTCGCGAAAATCCCGGTAAATCATTACTCATTGCAGCAGGCGTAGGCTTCATATTGAGCAGATTGCTTAGTGGCCGTTAAGATTACTTTGCTTGTTGCACCGGAAACCACGCGTGTACCTAGTAGCCCATATAACTCGTGCGATCTGGTACGATCCGGCTGGAATTAGGCATACTTGCCAGTTCCCCGGATCAATTTCCAAGTGGCTTGCAGGAAAAAGTCAGAACCACCCTGCATAATCATTGATGATCACTAAAATGACAGATTCAGAGATAGCAGTCAATGAAAAAAGCGCCGACGAAAAAATTGCCGTAAACAGCCATACTGACACTCGAACCGGCCTGTTAACCGACCTGCAATCATTATGGAATGAAGTACGTATATTAGGCTATAGCCATTTACAGCTTGCTGCACTGGAAGCGCAATTGGCAGGTAAAAGTCTGGTCATCATGATCATAGCCGGCCTGATGATCGGTATCCTGCTGAGTTTCGTCTGGATCGGGCTGATTGCCGCCATCGTACTGGCACTTGCTGAATATGGTGTCGTGGAAAACAGTGTCATACAGGTATTGCTTTCTGTCGCTTTAAACTTATTAGCCGTAATGATTCTCTGGGGTATCATTCGTGGTAAAAGCCGTTACCTGCGGTTCCCGGCAACGCTTCACAACCTCGAAATCATGCGATCAGATCATCACAATCCTGAGAAAAAATAATGTCAGATCCTGTTTGGAATCAAAGTAAGCCCGAATCTTCATCTCTCATGACCCAGATCAGATATACCGAATATCAATTGCAGCAGCACCGGAAATTGGTGGATCTTTACTCAGCCAGACTGTTTGGAAATGTACAGCAGCAACTGACAGCACCCTCAAGCCTGCTGATGGCTGGTGGTATCGGATTCATCCTGAGTGAACTGACCAGAAATAGATCGTCCAGAGTGCAACATACGGATAAAAGTAAGGCACCATCCAGCAAAACAACGTTTCTCCCTTGGATTTTGTCGACGGCTCTGAATCTGATTAGTCCACTCAATATCCTATATGCGGTACTCAGTACCGGTGATAAAAAGCTAAAATAGTTTAAGACTATCCGCCCACAACAACCCCTTTTTCAGTTGGCACCCTTCATTTTAAGCCTATAAATCCTAGATAGTTTCCACGGGCCAGGCATCTAAAATTCACACCACTCATCTTTTTCTCATCACTTTTCCAATTTTCAAATCGCTGAACAGACAAAAATGGATTCCGATACATTTGAGATCATCATTCATCTTGTCAGTGCATTGATCGCAGGTGGCATTATTGGCCTTGAAAGAAGCTTCCATGGACGTCCTGCCGGATTTCGCACGCATGCTATCGTATGTATGGCGTCGAGTATGTTGATGCTCGTTACGCTTTACCAATGGGAATGGCTACCACAGATATATATTGAGAATATACGTTCAGACCCTACCAGAATGGCACAGGGAATCCTCACTGGCATAGGCTTTCTCGGAGCAGGTGTAATTTTCAAAGAAGGCCCTACTGTCCGTGGCCTGACCACTGCCGCTTCAGTATGGATTACCTCAGGAATAGGAATACTCATAGGGATAGGTTTTTATATCCCTGCTATCCTGGCAACGATATTCACGTTATGCATACTGACCCTATTCCGCTGGATAGAAGAAATATTACCTTCACATTACTTCGCTCATTTCACAGTCAAATTCGACCAGAACAAAATATTGCCGGAATATGAGCTGGTAAGTTTCCTGAGAAACAGTGGGTTTACTACAGCCAATATGAGCTACCGCTTGTCAGACGACAAGCTGACCTTCGAATATAAAATGATCATTCGGACTGCAAACCAGAAAAACCTGGCAAAACTTGCCGTCGACCTGCGTACACAAATAGAAGGAATGGCCTCTTTCCATATCTCGCCCAGTAGTGATTGACCCCCACTTCCGGTCAATTATCTTTCTTGCCTTCTACCATCGATTTACAGTCCATCTGATTGAATAAACTCAGTCGCTGACCAAAAATTGGCAATTCCATAAGCAAACTCCGGGAAATGCAACCACCCTGAAAGAATGGATATATTTACTTTCCCGGAGTCCAATTATCAGCAAGTCATTCCTCCCAATCTCACCAAAATGACAATATCATTCATGCTTAATAAATATAGATCAGTGCTTTCAATCTATCAATGCAATTAAAATGATAATTGGGATGGGTACACCAAGAAACCATAAAAGTATTGAACGCATAGTATATCTCCTGATAAGTAAGTGGATTCTTTATACACGAATGTCATGCAACATCACGCTGACGACCACCATATATTGCTGCAATGCTGGCAACGAATGCGCTGGAAAGTAATGAAATGAAGATCCACAACGCCGTATAAGAAGAAGCTTTACGTGCCTGATCAGCAGCCTCTCTTGCAGCAACTTCAGCCTCTTTCAGCTCCGCCTGAATACGTGCAAACGTAACTTCGACCCGTTTCTGCGCCTGTTCCTGAGTCAGATCAGTATGCTCAGCGATGACTTCGCTGACATAACGAAGATCTTCTGATCTCAGGCTGCCTGCCTGAATGGAATTCACAAAAATGCGAGCAATTTCGGATCCGATGCGAGCTGATCTAGTCTCTTTCACCGATGCAGATGTCGTATCTTCTTTCTTCTTATCATTAGCAACTTTGTCGTTAGCCTCCGTACTCATAGCCCTTGTACCCGCAACTTTTCTGAACAAGGAATCGACGAAGTAATCTATTGATACACCGCTTTCATCGAAAGAATCCGCGAGCTTGGTGCCTGCTACGGCTGCACCGGCTGTTGCAGAGGTCGCAGCAGCGGTCATGGCACTTCCCGTCACCGTAGCACCTGCTTGAATTGCGCCACTCACCATCGATCCAATTACGGCTGTCAGCAATACTGCCGTTATGAGTGTAGAAACCGCCCAGCTCAGAAAACCATGGGCAGTATCCCGGAAAAAAACTTCATCCTCTGCTACCTCGGTCCATTTTACCCTGAGTCTACCGGCAAGATAGCCACCTAACCCCGCAGCGACAAGTGACGATGAAATAATCCACACGATGGCATATAAACCGATCGCTGTAGCACTGGCGCCACTACCTACCCATGGTGATACTACAGACAAGCCAAGCCCTGATCCCAATATCAGAAGAATCAGCGATAACGCGGCAGCTGCTGCAGAGCCTGCAAAAACTGCACTCCACGATACTGCGCTTCCATTATGTTTCCCGGTTCCAGCCGAAGTAATGACCATTTATAAACCTCCATAAAATCATTTGAAAGTCCATTATGGTTCAGGCATTACCGAGCCGTCTGTTCGCCAGCACACATATCCGACTTTGGCACGACAGACAAAAACCGGTCAGAAATATTACTTATAAAATTTGCCTAATTATAATAAAATTTCCAAAATACAGTGATGCTGATCAAATTAAACTATAAAGCATAACTAATTTAGTCCGATATACATATTTACCATCTTGTCAGCCTCAAGTTTGATTCATGATATAGTACCAGACAGGTAAGAACCATTTGAATCGAGGAACGTAATGAACAATCAGTTGGCTACGCAGAATATCCTGGATAATCCAGGTGAAAGCAGCCATATCGTTCAGATATATGAGAATAAAGAGTCTCAGCTAGCGGGTATTACGCGTTACATCACAAGTGGTTTACTCAACGGGGAAGCAGTTATCTTCATCGCCACACGCGCATTGAGAGAAGCTGTCATATCCAGCATGAATGCATGGAATTTTGATATACAGGCTGCCAAACATGCAGGGCAAATCAAATTCTTCGATGCTGAACTGCTCCTGTCGAGCTTCATGATTGATGATGAGTTCGACAACGATGCTTTCCTGAAATTTGTAGGTAACCCGATCCGTGCCGCACGCTTGAAATACGAAAAAGTACGTACTCTGAGTGAGATGACGGACTTTCTACAGAAAAAAGATCAGCGCGATATGGCCACTAACGTGGAAGGTTTGTGGAATGATTTATTCAAGACAGAAAAATTCCTATTGCTCTGTACTTATTTTGCTCACAACTTCAACGATCCCGTCATCCATGACGAGGTTTTAGATCGTATCTGTAAACACCATACCCACCAGATACTCCCACAGCAGGACTCTGATACAGCCGAAGCCGGTACAGAAAATATTGTATTAGATCTGTTTGGATCACCTTCACACTAAACAGTACGGCTGAGTTCCCCGGACGATTGTCTACCGTTCAGATATTTTGTCATAGTTAAACCCAGGAACCGCAGTTGATCGCTTATCAGCCTCTGGAAACCACGATGGATAGTGAGCTTGCTGCCTTCGCCCATGCCAGCTTGGCGGGTGAGACTGCTACGTACCCGATTGCACGCTGTCTGGCCACGTTGCGTTCGTTGCAGGGAGACCCTGCTGTCTCTCATCCGATATTCCTCTCCATCAGATAGTCGACAGACTGTCTGCATGTACATATCCCAATTCAGTTTTCAGTATCCGGTAGCACTCGCAGGCAGCAGCTTCCAGTTTTGGTCTGTTTTTCAATTCAATAAGACCGCGATGGTAATCGACTACTCCCTCCTCCTGCAATCTTTCCACTGCTTCGACTACCTTGCTATGACAAACACCCAGTATATGAGCAATCACTTCCCAAGTCATCGATAGACTGCTCGAGTGTGCCCGATCAAAACTCAACAGCAGCCAACGACATAATTGCTGCTCCAGTGAATGATGACGAGTACATGCAGTAATCTGCGCGACATGAATAAACAACGCATGGATATAGCGTAACAATAGCTTCTGCAGCGTACTACTACGCCGACCCCCGCTACGGTTCAAAACAGTCTGTATCGATTCCGTAGAAATCCGATAACCGTATCCTGCCGTATGAACAACCATTTGCATGGGTTCCACCTTTCTTCCTACAAAAGCCGAAACCCCCAACGCCCCTTCATTTCCTACTCCTGCCACTTCCACGGCCGAATCATCTTCCAGCTGACAAAGCAGGGAAATAGCAGCAGTCACAGGAAAATATATGTACTGTAGCCGGTCATTAACTTCATATAATACCTCAGCATAAGACATCGTCACCAATTCAAGATGATCAAGCAGGTACTCAAATTCGGGTTGACTGACCTCACGCAGGATATGATTAGCTCGGGGATCGCATTGCATCAACATATCGTCTCTCTATGGGATGGTTCCAGATCCAGATATGCACTATCAATGGAACCTAACTATTTTGTACGTACTTTTGTCTGTGTTTCCACAGACCACTTACACCAGCTCAAACTGGTGATCACTACTACCTACACAGCACAACCTCTCCTCCAACAAGAATGAGTGCCTAAATCGAAACATAATCACCTAAAGCTGGATGCATGATTGTAATTGAGCCAAGGTTCCAGCCAATCAGAAAAAAGTAGATTATCAAATATTATGAATGAACTAAGACAGGATAGATGGACTAAATCTATCCCGATTTCATGGAATAAAAACGACTGCTACTCAACATCAGGCAGGATCTGTATTTGTTAATTTTTTTCATTTCATCTGAATCATTCGTCATTATCTGGTGTCGAACAATTGATGTCTGTGTGTTACCTTACGTAAACACAGCATTTGTGTACTGGCATATCGTCTGAAGAATATATTCTAGATATCTCAATGCATGTAGCTTTCCAGTTTTTCTACACACCTAAAAATAATGGGGTGAAATATGATTAAAGCTGACGTAATTGACAATGCCTCAAGAAACAAACTGCTTGGGTTCTTGCCCGATACCGAATTTAAAGAAATCTGGCCTTTTTTAGAAAAAGTCAGCTTGGAACTGAACGAAGTGCTGTGGGAAATGAATGAAAAGCGGGAATACGTTTACTTTCCGACAACTGGTATGATCTGCCTATTGTATGACACGGTTGATGGTGCATCGATTGAAATCGCCACGGTAGGCAAAGAAGGTTTGGCAGGTGTGGTAACGTTCATTGGAGATACAAAGCTGGCCAACCGTGCGTGTGTACACTACAAAGGTGAAGCTTATCGGATGCATGCCAAGGATGTCGAAAACAAATTCGCACGACGCCCGATTTTTCGTGATATCTGTATGAGTTACACGCAGACCCTCATTGCACAAATCTCGCAGAACGTAGTCTGCAACCGGCTGCATTCCGTCAAACAGCAATTATGTCGATACCTGCTAACATGCCAGGATCATTTACAGACCAATACCTTGCCCGTCACACACGAATACATTTCTCATGTGCTGGGTGTACGCCGGGAAAGCATATCGCTGGCTGTGGAACAAATCCGGGACGCTGGCCTGATTGTATGTTCGCGTTCCAAAATAATAATTACCGACAGAACAGGACTGCTGGCAACCACATGTGAGTGTTACGACAATGTGAGAGAACAGTATGAGCGGATTTTCGGCGATTACATTAGAAAATATGATCAACGGAAGTATCTACAAACTGCTTGAAAACAATCTATGGCTGACTTAAGTTCCAAAACGAAACTGCCTCCAGTACTGTCTGGAGGCAATTTTGACTTATCAAATTTTACTGATTCCTCAATCTGAAAGCAGGTGCCTGCTCCAGCTGTTCCTTAGTTACATTCAACAGAACCTTCTCGTCAGCTTTATTGAGCTGTAAATTAGCATAGGGCACGGCGACCAACTTCTCACCGATACCAAGCAGACCGCCGACTGACACGAGTGCATATGCAACTTTGTCATCCTGGCTCAATACCAGATCATTGATATCACCCAGCTTCTTACCACCTCTATCGACCACATCGAAATCAAACAGCTTTTTGGCATTGATATCATAATCGATCCTGTTCTGGCCAGACTGATTTCCGGCACTACCGTCCACTTTAAACTCCGGTGCCTGCTTCAGTTGTTGTTCGGATAAGTTGGTAACCGCTTCATCCTGGCGGATATTGATATCCCGGAACGGTATCGCAACCGATTTATCACCGATACCGAGCACTCCACCGACTGATGCGATCACATGAGCAACTTTATCTTTTCCGCTCAGGATCAGATCATCGATCTCACCCAGTTTCTTACCATCCCGGCTAACGATATTCGTACCGATCAGTTTCTTTGCATTGATAACATAATCAACCTCAGCCGGACCAAACTCTACCCGGTCACGGACACCCTGGGACTGCTCAACATTATTCTTTTCAATGCTGCGCTCCTTCTTCTCCCACTCCTGCTTTTCATACGACTCTGCCGAAACGGAAGTCAACCAGAAACTGAGACCAACTACCCAGATCAGGCTGAAAAATAACTTGTCATGTACCATCATTTCACTCCGTTGATTGATTTATAAAATAACTGACTACAATTGAGAAGTAAGTCAAAAACCCCAGAGTTAGAAATGTCCATGAAAAATCGAGGTAAATCATGCAGGCTCGGTCTCCAATAACCACAGATTCCAATATCATTTTGAGGAAAACCTTACTACCGATGCCAGCAAGCATCCTTCGGCAATCTCCCGGGACATACTCCATCACGAGGTTTTTGCATCCTATCAACGAAGTAAAAAATTATCTGTGCGGCAACACACCCAGAGCAAAACAGATACTACTCTGTCATATAAAGACAGAGGTAAACGAAGTTAAAAGAGTAAAAACGAATGCGATATAAAGGCGAAGAGTAAAGCCATACTTCTTATATTGTCACGGCGCCGCCGCAGGTACGAGACGCCATACAGACATTTACCATGACCCACTATCGGTCATTTACTGAATGGTCGCGCTATTATACAACTCACAATATCAAAGTAGTACTTGGGTTGCCTGCTATACTTACCGTACGCAGAATAATATCGGTATGATTTTTCCTGCTTCTACAGCAACTTGATTGCCGCCACCACCAGACCGCCTACCGTTAACGTCGTCGAAAATGACCAGATCATGAAACGATCTATACGAGTAGCCAGTGCTTCAAACCGCTTATCAAACTGCTCAAAACGTTTGTCTATCTGTTCGAAGCGTTTGTCTATCTGTTCGAAGCGTTTTTCTATTTGCTCAAACCGCTTTTCTATCTGTTCGAACCGCTTCTCCATCTGCTTGAAGCCTTCAAGCATCAGCTCCCGCTGATGCTTCAGTTCTTCCTCAACACGTACAATCCGCTCTCTCAGTTCAAGCTCATAGCGCACGTTCGCCTGGCTCAATTCCGGCCGTTCGGACAATATTTTCGTGATCAGTTCCTGAATGATTACGATATCTTCTTCTGCCAATGCCATTTCACTGTTTTCCTTTAAATTTTCTCGTCAAAGCATAACACATGAAAACAACAAAAACCGCCTCCGGGAAACCAGGGCGTTTTTTTGTTGTAGCATCAGGTGCCTAAAATCACAAGCGCCATGCAAAGACCCAATGCCTATGGAGCTTCCTGCAAACCTTGGCAATCCGGTATCTGTGCGGCCGTTTCTCTGGATTGCTTTGCATAGCCGCCCCATAAATAAATAAGAAAAAGCAGAGTATAACGCCACCGGACATCTGTTTTTTATTGGCTTTGGGACCTCGACATGCAGTTTCGGACTGAGTAGTGCCTTGATCACTTTCATGACCGTGGAGAATTCAGGATTCCCACTGGCGAAAAACGCTTCGTAAAGGCTTTCCCTGGACAACCCGGGATCCCGTGAAATCTGACACATCCCTCGGACACGTTCAATGTCTGCATCCAGCGCGGATTTATGGCCACCAACCAGCAATATGCAATCAACATCAGCCTGCTGCGCATGAAATAAGCCCGCTAACCCGACCTGTTTCCCGGCCCATGATCTATGCGCAATTTGCTGCCCCCATCACAGAACGGCTTACAATCACCAGGATTGCCAAGGGACAAACGTCATATGCGGGCCTGATGTGTGGCGGCGACCGGGTCTTGCCGTCGTTAAGTCACATTGCAGTGATTCAGTACCCGGCTGTCAGGACGCTATCTCTATGTGAACGTCATAGACATGAAACAGTCCCGTACGGCGTTTGCGGAGTACACAAAGTTGTTACCCCTCACCACCGCTCTGCTACACTCCCCCAAATGAATCATGACCACGGCTACAAACTGCTATTCTCCCACCCTGACATGGTGGCTGATCTGTTGCGCGGCTTCGTCAAAGAAGACTGGGTGGAACAACTGGATTTCTCCAGCCTGGAGAAAGTCAACGGCAGTTATATCAGTGACGACCTGAGAGAACGGCACGACGACATCATCTGGCGCATCCGCTGGAGGAAAGATCAGGAAGAAAATCAGAAAAATGGCTGGCTGTATGTCTACCTGCTGCTGGAATTCCAATCCACGGTAGACTGGTTCATGGCGGTACGGATCATGGCCTACGTCGGGCTGTTGTATCAGGATTTGGTCAAGAGTGGACAGGTGAGTAAGGGTGAATTGTTACCGCCAGTGCTACCAGTGGTCTTGTACAATGGAGATCCCCGCTGGCAGGCACCAGTGGATATCGCCGATCTGATCACCCCGATCCCGGGCGGACTGGAACGCTACCGGCCACGATTGCACTACCTGCTGCTGGACGAAGGCAGCTACAATAACCACGAACTGGCCAGCCTGCGTAATCTGGTCGCCGCCTTGTTCCGGCTGGAGAACAGTTACGACCCGAAAGATGTCCAACAGGTATTGCAGGCTCTGGTCACTTGGCTGCAGTCCCCCGAGCAAAGCAATCTGCGGCGCGCATTTTCCGTCTGGGTACAACGAGTATACCTGCGCAACAGAATGCCGGGGATCGAATTTGATGAAGTTCAGGATTTACAGGAGGTACGAAGCATGCTGGCAGAACGCGTCAAGGAATGGACTGAAAACTGGAAACGACAGGGAATAGAAGAAGGACGGCAGAAAGGGCTTCAGCAAGGGTTGCAAGAAGGATTGCAGCAGGGATTGCAGCAGGGATTGCAGCAGGGATTGCAGCAGGGATTGCAGCAGGGATTGCAGAAAGGACGGCAGGAAGGTGAATCAGAGTTTCTGCTGTATTTACTGGAACAGCGCTTCGGCCAGGTAAGTGAAGCTGTACGCGAGCGGATCGAGACGGCAGATACACAGACTTTGCTGGTCTGGGGAAAACGTATACTGACAGCACAGACGATCGAAGAAGTATTCGGGGATTAATGTCGTAAGCTGGTGATACATGCCAGCAATAACGAAATACTCTACCTGTTTCAGATAATATTATCGTTCCGACCGTGTTATAGCAGAACATTTTCAATCCCCATCATACAGTCAAGACATAGCAAGTGGCGTTGCCGCGCCGCATTGCGGCGCGCAATGATGAGGCGGCGGATGGTTGAATACTGATCACGCCGCGTCTCAGCTTACTGCAGTGTCCCGAAGTTGATGGTGCCGCCGTCGTTCAGGAATTCCAGATCCAGTTCTCCGTTTCCGTTTGTTGGCGGTGTCCTGCCGGCATTGATGCGGGCCAGCCGATTGAGCAGGTGAAGCTGGTTGAGTGAAAAAGCGATTGCATAGGCCAGGGTGAGCGCGCCATGGGCTCGCAGCGCGATGAAGGTTTTATCCGACAGCGCCTGCAGCGCTTTTTCGTCGATCCCGTAGAGACCGGTAATCTCCACGCCGGCTGCTTCGATCACTGTCGCTGGCCATGGGGTGATGATTTTTGCCTGCGAGAGGGTGGCCAATGCCCGCTGCGTCTGCCGCACATGCGGGTGATGAGCGACCAGGGCCTCGACTTTAGCTTTGGCCTCGCCCGTCAGTTGGCCCTGGGCATCGAAGAAAGGCTGCGCATCGGGTGCTTCACTCAGCAGCCCGCTGCGTTTGTCGAAGCAGGGCAATGCTTTGTCGTCACCGATGGGAATCAGCACGAACGGAAAATGCTGCAAACTGACTGGCGGCACATGGCCGAGCCAGCGTCCGGTTGCATCGAAGTAGAGGTTACGGTCCTGCTGTTTGCCGCATACAGCGACCAGCGACCATCCGCTGGTCTGTTGTGCATCCCTGATCAATGCCAGAGGCATACTACCGGCAAGCCGCCCGGCCTCATTGGCCTGCACCGGCAGCAACGGTTGATGTGCACACGGCAGCAACGTCGCCGGCTGCTGCCAGCGTAAATCTTTGGCATCGCGAAAAGTAAGAGGGAGTAAATCAGTCATATTGGGGTACCTTTATATTCAGAATATCGTTTGCGGTGCCGGTTTTCCTGATGGCACCTTACCATTGGTCAAATGCGGGCGTTCAAGGTTCCGTCATCGTTTCTGACAAGGCAAAGCACCTTCCATCCCATCCCC
>JBDIVK010000026.1:0-36032 GCA_039794425.1 Nitrosomonas sp. | reverse complement strand
GATAGTCTTCACCATCCACCAGTCGGCCATTGAATCGTTTGCTGAGAAATCCTGCACAACGACTGGCGATATTGATGTATTTGCCTACCAGATCAGCATTGACACGGGCAATAAAGTCTTCCAGATTGAGATCGATATCTTCCATCGTACCGTTGAGCTTTGCCGCATAGTAGTAGCGCAGCCATTCCGGATTCAACCCCTGTTGCAAATAACTTTCCGCAGTAATGAAAGTGCCGCGTGACTTGCTCATTTTCTCGCCATTTACGGTCAGGAAACCATGCGCAAAAATTTGTGTGGGTGTACGGTAACCTGCGTTCTCCAGCATGGCTGGCCAGAACAAGGCATGAAAATAAAGGATATCTTTGCCGATGAAATGATAGAGCTCAGCAGCAGAGTCTTTTTTCCAGTATGCATCAAAATCGATACCCTGCTCAGCACAGAGTTTCTTGAAACTACCCATGTAACCAACCGGCGCATCCAGCCACACGTAAAAATATTTACCCGTCTCGCCGGGAATTTCGAATCCGAAATAGGGTGCGTCGCGCGAAATATCCCAGTCCGATAATTTGTTTTCACCCGCTTCACCCAGCCATTCCGCCATTTTATTGGCAGCTTCCGCCTGCAGGTGGTTGCCTTCTCTCGTCCAACTGCGTAGAAAATCACTGCAGCGAGCATCCGACAATTTAAAAAAGAAATGTTCTGAGGCTTTTTTTACCGGCGTCGCACCGGAAATGGCGGAATAGGGATTTTTCAAATCAGTCGGGGCATAAGCTGCACCGCATACTTCGCATGAATCACCGTACTGCTCTGCCGCACCGCATTTAGGACATTCACCCTTGACATACCGATCCGGCAGGAAAAGATTTTTGACCGGATCATAAAGCTGTTCGATAGCGCGTACTGCAATCAGCCCTGCCGCTTTCAGTTTCTGGTAAATATCCTCGGCATATTGACGTGTTTCAGCAGAATGCGTGCTGTAATATTGATCGAAGAAAATATGAAAATCAGTGAAATCACGCAAATGTTCTGCATGTACGCGTGTAATCAACGCTTCCGGTGTAATACCTTCCTTCTCGGCACGTAACATGATGGGTGTACCATGCGTATCATCCGCGCATACATAATAAACAGTATGCCCGAGCATTTTCTGGAAACGCACCCAGATATCGGTCTGGATGTACTCGACCAGATGTCCCAGATGGATGCTGCCATTGGCGTAAGGCAGCGCGGAAGTCACTAGAATGTTGCGTGTAGTCATCGATTGTCAATCTATTCAAAAGGTCCGTAAAGGAAGATTGTAGCAAACTGCATGCGACGAGCCGGCGCGATATTTGCTAACATCAATGATTTTGATGGCAGGAGCTATCTTAATGATCACACTACAACAAATCGAAACAGTGCTCGGACAGGTCGTCGATCCCACAACCAATAAGGATTACGTCACCAGCAAAGCAGTCCGCAACATTCAGATCGATCACAATAACGTATCAGTGGATATCGAATTGGGTTATCCGGCCAAAAGTGTACTGGAAACCGTTCGTCAACAGATCGATGCAGCTTTACGCACCCTGCCGGGCATCGGTTCGGTATCAGTAAACGTCACCAGCAATATCATTGCGCATAGTGCCCAACGCGGACTCAAACTCATTCCCGGTGTCAAAAACGTCATTGCCGTCGCTTCCGGCAAAGGAGGTGTCGGTAAGTCCGCGACAGCAGTCAATCTCGCCCTGGCACTCGCAACAGAAGGTGCGACAGTAGGCATCCTGGATGCGGATATATACGGCCCATCGCAACCACAAATGCTCGGTGTTAGCGGGCGTCCGGAGTCACCGGACGGTAAAACTATCGAACCGATGTCGGCGCACGGCATCCAGATGATGTCGATCGGGTTACTGATCGATGTGGAAAGTCCAATGGTCTGGCGCGGTCCAATGGTCACACAAGCACTGCAACAACTGCTGAACGATACCCGCTGGCACGATCTGGATTACCTTGTCATCGACCTGCCACCCGGCACCGGTGATATTCAATTAACGCTGGCCCAGAAAATACCGGTTACCGGTGCAGTAATCGTTACAACACCACAGGACATCGCGCTACTGGATGCCCGCAAAGGTCTGAAAATGTTCGAGAAAGTAGGGATTCCTATTCTCGGCATCGTGGAAAATATGAGTCTGCATACCTGCTCGCAATGCGGGCATACCGAACCAATTTTCGGAACGGGTGGCGGCGAGAAAATGTGCCGGGATTATAACGTCGAGCTGCTGGGCGCGTTGCCGTTAGACATCAGAATCCGTGAACATACCGATTCCGGAAAGCCGAGTGTAGTCGCCGAACCGGACGGACAAATTGCCATCATCTACCGAACTATCGCACGCCGGGTTGCAGCCAAGGTCTCCAGTCTGGCGAAAGATTACTCGGAAGTGTTCACTCAAATCATCATGGAAGACGATTAAGGTTTCCTCATGACAATAAAATCAGATAAATGGATCCGCAAAATGGCTGCAGAATTCGGGATGATCGAGCCATTCGAGCCCAATCAGATCAAGCAGAAAGATGGCCACAGCATCGTCTCCTATGGTACCTCCAGCTACGGCTACGATATCCGCTGTTCGGATGAATTCAAATTGTTCACCAATCTGAATTCAACCATCGTCGACCCCAAACGTTTCGACTCGAATTCGTTCGTCGATGTTAAAAGCGATATTTGCATCATTCCTCCCAATTCCTTCGCACTGGCGCGCACCGTCGAATACTTCCGCATCCCCCGTAATATTCTGACCATCTGCCTCGGAAAATCCACTTATGCTCGTTGCGGCATCATCGTCAATGTCACCCCATTCGAGCCGGAGTGGGAAGGTTTCGTCACACTGGAGTTTTCCAATACGACACCACTGCCCGCTAAAATTTATGCTAACGAAGGGGTCGCACAAGTCATTTTCTTTGAATCGGATGAAATCTGTGAAACCTCGTATAAAGATCGCAACGGAAAATATCAGTTTCAGCAAGGGGTAACGTTGCCTAAGATATAAGCTCGCAGAATATCAGCCATAACCTGTCTCCGCTGCACGCTGTTTTGTATCGGTGTGTAGTGGTTTTTGAACCAGAGCTTCTTTCGCTGATTTTGTACTGTGATTAGTCAGCCTGCTGACAGGTATATTCGGCGGGCGCAAAAAATACCAGTACCGTCAGATCTTCCGTAATATCGTAGAAATAGTGGTCAACGTTGGCAGCTACGAAAATGATGCTCCCGGCAGATATCTGCCGTTCGTTATCACCTACCCGAATGGCTGCTTTGCCATGCGTTACGTAATAAACTTCATCTTCGGTATGAGGCTCCTGCAAATCACGTGACCCGGCAGGCAGCGTATAAATACCCATGCTCAGCGATGGGACACGCAAAAATTCGAGATAAAGATCGTCTGATCCTTTCTGCTGAACGATTAAATCCGACAACTCATAAGCATCCATAATACGCATTCCCTCTTTTTAACTTCAAGTAAACTAGCTTACTCTTAATATTGGTCTAGCGGATCAAATGCAGTTTTAGAAACCTCGTTCGGATTGAAGCATGGTGTACCAAATCATTCCAGTCGGATAAAGAGACGGTGGCAATGTCAAGTAATCAGTCAGAAAAAACATTTCCGGAATTGCTTGACATACTCTATCGCAACGAATCGAGGCGTGTCTTGGCGACACTGATCCGATTACTCGGAGATTTCGATCTGGCTGAAGAAGCACTACATGATGCTTTCAAGGCAGCGCTTGAACAATGGCCGCAGGATGGTATTCCTGATAATCCCGTTGCCTGGTTGATTTCTGCCGGGCGCTTCAAAGCCATTGACAAAATACGGAAGTATTCTCGTTTCAGCACATTGGATGAAACGACCACCGACCCAACTGGCGATCGGGTTACCGTAACTGAAGACGATCAGGATGAGTCCATTAAGGATGATCAGCTCAGACTGATTTTTACCTGCTGCCACCCCAGCCTGTCGTCCGAAGCCCGGATTGCCCTGACTTTACGGGTAGTCTGTGGATTGACAACCGAAGAAATTGCACATGCTTTTTTGATCGCACCCAAGACAGTTGCACAGCGCATTGTGCGCGCCAAGGCAAAAATCCGTGATGCTCGTATCCCTTACATCGTGCCGGAACCGGCGCAGTGGCTTCAACGGATAGACAGCGTTCTGCAAGTCATCTACCTGGTATTCAACGAAGGTTATTCGGCTTCTTCCGGTAGCGAATTGATCCGCTGTGATCTTTCCGCTGAAGCCATTCGTCTAGGCAGATTATTATCTGATTTATTACCAAAGGAACCAGAAGTTTCGGGCCTGCTGGCGCTGATGTTATTACAGGATTCCCGGCGTGCAGCACGTACTACGGAAAGCGGCGATTTGATCCTGCTTGAGGAACAGGATCGTTCACTTTGGAACCGTGATCAGATCAGTGACGGAGTCAAGCTGGTCAGACAGGCGCTGCGTGCATCCGGCTTCGGTGCTTATACACTGCAGGCTGCCATTGCTGCTGTGCATGCTGAATCTCCCAATGCCAACAATACTGACTGGGCAGAAATCGTAGGACTTTACGATGTGTTATTACACATCCACCCATCACCCGTGGTCGAGCTGAATCGTGCAGTAGCCATCGCCATGCGTGATGGGCCCGAATTCGGGCTGAAACTGGTTAATGGTTTACTCGATCAAGGCAAGCTCAAGGATTATCACCTTCTCTACGCTGCCAAAGCGGATTTTCACCGCAGGCTCCATCAGCCTGAACAGGCAATCGCAGCCTATCAGCAGGCGCTGACACTCGTCCGACAAACACCGGAACGACGATTTCTGGAGCGCAGGCTGGCCGAACTGCAAAATAAATAAACTTAGTGTCGATATCGGGTAACGTCAATCGACTATTCATTATCAGACAAATGGAGTGCCTCATGAAATATCTATGTTTAGTTTATATGGAAGAGAAGCTGCTTGAAGCAATCCCGGACAGCGATTGTCTGGCCTACGACGAAAGCATTCGCGCGACAGGTCATTGTCTGGCGTCGGAAGCACTGCAACCGGTGCATACGGCAACGACGGTCAGAGTGCGTGAAGGCAGGGTGAATATTACTGACGGACCATTCGCTGAAACGAAAGAACAACTGGCTGGTTTCTACCTCATAGAAGCCAGACATCTGGATGAAGCTATCCAACTGGCTGCCAGAATTCCGCCGGCACAGGTAGGCAGTATAGAAATTCGCCCGATCCGGCCAATCCGGGAAATGGCCAAATCCGGGTAGGCTGACCCTCTGCTATCGATTCATATAGAAAAATTTTCTTGATTGTCGATTTATCGGCTGTTTATTCGACTATTTGGCAGAGCATGATGTCCAATGTAACTGAAAAGCTCAAAAATTTTGCATGAAGCTTATCGCTTTTTGAAAACCACCTTTCATTTAAGGAGATCGTAATGGAAAAATATGTCGATGGTTATGTCCTGCCAGTTGCTAAAAACAGCCTGGATGAATATAAAAAAATTGCAGAACTGGCAGGTTCAGTCTGGAAAGAGCATGGTGCGCTGGAATATATCGAATGCGTGGGAGATGATCTGGATCAGGCAGAATTCGTCTCATTCAAACGTGCCGCCGGTGCTGCAGATGACGAAACAGTCATTTTCTCATGGATTGTTTTCAAATCGAAAGCACATCGTGATCAGGTAAATCAGGCCGTCATGGCGGACCCGCGCCTGGAAGAAATGATGAAAGCCAGTTCTCAGCCATTCGATTGTAAACGAATGACGTATGGTGGCTTTAAAGTACTTGTCAATGCCTGAACCTGGGAAATTCTCTGAAAACCGGTCATTCGAGCGGATTTCGATAATGGCCCAGAAATATTCGCAGACCCACACATTTTTCTATCGGAGGATATGATGCGTAACCTATCACTTATTCTGACACTGACAGCTTTCTGTACCATACCGATGACAGCTGTAATGACATCTGCTATGGCAGAAGATAAAAAAGTGGAACAGCCCATGGATCCGCAAGCGATGATGGATCTTTATACCAAGCTGGCTGCGCCGGGAGAACCTCACAAGTTGTTTGCAAGCCTGGCGGGAAGTTGGACAACCCAAAGCAAGGAATGGATGGAACCTGGTAAACCGCCGGTGGAATCGACCGGGGTCGCGGAAATGAAAATGCTACTGGACGGACGCTTCCTTCAGCAGAAATTCAGCGGCAATATGATGGGCCAACCCTACTCTGGAATCGGGATCAGTGCTTATGACAATATTCGTGAGCGTTATGTATCGATATGGATGGATACCATGAGCACCGGGATTTTCACGATGGAAGGTACGGCAAGTGCGGATGGCAGAACGATCACCCTGACTGGACAACACGCCGAACCAGGGGGTGGACAGATGACACATCGCGCTATCTGGAAAATTATCGACAGTAACACTCAGACATTTGACATGTACGGGGCTCACCATGGCGGTGAGGAAATGAAAATGATGGAGATCACGTATACACGGAAGCAATGATCTTAGAACCTGTTCAATATCTCGCTAAAGGGTGCATTGCGGCGTTAAAATCGAACTCAAAATGCTCACATACTTCGAGTATGCTCCGCTTTCTCGTTCAATTTTGCCTTGCACTGCTTCCCTTGATCGAGACTTTGAACAGGTTCTAAGATGGCGATAACATAGCCTGTCTTTTCTGGCATACGGCTATATCTGCAATACGCGGAGCCAGATTCTGCAGATTTTCTCGGCATTTCTGGCTCCCCTGCCCTGATTGGTCAGATTATCAATTCTAATTCTGTGTGATGTCGGTAACTTCAAATTGCAGTGGTGTGGAGCTGATCTGTCTCAATACGGTACGCAGTTTTTTACCAGCGACTGACACATCGTCAATCGACACCAGACCACTACCGGTGTCAAAATCTGCTGCATTGATTAAGCCTGGTAACGAATGATCAGCATCCCGTAACTCGAAAATATCGCCTACAGCCAAATCGGATGCATTTTTTTTGATTTGTTGCAGGGTTACCTGGAAGCGGGAACCAGCTGCCAGTATGGAGGATAATCCCAGCCATCTGATTTTGTCATAACGGCTGAAATGATTGCCCAGTTTATTTAACTCACTGATATAGAGATTGGTGAAACGTTTATCGATCAACTCCGGTTTGACTACCGTCGAAACTGGCAAGCCCTGATAAAAGGCCCATCCATCATTGTCATGGACATCAATTACCCCATCGTTGTTGACATCCAATGCGGTAAACTGGACTGTGCCGTCACTGGCAATAGTGTATTCAGGCGCACCTTCGCGGGTATAAGTATATTTGGGCAGACCATTCCAGCCTTCCCAAACATTACGTACTTCAGTAAAACCAGCCTTGGCCAATGCATTTCCAGCTTGTACGCTCCGGAAGCCTGTTGCGCATACCAGATAAATCGGGGTATTTTTGTCGGGAATAACCTGTGCGACATAGTCCGTAAATTCAGCTATCGGCCGCACACCATCTTTGAAATCAGGTGCAATTTGAAAACCGACATCTTCCGCATCTTCGGAAATGTCGTAACCAATATAGTCGTCCGAACCATCGACGAATTCAGCGCTGCCATCGTTATCCTGCGCAGGTGATTTATGTACATGTGGAAAAGGAATGCTGATCGCTCCCGGTGGATGGCCTCTAACGTATTCTTCCACTCGGCGCACGTCGAGAATAACTGGCTGCAGTTGCCCGCGCGCCACTTTGGTACTTGCTTTCAGCCAGGCTTCTGCGGAACTGATTTCAGAATGATAGAGTACCGGGTAACCATAACGATTGCCTGTAATACCATCAGCGGCAATAGCAGAAGAGAGTCCTGCAAATATACCCACTGCAAGCGATAACCCTGTTTGTGTCAAAATTAAAGGCTTTGTCATTTTTGTCTCCTGAAATATTTTTGGATACGATTGGCAGAAATACAAACCGGGTAGGACGAATCACTAGGTTTCTGCTGAAGCGTTTATAACTTTATGTTTTAAAAAAGACAATTAACAATAATTAATAAGCATATTAAAAACACCTTCAACTCTTGGAACGGGTTTTTGCAGTAGCGCAGTAGTTCACGCAACGCTTCTTTCCAATATGAATTTTCGAGCAGGATACATGATCTAACAGCGCTCTCTTTTACGTGCTGCAGCTATCATCAGGTTAAAATAGTCCTGCCCAGTTCCGGTAGAAAGTCAAACTGTTTGTTCGCAGAGGTGTTTCAGAGTCTGAGTGAGGGAAGGCTTATCTGAACTGATGAGCTATGAATCAGTTTTAATGAAACCACAGCATATCTCTCGTGCTTTTTTATCAGTCTTACAGCCGTTTGTTTTACCAACAGCAGGAACCAATCTATGAATCATATTGCCCTGAAAATGCTGATAGGTGACAAGGGAAAATATCTGGGAATTGTCATGGGATTAACATTCGCTTCATTAATCATGACTCAGCAACCTGCTATTTTTCTGGGCCTGATGACCCGTACTTTCAGCTTCATATCGGATGTGGGCTTGCCCGATATCTGGGTAATGGATCCCAAAGTGCAATTTGTCGATGACATTAAACCCTTGCAGGATACTGAGCTGTACCGGGTACGAGGTGTTTCCGGAGTGGAATGGGCGATGCCAATGTATAAGGGATTATTGAAAGCCCGTCTCACCGATGGCACATTCCAGAGTTGTTTCGTCGTGGGGCTGGATGATGCGACCCTGATCGGCGGCCCACCCATCATGCTGGAAGGAAGTATCGAAGATTTGCGCAGAAATGACGCTGTTATCGTCGATATCGACGGTGCGAGAGATAAGCTTGCCAAACTGCCACGTCTACCCGGCGAAAAACCCGTACCACTTCAAGTGGGTGACAGCCTGGAATTGAATGATCGCAGGGCCATTGTTGTCGGGATCGCAAAAGTCACCCGTACCTTTCAGGCTCAACCTATTATTTACACGACTTATTCCCGTGCGAAGAGTTACGCACCACGAGAACGGAAGTTACTCTCCTTTATTCTGGTCAAGGCAAAACAGGGGCAGAATTTATCTGAGCTGACCCGTCGCATACGCCGGTCTACCGGCCTGGCTGCCTACACACGTGCGGAATTCATGGATCTGACTTATCAGTATTTCATGAAAAATACCGGTATCCCGATTAATTTCGGCGTCTCGGTACTATTAGGATTTATGGTCGGCGCAGCAATTGCCGGACAGACTTTTTATAACTTCATGCTGGATAATCTGCGGCAGTTCGGTGTACTGAAAGCAATGGGAGCCAGTAACTGGATATTGCTGCGAATGATTCTGCTTCAGGCGGTATTGGTGGGAAGTATCGGTTACGGGCTGGGCGTGGGACTGACTGCATTGTTCGGTTATCTCATGCGAGACTCTATCCTTGCGTTCAAATTTTCCTGGCAGTTACTGGTTTTCAGTGGTATAGGCGTCAGCCTGATCTGCATGTTTGCCGCCATTATCAGCATCCTTAAAGTGATACGTCTGGAACCTGCGATTGTTTTCAAAAGCTGATATGGATGCCGGTACATTAGCCGTTCGCTGTCAGAATGTAGTCAAAGTTTATGACGTCGGTGATCAGCAGGTTACTGCACTCGATGGCATCAATCTGGACATTGCGACAGGCGAACTGATGATGTTGGTCGGTCCTTCCGGGTGTGGAAAAACCACCTTAATTTCAATCATTGCGGGAATCCTCGATCAGGATGAGGGAAGCTGTGAGTTGTTCGGTGAAAACCTGATTGCCATGCCCAACCGGGACAAGCTGAGATTCAGAGCACAAAATATCGGTTTTGTTTTTCAGGCTTTCAATCTGCTACCATCGCTGACAGCAACTGAAAACGTATCGATCCCGCTGATCATCAATGGTATCCGACGTAATGAAGCCGAACGCAGAGCAGGCAGTATGCTTGAGCGGGTTGGTCTTGGTGACCGTATGACTTTCTTACCTTCACAGCTCTCCGGCGGGCAACAGCAGCGCGTGGCGATCGCCCGGGCGCTGGTACACGATCCCAGACTGATCGTCTGTGATGAACCGACCAGTGCACTGGATCATGAAACCGGCCACACGGTGATGGAACTACTCAAAAGCACCGCTTTACATGAAGACAGGGCACTGGTAATCGTCACACACGATGCCCGGATTTTTAATTTTGCCGATCGTATTGCCGAAATGGATGACGGTCATATCATAAAAATCATAGATGCCCCTACGACACATTGATTACTGCCTTTTTCTAGAGGAGTCATCATGAAGATCAAATACATCCTGCCCCTGTTGGCAACTGCTGGATTTCTCTTTGCATCCTATACAGTCGTCAGCAGCAATCGGCCGGTTCCGGTCACACCAGCCGTGGCGGAGCCGGCCTCAGCACCTTATGAATCATTTATTGCAGGCGCCGGTATCGTCGAAGCCAAAAGCCAGAATATTTCTATCGGAACAGCTTTGTCCGGGCTCGTCACTCGGGTTGCCGTCAAGGTAGGAGATAAAGTCAAGGCTGGAGCCCCGCTTTTTTACCTGGACGATCGTGAAGCTCGGGCGGAACTTGCCGTGAGGAGCGCCGATCTCGCAAGAGCCAAAGCTGGTGTAATCGAAGCAAAAGCTTTGCTTGACGACAGCAAATCGTTGAGCACTTTAGTCGAATCGGTCGCCGACCGGCGAGCCGTCAGTGCAGAAGAACTGCTCAGACGACGCAATGCTCTACTCATCAGTAGGGCTCGACTAAGCAGTGCAGAAGCCATGGTACGGCAAATCGAAGCCACACTGACCAGTGCACAAATCACCCTTGATCGCCTCACTGTTCAGGCCCCGGTAGATGGAGAAATATTGCAAGTCAATATCCGTCCGGGTGAATTTGCACAAGCTGGCGCCTTGACTACACCGTTGATGGTGCTGGGTAATCTGGATCAATTACATGTACGAGTAGATATCGACGAAAACGATGCCTGGCGATTTGACAGAAACAGTCAGGCCGTCGCTTACCTGCGGGGTAACCGGAATTTCAAGGTCGACCTGACCCCGGCTTATGTAGAACCTTATGTAGTACCCAAAAAATCTTTGACGGGTGACAGTACTGAACAGGTCGATACACGGGTACTGCAGGTACTCTACAGCTTTGATCGAGGGCAATTACCCATCTACGTGGGACAGCAAATGGATGTATTTATCGAAGCTCAGGATGATTCGAGTACCGAAGATACCAGTATTCAATTGAAAGAATCAAAGAAAGAAGGTAGTTAACATAACCCCCATCATGGCGGGCATAATGAGTATATGCAGAAGCGAAGCTATCCAGTACCACAACTGCTATTCTGGATTGCTTCACCCTTACAGGGTTCGCAATGACGGCGGTGGGTATGGCAAACTCCGAACCCTGTCATTGCGAATCCCATAGGGATGAAGCAATCCAGAATCGTTTTACCAAACCCTTACGCGATTTGTAGTAACGAAGATAGCTAGAAGACAATAATTGCGATAATTTTCCGTCTTGCCATCGATGATTCGATGCGTAAGCATTTCATTCCAGCCCTCCGCGTGGATAGACAAACAGCCCGAACTGAAAATAGTTTAGAGGCATAAATAATAATACCGAAATGACAGGAATTAGAAATTTATTTCATAAAAATCTTGACACACACGAAGATTTGTGAAAATAATTTACAAAAATAGTTAATATACACTTATATAAAGATTTCGAGATTGAAATAACTCGATAAAACTTTATTCCCTTTATGAAAGGCCCAGTCTCAGTCTCCTACCGATTGGGCTTTTTTTATGTTTGGGTTCTGCATAGCGAAAATCGGGGTCGGGTCTGGAATCGAGATATATACAGCAAATCTATCCAGACCACTTCATTTAGAATTTCCGAATACGCTTGACTGGTGTTCCGTAATTGGTGTTGTTTCAACTATATAGACAAGCTAGACAAGCAGTATTCGGCTGACAGAGCACTGAGAGTTGCATACATGCTGCCATTCCGTTGCGAGGCGGCCATATTCAAGTTTGCCTGAGCAGATATACAAACAGAATGAACAAGAATGGGACTGGAAGCGTATTATCCTAGAAACCGCAGTTGATCGCTTATCAACCTCTGAAAGCCCCGTTGGATAGAATACCGGCACGTTTCTCGATACCGGTCGATTCAACCAGGATAATCCGCACATAATGATGAAATTGTGACCCGGACTCACCAAATGCGCTGAATGCCATAGTGATCAGAAATGGTCTCATTACTAATCAGCGGCACATTGATTGCCTGCGCCTGGGCAATCAACATTCTATCGAACGGATCACGATGAAGTCCGGGCAGGCTACCGGCCCGTAACGCATGGTCGGCGGAAATATCCAGTAATATAAATCCCTGCGCTATGAAGCACTCGTGATACAGTGCCACTACTTCGACTGCGCCTGGCAATTTACCAATACGCACTTTGGTTGCAATTTCCCAGGCAGATACAGCACTTACCAGGACAGTATGGTCAGTTACGCCGATCCAATCACGCGCAACAATCGATAAGCGCTCGTCACCATCAAGCCACCACAGCAAGGTATGGGTATCCAGAATGGCCTTTAAGCGCTTCACTCCCAGGCTTGCAATTCATCTTCCGCTAGTGGCTCAAAAAAAGCGTCCGTAACTTTAGCTCTGCCACGCATAGCCCCAAATTTTCGCTCTTTTGCAGGTGCATGAACGGTACGAGCTTGACCAGCGGTATGCCAGCCGACTAAGGAAACAATAGCTATAGCAAAGTTAGGATCAAGCAACGTACAGTTTTTTCCAGCCAGGCAAATCGGGTGTATGCGGATAAAGGTTCAGCCAGCAATACCAATCATCAGTTTCTGCAGAAGCGCCAAATCAAATGTGCCGTTATGCACCGGGCTTACAAAAATAAGCTTCTTTCGGCACGGTAAAAGCTGGCGAACAAATTAATAAAGTACCCCACTACTTGCGGCGGGGTACTTTGATTTGCCGTTTTAACGCGGGCGAGAATATCTGCATTATTTTGCCAACTCCTCCGCCAACCCATATAAGCCAATGACCTCTGTTTCTTCCGTCACCGGGTAACGGTCTTTCCCCGAATACACGATAAAGCTGCGATCCGGCTGTATGTCTTCAAGCGCGTTATGAAAACCCTTTACCAATTTTGGGGTAAGGCCGCTTTTAATTTCGAGTGCCCATATTTTGCCGCCGGGTAATTCCAGTATTAAATCGATTTCCGCGCCAGCGGAAGTGCGATAGAAACTGGCTTTCGTTTGAGGTGGCGCAACGGATAGCAGGTTTTCAATCACAAAACCTTCCCAACTTGCCCCGAATACCGGATGACCGGAAAGCTGGTTATAATCTGCAAGCCCCAGCAAGGCATGCGTGATACCACTATCGCGTATATAAACACGTGGGGCTTTGACCAGACGCTTTTTAGTGTTGGCATGAAACGGCTGCAATCGTCGCACCAGCAGTAGATCGGTCAGCAAGTCTATGTAATTGCTAACAGTGGGAGCCGAGGTGGATAGGCTACTGGCTAATTTGGATGCATTGAGTGACTGTCCTTGACTATGAGCCAGCATGATCCAAAGGCGTTCAAGTGTTTCTGCCGGGATACGCGGCCCGAATTGTGGCACATCCCGTTCCAGACAGGTGCGGATAAAATTGCGCCGATAGGCATAACTGTCTTCATCGCTGTCTGCAAGATAGCTATCGGGGAAACCGCCACGCACCCAAAGCTTTGTGGGGTCGGGCTGACTTCTGGAACCCGTTTCCAGCACATTTAACGGCTCCATATCGATGTATTCTATCCGTCCGGCCAGCGTTTCTCCAGACTGGCGTAGTAAATCAATGGAAGCCGACCCTAAAATAAGGAACCTGCCAGCCTTCAAGCCTTTCCGTCTTCCCTGGTCAATCAGCCCGCGCAAGGTCTGGAAGATTTCCGGCATCCGGTGAATTTCATCGAGGATAACCAGCTTGTCTTCGTTGTGCGTGAGAAATAGAGTGGGGTTGCTAAGCTTTTTTCGATCAGCCATAGCTTCAAGATCAAGATAAACGGCGTCCCTTTCTTCGGCGATATCAAGCGCCAATGTGGTCTTGCCAACCTGACGCGGCCCGATAAGGGCTACAGCGGCTTGCCGCTTCAAAGCTTGTATAACTGTCTGATAGATGCCGCGTTTTATCATCCTTGCATATTAAAAGTTCTATTTTTAATTTACAAGGATATATTTCTGCCAATTCAAGCAGGAAACATACCGATCAATACCTAATCCCATACTCGATTCAGAGTATAAGGAGCAAAGTCAGGGCCCAGAATCAAGAATGCTTGTTCTTGCGAACAATAACCAATCGTCGTTGGATGCAATTGGTAGAACTCTCCGATTTCCCGCCGGACTGTATGCATCTGTCTTGTATCCGCTGTTTTCTACCCCTTGTATTTGCTGCAATTTCAGACAAAAGCCTTGCATCGGTCGCTTTTTTACTTCGGTATATTTAACCTGAAAACCGCAGTTATCGCTTATCAGCCTCTGGAGGTTCCGACGGATAATGAGCTGCTGCCTTCGCTCATGCTGATTTCCGCTTTGCTGACGGGAAGCCCGAAAACCTCCATCACGGACAAACCATAAAATTCATTCTCGACACTGTTTGAAAGATCAATACCATTCGGCAGTTTGCTGATCCGGGACAAAAGACTGCAAGTATCCGTTCCCTCAGCCCCTACTTTTCCTGCCGCACGCGCAAACGCAGATGGGTTCGATGCCGCGCCATTATTTGAATATGCCCCCACGATTAGAAAAAAAGTTTTCCCGCTCCGCTATCTGAAATTCCAGTTCAAGGGCCGACAGTACAGCCAGGATCGTCTCCAGCTTCGCCGCCGGATTCCCGTTTTCGATTAAGGATATTGTTTCCTGGCGCAACCCCGCCTTCTCACCCAGTTCAGATTGGCTCATACCGCGCTTTTTACGAACGCGGCGGATGGTATTTCCTATTTGCTTCGGGCTACGAGCTAATTCCGCCATAATTCAACTCCTTTTCAGCCCATTATGTGTTCAATCCGATAAATCGTCAATATCGGATCTAACGCATAAAATTATATGCCTCTAAACTATTTTCAGTTTGGTTTATTTGGACCCATACACTTCTGGCTACCTTCGTCTTTGCGAGCCGCGTAAGCGGCGCGGCAATCCAGTACCTGTACCAACATCGCTCTGGATTGCTTCGCCTTTGCAGGCTCGCAATGACGGAAATTATTGTTACGTCTGAAGCATTACTGAAAATGGTTCATAGGCATATAAAATTATATTATGCGCTAAACCGTATAAATATAAATTATAGGATTTGGCACATAAATCCAAACTTGTGTATCTCGGTTTCAGGTTAAAACTGCCTCAGCAGTTTCTCCACACTCTTCTGCAAAATTTCTACAGTTATGCATTCTTCCTGCCGTTTACCAAACAGGAATGCAGGATAATCGCCAGAATGGCCTTGATATACGCGGCCAGTCACGATTATATCCCCTGGTCCGTCTTACCCCTGCATCCATGTCGCAGGAATATAAAACATGAATAACCACTCATTTTATCGGTCAATTCGCCACTTTTAGCAATCTGCCCCCCGGTTACGATAACGTATGCGGAAAATCTGACCGGATAACAGAAAAAGAAGTGTCTCTGGTGAAGTATTTCTGCGATGCAGGTTTTTCAACAACTTTAGAAGGAAATATCGATATGGCTATAACCCAGCAGCAAAGGGAAGAAATACTCAAAGTAGTGGTAGGCTTGTTCAATGGCGCCCCGGGTGGTGCCATTCTGGATGACCTTTCCGAGGCAGTCGAAAGCGGAACCCCCATCCACGAAATTGCCAGACTACTGGCCGAGACCGACCAGTTCAAGGAACTCATCTCCGATAAAACAGACACCGCCTCGCAAGTGGAATTCCTGCTCAACCACTTCGGTCTTGTGGGGGGGGGGGGAACCTGGTAGTGCTGCTGCGCTGGCTGAAGAATACTTCACGCAAAGAATCGAAGAAGGCGCCAACCTGGGCCATATCGTTTATGAAGCCATCCACTACCTGCAAGGCGATCCCCTGCCGGTATTCGCAGATACCGTCCAACTGCTGAACAACAAGGTACTGGTCGCCAGTACTCACGCAGAGAGCTACGAAAACATCGCCAGCGTGGAAGAAGGCATCAGCCTGCTGATCGGCGTGATCAGCGACAAGATTTACACGCTGGAAGAAGTGCTCACTTTCCTGACTGAAAAATTGGAAGGCAACACCGGTGATGGCGACGGTAACGGCGACGGCGATACCCCCCCGCCTCCACCCCCACCTGCACCGACCTTCAGAGTGAATGAAGCTGATGGAGAGGTTACTTTCAGCGGCACAGCAGCCGGCAACATCACTTTCACCACCGATAGTGAAAATGTTGCCACCTTCACACGCGGTGGTATTACCGCCACCACAAAACCGGATCTGGATGACATCACCAAGGTCACCCTTAGCAGCAGCCAGACACTGACAGGTTCAGCTGCCGATCTGGCCAAAATTGAAGCAATAGAGGGCACCGGCAATCTGATTATCACCGGTGCACCGACCGTCGCAGCAATCGAAGCCATCAACTTCAGCGGCGTGGAAGGAACAGTTACCTACAATCTGTCTGACACACTGGAAAATCTGGCAGGTGCAGACGCTGACGTGATCGATGATGCAGAAAGCTACGAAATCAGCGACATCGATACCGTGTTCCAAAATGTAGCAGTAGCTGGTCTGCCAACCGAAGCTCAGCAAGCGCTGATCGATGAGGCGTCCAACAAGGATGACTTTGGCTACAGCCTGTCCGATACACTGGAAAATCTGGCAGGTGCAGAGAATGGCATAATCGATGGTGCAGAAAGCTACACCCTGACCGATGAGGCAGGTGTATTGGAAGATATCTCGGTTGCCGCGGCCGAAATCCTCGTGGATGCGAGCAATGCGGGGGATTACACCTACAGCATCGATGACACCGCTGCTGCGATCGATGACGCAAATGCCAATATTCTGAATGGCGCGACTGCAATCACTGCCACAGGTACCGATGGAGACGATGACATCGATCTCAGCAATAACCTTGACGGGCCGGTTACAACCGGCGTAACGATCGATCTGGGTGACGGCAACGATATTTTCGTCGGTGGTAACGGCAATAATGTCATCACCGGAGGCATTGGTAATGACACCATCACCTTGGGAGAGGGTGACGATATCATCGTATACAACAATGTTATGACTGAAGGTGGTGACACGATCCACAGTTTCACCGTCGGTACTGACAAGCTACAGTTCTCCGACGCTGACCTGAAGGGTGTCGTCAACTTTGCAGCTTACAGTGGGGACGGTGCTGCAGTTACTCTCAACGATGATATCAAAGTTGAGTTCGTGAGCAATACTGGTGAAAACCTTGTGGCTTCTGCTGCTGAGGCTGCTTTCCTGTTCGACACGGAAACTGGCACACTGAGCTACGACGCGGACGGCACTGGTGACGGTGAGGCTATCATCGTCGCAACGCTGGTCGGTGTCGATAATTTGAGTGCTGATGACTTTACCTTTATCGTCTGATCTCGCCCGAAGACACTCCTCATCCTGGTGAGGAGTGAAGGCAATCCTCCCAAACCCCACCCCTCACAAGGGGGTGGGGTTTTTGTCTATCCGGTTTGGTTATTTATAGGTTGGGTTCAGACCACTCCATTGATGGTTTGATAGTTTCCATACTCCAGCGTAGAAGCGATCAAGATCCGCATGAAGTAATCCAGAACCCCCACATAACCCTGTCCTTGCGAGGCGGCACGCCGAAGCAATCCAGAACATGCTGACTCAGCTACTGGATCGCCACGTCGCGTTGCGACTCGCGAAGACGGAAAATGTCATTGCAAACGCCAGCGGGCGTGAAGCAATCCAGTGCATCGTCGGCATGAGTGTACAAACCCCCGCCATGCTCATTGTCACGGTATTTGATGGTTCCACGTTTCAGAATGGGAACCATTAAGATCAACGCCTCCGCGCTCGGAACTGAAGTAGCCCGTGGGTCGAAGCCGAACATTTGATAGTTTCTGCGCTGGAGCGTGGGAGCGATCAAAATCCGCATGAAATAATCCGGAAACTCCACATAACCCTGTCCTTGCGAGGCGGCACGCCGAAGCAATCCAGAACATGCTGACTCAGCTACTGGATCGCCACGTCGCGTTGCGACTCGCGAAGACGAAAAATGTCATTGCGAACGCCAGCGGGCGTGAAGCAATCCAGTGCATCGCCGACATGAGTATACAAAGCCTCCCTCATGCTCGTTGTCACGATATTTGATGGTTCCACGTTTCAGAGTGGGAACCATCAAGATCAACGCCTCTGCGCTCGGAACTGAAGTAGCCCGTGGGTCGAAGTCGAACATTTGATAGTTTCTGCGCTGGAGCGTGGGAGCGATCAAAATCCGCATGAAATAATCCGGAAACTCCACATAACCCTGTCCTTGCGAGGCGGCACGCCGAAGCAATCCAGAACATGCTGACTCAGCTACTGGATCGCCACGTCGCGTTGCGACTCGCGAAGACGAAAAATGTCATTGCGAACGCCAGCGGGCGTGAAGCAATCCAGTGCATCGCCGACATGAGTATACAAAGCCTCCCTCATGCTCGTTGTCACGATATTTGATGGTTCCACGCTTCAGCAGGTTGGAGCCAGGTCTGGAATAAAGAAAATCAAAGAACAGAAGTACCGAACGCCAAGTGAACGAACTGCAAGCTGGTATTGAGCCAGCGGTGGCAATTTTTCCATAGCCGCTGTTTTTTCTCCAGCCAGGCAATATTAGTAACCTGCCTCTTTCTGGTGCCTGAACGCCAGAATATACACCGCATCAGCACCGGCTCATGGCGATATAGAGCGACATAGCCCGAATCCCCGAACGCGATAACCAGCTCGCGCAGCTCTGGCACCTCAAGAAATGGCCGGCCTGTTTCCGGCTTTTTTTCCTGCAGTAGAAATTTCTGCTCGATGTCTTCGTCAAAAGGGGCTACTGGTACTGCCGGGACCCCAAAGTAGATCCCGCAATCCCAGACGCGGCAGGAAGATCGTTTCCCAAAATCAAGAGTGGGGACCGTATTGCAGTCAAAAAGATGATCGGGCCCAGCGATCCCAAATTTATCGAGATCAGGGCGCCTGGAATCGTTATGGACGTGGACAAGGCAGAGTGGCGTGTATATGTCAATTGGTTAGTAACAAATCTTTCTCGAAAAGCCCCCATCAAAGGCGTCATGGATGTCTCCGGGGTGCAATTGATTGACGCCTGGAAACATAATCTTACGCAAAAAGACAGGCGTCCTCCTCCATTTTTCTTATCTGAACTCAGGTTATCTATAGTCTGACTTGATTATCAGTAATCAACTGGATTATGTTTCACTTCGTAAATCAAGACGTTGTTCAATTCTTTCCAGACGTTCCATAATCCGGTCAATTGTGACTTGCTGGCGAGCGTCTGTTTCATCACCAACAATAATTTCCCGACGAACCAGTGACAAACTGCTTTCTATCGAAGAAAGCCTGAGCTTAACTTCTTTCATATCATCAGCTATGAGATCGACACGTCCCCGTATATGCCGAAGATGCTCCAAAGCTAGATTTTCACTGCTATCACTCACGTTTGCCTCTCTAAGAAATTTTTATAAAAGTTTAACACTTAAAAATATAGAACAACAAACTACACGCAAAAGACAAAGCTCCGATTTCCGTATTCATCTGCACCGCGAGAACCAACCTGTAACAAACAGGTTAGGGCCAGGTCCAGAATAGAGAAAATTAAAGAGCAGAAGTACCGATTGCCAGCTTGATGGCTCCCACGCTCCAGCGTGGGAGCCCGTGTCGTTACCGCTCTGGCGACCAGCGTATCCCGCTGGAACGAAGTAGGCATGTTGACGCAGGACTGGATCGCCGCCTCGCGTTGCGACTCGCTAAGGCGGGAAATGTCATTGCGAACGCCAGCGGGCGTGAAGCAATCCAGTGCATCGCCAGCATGAGTACACAGAGCCCCCGTCATGCTCGTTGTCACGATATTTGATACTGGCACGATACCGTGCTTTTTCATCAGCAGTACCAATAAAAAACCGCTCTGAACGAGCGGTTATAACTTCTGAATCATATTATTTAATTCTCACTTGTCTCATCTGCTTTATCCGGCATGGAATCACGCTCCATCATCAGGCTTGGGGGGTACTGACCTGGTTTGGGATCCATACAGGCAGTCAGAGAGGTGGATGCCACTATTAATGCAGCTAATATAAGTAAGAGTCTCATTTTGCAGTCTCCTATAAAGAAAAAATACATGACTATATAGTTCTTAACAGATTTGACCACTTGCCTTTCTTTTTTTGAAAGACCCTCTTTTGATACCAGAACTGGATTTTCTTGTCAAGAAAATATTTATTTTTCTCCAGCGAGCGACGAGTTATCGATGAAACCTTTTTTCCTTTTGTGCTATATTTATTCGACGAATCATTAACTTGCGTGCAGGTTGATTGCAGGTTGCTACATTGATTAAGATGATTGAAGTTTTTACCATCAATTTGAGGGTATTCAGCTGTGGTGTCGATCGTATGATTTTGCCGATTATTCATGACGGCATTGCAATTCCTATCTTGCCAGGAAATTCAGATAAAAAGTAGTCAATGCGAATTTTGCAAGTACGATTCAAAAACCTGAATTCGCTGGTCGGTGCATGGGAGATCGATTTCGCACATCCTGCTTTCATGTCAGACGCAATTTTCTCGATTACCGGTCCCACCGGTGCGGGTAAAACGACTATTCTCGATGCCATTTGTCTGGCGCTTTATGGGCGCACGCCTCGCCTCAGCAAAATCACCAAAAGTGGCAACGAAATCATGTCGCGGCAGACGGGTGAATGTTACGCTGAGGTGACCTTTGAAACACAGGCCGGGCGCTATCGTTGCCATTGGAGTCAGCATCGGGCGCGCAAGAAACCGGATGGGGAACTGCAAATACCCAGACATGAAATTGCCGAAGCAGATTCCGGCAAAATTCTGGAGACAAAACTACTCGAAGTAACCAAGCGGATCGAAGCAACCACTGGTATGGATTTTGCTCGTTTTACCCGTTCCATGCTGCTTGCTCAAGGAGATTTTGCCGCATTTCTACAGGCAGCACCTGATGAGCGTGCACCGATTCTGGAGCAGATTACCGGTACGGAAATATATAGCCGGATCTCTATACACGTGCATGAACGTCGATCTGCGACACGCAAAACGCTCGAAATGCTATCGGCTGAGTCTGCTGGTATCCAGTTACTGAGTGAAGCCGATGAGCAGCAATACCATGTGAATCTCACACAAAAAACTCAGCAGGATGTGGAATTGGGAGGGCAGATTTCCCAGCAACAACGGGCTATCGTCTGGTTGGAGAATATCGCTCGACTCGAATCGGAATTGAAATCGATTTGTGAGCAGCGACAAGCATGGCAGGTCCGGATAACGGCATTCGCTCCAGAACGTGAAAAACTGGAAATGGCTACGCGGGCGTTCGAGCTGGCAGGTGATTATGCCGGATTAGTATCGATCCGGCGCGAACAGGAAGCGGACCGAGACAATTTCAAGGCATGCTCGGAAAATCTCCTGAAGCTTGAGCAAGCAGTCAGGCTCACGCAAGCAACAATGACAGCCGCTGTCGAACAGCTCAGGTTAAAGCAGGCGAAACAACAGGAAGCGCTGCCCTTGATTCGTAAAGTACGGGAGCTGGATATCGAGATCCGGGAAAAAGCAAGGCCGATTAAAACCGTCAGCAGTGCAGCTTCAGAATGTGAGCAATCACTTGCCACGCTCCGCGCCAGACAGAAGCAGGATAACGCTGATCTGGATGGTATGCACAAAGCTCTCGAGACATTATTGCGTCAGCTTGACGCAACCCAAACAGACGGCGCTCTGGTTGAACATCTGGCCGGTATTCAGGAACGATCCAGTTCATTGAAAACGCTGCATGCCCAGTGTGATGCCAAGCTTGAAGCAATCCGGGTAGCCGATCAGCAAGTGGCTGAAGCGACCCGCTCGTGGCAAGTACAAGTAGAAAAACTGGAAACGTTGCAGCGCAGCCTGGTACACCATCAAGGCGAATTCGTGCGGAAACAGGCTGAATACAAACGTACACTCGAAGACCAGAGTCAGGCAGACTGGCGAAATAAGGTATCGGTTTTATCTGAGCAGAAAGCTTCCGTGGATAAGGCAGTCACCACCATTCAAGCGCTAACGGAATCCAGGCAGATGCTCGCTCAACTGGATCAACGTTTAGCTGGATTGACAACTGAGAAATCGAGGCTTATAGCGCAGCTTGAGCAACAGGAGACAGTACTCGCTTCTCTCGAACGGGAAGCCAGCTTGCTCGAAACACAACGTATTCTGATCGAAAAAATCAAAGATTATGAAGATGCCAGGCAGCAATTGCAGGATGGTGAACCTTGCCCGCTATGCGGTGCCCGGGAACATCCGTTTGCTGCGGGCAATATTCCCGTTCCCGATGAAACCGCCTCAGCATTGAAAAAACTCAGAGCAACCCTGAAAACTACTGCCGATGATGTTGCCAGCCTGAAAATCAAGCTGGCGGAAGTCAATAAGGATATCGAACAGATGATTTCCAGACAGCAGGAACGCCAGAGGGAGATATCAACTTCCGAAGTACTGATCAGCCAGTACTGTGCCGCTTTATCGCTCGATACGACAGTTCCTGATTTACCTCTACGGTTGGAACGACTGCAACGGGAAATGACTGAAGAATTAATGACTACCACCCGTATTCTGCAGGCGGCTGAAGCGATGGAAAACGAAATCACCGTTTTACGTGAATCGCTGGATAAATCCCGCGAGTCTGCTGTTCTGGCGGAACATGACAGGCTGAGTGCCCAGCATAAAAAAGAGTCCGCCATGCAACTACTGGAGCATCTCAAACAGGAAACGAAGGCACTGACGGCACAACAGGAAAAATCGCTGCACAAGCTGCAGCAGGATATCTCGGTATATGGGGTGGAAATCCCGTCACTCGATCATTTGGATCAAATCGGCATTCAGTTAACGACGCGACGTAATTTATGGATACAACGGCAAAACGAAAAATCAGTACTTGAACAGCAAATCGATAAGTTGACGACGCAGATAGTTTATCAGGCGGAACAGCTCCAGAAATATGACGGCCAACTTACACAGTTGCGGGATCAGCTTCATGCGCTGCAGCGAGAACATGATGATCTGAGTAAAGTGCGTCGTACGCTATTGGGCGACAGGCAACCTGACGATGAGGAATATCAGCTTGCTATGGCAGTGGAATCAGCACAAAAGCATGTTGATATCAGCCGGCAAAAACTGGATGCAACCATTCAAGAGCAGAACAAACTGAAAAACAGAATGGAAGATCTGGTGAAAAATATGGCCGTGCGAACCGATCGGTTAAAAATGGTCGAAGAAGCTTTTGCCATCCGGCTCAGTGAACTCGGGTTCCGGAACGAAGCGGAGTTCGAGTCAGCCCGCTTGGCGGAAAACGAGCGCAAAGTACTGGCGCAACAGGCTCAAACACTCGCCGATGAAAAAGCCGGTCTGGACATGAGGGAAAAGGATCTAACGGCAATGCTGGAAGTCGAACGGCGAAAACAGGTAACGGATCAGACCCGGGAAGCACTTGATCAGGCATTGACGAATCTGCTTGCCAATCAGAAAGCGCTACAGCAGGAAATCGGCAGTATTCGCCAGAAGCTCGAAGACAACGAGAATCTGAAACAAAGACAGCAGAAACAGGCTCAGTTAATCGAGGCACAGCAGCGGGAATATGCACGCTGGGATCTGCTGCACGAACTGATCGGTTCCGCCGATGGAAAGAAATACCGCAATTTTGCCCAGGGACTGACCTTCGAAATGATGATCGGACATGCCAATCGGCAATTGCAAAAGATGTCCGACCGCTATCTTCTGATCCGGGATGAAATCCAGCCATTGGAACTCAATGTCATCGACAGTTATCAGGCAGGCGAAATTCGTTCCACCAAAAACCTGTCAGGAGGAGAAAGCTTCATCGTCAGCCTGTCACTGGCACTCGGGCTTTCTCACATGGCCAGTAAAAACGTCCGGGTTGATTCTCTTTTTCTGGATGAAGGTTTCGGGACACTGGACGAAGAGGCATTGGATACGGCTCTGGAAACTCTCGCAGGATTGCAGCAAGAAGGCAAGCTGATCGGGATCATCTCACATGTGCCAGCACTCAGAGAACGCATCAGTACACAAATCCAGGTCATTCCCCGAACTGGTGGCAGAAGCATATTGTCCGGTCCCGGTTGTAGCAAATTGAGCGTATAAATGGCTCAATCAGACCAATAACTGCCAAGCCAGCATCTCACCCGCTTTCAGTGGTACCAGCCTGTCTCCTGCAAACTCGAATTGTTGTGGAATCTGCCAGTTTTGTTTTGCCAACGTAATACGGTCACGGTTGCGTGGAAGCTGGTAAAAATCTGCGCCATGAAAACTGGCAAAGGCTTCCAACCGATCCAGCCTGCCCGCCTGTTCGAACACCTCAGCATAAAATTCAATCGCTGCGTGTGCACTATAGATACCCGCACAACCGCACGCCGTTTCCTTGTCCCTTACGGGATGCGGCGCACTATCGGTACCGAGAAAGAATCTGGAATGACCACTGGTGGCGGCCTCAATCAACGCCTGACGATGAATTTCACGTTTCAGTACCGGCAGGCAATAATGATGCGGACGTAATCCTCCCGTGAACAATGCATTGCGGTTCAGCAGCAAGTGATGGGCGGTAATGGTTGCCGCGATTCGATTCGAGGCGGCCTGTACGAACTCGACTGCTTCTCTGGTAGTAATATGTTCGAATACGATGCGTAACCCCGGGAAACGTTGCATGAGTGGAATCAATATCCGGTCGATGAAAATCTTTTCCCGATCGAATACATCCACTCCTGGATCGACTACTTCTCCGTGCACGAGCAGCGGCATATCGAGTTTCTCCATCGTTTCCAGTGTGGCGTAGCAACGAGTGATATCAGTTACCCCGGCGTCGGAATGGGTGGTGGCACCAGCGGGATAGAGCTTGACCCCATGCACAATCCCGCTTGCTTTGGCCTGCGCGATTTCAGCAGGTAAGGTCGCATCCGTAAGATAAAGTGTCATCAACGGCGTAAAGCGGTTTTTTGCTGCTTGTGGCAAAGCAGAAAGGATACGTGCATGATAAGCCATAGCCTGCTCGGTCGTGACTACAGGCGGTTTGAGATTGGGCATGATGATCGCGCGCCCGAAACAGCGTGCCGTATCGGGTAATACAGCGCGCATGGCATTGCCATCGCGCAGGTGCAGGTGCCAGTCATCCGGACGGGTGAGTGTCAGACTATGGGTCGTCTCATTCAAACTGAATTCCTCGATTGTTTCGTTAATGCAAACGCATACAGCTTTTTCCTGTTTTCACCGGTAATTTCCGCTGCTAATTGAACGGCCTGTTTCAAAGGCAGGCTTTTTAACAAAGTGGTAAGCGTATGGTCGGTTTCCGGGCTTACGTCTTCTGTACGTTCTGGTTTTTCTGCCGGAGCGAGCAGCAGGACGAATTCTCCTTTTAACCGATTTTCATCCTCACGCAGCCAATTTATCGCATCGCCTAAAGCACAGGTATGGATTGTCTCGAAGAGTTTGGTCAATTCCCGGGCAAAAGTAATCTCGCGTGCGGTACCGAATACTGCAATCATATCCTCCACGCTTTCGAGGATACGGTGTGGTGCCTCATAAAAAACCAGGATAGAGACATATAAGGTTTTCAACATGGTCAGCTTGCGCTGACGTTCTCCGCTTTTTGTTGGCAGGAAACCATAAAAAAAGAAATGGGGAGCGATCAGCCCGGACGCCGATAATGCACACAATGCTGCATTTGCCCCGGGAATCGGCACAACACGGAAGCCTCGTGCTCGTACTGTTTGCACCAGCAATGCGCCAGGATCGAATATCCCTGGAGTGCCTGCATCGGTAATCAGCGCAACGGATTGATCATCGTTCAACAGTCCGATAATTTTTTTGGTGGCATCCTCTTCGTTATGCTGATGCAAGGGTAGCATACGGGGATGGATGGCATGACGTGCCAACAGTTTATGCGCACTCTGGATATGTTCAGCCGCGATGTAGTCGACCCTGGATAAAATTTCCAGTGCACGCAAGGTAATATCGCATAAATTTCCGATCGGCGTGGCAACCACATATAATGTTCTTTTAGAGACTTTTGCTGCAGTCAGCATTTTTTTGCCATGAAACGTCTATTCGGGTATTTTCTGATATGGGTGATCGCACTATACGGTAGTTCTACAGCTTTTTCCAATCAGCCCGACGAGGATTGGCCCGCTTATACAGATACGCCTGCCGGCTTTCACATTGCACTGCTGTTACCGCTCGATTCACCTGCTCTCGAACAGGCAGCATTGGCCGTGCGCAATGGGTTTTCAACGGCAGCCAAGCAGGAAGCGCTTGCATCACTGTTTGATATGCGTGTATATGCGATGACCGGTCAGTCTCAGGATGTGCTCGATACCTATCAGCGAGCCATCCATGACGGTGCTGTCATGGTGATCGGTCCGCTGACCCGTGACGGCGTCAAGGCTCTGGCACAGGAGAGTCATCTGGTAACAGTTCCGACACTGGCGCTCAATTCTGTCATGATCGAAGATTCCGAACTGCCGTTGCAGCTTTACTTTTTTGGGCTGGATATTGCTTCCGAGGCACAGTACATTGCGCAGCTGGCAGCAACGAGCCGCCGCCGTCATGCTGTCATCATTGCCGATCGCAGTGATTTATCGAAACGGTTGAAGGCAGCTTTTGCCGATGAATGGATCCGACCGGACAATACTACTTCAGCCGAAGAAGTGGAAATCAGCAGCCAGAATCAGCTTTCACAGCTTTATCGTTATACCCTTGATGAGAATAATATTGTCTTTCTGGCACTTAATGGTCTCAGTAGCCGGGCGGTGCGTTTGTTTATCCATCATACTACGCCGGTATACGCGACATCCCTGGTATTTACCGACAGCCATGATCCGACTTATTTTCAGGAACTCGATTCAGTCCGATTTACTGATATGCCATGGTTACTGCAGCCCGAGCTTGCTGCGGTTAAAAAGTACCGTCATCCGGATATGCCGGCAGAAGTTAATCTTCAACGGTTCTATGCACTGGGAGTAGATGCTTTTCAGTTAACGTTGGCTATGATGCAGACCCGTTCGCCAGAGGGTATTGTACTCGATGGGGTTACCGGCTATATCAGTTTCAAGCCACCCAACCAATTCAGTCGCAGACAGATTCCGGCGATTTTCAAGCATGGTCGGGTTATCCCGGAAAATTAGTTCTTGTTATTCTAAACTTATAAATTAATATGCCTCTAAACTATTTTCAGTTTGGTTTATTTGGCTGCCCATACACTCTGGCTACCTTCGTCTTTGCGAGCCGCGTAGCGGCGTGGCAATCCAGTACCTACATCAACATCGTTCTGGATTGCTTCGCCTTTGTAGGCTCGCAATGACGGAAATTATTGTTACGTCTGAAGCATTACTGAAAACGGTTCATAGGCATATAAATTAATTAACAAAGTGATCGCATTTTTTCAGGCTCCCTGAAGTACGAGCTTTCAGTAAATTCTATATCGCCACCCAGAGTAACGCTTATTTTCTCTCAGAAATTTTAACTTCAACCGCTTGCATTCGCTGACAATGGCGAATCGCTTGATATATGTCTACTCAAACAACAGCACCTCTCGTCCGCCTGCTTCGCTACGGTCATGCTTTTCGCGGCCGTATCTGGCTGGCTACCCTCTTCTCCATTCTCAACAAACTATTCGATCTTGCTCCACCCGTGCTGATAGGCATGGCGGTAGATATTGTTGTCAATCAGCAGGATTCCATCATCGCCCGCTTTGGTTTCACTGATGTATCCACCCAACTGTGGATATTGGCTACTGCCACCCTCATCATTTGGGCACTGGAATCGCTTTGGGAATATTTACTCAAAATCTGTTGGCGTAACCTTGCTCAGAGCATTCAACATACCCTGCGCCTCGATGCCTACAGCCATGTTCAGAAATTGGAATTGGCCTATTTTGAAGCACGTAGTACAGGAGGAATCATAGCCATCCTCAACGATGATATAAACCAGCTGGAGCGGTTTTTAGACATCGGAGCCAATGATCTCATCCAACTTCTGACCACTGTCATTACCGTCGGCGGGATGTTTATTTATCTGACTCCGAGTGTGGCATGGATGGCATTACTGCCTATGCCATTCGTCTTTGCCGGTTCATTGATATTTCAAAAACGTATTGCCCCCCGCTATGTGGCCGTACGCGAGCAAGTCGGCATCTTGAACAGTTATTTGTCCAATAATTTGGGAGGGATCGCCACGATAAAAAGTTACACGGCTGAACAGCATGAGTTGCGTCGTATTGAGCGGGAAAGTCATATCTATCAGGAAAAGAATGAACACGCTATCGCTCTTAGTGCTGCTTTCGTGCCTGTCATCCGCATAATAATTGCCGTAGGTTTTAGCGCCATTATGATTGGGGCTGGACTATTGGCTGCCAGTGGTCAACTCAATGTCGGCGCATATAGCATTCTCGTCTTTATGACACAGCGTCTCCTTTGGCCGTTAACCCGCCTCGGCGAAACACTCGACCAATATCAACGGGCAATGGCCTCGACTAATCGTATTCTGGATTTGCTCCAGACCAAACCGACAATTGTAGATGGTCCCCAGACTCTGCCCACCTCTCAGGTAAGCGGTGAAGTCGTCTTTGACAATATTTCCTTTAATTATGAACGGCGTGCGGCTGTCTTAAATCACCTGTCCCTGACCGTTCCCGCCGGGCAGACTATTGCTCTGGTGGGCGCGACAGGGAGCGGCAAGAGTACGGTAGTCAAGCTCCTGCTCCGTTTTTACGAGGTACAGCAGGGTCGTATCCTCCTTGATGGCCAAGATATCCGTGAATTGCGTTTGCATGATTTACGTAAAGCGATAGGCTTCGTCAGCCAGGATGTTTACCTGTTTCACGGTACGGTTTACGAAAACATCGCCTATGGTTCTTTTGGAGCCAGCATAGAAGAAGTAATTGCTGCGGCTAAAGTAGCCGAGGCGCACGAATTTATCATGGAACTGCCCGACGAATATGAAACCATCGTGGGGGAACGGGGACAAAAGCTCTCCGGTGGTCAGCGACAGCGTATTTCAATCGCTCGTGCCGTCCTCAAGAATCCGCCTGTACTGGTACTGGATGAGGCGACTTCGGCAGTGGACAACGAAACGGAAGCGGCTATTCAGCGGTCACTGGAGCGAATAACTATCGGCCGTACCACCATCGTTATTGCCCATCGCCTCTCTACCATCCGTAATGCTCATTGTATTTACGTATTAGATAAAGGGGAATTGGTGGAACAGGGTACTCACGAAAGACTTATAGCTCAAAATGGCCTCTACGCCAGCCTGTGGCAAGTACAAACGGGAGAACAGATACAGGGTGAAAAACTAAACGGCTACCGGTTAAAAACCGGTTCTGGCCAGCCTTGAATAAGTCAGTTCAGAATAAAGGCCGCGATGCTGAACATCAAGCAGCCGTGTTTCTACAGCAACAAAAATTAAAATTACTGGAGAAAAACTATCGTTGCCGTTTCGGTGAAATCGACCTAATCATGCAGGATGGTAATATGGTGGTATTCGTCGAAGTCAGGATGCGTACCAGTAACCAATTCGGCGGTGCTGCTGCAAGCATTACTACAGCAAAACAGGTAAAGCTGGCCCGTGCCGCCCGGCATTATCTTGCCAGATGCAACGATGATTTTCCTTGTCGCTTTGATGTGATTCTCATCTCCGGAAACAAGGATGATGAAATAGAATGGATACAGAATGCATTTGATGAGACTTGATTTCGATCCATCTAATGTCAGCTCTTTGAGATAGCAACTGTTCAATTACCCTGCGTATCTGCGGTATCTGCGCCCTCTCTGCTCTGCAAGATAATTGAAGCTCATTCTTTAAGCTTGATATTGATCTGGCCATCTGTAACCTGAATATGTTCCACACCTTCGGCAAAGGATTTCCAGAACCCCGGATCGACACCGAACTCGCTGACCAGATCGATATTTTTCAATCCACCCAGCCAGGCATTAGGGACGGGAACCCCCATGATGCTGACCCCCTTGAGGATAATGACAGGTTTATCATTTTGGTAAGCCATACCGATACCGGCATTCAAACGGAGTGTCTTCCCACCCAGCACCGGAAAATCTTCCTCAAGTGGTAAGAGTAATTTTGCGCTGACAAGATCATCGGCAAGATCAATAGCCAGTTTTTGTGCAAGATCAGTATTTTTAGCGAGTAACGCATTCATCTCTCGCTCTGTAAAACTGATTTCCCGCCGTGCACCCTGCTCAGAATACGGCTCCGGTTTCAGGAAACCGGTTTCATCGATTTCATCCCCTGTCTCCCTATTGACAGTACGCGATGAAAACCCGGAATCGTAACCAAGCATCCGAAGCTTATGCTGGAGTGTTTTCTCTTCTTTCTCGTTTAATGTAACAGGCTTAAAAGATGAGGCGAAGACATAAGTCTTGAGTACCCAGTAAGTTCCGACGATAGTCACCACAGCGGTAAACAGAACGATCAGCAGTACATGAGTCCAGTGCATAGTATGAGAGGCTTTTTTACCAGTATCTTCAATCGAATTCATTTCTATTTCCACCTGCAAGGTTTATCTATGAACGGCAGCCATCTCCTTCCTGAAACAGAACTTATTGGTAACCTTGTCATGATCCACCGTTTCTGAACATTTTACGGTAACTTTGAAAATATAACTCAGAAAGAAACAAGAAGCTGCATACTTTCATGTGCATCGGTAAATTTATCAGCTCCAAATCACGCAGGAATGCTGCAATAACGCAGGATTCAAGTAGAATTGGTTATTCAGATGCTGATTCTAGCCAAGTCTGTATTACATAATTAACAATTATGTGGCATAAAAATCAAGCCATATTAACAACTTATGTAATGAGGAGAATTTTATGAATTCTAAATACAGTGTATTCGTTATTGGCCTGAGTATCGCTTTGATCGGCTGTGACAGTGGAGCTCCTGAACCCAATGCAGTAAATTGCTCACTCTCCGGACTGGAGAAAGTACTGCCTCATTTCGAAAGTGAATCGGAAAGACAGGCATTTATCGATGCATGCAGTAAAACCAGGGAAGAAAAATAACAATAACGGAGATAATTTAACCTGGAAATCGCAGTTGATCACTTATCAGCCTCTGGAAGTCCTGATGGATAGTGAGCTTGCTGCCTTCGCTCATACCGACCTGATGAGTGAAACCGCTACGCACCCGATTGCACGCCTGGCATACCGCCTGGCTGCGTTGCTCCTCGTTGCAGGGAACGATCCTACGCCTTGTCGCGCCTTGCCAAGTGGCGTGCTAGATGCGTACTCAGGTGCGTCCAACTGCGGTTTCCAGGTTTAATAATCTGGTAGCTTAATTGTTCATTCCGAAGATGACGAATACTGGGCAAATACTTCAGCACCGGTCAGATTTTTGGTGTCATTTGCAAATGAATAGAACGATGGTTTTTCATCGATGAAGATCTGTTGATCGAAGACCCAAGACGCTTCTTTATCAAACAGGCCCACAGGTAGCGCATATAGCACTCCCTGCTTGAGTCGATAAAACAAGTGGGTTCCGCAACGACTGCAAAATCCGCGTTCGGCCCATTCTGAAGAATTATATATAGAGATGTTGTCCTCACCTTCGAAGTCAACTCCATTACCGCATTCGGTTACCAACAGCGGGCCGCCACCCCATTTGCGGCACATACTGCAGTGGCAAGCGCTGACGTTCATATCTGTTGCCTTGACGCGGATATGGACTGCGCCACACAGACAGCTTCCTGTTCTTTCAGTCGATTCCATTATGTCATTCTCCTTAACGTATGTACTTTGGGAACTGCCTCATCGTAACGCTACTGCCTCAAACCGCGCAATTACCACTCCTGCTGTATCCAGCAGATCAAGATGGCTACCGCTGATATGATAGCGTACTACTTTTTCCATCGATTGCAGAAACTGCTGCTCCAGTTCCATCCCATCCAGACAAGCCATCATGGTGCCAGCCATGCGACTGAGACGAAGCTTGTCACCATCGAGCTCATAGCTGCCCATCATGTGATTGCAACCACTGTTACCAGAAATACGTGGCTCGTCGCTGGCAAAAACCAGATGAGGTTCACGCTGTTTTTCAGCTATTCGTACCGGCACCCCGTTCAAGCGGACCAGCTTCCAATAGGTATCGTGCAAAACGCTGTCAACCAGTGGATTGCCACAGGTCTCACGCGGCCAGATATTAATGAATCGTTTCACAATCAGAGTAGGTAGTGGGGGCTGGCCGGTTTCCATGGAGGGACGTGGGGCAATCAACCCATCCAGGCTCACCAGCAAGGCTTCGCCCGGCAATCGACGTTCTTGCAGATATGCGGCCTCCAGTGCCCGATAATCACCCTCCATCGCTACCGGCAACCGTCCATCGTCAGCACATAGCGTGATAGTTGCGGCATCAGCCATGTAGGTAAACATTCCAGTCAATTCCAGGCGTGGTTCAATAAGTGCAGGCTGTGGCAGCCGCTGTAAGGTGTAATGATGACTGGATATAATAGGTTTTCCCTCGGTATCCATTTTCTGCAAGACATCACCACCCTTCTCCAGCAGGAAAACAATGGGAGCCTCGTTACCCCCGTGTAATACCAGGTGTCTGGTATCGGGCTCACGCTTCCAGCGACCGATTTCATCGAAATGGTTGGGCTCGGGTTCATTCAGATAAGTAACTCGCAAGTGGTAACGCTCCTGGGGCAGCAAATCCAGATGCCACAGGACAGGTCCCCCTGCGCCCGGTAATTCTCCTTCGTACGAAGCAGGTAAATCTATCTCATCGGCTTCCGACTCTGACCGGGACAAGGGTCGTCGTTCAGCACCAACGGAGACCAGCAATATTCTGAGCAATGCACGACCATTGTTGAACACTGGGTAATCCCGGTCAGCAGTAAAGAGCAAACGCTCCCGATGCTTGATGGTAGCACGTACAACATAGCGTCGTCCTGGCTGCACTGCAGCATCATCGTACGTAATCCGGAAACGGAATGGTGGATACCCTACGGGGTTGATTGTTGTATGGCCGAGCACCCCTGCCGGTGCGTCGGCTTGTGAAACATCCTGCAATACCGCTTCGAAAACTGCGTCAGGTGGCAATGCAATACGCTCACGGTAGGTAGCCATACCTTCCAGCGTACCAGCCGATAACGGTGTACAGGTAACCCACGTAAGTACGGCAAGCACATATACGACAAATTCGTACCTGACGGAGCGAATTGCGATTGCACCCTGTTGCAGATACTGATGGTTCATGGCTCCTCTCCTTTTACCGATAGCGAACAATAGATACCGTTACTTATATCTGGTCTGTATATCGAAACTTTCGTATTTACCGATCAAAGAAATATCGCAATCATTGCTCCTGGCCACTTTTGTCGTCGTGAGCTGCGCAGCTTTTAGCCGCGACCGAAGTGTGGCGGGGCGTGGCAATCCAAAAAATACCGTGGCGGCAAGCTGTAACACTACTTTTGTACACTCTATTAGCCTTGCACTGGATGGCCTCGCGCCCGTTAGCGCTCGCCATGACGGGGATTATTGTTACGTATGAAGAATTCTGAAAAGGTACATTAGGCAGCAGTATATATTTAACCTTGTTATAAACACCCTTGAATGTCAGCAGAATGTACAATGAATGGCCCTCAATACTATTTATGCCCGTTTTTCATCATTCATGTATTCGCTTTCTGCGCCTGCTGATTTTTCTCCTTCAGCGCTTCGAGCAAAAGTTCCGCCACAGCCCCGCCGGATGCAGGGTTCTGACCTGAAATAAGCCGGCTGTCGATAACGGCGAAGGATTCCCAAGGTTGGTCTGCTTTCTGGTAGATCGCACCGCGCGTAATCAGTTCTGTTTCGGTCAGATACGGTACATGCTTGTCCAGCTCGGCCAACCGTTCCTCTTCATCCGAGAATCCAGTGACTTTTTTGTCCCTGATGAGCAAGGATCCATCAGATAAGGTAATGTTGAATAGTCCAGCCGCACCATGGCAGACGGATGAGACGTATCCTCCATTCTCGTAGATTTTTCTGCTGATCGCTTGCAGCTCTGTATTGTCCGGAAAATCCCAGATCACGCCATGCCCTCCTGCAAAATAGATAGCGACATAATCGTCCGGGTTCACCTCACTGGGTTTCAACGTACTGCCGAGACGGTTCATGAAGTCTTTATTCTGGTACCACTGCCAATCGGTTTCATCCGCCATCGCCAGGCTATGCGGATCAATGGGCGTATAGCCTCCTCTCGGGCTCACATAATCTACCTGGTAACCTGCTTCTTCGACTTTCTTGACGAAATGGACTGCTTCACCCAGCCAGAGACCGGTAGCCCGGGCTATATCGGGATATTTTTCAGTACTGCTAAGTACAACAAGAATCTTCTTGCTCATGATGGATACCTCTCAGAATGATACGCCCTACTGATTTCTACTTGACATTCTGACCCTGGGCTGCTGCGTTTGCAAATGATTAAACCTAGAAACTGCAGTTGGACGTGCCCGGGTGTGCGTCTGGCACGCTGCTTGGCAAGGCGCGACGAGGCGGCAGGGCCATTCCCTGCAACGAGGAGCAACGCAGCTAGGCAGCGTGCCAGGCGTGCAATCGGGTGCGTAGCAGTCTCACCCACCGGGTCGGCATGAGCGAAAGCAGCAAGCTCACTATCCATCGAGACCTCCAGAGGCTGATAAGCGATCAACTGCGGTTTCTAGGTTAAACCGTCGCAATCATTTTTATACCGGCCAGAAATAATAATGCAGCCAACACCACCCTCATACTCCTGGCACTCATGTTTCTGATCCCGTACTCCGCGCCGAAGTAACCACCGACTACCACAGCAGCTGCCCAGAGAGGAAGCTGCAAATCAAGCACTCCGATCAATGATGTACTGAATGCTACACCAGCCAAGCCAGCGATAGAATTTATCAGGATATACGCTGCAGAGATTCCAGGAACTGACGATACGGGGACCCACCGCAAGAAAATGAGCATGGGTGCAAGCAATACCCCGCCACCAATCCCTGTCACGCCTGACATAAAACCCAGCGCTGCACTTACAACAGCAAGAATCCGGAATGACGGAGTTCGTATCTCACCAACGGTTTCTGAAGCAGAAAATTGCCAAAGACGCCAAGCGACCAGAACCAGAAATGTACCGACGACGATGTTATACACCTGTGCCGGTATGTTCACCGTTCCACCCAAATAAGCGAATGGAATCGAAGTAATCGCAAGCAACAAGAAAAATTTTCCTGGAAATCGCCTGACTTTGAAATATTTATACGTTCCGATCGACGCTACCAGTATGTTCAGAATCAAGGCAGACGGCCTCATGATCTCCGGACTGACGCCGAGTAAACCCATCGCTGCGAGATATCCCGTTGCACCTGCCTGACCGACGGACGCATACAAAAATGCCATGATAAACAGCAGCACAAGTAATACGATATTTTCAATTCCAGGTTGCAATGCAGCTATTCCTCCGATCTGGATCAGCTACAAATGCCCTGCAACGTCGGCCGGGACATTTCGCCGGTTTGCTTTATTTCGGATTGTACGCTTAGAACACTTGGAAAAGCTTCTTCGGAACCCACCACAGTCAGGTAGCAGGATCACAGCACAGTGTCAATATACGAAGTTCAGAATCAAGAACGCTTGTTCTTGCGGACAATAACCCCTATCGTCGTTGGATGCAATTGGTAGAACTCTCCGATTTCTCGCTGGCTGTATGCACCGGTTTTGTAAGCAGCGATGATCGCTGTGTTGCGGTCTTTATACTGTGCTGCAATTTCACACAAAGGCTTTG
>JBDIVK010000025.1:0-39641 GCA_039794425.1 Nitrosomonas sp. | reverse complement strand
ACCCTAACGCTTCATACGTCTCATCCGGTACCGTCGATAGGTCCGCTTGCACCCCCCCAGCCAGTAGCACACCGCATAACAGCAGTATCCCCTTCAGCCATCCCCTGACTTTCATCTCTCTCTCCTTTAAGTAACGTTTATTATACTTCTGCCTTATCCCGGATACCCCGAGTATGAAAATATTGATACCGATCACCCCATCGCCTTAATTGCACCAGAAAGACGACTTTTATGCCTTGATGCCTTATTTTTGTGGATGATCCCTTTACTTGCTATCGAATCGATAGTGCTGACTGATTTCCTGAATGCTACTTCTGCCACGCCCTTATCACCTGTTGCAATCGCCTTTCTGATACTTTTGATTGCAGTTCGCAGCCTGGAGCGCAGACTAAAATTCTGTTCGCGTCGCTTGACAGTCTGTCTCGCCCGCTTTTTAGCTTGTGCAGTATTTGCCATATATCTCCAATTCTCTAATAAATTTCTCGTTACTCTACTACCTTTTCTTTCGATTCTTATCTTCTAAACTGAGCAATTCTACGTTTATTTGCCGTTTAATGCAAAAGTTGCCGCATACTGCAAATAATGTATTCAATTCCTCACCTCCAGCTACTGCTATTCAATTACTTACGTACATGTGATAACACCACATATCAGATATTTCATTTTCATTGATCTGTTCAGCTTACGTTCATGTTGCCCTGGTTAAAGTAGGTACTTAGAAACACTTTTTCTGATCAACTTTACTAACCAAGGAGGCACCCCATGAATGCTAAATACTTGTCAATGACAAAAATATCGTCAGCCATTCTCTTTTTATCGGCTATTACACTTATGGCTCCCCTCGAGGTGCAGGCAAAAAACTGCCACCATGTTTACGGTAATCAGCAAATCAACAATTACTTTGGACCTGTTGGCCGCGGTTACCAGAGCTACATCCCCCCGCGTAACCATATCAAGCATAAACATTCTTATAAAAACCGCCGGCCTGCCCGAGGTTATTACAATCAACACCATTACCGCCCACCCTACGGTAAATATTACAGTCATCATAATAATTTCTCACTGGGCATTCGTTCAGGTAACACACGAATTATGATAGGCTATTAAAAACGTCGTGACCGGCATTGGATTTTCTCGATACCGGTCACGCACGTTAATCACTGTTTTACCCGGATCATCTCTGAATGCATTTTCGCTCGAATTACTTACTGCTAATTGGTTTTCTCTCTCTTCTAGGATCAATACAGAATACCGGGGCTGTATTTGCTCAAAATCAACTTACCCATTTTTTATACGCAGCCAATAATCGGCAGGCCGGAATTTCCCAACAGGAAGCTGCTGCTATCGCACAACGATATGTAAATGGTCGCATACTGTCTATCAGTCGTTCCTCATCCAACTATCGGGTAAAAATACTCAATAACAAAGGTAATATCCAAGTCGTAACTGTAAGTGCCAGTGACGGCACGGTTCTATCGACCCGTTAGGTGAGTTGGGAAGTCGCTCTTGCAACTTTTTATACGATACTTTCTTACCGCTAATTCTGATTATTCCGCTTGCACATTGTGTTAAAAATCAACAGTTGCCGAAACCAAGAAAACTCGGGGATCCATTCAAGGTAAGTTGACCAAAAGCATTCGCATCCCAGTAGTTTTCACCGAGCACATTATTGACATTCGCGCACAGGGTGATGAGTTTGCCATTGGATCGTTCAAACATATATCGAGCGCCCATATCTAATCGCGTCCAGTCCGGCACTTTTTGAGTGTTAGCCGCATTAAGATACATGGGACCATTAATGAGTGGCTCGACCGAATAAAGTAAATCCTGTGAAGAAAGGTGTATCCCATTCCGCACCGAGCACCAGCCTCCACCCGGGGACGGCAGGACCTTGATTGCCATCGTTGATGCCATTCTGTGTCCTAGTCAATTCAGAATCGATATAGGCCGCGCCGCCCAGCAAGCGTACACCTCTGATTACTTCACCAAAGACGTTGAAGTCCACTCCGCGATGGCGTTGTTCGCCATTGACGCTAAAGACATTAGTGGCAGGATCGATAACACCGCTAGGCTGGGCAACCTGATAAAGCGCCAGAGTAGTAGCAATGCGACCGAAATCTACCTTAGTGCCTACTTCATATTGCTGGGTTACGAAAGGCGCAAAAACTTCCCCGGTATTGACCGCTGTCAGTGGTGCGGTGGGACCCTGCTGCAAGAGGTGGATCCATTTACATGAGCAGTTGGATCGTTATTCAGGATATCAGCGACATGATGCACCTGCTGATTCTGTATTAGTTCCGCCGTGTAGTTCGTTTGGTGTCCATGATGTCTCGATTGCCTAAAATTCCGAGTCGCCCCCTCTTGCCACCTGTCCCCCCGCATAGGGTTGGGGCAAATCTTCCGCCCGTCCGCTATCGGCGGCTACCGTAATCTCCGGCAGCATGGTTGCGTTTCCTTCTGCTGCGCCTATTTTCAATAGTTTATGCAGGCTATATTTTCCCTTCGCATCTTGTACCGCATACAAGTTGCTATTGATCAACAATCGATCCAGACCTTCTTGTGGCGTGTAACTGCCCTGCAATTCTGTACTTTGCAGGCCAGCAGTCATATCGGGTGAGAAAGAGAGCAGGATGCCAGCCTCACGACCAAAGTGGTTAAGAGCCGTTTCCAGCGGACCGGCAGCGATGTTATAGGTTTTGCGAGCAGCCGTAGTAGCGGAAATATTCTGAGCTGATGTTTCGGTAGCCCAAACGCTGTCAGGCAACAGAAGGATTGCAATGGCAGTCAACACGCAGCCGATGACATTTACCCATGCGATACCCGGGAAATATTCTTTACTGAAATATAGGTAAGATTAGGCGGATGATTCATGTTCGATTCCTGTCGGGTTAAACGGAGTGAGTTCAAAAAGATGTACTCGTCTCCTATGTCCCGCGAGAATCGAAAAAAGACCGCTTACAGGAAAAATTTTTTAGCAATTCGTAAAAGCGTGCTGATGAAACCTCAAAGCTCACCTGTTTCGATCATGCGAATCTGTGTTTGTATGGGCTGCAGGCTTCCGGTGGTTTGATCATCAGCAAACACGGTTGACCATTATGAAAATGGCAGGTTACTGGTGACAATGACACTGCCTTGCGTAGCGCTTGGCAATGACGTTGCGCGCGCTGGCAATTTGATATCCACGGGCAACAGCGGCTTTTTCTTCAGCTTTATCGAACTGGCATTCCGGTCTGAACAGAAGGGTAGTCAACGCTGACCAGAGCGTCCCGCTCGCTCACCAGCGGCAAGCGATCACGAGGCACCGGATCGGGCGATACCCAGTTGGTTTCGCTAACCGCAAGGAAGCGGTCAATTGCGGCTTCAATGGCTGCTTGATTGATGACCTCCACATCCAGCACGATACGAAGGCCGATACCGTAGGCGTAGCTCCGGTCAAGCATGAACGACTCATGGATCGCTGGCGGATCGTCACGAATGATTTTTGTTTCCAGCAAGTCTACCTGTTCTGAAAACGTCCGTCCGTCGAATTGCGCATACCGGACAGGTTCCCGCTGCACCATCCGGTAGGTGAGAACCTTTCCAGTGCGGGAGAAATCCGCTGGCTCGAACTCCAGTCTGGACTCTTTATCCAGATCGGCATCTCCCAGTTCAGCGCAGGCCCGTGAGAATGCCTCATCGTGAGCAGCATCCCAAAATGCTCGCCTGGCCGTCACGATCTCCGCGTTCCAGATCGTGAACCGATCCGTGCCGGGAAAGCAGAAATCGAACCACTGGTTATACAGATCAGGGCGTTCCGGCTCCTTCAGGATAAGGTGACTGGTGAATCGCCCGCCATACTCGGTAGCATTGCGACGTATCTTCGCTTTGAGGCGGATAACCTCGTTACTGCGCCTGTGTCGCGGCAGCGTCACGAAGGGAGAGCGACGCCTGGATCTGGGAAAGCTCACGGCTCATATCCTCTCTCGCTACAAGCCTTTGCGTACTGTGCTTGCAATTCAGGAGCCAGTTGCGCGACCAACGCCACTCAGATGCTTTGAAAGTGGCGTTACATCGGGAAGATCACGAATTGCTTTCACGGTATCGACGAGTATGTTTTTCTCGGCAGTCGTCAGCGTATTCAGATCACCGTCCTTGAAATAGACCAGCGCTTTCAGACTTTCGCCTGGTTGAAAATTCGGGCCGAAAAGCAAGCGGGCGGACGCAAGCCCCTGTGACAAATCCACCCCGGCACCAATCATTGCAGCGATATCGCGATAATCCTTTGCTTCGGCGCGTTGAAGAATGACCTTGGTCGCCATCAGGTCGTCAAAAGAAGCTACCTGCAATACACCATCTTCGGTGAAATCCGGCTCTCCCACACGTCCGAAGGTAATCGTACCGAAGAAAGACACCTTGATGTACTCCCTCCCGGAATTGCCATAGGGTACAAGAACAACCCAGGTATCATTCTGATCCTGGAGCGTTGTAAATTGAACCACAAACGGGAAAACTGCTTTGATGGTCTCGCGATCAAGCGGCTTTTCTGAAAAGAAATCGTAATCAACAGAATGGCGATGGCCCAACCTCAGAGCAATAGCTGTACCGCCGTACAGGATAAATCCCAGATCGGATGCATTGCGAAGCTCTGGCCAAAGGCGTTGCTGCGCGGGCGGCAATACATCCATACAAGGTTTGAATTTGTGACTCACGCGAACCTTCGCACCGGCATGGCAGGGACATGATCGACGCTGGACAATCCGAGGCGGTAGTGCCAATATGCCCAGGAGCGTTCGTTGAACTGTCCGGCCTCCGCGTGCACCAGGACTTCGCGCAGCACCTCGTCACCCACTTGCGAAACGAGCAACTGAACATCGGAGTAATCACCGATGTTCATCACTTGAGCGATCACCCGTTCGGGTACGGCTACAGCTTCATCCGGTGTTTTCCACCAGATGTACTTGCTGGCAAAGGGTTTCAAGGCTTCTCGACTGACACGGATCATGCGATCCTCCATCAATGCATTCTTAGAATCTGTTCAATATCTCGATTTTAACGCCGCGATGCACCCTTCAGTGAGATATTGAACAGATTCTTACGGGTTTCGATGAATGAATTATCGAACGCACACTCGGATGCGATCAACTGCGATTTTTAGGATTATATGCCCTCCAACCGGAAGAGCTATACACTTTCACAAATAGCCAAATTTTCAGGCTGATGTGAGGTATCTGAGGCGATCAGAGCCTGGCTTATTCCTGGTCCGATGCAGGCCGCACCGTCACTCAATAGCGAGTGAAATAATGAATTTCCACAGGTAAGGTAACACGCAGCGCATCCAGAATATCTTCCGGATCGGTGAGGGGATAAGTGCCGGAAACACGCAAATCAGCAACGGCTGGATCACAGTTGAATTTGCCAGAGCGATAACGATCCAGTTCAGCCAGAAAATCAGCCAGCCGCATACTGCTGGCGATGATCATGCCATTACTCCACGCAGTACTCGTTTCATCGGCCGGTCGCATTTCATGAATGCCCTGATTGCTGAAATCGACTTGCTCGCCAGCATGCACGACATGTCTGCGGTTGATATTCTGACGCAAGCGGATTTCGACTGCCCCCTTAAATACACTCAGGCGGTTCAATGTTACCTGCTGATGAATGGCAAAACGGGTACCAAATGGACGTAACTCACCTTGAGCCACTTCAACGATGAAAGGACGAAAAACCGATGTTCTATCCTGACTCGTAGTAACCAGAATTTCACCACGTACCAGTTGTAGTCGGCGTTCACTTTCTGTAAACCGAACATTAATAGCGGTATCGGTATTGAGAATGATGCGACTGCCATCGATCAGTGTAATGTCGCGCTGCTGACCGACATCAGTCCGTTCATCGGCCACCCATGCACGCCAGGGAATTTTCTCTTCAGCCCACCAGCCGGTACCACCAAAAACAATATGACGACCAGTGTCTTGATAATCTGACGACGCTTGAGAGAACGATGCGATGTTAAAACCGCCCTGGCAACGGCTGAACCAAGCGGTGAAGCCAACCCGTTGAAGCGGGTATTCATTGCCTCAATATGCTGCCAGGCAAATTCGTAGTCAGGGTGTGCTGCGCGCCATTGCTGAAACGCTGCGTAGATAGCCTCATCGGCATCAGCCGCTTGCAGTTCGATCAACCATTCCACCGCACACTGAGCCACCTGCGGTGAAATATTGGCTATATTCCGGTTAGCGACTGGCTGAGTACCGGGAATCTCCGCTCTGTCTTCAGCTGAATGACCGAGCTTCTTATCAAGATGCATTCAATCGATTACCAGTGCAAAGTAGCATTGTGTACCTGCTTTAATCAGATAGCGTTTAACAGTCGTGATCGAAACGTTTAATTCAGCAGCAATTTCGGCATGGCTCATGCCATCCAACTGAGCATATAAAAAAGCGCGTTTGACCGGTAGTGGCAAACCATTCAGCAGATGATCAATCTCCAAAAGAGTTTCCAACAAAATGGCACGTTCTTCAGGGGAAAGAGTCAGAGTTTCGGGGTGCTGTGCAAGTACCTCAAAATAAGCTTGCTCGATCTGCTTACGTCGCCAATGATTCGCCAGAACCCGTCGGGCAACCGTGGTCAGAAAAGCGCGTGGTCCCTGAATGAGAACGGGTTCCTCCCGCGCCAGCAGGCGCATAAAGGTATCATGCACAAGATCAGCTGCCTGATGAGAGCATCCGAGTTTCCTGCGTAACCAGCCATGAAGCCAACCGTGATGATCCTGATATAGCTTGGTAATCGAATCAGAATGGACAGGATTGACATTCAAAGCAGGTTCCAGCAAATAATTTCATTGATTGAAACAACTAACCGATATGACGAAACGTTATGTTCCAGACATCACGGGCGTCCGGAATACCCTTCAGAGAACTCATACAATACTATGATAATGATTCTCATTGTATCTTGCCAGATAGTAGTTTCAATACAATTTTGCTAGTCTGAAAAACATGTACTTGTTTACGATGTCTATCTCAACGTAACAGTCATTCTCAAAGTTCCGGGTTACAGTGGAAAGGCAACGCCCCCTAAAGAAAATCGGATGGCAAACAAACCAGTCACCGGAAACTTTATATGACATAAGGGAACAGAATGTTTGTTAAGCCTTTTTTAAAATTACTCAGAAGAAATCAGCTGTCAGCAGCAATAAGCATCAATATATTGCTTAAACCTTTTTATAAACTTACTTATTTAGTTGCAGCAAAACAAAGCGGTCTGCTTCATCTGTTATCTGAAAAACCTGTCTCATTTGAAAAACTTAGCGAAACTTACTGCAAGAACACAAAGAGTCGCGAAGCATTGGCATCCTGGTTGCAGTTGGGCATTCGCCTCGGCTACTTGAATCTGGGTGCACAAGGGTACTCTCTGCAAGGATTAGCAAAGAAAATTGCTCTGCCGGAAAATGACGCTACGTTAGCACTTGCCCAAGAGGTAGTTGGGTTGCATCATAAATTGATCTTGAATACGCCGGAGAAACTCCAGAATGGAGAGCTCTGGAAACTTGAGGATCAGGATGGTGAGCTAATTGCTCGCTCTTCCCGAGTACTGGAAGTTTTCCAAACAGAAGCGATTGACCAGACCTTTCCTACCTCCAGTGCTATTAATTTACTTGAAATAGGTTGCGGATCCGCTTTTTACATTAATTATGCGGCAACAAAAAACGAATACCTGTCTGCGCTCGGCCTTGAGTTACAACCAAACGTCGCCGATCTAGCACGCTGGAACATTCAGAAATGGGGCTTACAGGATCGTGTAAAAATAGAAACAGGCGATATTCGTGAAAAAACCCCTGTACAGGTTTTCGAAATCGCCACGCTGTATAACAATATTTACTATTTTCCCGTTGAAGAACGGGTATCTCTTTTGAGTCATATCAGAAAATTCATCAAACCTGATGGCTTCTTACTCTTGACAACCTGTTGCCAGGGAGGAAATTTAGGGATTGAAGTCCTGAATCTTTGGGGAGCAGCCACGACAAGTGGCGGTCGACTACCCAGCGTCGATGAAATGGTTGATCAATTGGAAAAAGCCGGCTATAAAAAGATTCAGGCTATCAGCCTTATCCCCGGCGATCGTTTCTATGCGTTCAAGGCACAGCGTGAAGATTAATCAGTCCGTCCTGAACAACGCTTAAAATCAGCGTTGTTCAGGACGGACTGATTCTATACATCTAAAATAGTAATATTCTCGATCCAGTATCAATCACCGCTCAACCGGTACGACTTTCACCGTCTTGACCGCTTCACCCCGCTGAAATTGTAGTTCAGTTTTTTCACCTGTTTTGAGTGTTTTAAGAATATTTGAATACGACGCCAAATCAGTAATGGTTTGTCCGGCCAGTTGGATCAGGATATCGCCCGGTTGTAACTGCGCCTGTTGTGCTGGGGAGTCGGGAAGCACGTCATCCACGCGCACACCTTGACCCTGGTAGGAAAAGTCCGGCACGGTGCCAAGGCTAACTTTGCGTTTATCTTTTGCCTGGACTGCTGCCTGAGCCGTGTCAGATGATGCATCACTTGTATCGAGTGTCACCGTCAGCGGTTCGAGGCGATTGGCCAGATATTCGGTGGCTTCCTTAAGGATGGCGGCCACTTTGACCAGTCCAACCGGATCGATTTTATCGACAGTATCGCCCGGTGCATGATAATCCTTATGCACACTGCCAAAAAACTGGACTGCCGGCACACCCGCCCTGATAAAAGCGGCCTGATCGCTGGAACCGAAATCATTCGGCACCGCGTTAACGGGAATACCGGTAACAAAGCCAGCACCGCGAAACACATGCACTAGCTCACGCGCCGTACCGGTACCAAATAATGTGACGGGATGAGTACCGAGTCGTCCGACTGTATCCAGATTGAGCATGGCAATTATTTTGTCTGTCGGATAGTTGGTGGTATTGTTAATGTAATGCGTCGAACCGAGCAAATCGGCCTCTTCACCGGTGAAAGCGACAAAAATAATGGTGCGCTGCGGTTGCCATTTCGGGGCAATCTGCCGTGCCAGCTCCAGCATGACGGCAACACCACTGGCGTTATCATCCGCACCGTAATGAATTTTTCCCTGATTGGCTGCGCGAACGTCTGGCCAACCCATGCCCAGATGGTCATAATGCGCGCCGATTACCAGGCTTTGCCCGGCCAGTTCCGGATTGGTACCAGGCAAGATTCCAATTATATTGCGTAAAGTGACCTTGCCTTTAGGCGCCCCCACATCTTGTTGCCAGATCTGGAAATAACTATCGTCATCACCGCCCGGCAACAATCCTGCCTGCTGAAAATGCTGGGCGATATATTCCGCGGCCGTATCCAGTTCCGGACTGCCCAATTCGCGCCCTTTAAAAGCTTCGCTGGCGAGATGAGTAATATCCGCCAGCATGCGACTTTCCGAAAACAGCGAGGGTAATTCCGCCAATGCACGACGAGGTGTTAAAACACCAACATGATTGGAAGTAAATGATTCATCATCTTTTTGCTTGATCAACTGCGTCAGAGGTGATCGGGTCACCGGCCATTGCCCTTTGTTCACATTATTCAGTTCATCCCCTTCAAAGGCCAGATAGCTGTATTTACGGTAATGCGGCAATTTTCTGGCCAGTTCCGCAATGGCATTCGGGTGATCCGACGCCACCCATAGCAGGGTCGAGTCAGGATCAGCGGGTTGCCTGGCCGTCAGCACAATGGCGTGTTTGGCTTGCTGATAAGCCTGCTGATCCAGTTGCAGCTCGCCAGTACGATAAGCTATGCCATGTTCCGACAAAGTAGCGAGCAGCGCTTTGCTGAATTTATTCTGCCAGCCCAGGATCCAGATCGTACGATCTGCGGGCAGTGTTTCCAGCTGATCATCGCGCACGATTTCCAGTAAACCCGATTGAGTCTTTTGCCAATCGGCTGCAAGCAGTTGATAAGCTTGCAATACATCTTTACTGGCATTAGCCGGCAGTATCAATAGGGGTTTTGCCGCACCGAAACCCTGCGATAAAGCCGAAGGGATTTCACGGCTGTCCAGGCGTCTGAACACATCAAACTGGGGATCGATATCGATACGCACTGGCCGTGTCTGAAAATCCATTTCGATGACATGCTCCGGCTGATCGATGACAATTTTTGTTTGATAAGCTTCTGTTTCCCCTTCCAGGTGAACGGCGACAGGCACTGCTAATTGATACGGTGCCCCCTGCTGAGTTTGCTTAATAATTGCCCTGAGTTTGAATCCATCATTCGTAGGTTCGGCCTGCGCACTTTCCAGTAAAAGATCAGGTGCACCGCTCTGGTATATCCATTGCTTAAAAAACTTGGAAAAATCTTTGCCTGCGAGGGTATTGAAAGTCATCTTCAAATCCTCGAAAGTCGCCTGCTTGAATCGGTACTGTTTATAAAAGGTACGCAACACCCGGACAAAGTCGTCATCTCCCAATTCCTGCCGCAACATGTGAAAAAACATCATGGTTTTGCCATAACCAACCGCTTCTGAACTGGGACTGTGGCGTGAAGTAAATTGGACAACGGGGAAATCCTTCTCTTTACCGACAAAATCCGCATATTTCTGCAGGACATCGCGACGGTACTCCTCACCCTTGCCATTTTGTTCACTGACGAGGTGATCGGCAAGATAAGCCGTCAATCCTTCCGACCAGTTGCCTCTGCTGTAGTCGACAAATACACCATTTCCCCAGTAATTATGCAGTATCTCATGTGGATAGGAAGTATGCAGAATAAAAGGAAAGCGAACGACCTTAGGACCCAGCAGAGTAAAGGAAGGCATGCCATAACCGGTTTCCCAGAAGTTTTCAACCAAAGCAAATTTCGAGTAGGGATAAGGCCCGATCAGCTTGTTGTACATCGCAATGTATTGTCCGGTCGTATCCAGATATTTCTGGGCCAGTGCTTCATCCGCACTGCGTAAGTAGACATAAGCTTCTACCGATCCTGCCGGTTGCTGGTAACGGTGATAACGCCCGGCCACAAGATAGATGTCATCCTGCGGCTGTTTCTCTTCCCAAATGACCTGTCGGGCAGTTTCTGTTGTTTGCTCCTGCACCAGCTTACCCTGGCTAACGATATCCCAGCCGGCAGGCACCTGAATATTCAGATGGAACGACACCATAGAATCCTCAAACTGGGGATACCAGGCGGTGGAATTGGCCAAAAAAACCCCTTCTTCCGAAATAAGGCCCGGTGTATAGCTGAAACTGCGCGCATATTCCAGGCCAGGACCTTGCACTGCATGGTTGATGCTGCCGCTGAAAGCAAGAGAAAATGTTTCCTGCCGTGGTGGCAAGGTCAAGGTGTAGCTTTTCAGCGGTACGTGGCCCGCATACGATGCAGCATCATTCTTATGCGAAACAACACGTGCACCTTTAACTTCTGTAATCGTCAAACCGGCGTGTAAGCTAAAATTAAGCTGAGTTGCTGTCGATTGATCCCGATAATGCTCCGGCACATGTATCTGATCTTTCACTTGAATTTCAGAAGTATCAGGCGATAGCATAATCTCCATCCGATGATGAAAGGTCTGATCATCCGCTAACGCAGTCAGGCTACAAAGGAACATACTGCTGACGATGAGGCTCCATACGGCATAAAATCTGATTGTTTTTTTCATGCTTTAAATTCTAAAAAGTGGTTAATGAACTTATTCTGACCGATCTCTGCATGATTACAAAATGTGTTTACAAATTTTTTCCTCTAAACCATTTTCAGTTTAATTGGCCTATCTATATGTTTTACTTTTGTCGTTGCAAGTCGCGTAAGTAGCGGGGCAAAACGATTCTGGATTGCTTCATGCCCACGGCATTCGCAATGATCCCTCTTGTCATCGCGAGTCGCAACGCGACGTGGCGATCCAGTGCCTATGTTACTGTTTCTCTGGATTGCTTCGCACGATCGTGCTCGCAAAGACGGAGGATAGGAAATTACCGTAGCGGTTCATTCGACCACTCAGTTTTTGCGAGCCGCGCAGCTTTTAGCCGCGACCGCAAACGAAGTACGGCAGGTAGCGGGGCGCGGCAATCCAGAAAGTGCTTTGGCGGCGGGGTATGATGACAATTTGGTACAACCTGCTGCTGGCGCTTTCATGACAGAAGTTATCGTTATGCGTGAAGAGTGCAGTAGCTGAAAATAGTTCATTGCGATATTGCCTGTTGCGCAACAGGGAATTACTGGATACCATGCTTGTCCATAATGATTAAGAGCTTTAAACATAAAGGTCTTGAGAAATTTTTTAAGACAGGTGATACATCCGGGATTCAAGCAGCCCATGCTACAAAAATTCGCGATAGGCTGGCGTTCCTGCATTCAGCGATCATTATTGAGGATATGGATATTCCAGGCTACAGGCTTCACGAATTGAAAGGCAAGTTGAAAGGACTTTGGGCTATCGATGTAAGCAAGAACTGGCGCATTGTTTTTCGATTTGAGGATGGTGATGCATATATCGTTAACTACGAGGATTATCATTGATGACTATTCAACAGCACAACCCACCACATCCTGGTGAACTGATCAAAAGAACATATATTGATCCATTTGATGATATTTCAGGTAATCAGATTGCTAAACATCTGGGTGTGGCTGTCAGCACATTCAATCGGTTATTAAATGGCGTTTCTGATATTTCACCGGAAATGGCAATCAGGCTCTCCAAAGTGCTTGGGCGATCTCCGGAAAGTTGGCTTCTGTTGCAAAGTAACTATGATCTATGGAAAGCCCGTCAAAAGGTAAACACTGATAACCTGGAACCCATTAAATTTAAAGTAGCTTGAACCCAAATAATCCATTGGTCGGCATTTCGCGCTTACCAATAAATTATTTGGGTTGAAATAAAACGATCTCAATTTTCAGCAACGAGGCTATGAATTAAATGAAAATATTTACCCGCATAATTACCTTTCCTGACACCCTTTCATTCACCAGAGAGTTACTGGTGGCTGCCTGTCTCTTTACCATGACCCAGGCGAGTGCAACCGGGTTCATTAGCGACGCCTATCAGCTTTCAGACAAGGAAATCAGGTCCGGAGAAGGCTATTATCGTGCTGATGGGCAATGGTTGGTTTATCAAGCGGAAGTTGCCGAAGATAATCCTTTTTACCAGATTTATCTGAAGCACCTGGCAAGCGGAAAAGTACAGCAGGTATCCCCGGGTATCGGTAAAACAACCTGCTCATGGGTACATCCTTCCCAGGAAAAAGTGTTGTTTTCCTCGACGCACGAAGATCCAGACGCCAGAGCCAAAATGACCGCTGAAATCGAACAAAGGAAATCTGGTGAACGCCGGTCTTATGCCTGGGATTACGATGAACATTACGATATCTATGAAACAGACTTCGAAGGTGGAAAAATCAGAAATCTCACTAATACGCTGGGTTATGACGCGGAAGCCTCCTGGTCACCCGATGGCAAGCTAATTGCGTTTGCCTCCAATCGCAGAGCCTATAGTGAGCTATTATCCGAGGAAGAAGCCGCTCTTTTCAAAAAAGATCCGTCTTCTTTAATCGATATCTACATCATGAACGCGGATGGTTCCAACGTGAAAAGACTGACCCATACCAATACCTATGATGGTGGCCCATTTTTCAGTCCGGACGGGAAGAGAATTGTCTGGCGCCGCTTCTCGGAAAATGGTCGGGAAGCAGAAATATTTACCATGAATATCGATGGATCGGACCAGAAACAGATCACCCGCCTCAATAAAATGTCCTGGGCACCCTTTTACCACCCTTCGAATCAATACATTATTTTTTCGACCAACGTTCATGGACACCAGAATTTCGAGCTTTACATCGTCGATGTCGAGGGTAAAGAAGAACCTGTGCGAGTGACGGACATGGAAGGGTTCGACGGCCTGCCGGTATTTACCCCTGATGGCCAGCATATTACCTGGACCAGCGACCGTACTCCTGAAAAGAAAGGTCGTCTCTTTCATGGAAAATGGAATCATGAAAAAGCGCTGGAGAGCCTATCCCTACAATAAGGCGAGCAGTTGACTGATCCATGTGAGAAATAATGGCCAAGCTGTGGCGCGACTCTAATCGTTTGATAAAGCACCACGCTGCAAAAATCATGGCATGAAGCGTTGGGTCATTACCGGCCTTGCGCTGATGCCGCTTGGTTGTACACTTCCAGTAGTCGATACACCGATCATCAACCGATGGGTTGCGGTGACACTTGTGTCAAAGCCCGTTGATCTGGGTGTCGAGCGTGTAGGACGTTTGCACTTTCGTGGTGGCCTGGCACTTAGTGCCGATACAGCAATGTTCGGTGGAATATCCGGGTTCGAAGTAATGGAAGACGGGCGCCTTATCGCTGTAACGGACAACGCGGCCTGGTTGGAAGCGTATATCGTGCTGGATAATACGGGCACACTCATCGGTATTACAAATGCACGTATGACATCCATGCGCGATGAAGCGGCCGTACCCTTTGCCAGCAAAAAAGCAGGGGATGCCGAGGCGCTCACACAATTGCCAGATGGGCGTTTTGCAGTAGCATTCGAGCAAACACAAAGCATCCGCATCTACGACCTGAATCGTGACGGCTCATTCGGCGCAGCAATTGCAGGACCGGTACTTGCAGAGGTTGAACATCTACCCGGCAATACCGGCTTGGAAGCATCGGCAACAGATGAAACGGGGGCACTGATTGTCGGTGCTGAAGGCCACGGTGGAACGACACCACTCTGGCGTGCGCCGCTCGACAGTACGTCACCGGTAGCACCAGGCGCGTATTATCCGCTTGCACCTGGCTTTTCACTGACCGGCCTCGATCGCCTGCCCGATGGTAATTTCGTCGCACTCGAACGCTTTTATGTGCCCATCATCGGTATGCAGGCACGCATTACAACATTCACAGCTCATGCGTTAAAAGCGGGCGGTGTGCTACACGTGGATGAATTGGCACGACTCACTCCACCCATGCCGGTCGATAATTTCGAAGGAATCGCCGCCATACTGTATGAGCAATGGTATAACGCGGCTTTACATTATCTCGGATGATAATTTCAGCATACGCCAGCGCACACTGTTCTACGCGTTTGATCTGGTGGAAACTGACGATTAGGTAGCTTATACGGCAAACTCTTTCCTGTCAGTTCCGCACTTGAAACCCCAGCCATCACTTCGCCCTTAATTGATCTATCTCTGTCTACCTACAGGCATGTGGCTTTAAACTCTGACGACTCAATCAAGGGAGATATCAAGGCAATATGTTTCCAATCGGGCAGACAAGTCAGGTATATCGGAACAGAAACTGCTTGTGTCTGTCACAAAAAATACCTGCTAAATACTCACGGAGCCAATCATGAAGCAAGTTCAGCCCGATATATGGGAAACAGCGGTGGAAAACCCGACGCCAGGTTTGACTACCCATGCTTATCTGCTTACCCGAAGTGATGGTAATGTCCTGTTCTACAACACTGGTCGCCGGGACGAAATAGACAAAATGGCGAGGTTGGGTGGCGTAGCCTACCAGTACCTGAGTCACCGGGACGAAGTAGGTGATACACTCAAGTGGATAAGGGAGCGCTTCGGTACTAAACTGGGTGGCCATGTGCGAGAACAGGCCGAATTCGCCCGTATCCTCGTGCCGGATATTCTGTTCGATCAGCGTGAGATACATCTGGGTAACATCGAAGTGATTCCCACGCCAGGGCACAGTCCGGGAAGTACCTGCTTTTTCGTGCATTCGCCTCACGGTAAATATTACCTTTTCACAGGTGATACGCTTTATCTTGGTGAAGGTGGTATCTGGAAAGCCGGCTTCATTCCCGGCTATACCGATCCAAACGAACGGGAAACGCTGGCTTCAAGCCTCAAATTGCTGCAGGAACTCGAACCGGATATCGTATTCTCCAGCGCCTTCGGGGGTGATACCGGCTTTCAGGAAATGTCCCCCGGTGACTGGCTTGATCATGTGGATCGCGCACTGGAAGAGCTGCTGCAACAGGTTCCGGAAAGAAAGGAACGATGAGTTACCTATCCGGCTGTGGTTTCTGCCTGTTTCAATCTGCTATAAACAACATGACCTGCAGCGAATAATCTACTCAACGCATGCTCATTTGCTGAGAATCTGATGATTATACCGATAATCGTTCTGATCCTTTTGGTAACACCACTGCTTCTGGCCTATCTTGTTGCCAGAAAACGCAGTTTAGCGCCGGATATCAGTAAATTTGCCTGCTGGGGACTGGGCGCATGCTTTTTATTTTTCAGTCTGGGGCACTTTGTGCAAACAGAAGGCATGATCGAAATGCTGCCACCCTGGATACCATTTCAATCGGCAATCATCTACCTCACCGGCATAGTGGAGCTATTGATCGGTACCGCACTTTTCATGCAAGCGTATCAACAGCCAGCAGCCCGACTTGCAATCCTGATTCTCGTCGCTTTCTTTCCTGCTAATATTTACGCAGCCTTTCATGGCATCGGCCCCGGAGGACATCAATGGGGGCCGATCTATCTTCTGATTCGCGCCCCCTTGCAGCTCATACTGATTGCATGGGCTTATTATTTATGCATAAAAAGTACTTCATCCCCGGATGCCGGATTCTGAAATATCTTCTGTATCGCTCGTACAGAAATAGATGAACCTTCTAGTTAGAAATATGTCAATAGGTTATAGAGGAGATGGCTCTATTCTGGTGAATACAAATAAGGAGGAGTGCTATGATCTCGAACAATGCCCTCGCTTCAGTCTTGGTTTTCATAGTGTTCAGCATTTGGGCCGCTGCTTCAGAAGCTCAAGAACACGCTGCTGTACCCACCTCCTCCATTCAAGTTGAATATGCTGATCCTGAGAAATTCAGCGACGTCAAAGACAGCTATTCTGGTAGCAGTGAAATAACCCGCGTCGCCTACCTCGAGGAACTGCGAAAACACATTCAAATGCGCGCAAGTAACCTTTTCACTGACGGACAAAATCTGACCGTCACCATCACGGAAATAGATATGGCCGGTAACTTTGAACCGTGGCGGCCACTCGCAAACGATGCACGGATCATCCGGGATAGTTATCCACCTCGTATCGATCTGCATTTCAAACTTACCAATAGCGAGGGTGTAGTCTTAAAGGATGGCGAACGTAAACTGCGCGATATGGCTTTTCTGACAACCACAACCATGTACCACAACGATCCCCTGCGTCACGAAAAGGCATTGCTCGATGACTGGCTGGAACGTGATTTCGGAAACAAATAACTGTTAACTGATATCTCTACCTGCCATATCCTGGGCGCTCCCGTACGATATCGTCAATCGGGCACCGAGATTTGTAATGCCAGAGAAAGTACATGGGGAGTGATCTTTAACGGGATAAGAAATTCTTCCCGCAGAATCTCACCGGGATGAAGGGAGTACAATTTTCCACCAGCCACATTGCTGAAATCCATGTTCTCCAACTTCTCCAACTTCTCCAACGCTATTCCAGGCTCTTATTGGAGCCCGGATGTTTGGACGGAAGCGTTAAAACATCATACTGGCAAAAAATGCAATAGTTCTTGATACACCTAAGTAAGTAGCGTTCTGCCAATAATCTTTACCAGTCAGATTGATGACATTCAGGCGTCTACCAGTGACTTATCAAGTACACGGATAGTAATACCGTGCCCCGACATCAATCAGGGTTATTAGATTTTTCTACGCTGATATCCATCAATGTGTCACCACCGATATGGTTACCCCCTGGAAACCGTGATGGATAGTGAGCTTGCTGCTTCGCCCATGCCGACCCGGTTTCAGGCAACTTGAGCTTGCAACTCAGTTCGGGTTTATTTTCCGTCTGATGCGGAATACAGTTCCATATCAGACGATAAATAAACCTGTATGCTTAAACGCTCGCTTGAATCGACAATTCTGACAGTCAGATCTTTCCGGTTTTATTGCTGACCGGTCCGCGCCAGGTCGGCAAGACCACCCTGCTCAGACATATGGCCGAAACGGAGGGGTTATATCAGTCTGGATGATCTGGACGCACGCCTGCTTGCGCAGCATGATCCCGCTTTATTCCTGCAGCGTTATCAACCACCTCTCATCATTGATGAGATTCAATATGCGCCGAATCTGTTTGGCGAACTTAAACGCCGGGTGGATAACCATCTCCAAAATGGAGCTTATTGGCTGACGGGTTCACAAAAGTTTCATCTGATGCGCTCGATCACAGAAAGTTTGGCAGGATGAGTCGCAATTTTGGAGCTCAATGGTTTCTCTCTTGCTGAAATTACACAGCAAGCCGGGCATACACAACCTTTCCTGCCTGATCAGACCTGGCTGTCACAGGCACGCAGCAAACCACATCCTGAACAGGATGTGAACGGGCTGTATCAACCTATCTGGCGGGGCAGTTATCCGCGCGTAGTGACTGAACCGGATATTCCGGCAGATATTTTTACAATTCATATCTGCAAACCTATATTCAACGTGATATCAAAGAATCCATTCAGATCAGTAATGACAGGACGTTCTACGATTTTGTCCGGGTAGTTGCGGCACGCACCAGCCAATTGCTGAACTATGCGGACATGGCACGTGATGCTGATATCGATCAGAAGACTGTGAAGACCTGGTTATCAGTACTGGAGGCATCCGGTTTAGTATATCTGTTACCCCCTTATCACAATAATGTTACTCATCGTCTGATCAAAACACCGAAACTGTATTTTCTGGATACTGATTTATGCGCCCACTTGACTAGGTAGTCAAGCCCGCAAACGTTAGAAGCCGGTGCGTTATCAGGGGCGATTCTGGAAACCTGGATCGTATCCGAACTGCTCAAAAGCTATTGGTATCACGGCAAAACACCCTATTTTTATTTTTACCGTGATAAAGATCAGAAGGAAATCGACCTGTTGATTGAACAGGACAATATCCTCTATCCTGTGGAAATCAAGAAAACCGCTACACCAGACTCAAACTCGGTCAGGCATTTTTCAGTACCGGAAAAATTTAAACTGGCAGTGGGGCCCGGTGCAGTATTGTGTCTAAAACAAACGGATGTTCCGCTGTCATCCCGGGTAAATGCGATCCCGGCGTATTACCTGTAGGCAAAAATGAGTATTTTGAGCCGTCTTACAACGTAGAAAGACTGTGCAGGTAGTTTCAGAGGTTCCCTAAGTACTGATATTATGAGTCGCCGCCCAGATAAACAGGGCAATCGTGGCTATCAGGCCGATGATGGCAAGCGGACCATATCTGTACTGCTCGCCTACCCACCTGGCCTGGCAGTTGAGCAATAGTAGCGCTATCGCCAGGAACGGAAAAAAATAGGCACCAGCCACAGCATAAAATTTCTGCACTTGATGGAAACTGGTAAACAACCCCAGCATGGGCACACAGGCAATCACTATCATGTACCGGCGGTAAAGAGGCGTATCGAGTCCGATTTTAAATGATGTGCTGCGGGCGGCGGTATGGCTGCGAGGTTGGCTTGCCAGCAGCCAGGTATCGGTAAAGATATAGGGTATAGACTGCCAGACACCGAGCAGACTGCTGAATACGGTACCGAACGCACCAATGAGGAATAACCATTTACCCGCCGGACCAAGCTCTGTGCCAAGTTGCTCGGAGAGATTGACCAGCAGGGTTGCTCCGCCACCCTGGATGGTGATAGTGCTACCTATGATGACCATGGCCAGGCCGAACAGTGCGGTCATGACGTATCCTGCCACAAGATCGATCCGGCATATCGGTATATCATTGCCGCCGGTACGGCCCTCCTCCCGGATCCAGTAACCGTAACTTAATACCGTTACCGTACCCCCGACACCGCCGATCAGGGCGACAGTCCAGATCAGTCCGTCACCATGAAAATCGGGAATCGTGGGTATGAAGATTCCCCGTAGGATAATTTCCGTCCCGGGCCAGAGTAATGCCGTAGTAATAATTACGGTAAAGAACATGATGCCAATGCATACCTGCATTGTCTTTTCAAACAATTGATACCCGCCCTTATAAACCAGGGCCAGACCAACGATGCTGGAAAGTATTCCGAAGAAAATTTTTCCGTCTGCTGCATCATCAAACAGGGGAATCATGGCATGCAATGTCACGCCACAGGCACTCATCATTGCCGTGCCAATGAAGTAGGTAAATAGAAAAAGATAAGGCAGGAACAGCCAGGCAGCACCACGACCAAAGTGGATCGTCAGCCCTTCCAGCAGAGTGGTTCCGGTAGCCAGCTGCCATCGCGCGATTCCTTCCGTTACCGTATATTTCAGCAGGGCACCGACAATGACAGCCCACAGAATTGCCGTTCCCAGAAGACTGCCGGCAAAGCTTCCCGTAGCGAGATCACCTGCTCCCACACCAGTGGCCGCAGTCAACATACCAGGGCCGATAATGATCAGAAAACGCCTCAGTTTCTCCATAGCCGGTTTTCCTGAATGAGTTCAAATTTAAGAGTTATCCCTAAAACTGCAGTTAGTCCCAACCCGTTTACATAATTGATGGTTTAGCTCACTCCGCTCCAGCGGGGCATACCAGCCGCCGGCACAGCAACGACACGGGTTTCCACGCTGAAGCGTGGAAACCATCAAAGCAACCGGCCGCACCGCACACCTACAACTCAACCTACCGGCTTACAGCACAACTGGATTTTTAATCTAACCTGGATTCCCCTGCTCCCGGACCATTGTGTCTGCATAATACTTCACTCACGCTGAAGCAATCCAAGCAAACGTTACATAACTTTTCAGTCTACAATAACAGAAGCGAATAGAGTTATCGTACTGCCCGCTCTCCACACCTTTCCCCGCCGTCATTAGAACAAAACACTTACGGGCAAGATTTATTTCGTTACGATAGAAACAAATATTGTTTCTTTGTATACTAATAAATATTCTTGCGCTACAAAGTAAAAGCAGACAGGAGGATGCGGATGGGCACCGTTCTTGAGAGAGATGTTACCGCTGCGGAGGATCGCGGTGTACTGGCGAAGATGATCATGGCGTTGTTTGATCACTGGAAGCTGCCAACAGAAGACCAGGCAGCGCTATTGGGAATCGCGACCAGTAATCGTGCTGCATTGACACGCTATCGTAAGGGAGAACCTATCGGCACAAGCCGTGATCAGTTCGAGCGCGTTGGCCACCTGTTGGCCATCCACAAGAATCTGCGTTTACTGTTCCCCCGAAACAGAGATCTGGCATATCGCTGGATGTCGACACGCAATAGGGCGTTTAATAATTTTACGCCTGTGGAAATCATTAAAGAGTGGGGGTTTTCCGGGTTACTGATGGTGCGGTCCTACCTGGACCGAGCCCGTGGTGCATAATCCTGGAAACCGCAATGGATCAGCTATTCTCTCGCCTGACGGTGACAGATATTCATAAAGATTTGATTCGAAACATAGTTTCTCTAAGTTTATCGCAGAATCTGTTTGACGACCTGACGGATAACTACGCGGATTGGGTACTGGCCCAACAAGTGGAAGCTATGGCAAAGCCACCACCCTATCGATCCAACGCACCTGCCATCGATCGCCCCTTCGAGGATGCTGAATGGTTTAATGCCATTACCTGGCCGTTCAAAAGCTGGCAGGCCAGTCGCTATTCCGATGGCTCATTTGGTCTTTGGTATGGATGTGGTTCGGTAGAAACGACGGTCTACGAAACAGTCTATCACTGGTATCGAGGTTTTCTGACCGATGCCGGCTTCGAAACAGAACCGGTTATCGGGGAACGCAAACTTTACTGGGTAACATGCAATGCAGTCCTGCTGGATTTCCGGCCTGTTGTTCACGAATATACAGATTTAACCAACAAGACAGATTATACTTACCCCCAATCAATCGGAGCCAGAATACATCGTGAAGGTCATCCTGGATTACTCACCTGCTCGGTACGCCACGAGGGTGGTGAGAATTTCGTAGTGTTCAGTCCATCGGTTCTATCAAATCCCAGGCACTATTGTTATCTGATATACCGGCTTGAAGCACATCGTATCATCGTTGAAAAAACGCCAGGAGAAATATGGCTCGATCTTCCAAAAGCCAATTTTGAGTAACAGCAGGATAGTTGCGTACTTCATTTCTTATATTTCCATTCGCCACCATAACCGTCCAGACAGGAAAAACAAGCGATTTCTGCCTGTCACCCAACCGCATTGGCAAGTTTCTTATGCTAAGCTGCACGCAGATTCACACACCTGCTTGAAGAAGCGATGCGGATATTGGTTATCGAGGATGAAACTCATCTGTTGCAACAAATCTGCCTGCAACTGGAATCAGCCGGATTCGTAGTCGATCGCAGTTCGGATGGCAGGGAGGGTTTGCATATTGCCAGTGAATATCCGTTAGACGCCGCAATCGTTGATCTTGGGTTGCCCGGCTTATCGGGACTGGAAATCATTTCCACCCTGCGTAAACAGGGCAGTCTGCTGCCCATCCTGATACTGACTGCACAAGGTAGTTGGGAAGATAAGGTGAATGGCCTGGAAACCGGTGCTGACGACTACCTGACCAAACCTTTCCAGATGGAAGAATTACTGGCCAGAATCAGAGCGTTGCTCCGCCGTTCATCAGGTACTCCGGATTCGACCCTCATCTTCGGCCCTATTTCTCTGGATATGGCCACACAGGCCGTTAAAGTCGATGGTAATCCCATCAGTCTCACTACTTTCGAATATCGGCTGCTCGAACTCCTGATGCGCAACCGGGGAAAAATAGTGTCCAGACAAACGATTACCGATTATCTCTATCCGCACGGCGAAGATCATGATAGTAACGTGCTCGAGGTCATTGTCGGCCGCCTGCGTCGCAAACTCGACCCGGCAGGCACACTCAATCCCATCGAAACAATTCGGGGGCGCGGCTATCGTTTCTCCACCGACACATCGGAAACATCATGATGTCGCTCAACCAGCGCATTTTATCGAGCGCGACAATTGTATTGTTTCTGTTCGTAATCGGTACAGCACTCACGCTGGATCGTGCTTTTCACGACAATGCGCTGGCCGCGCTACAGGATCGTATGCTGGGTAAGCTTTACCTGCTGATGGGTGATGCCGAAGTTGATCTGACGGGCAAGCTGTCCATGCCCACCGAGTTTCCGGGTTTTCCGGAACTCAATCAGTTGAACTCCGGCACCTACGCATTCATTACCGACCGTACCCGGGCGGTCATCTGGCGGTCCACCTCGATGCTGCCTTTCACCCCGCCTCCAGTGACCGAACCGGAACAAGGTCATAAGCGATTCGAGCGATTGCTGCTTGGAGATATACCTCATTTCATTCACAGCTTTGAAACTGAATGGGAGACCCAATCCGGAAATCACCCGTTCACATTTCATGTGTTGATGGATAGCACATTGTTTGACGACCAAATGGATCGTTATCAGATGAATCTGTGGGGTTGGCTGGCTGCTATTGCCATCCTGCTGCTGACTACCCAGGCTTTTGCTTTACATTGGGGCTTGCGACCGATGCGTAAAGTCTCCAAAGAGTTAAACCGTATCGAATCGGGTCTGCAGGAAAATCTCGATGGTGTTTATCCGGTCGAGCTGAAGAGACTGACTGACAATATCAATTCTCTGATCAGCCATGAACGAAAACATCAGCAACGTTATCGTCACGCATTGGCCGATCTGGCCCACAGTCTCAAAACTCCCCTGGCTATTCTGCAAGGCGCAATCAAAACTGAAACGGATACGACAAAACTGCAATCGCTTCTGGCGGAACAGGTCAACCGGATGAACCATATCGTTCATTATCAGTTGCGGCGGGCAGCCACTGTCGGCCGCTCACCCGGATCACGCCTGATTCTGCTGCGCCCGGTCATTGAGAAGATAGTCCATGCCGTCAGCCGCGCCCATTACACCAAACAACCGCAGATAACCATCCAGATAAACCCAGAACTACGTATCCAGATCAATGAAGGTGATCTCATGGAATTACTCGGCAATCTGATCGATAACGCTTTCAAATGGTGCCATGATTCCATAGTCATCTCAGCACGCTGTCAAACCGATCAGATACACATCGAAATAGAAGATGACGGCCCTGGCATCAGACAGGAAGCAATCACTGGCATTCTGCAACGCGGTGTACGTGCAGATCAATCGGTACCGGGGCATGGGATCGGTCTGGCAATTGTCCAGGATATCCTGCTGGCCAATGACGGAAAACTATCCATAAGATCAGATGGATCCACAGGGACGTGTATTACAGTCAGCTTTAATACATCTCAACTCATTGTGGAATCAAATGATTAAAAAAGCATAAAATATAGTCATATATGGTTAATAATCATGTCACACTGCCCTACTTAAAATCTGTTTTGTGAGTTTTACCACAGATTATTTTGTCCTGCCTTTTATATTTATAAATCGCTTTCACTTTATTTATAAGGGATAAATATCATGGCAACCGGTACCAATGTTATCAATAGGCTGGTAAAAAAGACTGCATTTGCCAAGCACTCCAAAGCTCGGGATGATGTATTTGAAGATTTAACAACAGGCGAAGCAGGCACTTTTGTGTTGGATGTGCTGGCGAATGATCCGGGTGGCAGAGGCAAGACACTGTGGTCTCTCGACGAGGGTGATGATGAATCCGGCAACCCTTTGGGCTTGCTAAAGCAAGATACTGTCGGGAGTGTGAATTGGAGCAAAAAAGGTGCTCAAATCTGGATCACTGACGAAGGAAAGGTTGCCTATACCCTGACACCTACTCTGCAAGCCGAGCTGCGGGCTTTGGAAGAAGGGCAGCATCTGCTCGATACATTTGTCTACGCAATGCGTAAAGGAGTAGGTCCGCTCAGTTGGGCGACCGCGACAGTAAAATTAAGCGGTATCAATAATCCGCCTGAGTTGACCGGAACGGTAGCGGAATTGGCTGATGGTACTGCAAATGCTCCTTACACCATTCTCGCCAGTGATCTGTTGACAGGGTTTACTGATGCCGATGGCGATACGCTTTCCGCTTCCGGCCTGACTGCTACTAACGGTACGTTGACAAAAACGGCCGAGGGTTGGTTATTCACGCCCGATGCTGATTATAGCGGCATAGTTGAATTGCATTATGATGTAGTCGATGTTCATGGCGCCAGTGTTTCCGCCACCCAGAGCTTTGTAATCGCTCCTGCACAAATCGATAATATCGCCCCAACACTCATATCCAGTTATCCGGGAAGTGATACGACAACATTAAAGGACCACGACAATATCATTTTATACTTCGATGAAGCCGTAACTGCAGGGAGCGGCGAAATCATTATCAGCAGCGAAACAGATACGCGTTTCATCGATATCAACGATAGCAGCCAGGTGATCTTCAATAACTCCAAATCCGGTAATACAATTATTGTTGATCCAGCAGAGGATCTGATCCCCAATACGACCTACAGCATCCAGATTGCCGAAGGCGTAATCACTGATCTGGCAGGTAACCCATATGCAGGTATCCACGATGATACCACGCTCAACTTCACGACCACCTCCAATCCGTTGTTGTGGGACAGCAATCCCTGGAGTGGTTCTGCAGAATTTCAGGTGGACAGCAACATCGAATTGCATTTCGATGAAGCCGTCAAGGCAGGTAATGGCAATATCATCATCAGCAACGAATCAGATACACGCATCATCGATGTGAATGATGCCAGCCAGGTGATATTTGACGAATATGGCAGGGTGATCATCAGTCCCATCGAGGATCTGCAACCCAATACGACTTACAGCATCCAGATAGCCAGTGGCGTCATCACTGATCTGGCGGGCCACGTTTACGCAGGCATCCATGACGATACGACGCTCAGCTTCACGACCATTTCTTCCAATCCCCTGCTGTGGGACAGTTATCCATGGGATAGCTACAGAGCGTTTCAGGTAGACAGCAACATCGAACTATATTTTAATGAACCTGTAAAAGCTGGCAGGGGCGATATCCTCATCCAGAGTAGATCGGATAGCCGTACTATCGACGTGAACGATGCCAGCCAGGTGACATTTACCGAATACGGCAGTGTGATCATCAATCCCACCGAGGATCTGCAACCCAATACGACTTACAGCATCCAGATAGCCAGTGGCGTCATCACTGATCTGGCGGGCCACGTTTACACAGGTACCCATGACGACGCAGCGCTTAATTTCACAACCATTCCCTCTAACCCACTGCTGCAATACAGCAATCTTTTGGATAATGCCACCGAATTCCAGGTAGACAGCAATATCGAATTATATTTTAACGAAGCCGTTCAAGCAGGCAGCGGCGATATCGTCATCAGTAACGGTTCGGATACGCGGATTATCGATATCACCGATAGCAGCCAGGTTACCCTCAGTAAATCTGGCAATACAGTTATCATCGATCCGACGGACGACCTGATTCCTGATACAACTTATAGTATCCAAATTGCTGAAGGCGCAATTACCGATCTGGCTGGCCATACTTATGCGGGTATCCAGGATGATACGACGCTCAGTTTCACGACCATTCCCTCCAATCCGCTGCTGTGGGGTAGCTATCCTTGGAATGATGCCACGGAATTCCAGGTAGACAGCAACATTAATCTCTATTTCAACGAAGCCGTTCAAGTAGGCAACGGTAGCATCGTCATCAGCAATGGAACGGACACCCGTACCGTCAACGTAAATGATACCAGCCAGGTCATTTTTGATGGATACAGCAGCATTATCATCGATCTGACAGAAGATCTGATTCCTCACACGACCTACAGCGTCCGGATTGACGAAGGCATAGTTATCGATCTGGCGGGTAATCCGTTTACGGGTATCCATGACGATACCACGCTCAATTTCACGACCATCCCCTCGGATCCGGTGTTGCAGGGCAGTAATCTGGAGAACGATATCGCAGGATTCCAGGTGGATAACGATATTACACTTTTTTTCAACGAAGCCATTCAAGCAGGCAACGGTAACATCGTCATCAGCAACGGAACGGATACCCGCACCATCGATATCAACGATAGCAGCCAGGTCACCTTCAGCAAATTCAACAGCAATTTCATCACCATCAATCCAACGGATGATCTGGTTCCCAATACGGCCTACAGCATCCAGATCGACGAGGGTACGGTTATCGATCTGGCAGGGAATCCATTTGCAGGGATCCATGACGATACCACACTCAACTTTACGACTATCCCCTCTAATCCATTACTGAGGAGTAGCTTCCCGGTGGATGGTGCGGCAGATTTCGAAGCTGACAGTAATATCATCCTGCATTTCAATGAATCGGTCATAGCGGGTGACGGTAATATCGTTCTCAGTAACGGCGTGGATACTCGTACCATCTCGGTCAATGATACCGATCAGGTACAATTTAACGGAAGCAAATCGGTGACAATCGATCCGGCTCAGGACCTGATCCCCAATACAACTTATAGTATCCAGATCGAAGAAGGTGCAATAACGGATAGGGCGGGAAATGCCTTTACGGGTATCAGCGATGATACTACACTCAGTTTTGCTGTCATTGAAGATACGTTCCCACCTGTATTGATCGATAGTTATCCGTGGGATGATGCTCATTTTGAATTTTATGGAGACATTGCTCTCTGGTTCGATGATCAGGTTACCGCCGGTAGTGGCGATATCATCATCAGTAATAGTGATGGGACGGACACCCGTATCATCAATGTGACCAATACCGATCAGGTGACGTTTTGGGACAATAGCGTGTATATCGATCCAGGAGATGATTTACTGATCGATAATAATTACTTCATACAAATGGAGAGCGGTGTGATTGTGGATACAGCAGGCAATGCTTACGCGGGGATCAGTGACGATACGACACTGAATTTCACCACCTATAATCCGGCTACCGTCTTTCCTTCGTTTTATTACCACCCACCCTTCATCACCGATGAGGTAGTAATTGTCGGTATAACCGATCCCGGTCCGATCATCGTTTGAAAGTGCGCATCCCGGAAATCGTTCAATCGAGAGCAGGGTTCATCGCCGGAAGATTTGTTGGAGAAAAGCGATGAAACCTGCCCGGTATGCAGAAATCCTGCAGGAGGCGGTTCGTCATCACCAGGCTGGTCGGCTTCATGAGTCAGAAACCTGCTGTCTCAAGGTATGTGCCCTCATCCCTGACCAGTCCGATGCGCTGCATCTGCTTGCTATCATCTACGCGCAAACCAGACGGTATGAGATGGCAAATGATTATTTTTCCAGAGCAATTGCCGCCGCACCAGCGCGTGCCGATTTTCTGAGTAATTACGGCAACGCCTTATGGGAGCAAGGCCACATCGACGAGGCGATCACCTGTTGCCAGCGCTCACTCGCGCTGGACGCCAATCGTGCAGAAGTCTACAACATCCTGGGTAACGCCTATCTGTCACAAAACCGTGCGGAGGCCGCTGCCGAAAGCTTCCGTAAAGCCTTATCACTCCACCCCAATTATCCTCATGCTCTGAATAATCTGGGCAATGCACTGCAGAAACTGAACCAGACAGAAGAAGCAGTGACTTGCTATCGGCGTGCACTCGCGCTGCAGGCAAATTATCCCGAAGCATACAACAACCTGGGCCAAGCTCTGAAAATCCTGGGTCAGATCAGTGAAGCGAGAGATTGTTTCCGCAAAGCAATCGACCTCCGTCCCGGTTTTACAAAGGCTGTCTGGAATCATACAGAAGTCGATCCGATCTGGCTCGCACCACTCGATGGAAAGCAGCTTCATTTGCGCCGTTACCATGAGGAAGATGCCGTTTATCTTCGTCAATGCTATCAGAACGCCATTTTCATGGCGCAATATAATCACTATATCCCCCGCCACCAACGTATCGAGGAACTGGCTGCCAAACTACGCCAAGCACATGAGATGCATCCCTGTCAGTCCAGATCGGTTGACTGGATTATCATCAGGAAAAGCACTAATCAGCCTGTCGGGATTGCAAATCTGGTCGAAATCCAATTTCCTCATCGACGTGCCGAATTTCTCATTGGATTACCTGACCCGAAAAACCATACACGCGGTATCGGGCTCGAGGCCACGCTGCTAGTATTGGATTATGCCTTCAATAAAGTGTATTTGAACAAGCTGACCGCTGTTATTTATGAAGACAATGTATCATCCCGGCAAAACGGGCTGGCGCTCGGCTTCGTGCAGGAAAGCCATCTGCGTGAGCACATGATTGATCCAGTAAGCGGGCACTTTCATGGTCTCTACGGTTATGGAATGACATTGAATGATTTTCGCTCCAACCAGCGTATCTCCAGACTGTCAAGGCGCGTGCTCGGAAGAGATATTACATCTACTCACCCTTGAAAGTATCCAGGTCGATTCCGGATTTACCCGGTGCCAGAATATTGTTCGGGTCGAGTGCTCGTTTGATTGCGTGTTCGACCCGGCGCTTGACCGGACCGTAGCTTTGGGCAACGCGCTGCATGAATGCAGTATTGACACGGTATACGGCGTAACCCTGTTGCTCGAATTCATCAAGCAATTCATGAAAACACTCATAAGCGGCCTTGGTTTCTTCAGGATTGGTACGATCATACAGTACATCAATGACATGATGCATGTCACGCCAGCCGACAATGAATTCCCCCACATAGTCCAAGCCATGCTTATTGAGAATTTTTCTGGCAAGTGTCTTTTGCTTGTCACACTCGCTACCGCGGGCCTGACTGACTGGCGCAAACCACATGGAACCGCCACCCCCACGCCAGTTATATAAACCAAACTCTTGCAAATTGGGCACACCAGACATCAGCTCAGCACGGTACTTGAACGGCTGAGTGTTTCCTGCCTCTTCCTGGGTGACAATCGTGCCCTTGCCCGATTTCCTGATCACATCGGTGACAATCTTCCAGTTAACGTCGACCTGCTCTTGAGTACCATACAACGCGGCATAGACGTTCCAGGCACCCAGATTCTTGTCTTTCTGAATCTGCCTGAGTACCGAATCCGGTGTTGCGCCGCGCCCGGTCATGTACTCTGAACGGCGCACATTGGCGCTACCCGCCTCCCACAGGACATTGGCAATCACTACCGAGTTGGGGATAATCTGGGCAATGCGCAGTGGGCGCAGTAATTCAACGATATCAGCAATATCGGACTCATGCTCGTACTTGATCTCGAACGGCTTGATCACCGGCGGCTTTGGCATCAGCCAGAAGCCCATCTTGGTGCAAATGCCATAGTTGGCCTGGGTAAACATACCGTCCAGAGTCGGGCCGTAACCCCATTTGAAAACCTGCCAGGCCTTGTCGCCTTTGACGCTCCCCATACCGGTTCGTAACACTTCACCGTTGGCCAGCACCAGTTCCATGCCACACTGCATCATGAAATGTTCGCCGTAAGGCGTATAACCTACACCACGATCCATAGTGTTACCAAGCGGGCCGGCAATCACTGATGGCGCAGAGAATGACAGCATCAGCGGCAGGTTGTTTTCCTGGAGGTAATCATACAACTGACCATAGGTCACCCCTGGCTCAACCAAAGCGGTACATAACTCCGGATCGACATGAATGATCTTGTTCATCTTCTTCAGGTCAAGAATCACCTGGCCACGATGATGTGGGGCTGCCGAACCATAACCGAAGTTGCGACCGGTGGAAATCGTCCATATTGGGATTCTGTGTTCGTTACAAATTCTGACAATCTCTTGTATCTGCTCCACAGTGGTCGCAACCAGCGCGGCAGAAGGCGCATGTTCAGCCTCATCTACCGGCATCATGATTTTCATATAGGAAATCAGCTGTTCAGGCCTGGTTAGCACATTTTCATCGCCCAGCAACTTGCGAAACTTTTCGATAGCTTTCTGAAATTCCTGCTGAGTAACCCTACGGGGAAGTACATCGGATCTTTGCGCGCTCATATCGAAGACTCCTCAAATTTCAAAGGCGAATGAAATAAAATGACCAGTAAGCGGCGCTAACCCGGCAACTCGAGGTAGGGCAGAGGTTATCTGACCAGTAGCGACCAGCATGAACCCAAGTTCTGCAGCCCATTGCTGATCAGTCGCATCGATTCCATCATACGAATACGAAACGAATCCATAAGAAGACACCGCTTCCTCTCCTGTACTTTGCGCAACTAACCGATAGCCGAATAAGGCTTCACGATCACCGGCAGCCTGACTGCTGAGTAACCGATGCCGGGATTGATTCAGACTGGTTGTATGTTGTCCCAACCAATGCATACGAACACCTGCAGTACGCGCCAGGTCGACGATAAGCGTACCGCTCGCGTCATCCACCAGACCGACGATGCGTCTGCCCTGCCCGCTCCGGATATGATCTTGCAATAATGAAAGAAAACCCGTTCCCAGATCGGTAATACATACCTGCAATGAACCCTGTCCAACAGCGGCTTGCACCCCCTGGCAAAAAACTGAATACCTTGTCTCTTCGTTGACCAACAGCAGAATCGGAATCGATTCCGCAATATCGATCGGCCCATCTGCTAAGACCATCCCCGTTCTGACCACTCCCAGACTCGAAATACCGCCCAGAACCATACTCTTGAGTAGCAAGCGACGTTGAATATTCATGGTTCTTCCTCACTGCTTTTCAAGAACAGATTGCTGGACATACTGTCCGAGATACTGCAGGTCTTCATTACTGATGTAAGGCTCCGGGAAAGCCGGCATGGCACGGAGTCCGTGTCGCACGACATAGCTGATATACTCGGGCGGTAACTGCCTCCCCTTGATGACCGGACCGATGCCGACATCGTGACAATGGCCGCATATTTTGGCATAGACGCTTTCCCCACCAGATAATTTGCCGCTATCCTCAGAATAAGCAGGTAAGGCAAGCAAAGTCATGGACAACGCAGCACAAGCTGTGAAAGTCCATCTGACGGTAAAGCTGTTCTTTAAGGAAAACATTTCGATACCTCCGTTTCCTGTTGGTAAGAAGGGCGATCAGGGGAAGAAAACATCCCTCCGGCAAACAAAAATCAGGAATCCACTTGATTGCAGCAATACATCATTCCCCACTCCTTAGAATGTATAGAGAATCCAATATGCCGTCAAACATGCGCTGGCGAAAACCAGGGCGTTGCCGAATAAAGACGCGACAAGAAGGACACCAGCAAACGGTCAATCCCCTATAAATGAAATACGCTTCAACCGTACCTGTATGGCTTCCGGGTCACGCACTTCCTCCAAAGGGATCATCGACACGATGATCATCCCGCCGATCCTGAGCTTACCCTGGGTCGCAACGATGAAGTTTCCGGGATTATCAGGTGGAAACAGGGAAAACGTGCCCAAAAGAATCCTTTCTCCTTGTACGGACTGATAGTGCACGCTGAAGGACAGTGGAATTTTCTGCAGATTGATGACTTCCGTCACCTCAATCTGCACAAACTTTTTCGTCTGCGGCGCCACTTCCGAACCAATCGTCTGCACAACCGTTCTGGTGGTCGCGAGATTCAACTCATAGCCGTTTGCAATGATTGATCCGGTATCATCATGAGTAACCATGGTGTCATTGGCACATGCATTACTTAAACATACCAACAACAGGCAAACCACCCGGCAACGGTTTCGATATTTTCGCTTGCCTCTGATCATATTGGTTTCCACGACACATTGATGCTGGCCGGATTATTATTTGGAACGAACAATTACCGGCGTAACGATCAAATCAATCCCTTCCAGTACAAGCTCTGTCTCAGGGTGCATGAATGATGCGGTTACCGGTACTGTAACCAGTTGCACCGTGATTGGTTCACCGGCACGCAATTCTCCCGCACGTCTGAGCTTTTGCAGTGTATCTGTCACATTGACCAGAAAATCTGTCTTTTCATGACGGTTCCCCTGGGCACCGGTATGTGTGCCAAAAAAAGCGAAACTGCCGGCATAGTGGATATCATCCGTGGACGTTTGTGCATGAGCTGTCGGTAAATTGATAAAAGCACGGATGAAAAAATCATTGACTGCCGGTAATCGTGCATACTGGATATTCACAAATACTTGCTCGTTGCGCTGGTCCGTTTCAATCAGCATCGTAAAGTCATCCGCGGATACCGGCGCTCTCACGGACAAAGGCTCTGCGATGAGAAGCCGGGCTCCTCTTATCAGAGGAACGCGTTTTCTGACATCAAAACGAATATCAGCCCCGTCTTTCAAGCGCTTCTCGATCCTGGCCAATTCCGCCGAGCTGACTGCGGTCAGATCCGTGACAGCACGCACCCCCCCTATGGTACTGGTTTCATAGCGATAACTGAGCAAAGGCATCAACGTGGTAATTCCAGCCGTCACACCGACCGGGTCTCCTTTCCCGTTCACAAAGTGATCCCAGGCAGTATCGGTCCAGGCTGGATCGTTCGGATTATCGTTCTCCAGCTCGATATTCCATTTCGCCCAGCAATAATCGACCATACAATGATGCATCCAGAATACCGGATCGAGTGGTGATCCCCCTGTCACCATGTCACCTCCTATGACCACATGTGCCGTATTATGCGGTGTACCCTCTATCTGTGAGCTGAAAGTGAAAAAATTACCATCTGCAAAAATCGGGTTTAAGATGGCATTCGTAAACGCTGGATTACCTGCTACGCTGGTATTGGTACGAGGGTGAAACAATGCGCTGGTGGTATCGATAAATTCCGGATGGATTGCAGGATTCTGATTCCAGTTCCAGTAGGGCAATCCAAATGTTTTCTCCCCGGTCAACTCCCGGCAGATCTGTTCGAAGTAGAGCACGTATGCCCGATGCCAGGAAAAGAAATGGCTGGTGCCATGCTGACAGAAGTTGAAGCCACCAGAAACGGTCCCGTGTAACGCAGCCTGAGCAGCCCAGCTGCGCGGATCACTGGCAGGCAATGCCTTCATCTTATTGACGGCATCCTTGTAGATGGCAATGGCGGCATCCACTTCTGCTGAACCGGTACGCAATCTACGCCGAACGGGCCTGTTTCTGATCTGCTCGGCGAGAGATTCGCAACCACCGAACAGAGTGGAAAATATGAACCCAAGGCTCACATAACCCACTCCTTTGATAAACACTCTACGGTCTAAATCTGTGGGTTGGTCGAAAGAATTCATCATTGCTTCTACCTCCTCTTGAGTGTTAGAAATAAGATCCGATACATCGGGCAAACGATTACTGACATCACCGTCAGCAGAATAGTTGCCCGACTTTGTTCCTTATTAAAGTCAAGCGGATACCAAGCCAGTTGCAGGGCTTTCTAATGGAATGATTTATCAGAATAGTATTAATCAGCAATAAAATAAAGACCAAAAATCATGAGACGACAGTTTACCGCCGACTGACCATGTTCCCTTCCGCACCAATGACCATTTACAGCGCTCTACAAAACAAACAGGGCAACCAGCCTCCTGGCTGCCCCATGTACTCAAAATAAAAGATAAGATGATTTTTACTGCCTGCGAACCCGATCACCACGATTGATACGAAATATCGTGGTAGTTCCACTGACTTCATTGGCTACTACCAGTAGGGGTACACCGGGAATCGGGCTTTTTCCCGCTTCAATCACTATCAGCCCTTCAGCCCCGAGATCACCTGCCTCTGCGGTACCAGGATCGGCATTGAAATCACGGTTATTGAGATATTGCACAAATGTTGGCGCATAAGGATCGCTGATGTCATAGATCATGACACCACCTATCCGCTCCAATCCAACAAAGGCAAACGTACGGCCCCATAACTGAGCTACTGTAACTCCTTCAGGTTCCGGACCTTTGTTATCACTGCGGTTATCGAAATTATTTTCCTCATGATTGGAATTGAAGAATTGCGGGTATGCAGCAGCAGTAATGAGCTCGAAATCTTCACCACTGTCGTAAACCAGAGTCAGGTCATCACGCCAGATCGAAAAAGAACGTGCACCAAACGCATAAATATCTTCATAGCAACTGCCGTCTGGCCGTAAGCCGGTTGCCGTTGTCACTGTCAGGCGACCCATGCCATCGACATTATCCCGCAACTGCTCCGGAGTCGTAATACCTCTGTCATTATTGGCAAAAAAAGCCTGGAGCCGCGGAGAATCATCACAGATCGGTATATTGCCACTCAGCGCACGAAACCGGCTTTCTTCACTGTAACCCGGATAATCACGTGCATCTCCCTCATTGGCGGTCACCAGATAAGTGTGCCCTCGGTAATGATAGCTGGCAATGGCATCCGGCTGGTACACGCCGAGTACCGGCCAGTTACGAATAGCGATTTTACTGTCCTGATCGCTGGGATCGAGTCCCTGCCCTGCCAGCAAATGATCCTTGAAGCCCAGTCCGTGCAGTGAAACAAATTCGCCAGATCTGATATCCAATACTGCGATAGCATTGTTTTCCTGCAAAGTGACCCAGGCGGTACGTGAGCGTTTATCGACAGTAATGTACTCCGGCTCCAGATCCTGTGCGACGGTTGCATTCGGCCCGAAAATACGCATTGAGTCATCCAACTTTGCTGCGTTAAACTTTTTGAAATCAGCGGTACGTACATGTGCCTGAGTCAGGCGATGCACATTGCCCGGCAAGTCAATGATACTGACTGACCCTTCCGGATCGATCAAATAGTCATCACTCGGTTCACCTTCGTTAGCCACCAGCACGTGCCGGCCATTGGGAGTAAAAGTAAGCATATCGGGCAGCGGGCCAACTTCGACTGCAGCAAGAAACTCACCGTTGGTATTGAAAAACACCACCTGTCCATTGTCGGTACGTACCTCGTTTTCCACTGCTACAGCTATCACGCCTTTGTGGCTTGCAACACTGTTGGCAGTACCTCCCCATGGTGACACATCGATGGAAAGCAGCAACGTTGGTAATGAGGGGTTACGGATATCCAACACATCGATCTTGCCACTCTCTGCATTGACTGTGAACAGACGCTGGGTTTGCGCGTCATGTGCGACGATCTCAGCAGCACTGGCATTGAAGATACCGCTGGCATAGGTGCCGATCGGTTCGATACTGATACGATACGGCTTCGTATTGGCATGAGTATGGTTATACATGCTCAATGTCAGCATCACCAAGCCGGTAAACAGATTAATTCGGTAGTATTTTGATAGCATCATGGGATTCCTCATATTTAAGAGGATTCCGAGCATACGCAAGGTATGTTGCAGACATATGATTCTGCATCACTCATTCCGGATAACCCGGGGCATTGATCAACCTGACATGACTACATGCCCAAATAAAGTGGATTTGAAGATAGAGTGAGTAAGTGAATGATAAATCCAGTATCAAAATATACTGAATGCATAGTTGTTAAAAGTACAATCTATTTGTTAAATAAACTGTGTAAAGAAGAAAAGCCCAACATGCGTCGTACCACTACCTGCATACTCATATTGCTGATGCTGGTCATACTGCCCGGTTGCATGCATCAACAGTCTGTTACTCAACCCTATCCGCGCTGGGGAGAGGAAATTCATGTCAATCAGATAAACAATACCAACTCCCTGATCCTGCGAGTACTGTTACCACCTGAACCCAACGATGCGCCAGCCTGTGTGCTATTGGTTCATGGAATGAATGAATACATAGGTCGTTATAGTGAAATTGCACATTATTTTGCCCGGCGATTCATCGTGGCAGGATTCGATCTCTATGCACATGGTCTCTCCAATCCGATCCTGAAAGCAGCAGATCAAGCATTGATTACCGGCGCTACCCGACAGGAAGTCAGTGATGCTTATCTGACACAAACCCCACTGTACGATCTGGAACCGATGCGCCAGGATATGGACCGGGCACTACGTCGTTTTATCACTCTGTGCAATGAGCAGGGCCAACCGGAAAAACCGGTATTCATCATTTCCCATAGCCTGGGTTCTCTGGTTGCCGCCTCTTATTTACATGCAATGGGAAGCAGGTATGATCCGGCAACACAGATACAGGGCATCATATTGCTCGCCCCGGCCTTTTCCGTCACTGAAGTGCCGGGTTGGCGCGGCTGGCTGGCCAATCCGATCATCAAGCTGTCATTTCATGCCAAGGAACATTTTCTGAATCCACAGGACGAGCCTTTACCGTTGCTGATCATGAATCAGATTGTCTCTCTCATCACCGTGCCATTATTCGATGGTCTGTTCGAGTTTTTTTCCTGGCCTGGTCTACGACAGCTGTTCACCCCCATTTCGCCGGACTGGATCGTGGATTATCTCACCGATAGTGAAGAGGAAAAGATACGCATCCGCATGGATGGTTGGATTATCCATCGCAACCTGCTGCGCTACGTAAAAGGAATCGAGGCGGAAATCGTTCGCTTTCGTCGTTACATGAGCGGATTCACTACACCGTATTACCTGATTTATTCAGGCCATGATCCCATCACCCCGTCCTGGGGCAGCCAGGATTTTGCCCGGGCTACTTTACACACACATCCCGACAACACACTGTTATCCCTACCGGAACTGAACCATCATCAGCATCTGTTTTCATCCGAATCGCTACGACACATGCTCCTGGGAAAAATCGATCAATGGCTGGATCAACGACTGTCGACACTACAGCATCAGAAAACGACTAATAGCAGCGGCACTAAACCATAGCCCCAGATCCACGATACCTGCTCCCGATTTTCCTGGACTCTGCTTGATGGTTGCTACCAGCGTAAGCGCCTCAACAGTGCGCTTTTTTTCTGCTGATGTTCCTGCATACGCCGTAATATGTTATCCAGCATCTGAATGGCCCGGATAATATGCGCTCCTTTATTGAGCATGACACATTCGGCTCTTTCGCTCATAGCAGCATCGGTCACTTCGGCACGGCTAGGCTTGCCACGCTTGGCCAAAGTTTCCAGAACCTGCGTTGCCCAAACGACCGGTATGTGCGCGGCTTCAGACAACCACAGAATTTCTTCCTGCAATTCAGCCAAACGCTCATAACCGCATTCCACCGCCAAGTCACCACGTGCAATCATCACGCCAACTATCGGCCAGCGCAGTAGCGTAAGTAAAATCTCCGGCAATTGCTCAAATGCGGCACGCGTTTCGATTTTGATCACGATACCCAGCTTCTGAGCACCCAGTTGTCTGAGGTGTTCCTGCAACAGTTCAACATCAGCAGGATGGTGCACAAAGGAGAGCCCGACGATATCCGCGTGACGCACGACGAATTCCAAGTGGGCGATATCATTTACCGTCAGCCCACTCATCTCCAACTTAGTATCCGGTAGATTGATCCCTTTATCGGCCAGCAATTTTTCGCCGGTATCACGTGCTTCAGTAATCTCGATCAGGATATTGCTGGCACTGACATTACGCATCACGCCGCCGATCAATCCATCATCAAACAGGATGCGTTCTCCTGGTCTGGCCTGATCAAAAATTTCAGGCATTGAGCAAGCGATACTCGCTGGAAAAAGTATGCAACCATTTGGTTCCAGTTGCGCCGGCCGCCCGGGAATCTGTTCACGTGTCAGTACCAGATAATCACCGCGTTTCAACCGGATGACCTCAGGTTTCCCCGGCAAGTTGCCCACTTCCCCGGTATTAATGACATGTGATTTTCCCGAAATAGATCCCGAAACAGATTTACGCGCCAAGTTGAGTCTGATACCCGATTTGACATAGGTTGTTTTGTTACACTCAGCCCAGAAACCCGACCCAACCCGCTCTGTTACTCGCAGTAGGCGGTCTGCGCCTCTTGCGTCGCTAAACTCTATCGTGTCGTACGGAACCAGTTGTTGCAGCCAGTCACCCTTAATCGGCAAATGCGCATCCGCAGATGCCGGAAAAGAAGCAGAGTCATGTTCTGGATGTAGCCAGATGCGAGCCGGCGCAATTGGATTACCGTAAACATCGCGATGCGGATGCCACTTGACGACGCCAAGCCGCAATGCAATCTGCCCGGTGCGCAACTTAGGACCAGCGAGATCCATCAGAATACGGCAAGGACGCCCGATCTCACAGGATGCCCGCTTGATATATGTGATCATTTCCGACCATATAGCTGGATTGTCATGCGCGCAATTGATCCGGGCACAATCCATCCCTTCCACTAACATAGCCTTGATCAATTGATAATTACTGGCCGCTTCAGTAGGCAACGTTACCATGATACGCGCCCATCGCTCGGGAGGTGGATCACCCAGCAGCCTGTTGGTATTATTTTTCAATAAAGTAGCGCCGTTGACCGCAGCAGTAACCACGGTCGAAGACACTTCTTGCACCTGTCTGCCCAGTGCACGCTGCAATAACACCATGATGGCATTCAAATTACTCAGGACATGCGACTCTGCACGCCCCATAGAAGACAACCCGGCCGCTGCCAATTTCACCTGTAGCGGACGTGCATCACGCCGCCGCAAGCCCAGATAGTGAATCAGATTGGCAGCGCTGGTTTTATGGCGTTCATCAATTTGTTTCAGGATTGCAGCAAATTGGCTTTCTGCCACCATCAATTCATGCCGTAATGTTTCCAACTCCTGCAACAATGCAGCGTAAGCTTCTATTCCATCACGTTCGGATTGATGATTGCTCGAATTATGATACTGCGGGTTCATGAATAGGTCCTGAGTGTCAGGTTACATTACTGCTTTTTCGTGACACTTGTATGACACTGGTTATCCAGCATGAAAACAATTAACTATTTATTAGAGCATTCTGCATTTAAGTACGTCCATAGCCTGAATTCAGGAAGTAATTTCTGCATTCACCTGCTGAGAAGAGCGGCAGTATGCTGCCGATAGTTTTCCACAAAACATCGAATGACCGTGCCATA
>JBDIVK010000024.1:0-43652 GCA_039794425.1 Nitrosomonas sp. | reverse complement strand
TCTTCTTGCGGTACTTTTCAAAGCCTTCTGCCAGGGTGGATTGTCGCATGCTTAGTGACTCAACGTAGTTATTGGGTTACCGAATTATCGCAAAAAATCGTGAGCGAATTAATCAGAGTTTCCTTAATGTGGACCTGAGTTTCACAGAGATGATTTTGCTGTTATGCACCACGGTTGGTGCTTCGATCGGCACACCTGCTACACCGGGTGTCGGTATTGTCGTACTGGCGACTATTTTGTCAGGTATCGGCGTACCACCTGCCGGGATCGGCATCATTCTTGGTGTTGATCGTATTCTCGACATGTGCCGCACAGCTATCAACGTTACCGGTGATCTGACTGCCGTCGTCATTATGGATAAATGGATGAAAGGGAAATTTACTTAGAATAAAAGCAGGATAGGCTGATAACTTTATACATGGTGATAGGCACGTTTACTTGTGATTTGCCGATTATTCGCCCCAATATAAGATACGCATCTTGTTTTGCTGTCAGGTAAGTACATAATGCCTTTCTCATGATGAGAAAATAAATTAAATTCCCAGATTGATAAATATTTAATCTGATTGAATAGTGTTCTGTATGTCAGGTTATACTTTCATAAAATCAACTATTTACAATAATAACTACTTGGATTTTAATTCTCCTGCTGGATTGGATCGGTAATGTCTGTGCTTGGTAATATGATCAAAGCCTGTAAACGTATCAATCAATTGTCATCCCAGATAGGGTGGTTCAATACCGGGCTTTTCATTCTAAACAGATTTCTGGTGAAAATATCTCATCGGAATATCCGTCTTTACAAGTATTATCTGATTGCACAACCGGTTAGCAGTCGACCATTATTGACCCCAAATAGAGGAAGAAAAATTGTAATCAGACCAATAGATGCACAAGATCCAGTAATACAATTTTTTCCACGTCCCCTTTCGGTAATCCAGGAACGCTTCAAGAGTGGTGCTCTATGCCTGGTGGCTTTTAAGGATGAGAAGTTTGTCGGCTTCATTTGGCTGATGCTCGGCTATTATCAGGAAGATGAAGTACGGGCAAGATTTGTACCGTTGCCTGCTGACAGCGCTGCCTGGGATTTCGATATTTATGTCGATCCTGACCACCGTCTCGGGTTTGCTTTTTTGCGTTTATGGGACGAAGCCAATCAGATTTTGAGTGGAGAGGGGATTCAATGGTCTTGCAGCAGGATAGCAGCTTTCAACTCGAATTCATTGAAATCGCATGCCGGTTTTGGAACGGTAACTCTTGGGCAGGCCATTTTTTTGCGTATGGGAAACTGGCAACTAACCTTAGCTTCGCTCCGTCCTTATGTCCATCTATCTTTTCATCCTGATTCTTTTCCCGAATTTCACCTTGAAACCCATAAATTAAACAGCCCATTTTCTACTCAGGAAGGCGAAACGACGCTGGAATAGTCGAGCATATTCCTTGACTGACCTCCTAGCTAATCCCTTTAGACAGGTCGATTAACAGGTCTGGATGCAAATCAGGCAAACCATATTTTTTAACACCTTCAGGTTATCAACCATTTGAACTCTGCGTATCGCCCGATTTGATCGAGGATTGGAAGTTGACTTAATAAATAAGAATTATTATCATTATCTTAAATGTCTGATAGGATTATTTGTATGAATCGACAAGTAGAAACAGATGCACAATTCGACCCGGATTTGCCGACAGCGAGTGCAGTGATGGCATCGCTGTGTTGCGTAGCAGCACAGTATGCGAGCAGGCCTTCGATAGAGTTGGCAAAACTGGCGCTGGATCTTGCATACAAGCTGACTGCACCGCAGTATGCAGAATCGAAGCTGATTACAGAAGTGGCAAAGCAACTGGTCAGGCAGTGGAATCAGGTTTTATATAAACAAATACAAGCAAGGGCTGTCGGTATGGTCATATCGGACAACCGATCCATCAATTAAAGCCGGGGAGTAGTTATGTCACGATTTACGGGACCAAGATTGAAAATCATGCGGGCACTGGGTGTCGATCTGCCCGGTCTATCGCGTAAGACTATCGCAAACAGGCCGACTCCACCGGGTCAGCATGGTACCAAATTGGTACGTCGCAGGAAATCGGATTTTGGTATCAAACTGCAGGAGAAACAGAAGTTGCGTTTCAATTATGGTCTGTCTGAGCGCCAGCTGCGTCATCTGATGCTGAATGCGCGTAAAAGTACCGCACCGACAGGCGAAACTTTGTTGCAGCTGCTGGAACGCCGGCTCGATAATGTGGTATTCCGCGCCGGATTTGCACCGACTGTCATAGCAGCACGGCAACTGGTATCACATCGCCATATTCGCCTGAACGGTAAACCTGTTGACATTCCATCCATTCGTATGAAGGTTGGTGATGAGATTACCATCAAGCCGGAAAGTATGAATCTACCTATCGTATTGGAGACATTGCAGGATTTGCCCCTGAGCCGGCCTGAATGGCTGCTTTGGGACGAAAAGAATAAAACCGGTAAAGTTACACATCTGCCTACTGCCGAAGATATCCCCTTCCCTATTGACGTGCAGCAGGTCGTGGAGTATTACGCCAACCGAATGTAATTTTATACGTTTAAGTACCTTATCATTTCACACATACATACAAATCGACTGCAAAAAGCTGAAAGGGAATAACCCTGCCGCCTCGTCGCGCTTTGCCAGGCAGTGCGCCAGACATACACTCGGGTGCGTCCAACTGCGGTTTTCAGGATTATTCCTGTAAGGGCAGTGATAAAGATTACATGCCGCCCGTTAATGCGGATTGCAATACGCCAGCGATAGTACTGCCGCCACTCTCCTGAACATACTGTACTACGACGGGTATGAATTTCTGCACCATGTTAGCTTCCAGGCCGAGTTGCTGGAATGAATTTGTTAAGCCGAGCAGGCTTCCACCCGTTGCGCCTAAGTCGCCCGTCATTCCGCCCAGATTTCCCATCATTCCACCCCCAAGCGTACCTGTGGCAGGGGCAGCAGCTAACAGATTTTGCATATCAGGGACTGCGTCACCGAGTGTCGTAAAATCCTCTGTTGACATTCTTGATTTAGCTAACTGAAATAGTGCACCTGCTCCACCTTCTGCTTGTGGCTGGGTGATACCGAGTTGCTGCATCAATAGCCCGGTCAACCCAGTTTCGGAAGTCGCACCGGGTACGGCTGACTTCGCAGCCTCTCCAGCCTGCAAAATCTGGGTTCCTTTCTGTATAGTTCCCGCTGCGCCTGAGATATCTCCAAAATCAACTGCATAGACATTACCGATCAGGAACAGCATGCCATTCAATGAAAAACATAGGCTTAATAATCTGATTGTTTTCATTATTCACACTCCTTTAGGGTAAAAACATCGTACTACTACGAGATCAAATACTTAATCGGATGAGTACTTCCATTATCTCTGTGATCATCAGAAATTTGTGAGGATTACCAGCTTACCATTGATCGGATCATTTTTTGCTACAGAATGAGCGATGCTTGAGAGGGTACTGATCGTGCTTAAAAAACGCCAGGGGATCAGACTTACAATAATGACCAGTGTGGATAGATTGTTGCGTTTATTATGATTACCTTCATCCGAAGGTCGGTTGTAGTGGAAATCCTTGATGATTTTGATTGCTCTGGCAAGTGTGCAATCTTTATCGCATAGCTTAACAGAGCATATCCAGGAGGTTAGGTAAAGACAATATTTCAGGTTTATGGCACGGATGAAGAATGTTTATCCGCAAAGCTTGCTTTGTTTACTTCAGGTCTCCGAGCCAGCATCAATCCTGCGAGACTGAATATTCCGGCGATCGTCAGGTAAAAACCGATGATTGAGGTGCCACCTATTTCGTTAAGTGCCTGTGCAGCAAGCGGGGCAAGTGCACCGCCCAGAATGCCACCTGCGTTGAAAGCGACTGATACTCCTGTATAGCGTACTCGTGGCGGGAACAACGACGGCAGCCAGGCACCCAGCGGACCATAAACAAAGCCCATTACGAACAATGCAAGCGATAGTACTACCCATACCAGCCATAATGACCCGGAACCTAGAAGCGGTCCAAACATCAGCCCTATGCCAATGGTTGCTGTACATCCCCATGTTAACACTTGTCCTGCGTTGGTCGCATCGGCACGCATACCCGAGATAATAATGCCGACTGCCAGGAACAGAATTGCAGCAAGTTGGATGGTCAGGAAAGTCTCGCGATCATATTTCAGGGCAGTTGTGCCATGAGCAAGCGCAAAAGCAGTCGCAAGGTAAAAAATCGCAAAACAGGCTACCACTGCAAAAGTCCCGGCAAAGGTGATAAGTGCATGATTGCGGAACAATTCGCCAATCGGAACCGGGATCGGAGGCTCTTGTGCCAGCGCCTGAGCAAATTCAGGTGTTTCGTTGATCTTCAGGCGTACCCACAGACCGAGCCCGACTAGAATGGCACTGGCTAGAAAGGGGAGTCGCCAGCCCCATGCTGCGAAATCTGCTTCATTTAACTCCATGCCAATTAATAGGAACAGCCCATTGGCAGCAAGAAATCCGATTGGTGCACCGAGTTGTGGAACCATACCGAACCGTGCTCGCCATCCATGAGGGGCATTTTCAACCGCCAGTAGCGCTGCACCACCCCATTCCCCACCAAGACCGAGTCCTTGACCAAAGCGCAGGATACACAACAATAACGGTGCTACCCAACCCACCATCGAATAAGTTGGCAAAAATGCAATCAGCAGGGTAGATATCCCCATCAGCATCAGCGATGCGACCAGCGTTGACTTTCTCCCGATCCGATCACCGAAATGGCCGAATAGTATCGCACCAAACGGACGTGCGATAAACGCAAGGCTGAAGCTCAGGAATGACAGCATCAATTGCGCGGTTGGGGAACTGGCTGGAAAGAACAATGGCCCGAATACTAATGCTGCTGCTGTCGCATAAATGTAAAAATCGTAAAACTCAACAGTCGTTCCAACCAGACTCGCGACAAGTATACGGCGATGTTGACGATAGGGATTGGCCATTATCGGTTCTCTTGAGAACCTCTGTGGTCATTATGTATAAGAAAGATAAACTTTTTTTTCATGGAGGGCGAAGATAATGAAGATCTGATTGTTTGTCAAATATACTGACAAGCAGATTGGAGATTCGCAAAGGTATACTAGGAAAATAATGTAATATATTGATTTGTAAATTTATTTTTCATGAGAGAAAGAACTTCCTAATAATATAAAAGATTGATCTGGATAATTAGCCTATATAAAGGTTAACCCATTGTATTATCAGGTGGTTATTTAGGACGGCTCAAGCGTTGTTAGCGTTGTCTGACGGGTATCGTGAAATTTTCCTTTTTGTCTTCTTCTTGTTCAATAAATACGTGTGCTAGCGTACAGAACGTATTCTAATCATGGTTTATATTGTTTTTCATCCAAATTAAGAGGAGATGATCAACATGAACTATTTAAAACCTGTTCTAGTAGCCGCAATACTGGCATCTATACTTGCCGCCTGTGATTCCAAGCAGGAAAACATGCGAGAACAAAGGCTGGAAAACAAAGCCGACATAATAGAACAAAAAGCCGATGCGGTGCGTGATCGCGGAGAAGAGACAGCGGATCGTATTGAAGAACAAGACCGTGTGAACAGCGATGTATCTGACCGTGCTGCTGAGGCTGCTCGGGAAAGCTCCGAACGTCGGGCTGATCAGTTGGAGGAGCAGGCAGATCGCGTGCGTGAACAGAAATAATGACCCTCAGTTTGTGCGCAGTGTGCAAGATCGCAGATTGAGTTATGGGAAGGTTCATTCCGCTTAATTAGCGTTAGTGCGTGCGACTCGTCATTGAGTGGCACGCCGCTCTAAGTTTGACGGTTTTATCTGTGAAGTTTATTTAATTTCATAAGCACTTTAGCTTCAATGGGTATGAGCAGTCTGTTGCCCAGCGATCAGGGTTGACGATGAATTAGCTTTACCTCTAAGAGCTGGGAATTGGTTTGGGTAAGCTCATATTATTATTGCGAATTTAAATTTTTCACTCTAACCAACTCAATATAGCGCTATCTCTTTTAATATTATCTATTAGAACCAATTAACTGTGGTCATATCTCTGATTGCGTACTGATTTGTAATTTCAGATCTTGAACTAAAATCAAGGAGTAACCTCATGCTAAATTTAGCAGTTATTTTTCTGGTTATAGCCATAATTGCAGGCATCTTGGGCGTTACCGGGGTAATGAATATCGCTATTGAAATAGCCTGGATTTTATTTGTGGTTGGTCTCATTCTAGCTGTTGTATTCTGGATAATAGGAAGACGTCCGCCGCCAGTTTAATTTTAGGGGCAATACCAGATAACTGATTAAGGTTATCGGGGTGTGGGGGCGCTAATTCGCTTGCGGTATCTATGTGTTTCCACAACCCGAACTATAGTCAAATGTGGTGTATGGAAAATCAAACGGCGGCTTGTTTGTGATCAGCATTTGTTGTTTCATGCCTCTCCGAATTAAACCCCGGAGATAACATCTGCCAGTAGTTTGTAGCCCTCAATCAGAACCATTTTATCTGAGCGGTTTCCATCAGTTGGAACGTCATCGTCAAAGTTGTCGTCCGGCTTCCACATTTTTTGGTTTAGCTGTTCTCAGCCTGAGAATAGCAAATACAAATTCAATTGGATTAGTGGTTCGATGTGCTGCCAGTTTTCGGCAGGATAATTGAAAACCAGCATGGAATCTTTACCTTTGCCAGATATTCCATCGCTTTAGGCGTTTTTCCAATACATTAACATTAGTGGTCTTATGCACCCAATAACGTTATTGATCGGTTTGGTTTATAAGCCAATGCGTTGCCACTGTCTGCCAAAGTTCCAGCGCACCGTCACCGATCGCCAGCATGGGTACTTCGTTAAGGTCGCATTGTTTCAAATCGATTAACACTCCCACCCGGCTTGCTTCAGATTCACGATGCTCGTCCGATAAGGCCAGCAACTCCTTACGCTCTGCTCTGTTTCATTAAATCGGAGGTCAAGGTAAATAATCCTGGAAACCGCAGTTGATCGCTTATCAGCCTCTGGAGGTCTCGATGGATAGTGAGCTTGCTGCTTTCGCTCATGCCGACCCGGTGGGTGAGACTGCTACGCACCCGATTGCACGCCTGGCACGCTGCCTAGCTGCGTTGCTCCTCGTTGCAGGGAATGGCCCTGCCGCCTTGTCGCGCCTTGCCAAGCAGCGTGCCAGACGCACACCCGGGCACGTCCAACTGCAGTTTCTAGGATAATGTGAGTTCGACGTAAGGATAGATTTCACAGCACCATGGCAGGAAGAGTGTGAAGGGGTCTGATAAACCAATCCACGCTGGTCTTCCCTCTGGCCGCTAACTCTGCCATTCCTTGATGGACCAGATGCGGTGGTTATAACCAGACACTGGTCTTGGTCGAGTCAACGAAACTGATGCCACTACAACGCCCAAAGCAACTGCTCAGAAAACAGCACAAAAGAATCAGCATACCAGGCAGTAACTTCAACAAACCGATTGTAACTTACCAGCCTGGGAAAATAGGCTTGCTCATGCTTCAATACCTGATTTAGGTAGTACTTAAACGTTCGGTAGCCCGACAGACGAAACCTCACCACAATTGTCCATCACTTCACTTAAACATAGTTCTTTGCGTCGTCTACGTCGCTTGAGCAAACCTTCCAACAGGTGCTGCTCCCACCATGGTTCAAATTTCAGACAAAAGTCGTCAATCGCACAAAAAATCGCTATAGTCTCTATCGGAATCTGACTCCTACCGTGATGAAATGCTTTCTCAAAATCGCTTCATCGTAAGGAAATCAGATGTACTTATCTCTGTCGCTACTAGTTACCTGCAAGGTGACAGGAACGCAATGGCCGGATTGGAAATGTAGGCTGGATTGAGAAAGCTCACCGGGAGTGGAGATAACCGGTGAGCTGAAGCCACACCTGGAGGCGTGGGGAGGAAGACATGAAAAATGTAGAATATTTATTTAACTTATTGATTAGGATTAATTTCTAAATTATTAATAATATGCTTTACACCATCTGCAGATTGGGCGATGTTGCGAACCCTTTCTTTTTCTTCTTCTGTTTTAACTGTGCCTGTGAGTACCACAATCCCATCGCTATCTGTATCTACTTTAATGTGCAAAGAATCAATATCTTTTTCTATCAGTAACTTGCTTTTAATTTCAGCGGTAATGGCAGAATCCTTTACAAACTCTCCTACGCGAAACTCTGAATCTTTATTTTCAGCGACAGCCAGTACTGGAGCAAGAAAAATGCTGGCTAGTACTACACTTACAATAAATTTGCGATTTTTCATGGGTTTTACTCCTGTAAATTGGAATGTTTAATCTATAGGTCTTCCCGGTACAGGTCTGTTTGGTAACGCACATAACTTCCTACAGTTTTTGCGTAATCATAAAATAAAGAAGGCAGAAGCTAATCTATTGCTTCTGCCAGCGGCAACAAAGCCTGCCGACAGCTCGCTGAATAGCCCAGTACTTCTGTCTTTCTTTCACCTCAATTAGTGTGATTTACGCTTTGTCTTGTACATGGAAAATATGTAGTACCCGATGTATTACGGGTGTCATGATCAAAGCAGAACAGATAACGAATAAAAGCCCGGAATACAGCGCATAACAACCAGCAAAGAATTTCCCGGCAGATGTCTTTAACTCACCGATAGGGCCCATTCCGCCCAGCAGCATGGAAGCATTAAGGAATGCATCAAGCCAATCCATGTCCTCGGTTACGCGGTATCCGACCATTCCAATAGCTAAAGAGATAAGTAATAAGGCTGAAGCTATCAGCAGGTGTAATCCCAATCTGCGATAGAATTTTATTCGAGAGATAACCGTTTGATGTCTGGATTCGTACACGTAGCACTCCAGAATAGAAAAGCTAAGAATATAGCCTTACAAGAAAGGCTGATGGTATTTTGTTGGTATATATCCAATAAGATATTGATGATTAATAATCAGTACCTTAATGACGTTTTTATAGTTACGGCTTCTGTAGCCTGTTTTTATTAATATAGAGCCAATTCTAAAAAGATAGTACCTGGTACCGGGTTGTGGCGATATGGTTCGATCGGTCTGAATCCCAAGGATACATATAATGACTGGGCTTCCTGCATGGAAGGTAGAGTGTCCAAAAGTAGGCGGGTATATCCACGTTGTTTTGCTACAGCAACGATGTTGTTAGTAAGGAGTTTGCCAACTCCGCGCCCACGTGCTGATGGGCGAACATATAGACGCTTGATTTCTCCGGTTTGTTCGGAGAATTGCCGCAAGCCGATACAGCCAACGTGAACACCATCTTCCTCAGCAAAGAGGAAAGCTCCCTTTGGGGGAGCATACTCGTTCGAAAAATTTTCCAACTCGTCTGCGATGTTCTGAAACGAGAGGTCCATGTTTAGGGATACGACATACTCGTTTACAAGCTGCCGCGTAAGCTTCCCTGTCTACTTGACAGGGAAGCTTACGCTCTCAATATTGCCAATAATTACCAATATCTGGTAATTATATCAATAAAATGAAAAATATATAGTAGCATGGCGATGCTTTTAAACTTGATTTTTCAGAATTGCTTGCTTTCCCTAGCCGAGAGTATAAAAAATCTAGGCTTCTCAATTCTAGTGTTGTATGCGCATCCCCGCTATGCAGCCCAGCAAGATGTATTGCAGTATATCTTCATATTTTATACCAGTTATCAGCTGCTTTATAACTTGGCATATAGAAGCCTGAATCAATATGAGATAGAAACAGAAAAATTGAAAAAGTCACTTAACTGGTTTGTCCAGATTTAGTTGACCCCGTCAGTTGAAGAAGAGTTGTCGCTAATTAGGAGAGAGGCATACTATCTGAACAGAGCTTTAATCTCCATTCGTTATGCCTGGAAAGCAGCATTAAAGTAATCAGCAAGAAAACAAGTTGCATGTAACATTATTGTTATATAACATGTTTCATGTAACTTATATAACTTTAGGAAACTCATAATGACAAACATTGATGTTAATGCGAGAGTTCAAAAACACCGCGACTCTTTACGCAAAGCTGGTTTGCGTCCAGTACAAATCTGGGTACCAGACACTCGTCGTCCGGGCTTTGCTGAAGAATGCCGCCGTCAATGCTTAGTGGTGGCAAAAGCTGACATGGTTGATGTAAATATAGAACAACTCATGGATGAAACTGTAAAAGATATTGACGGGTGGACGGATTGATGTGTGTAGAACGTGGTGATCTTGTTACCGTCACGATACAAGGCGACTTTGGTAAACCAAGGCCAGCGTTAATAATTCAGGCCAATCAGTTCAGTGAGCATACAAGTGTGACAGTGTTACCAGTTACAGGCACAATAGTTAATGCTCCATTGTTACGTATCACCTTACAGCCAAGTGATGAGAATGGTTTACAAAAGACTTCACAGGTTATGGTTGATAAAACTGTGACCATAAAGCGCGACAAACTTGGGGCAACATTTGGTCGGGTAGATGGTGACGCAATGATAGAAATCGAGCGTTGCCTAGCTGTGTTTCTTGGCATTGCTAAATGAGGTTGTCTTTCTTATTTATCATCTTCGGTGTTATTTTTATTACTCTGCTAAAGCAGCCCCTCAATTTTTCAGCGAAGCAAAAATACAAGCACACCAGAGCTTTATTACGATGAAAACCAATCTGAGCTGGGAAGGGTCATGACTAAACAGAGGTTTTAGCCTGACGATTTTGAGGATGCTCAAGTACAGGTTCTGGTTCCGATAGTTATACCGGAATTCACACTCCTTCAGGTGTAGATAGAACGTGTTCTTGCTCATGCCTCTGAACCTGGTGAACCTGGTTTTAGCAACGCCCCAGAATCCCTCGATACCATTGATGTGGTTGTGCCCCCTGGCAAATTCATTATTGCCATGGTCGATACGGAAGTGCTTGTCGTATCCCACATCGACGAGACCATCGTAGCTTTTGAGCCTATCGGAGTAGATGATGCTGTCGAGCACCACCTTGCCCCGGATAATGGCTTGCAGCGTAACCTTGGTGCAGTCCGGTACGATCTGGGTATAGACCTGGCCGTGCCGTTTGATAAGACCGAAGACGATGGTCTTGCCATAAGCACCTCTGCCACGTTTGCCTTTAACCCGGCGGGCACCGAAGAAGGATTCGTCCACTTCGACTTCGCCAGATAACGGGGATTCGAGTTCGCAATGCTCAACAATGCGTTCACGAATCGCTTTGAGGTATCGGTTCACGGTGTTGCGGTTCACACCACTGAGTAACGCGATCTGGGATGCGTTCAGATCAGCGGAAAAGTAGCGAACCAACTCCCGGAATTTCGCCTCAGAAATTTTTGAACGGTTAACATACTTATTTTTTAGCAACATAACAGAAGGTTATCATTCTATCTAACCCTCTGTTCTAGTCATGCCCCATATTTTTTAATAACTTTTAAATTCACTTCATGGCCCAGTTCATCAACACCAAAGAAAGCATCGTCGCCGAAGCCGTCGATGGTCTGGTCGCGGCATCTGGCGGTAAGCTGGCGCGGCTCGACGGATATCCGCATATACGGGTGGTCGTACGCAATGACTGGGACAAGTCCAAGGTCGCATTGATCTCGGGAGGCGGATCGGGCCACGAACCGGCACATGCGGGTTTCGTCGGGGAAGGGATGCTGGCGGCCGCGGTGTGCGGCGACATCTTCGCCTCGCCAACAGTCGACGCGGTACTGGCAGGCATCCTTGCCGTGACGGGACCGTCCGGCTGCCTGCTCATCGTCAAGAATTATACCGGTGACCGGCTGAATTTCGGGCTGGCGGCCGAACGTGCTCGCCAGTTCGGTTTGAATGTCGAGATAGTCATCGTCGACGATGATGTGGCGTTACCCGGCTTGTCCCAGGCCCGCGGCATCGCCGGCACGCTTTTCGTGCACAAGATCGCCGGCGCGCTGGCCGAGAATGGTGCCGACCTGGAGCGCGTCGCTGCAGCCGCGCGCAAGGTTGCGTCGAAGACAAGAAGCATCGGTATGTCGCTCAGCACCTGCACCATCCCAGGTTCACCAAAGGAGGATCGCATCCCGCCCGGCATGGCCGAGCTTGGACTCGGCATCCACGGTGAAGCCGGGGTTGAACAGGTCGAGTTCAAGGGTGCAAGCGAAGCTGTCGCTGCCATGGTCGAGCGCCTGTCAGCTGCAATGGAAGAAAAGCCGCATGTCGCCATAGTTAACAATCTCGGCGGCACATCGGTCATCGAGATGTCGATCATCCTCGACGAAATCCGGCGGTCCGCGATTGGCGAGCGGATCACCCACGTCATCGGGCCGGCGGCTATGATGACATCGCTCGACATGCATGGCTTCTCGATTTCGATCTATCCCGCCGACGATGCCGAGATCGCTCTGCTCAAGCAGTACACGCCGCTGGCGGCATGGCCGCGGGTCTCGCGGCTGGGCCAGGTCGCGATTCAGGCGCTTCCGGACGGCCTGACGCCTGTCGTTTCAGTGCCCTCGATGCACAAGCCGACCAGGGAGTTGCTGAGCAGGTGCTGCGAGGTTCTGATCGCCGCCGAGAACGACCTCAACGCGCTCGACGCGAAGTCAGGCGATGGTGACACCGGCAGCACGCTGGCCGGCGCGGCGCGCGCCCTGATCAGCGCCATGGATCGATTGCCGCTTGCCGACCATACCCAGCTCTATCGAGCCATTGGCCTGGAGCTTTCCCAAACCATGGGAGGCTCGTGCGGTGTGCTCCTCGCAATCTTCTTCGCCGCAGCGGGTGATGCCGCCTCAAGCGGCTTGCCAATGTGTGAAGCGTTGCAGGCCGGGTTGCGGAGAATGCAGGAGATCGGCGGAGCACGTCCGGGTGACCGCACCATGGTCGATGCTCTTGCACCGGCCCTTGATGTCTTGGAAGAGAGCCTGCCCGAGGCGGCGAAAGCCGCGCGTGCGGGAGCCGATCGCACTGCCCACATGAGCAAGGCGAATGCGGGCCGCGCTTCCTATGTCAATGCCAAGCATCTGGTCGGTCACGCTGATCCAGGTGCTGAAGCGGTCGCGCGACTGTTTGAACACTTGGCCTAATTTTAGATAGTAAGCATCTATTTAACCTGAGTTCGGGATAATCTCTCAAGCGTTAGCCAGGCTGTTGCCCCTGGTGAGGTTCAAGGTAGGCTTGTTATCGGACAAACAGTAAGCCACGATACCAGCCATCAGATTGACGAGGAAGTTGAAGAGGGATCGATGGCGGGTGTGCTCGATCTGGCAAAGATTCTTTAATTCGTCGAAGACCGTCTCGATCAGGGAACGGCGGTGCAGAATGGCTTTCTCGAACTCGGTATGGAGCACGAGTTTCAGTGTGCTGCAGCAAGCGGCGTAAGAGATGAAGGTATGGCCCCTCGCAATCGGCTTGCAGGAGCGGGTTGCAAACCACCATAAGCGGCTTTGGTCAAAAGCCTGGGTGTGAGCGTTATGGAAAAGGTACCAAGAGGTATCAGGTATGGATTGGAAAGACGAACAACCGTGAACTGCCGTTCAAGTGTCAAAAGTGCTCAGATGACATCAAAACCGGGGAGTGATGTTGCCCCGCGATCAGTCTGGCCGTTACCTGCTTACGGGTCAGGCGGTGTCCGGCATAGAGGCAGCGCGATCCTGTTTCAGGCTCTTACGTTGAACTGCGGGAACCTTCGGTGGCGATGGCAAGCGAAAGGCACAAGCCCAAAAGGCGAGGCTGATAGTAGTGATGCGCCATCAAGGGGCGCAGCAGCCCGTAATAGTGATGAAGCCGCTGTAATGGCGGTGGAGCGAAAGGGCTGCGTCATCCTGGTCAGGGGATATGCCAACTGCGCGAGCAGGAGGAGCTTGACCTTATGACCAAACCATTTGACATTCCCAAGGCGTTAATCTGGGAAGCATTTAAATGTGTGAAAGCGAACGGCGGTGCCGCAGGTATCGACCGTGAGTCGATCGAGCAATTCGAGAGTTACCTGGGCGACAACCTGTACAAACTTTGGAATCGACTGTGTTCCAGAAGCTATAGCGAAGCTCATATAGATTGATTATAATTTATAGATGACTTATCCCATTTCATTTCGCCGCAAAGTTTTATCTGTTCGAGAGAAGGAAGGGCTCACCATTGTGCAAACGGCAGCCCGTTTTTGTGTAGGAGTTGCCAGCGTAACACGCTAGGTAAAAAAATCCCATTCCTAAGCAGACTTGTAACAAGCCGGCAACGAAGATCGACATGATTGCGTTAGCCCGTGATGTACAGGAATATCCAGATGCCTACCAGGACGAGCGTGCTCGTCGACTAGGTGTAAGCGAAAAAGGTATCGGCCACGCGCTGCGGCGCATGAACATCAGCTATAAAAAAACGCTGCAGCACCCCAAAGCGGACGAAGACGAACGGCGCACCTTCCAGGAGACGATTAAGGCGTATCAAGCTCAAAACCGCGTTATCGTCTATATTGACGAGAGTGGTTTTGCTCACGATATGCCACGAACACATGGGTATGCACCCATTGGCAAGTGGTGTCACGGCAGGTGTAATTGGCACGCAAGAGGCCGCATCAATGTTATCGGTGCATTGATCGGCAAATGTCTTCTGACGGTGGGATTGTTCAAAAGAGCACAAATGGGCACAAACCAAAGCAATCAGAAAACAACAAAACCATACCGTTGAGCAACTCTTTAAAATCGAATCATTTTATGTGGCGTAGGCTAGAATGTCATTCTGAACTATAGTTCAAAACGACATTCTTTTTCCCATTTTTCTGACACCACCAGGGCAATCGCATGAAGCTACGCTAAGCCCAGGAGGGCAGAGCGATAGGCATCAGAGGTGGCGGCGATGAGCCGCTTAGTCTTGAGACTGCCCTTTCTGGCAGTGGGGTCAGCTCTGAGCAAGTTTAGCGTTTAGGTGTTTGAGCACAGCCATGTTATGGGCGGCATGATCTGTTCTGGCCGCATCTGGTCGTCGGCAAAAACCACGTCCATGCACCAGTGCAGACTATTTTCCACTGACTAAGGTTGGCGGATCGCGGAGGCGATCCGCTTGGCCTGAGCAGGCAGGCTGCTGATGTAGAAATGCTGTTCTGTGCGGGTCTTGCCCTGTATCCATCTCTCGGATTCGATGACCACAAACGAGGCCAATGCCGGCCATTGCTCGCTGCGATATAGGCACTGCAAGGCCTCAAAGGCATAGCAGCAGCGCGTTTCGATACGTCCGTGGTTCTTTTGCACCGTCTCACACACTGTGTACGGCGTGCGTTGCGGGGCTTGTTTGAACAACACGAAAAAGTCCCGGATCGAGTCGGCCAGCGTCGGCTGGTTGTCCTTGACTGCCAGTATGTAGTGCGCTCCCCGGTCACGGATCGCCCGAGCAATATTGGCCTGCGTACCCATCTTATCTATCGTGACGATGCAGCCCTCAAGCGAGAGCACCGCCAGCAGCTCGGGAATTGCCGTCTTCTTATTGGATTTGGCTGCAGTGGCCCGTTGACCCAACACCAGCTTGGCGTTTGCGGCAAACGCACTGACCAAATGTAAGGTTCCCCGCCCGCTTTGCTACCCGAGCGTCGACTAGTCTTGCCGTCTGTAGCCACTACCTGCGGACCCAGTACCGGCAGCACCGAGTCCACCCAGCGGCGGAACACCGACCTCAAACTGTCCCGGATCTACAGGCCAAAAACCCGTGCAAACGTGTCGTGCGAGGCGATGCCGTGAGCCAGCTTCAGGTGCTGACGCAACCACGATTGCTTCTCCTGAGCCCATTCAACGATCTCCACGAACGTATCCGCACCCGATAGCACTGCGCTGACGGCTACTACCAGTAGTTCCACAGATCGTGCTCCACTTTGCCTGCCTGGCGTGGATCATCAACCATAACAAATACCTCCGATAGGCTCAACCTGGCTTGTTGCTGCACCTGTATATCCCGGCAAAAAGCGGAACATTACACTGCCATTCCTTTGATCGAGAAAGTTATCACTGATGCAATTCCAATTTCATGCGATTGCCCTGGCCAAGCATTCAATCGATGATTTTGAGAAGGTATAAGATTGTACAGCCATACATCCGGACTTTATGCGAGGTGTTTGCCTTTGTCCCTGATGGAATCCGCTGAGTAGGACCTTATTACGTCAACGTGCTGCAATGCACTGGGTCATTACAGCAATACCCAAATAATACGTGCGTTCTTATTTGCCAGTGCAACGGCAGCAACATTCTTGTTGCGCCACGCTATCAGTTTGCTCAACTAGCTTTCTGGTTTAGGTTTGTTCTCAGCAAAGCGGATAACCGCTCGTGCTTCGTGGATCAGTAAAGTGCGCAAGTAAGAGTATCGCCACGTTTGACTTTTGCCCAGCAATGTTTGTTTGCCATTGCTGGAGCGTTGCTTTGGCACCAATCCAAATCATACCGAAAGTTACCTACCGTTCTTGAATTCCATTGCATTTCCCATGGTTGTCACAATGGCGCTCGCCGTGATCGGGCCAATACCAGGAATGGCCTCCAGTTTCTGACTGGCTTCATTCTCCTTATGCTACAGCTTGATCTGAGCTCTAGTTCCCCCATCTGACGATCTAATTCCTTGAAATGGTCATTTAGTCTTTCCGACAACTTGCGCAGGGTACCTGGCAAACCATTCTCGGCATCTTCCAGGATATCCGACATACGTTTGCTGATTGACAGGATCCCCAGAGGCAACACAATACCAAACTCAGAGAGCAGACCTCGTATCTGGTTTGCCTGTGCAGTTCTGGTTGAGGTGACATGAGCCGGGCAGTATGCCCAAATTCATCCAGCTTTCTCGCTGCGGCGCAGTCGCTTACGCGGCACCGTCTTAACATGCATATCTACCCGTGAATCTGAAATACTTCTTTTGCCGAATCAATACCAATCGTTGTAATCTTCATGTCGGACGTTCCTCTCTTGTTTAGTGGGCTTTATTGCACCAATACTTTGATACCTCGATACCGTTTAAGATAGTGGGCGTCCATTCCATTATGTCATATCAAGCTGGGCCGCCGTTGTTTATACGACAGGGTTGATTTGGATACCTGGATAGAGGAATATAAGCAGCGCGAGCACGGGCGGGCTAAGGAGGAAAGTATATGGCCCAACCCCAAGAAGGCGTCTACCGGCGGAGAGATTCCCGCTACTGGTGGATTGCCACCACGCTCCCAAACGGCAAAAGAATACGCCAGAGTGCTGGGACTGTATCGCGATGTACAGCGGATTTGCCGGATGCTGGATCCCTATCTGGGCAACCTGACCTTGAATCAGATCAACGGTGACGTGATCTGGTCAATGGTGCAAGGGCAGCTCAAGAAAGGTAATACGCCGGCAACGGTCAATCGTTATCTGGCTCTGATGCGCAATCTGCTGAAGATGGCACGCGATGAATGGCAATGGATCGATAATATTCCCAAGATTCGGCTGCTGCCCGGTGAAGTGGAACGGGATCGTTGGCTGACCCGAGCGGAAGCCGATCGATTGATCGAAGCCGCCCCCGAGCATCTGGCAGCATTGATCCGGTTTGCTTTGGCAACCGGTTGTCGGGCGCGTGAGATTACCGGACTGGAGTGGAACCGCGTCGATTTGGATCGACGCACAGCCTGGTTGAACAAAACCAAAAATGGCACGCCGCGAGGCGTTCCGTTGAATAAGGATGCAGTGGCCGTATTACGAGCGCAGACAGGTAAGCATCATCAGTTCTGCTTTACGTATCGGGGTAATCCCATTCAATGGGATTTGACCAATACGGCCTGGACGAATGCGATCAAGAAAGCATGCATTGAAGACTTCCGCTTTCATGATCTCAGGCATACCTGGGCTTCCTGGCATCGTCAGGCCGGCACGAGCTGCGATGAACTGAAAGACCTGGGTGGCTGGAAATCGCGCAATATGGTGGATCGTTACGCCAACCAAGTTTGCGACTGAAAATCTGGCCTTTGCTGCATCCAGGATCGAAGCGACTAGGGAGATAGTAAGGTGATCCCGTTGTCACGTTTCTGTCACGTTGAGAATGCGGGTGAAAAGGACAAACCTGGCAAAGCCTCGAATTGGGTGGCTCCCCGACCAGGGCTCGAACCTGGGACCTGCGGATTAACAGTCCGTCGCTCTACCGACTGAGCTATCGGGGAATATGCGGTAATCGTTATTAGGGCGGTATGTTAGACTCTTATGTTGATTTGGTCAACTTCCCCCCGTAATCAGTATATGTATCTAAGCATACCACTTACAGAATAAATGGAATTTCGAAAATGCAGGTATTAATTCGGTTATTTGATCGCTTTGATCGTTGTTTTCTGATAATTGTTGTATTCCTGTTCAACATAGCACAGGGTTATGCAGCATATGCTGTTGTGACGGCCCATCCACTGGCTACTGAAGCAGGGGAGCATATTCTTCAGCAGGGGGGGAATGCTTTTGATGCAGCAGTGGCTGTCAGTGCAGCGCTGGCGGTGGTTGAGCCTTATGCTTCTGGCCTGGGTGGGGGAGGGTTCTGGTTGTTATATCGTGCCAGCGATCGATTTGAGGTTATGATAGATGGACGAGAAGTTGCGCCCGGCAATGCCCAGGTTAGCATGTACCTGGATCAAGCAGGTGACCCGGATGATCAGGCGTCGCTGCACGGCCCTTTAGCTGCTGCCATTCCCGGTATACCCGCTGCATTAGTTCATATCGCTGAGAAATACGGGCAGTTTTCCCTGGCAAAGAACCTGGCTCCAGCTATTCGACTGGCACGGGTCGGTTTTGTCATCGATAAACGCCTGGTCGAAATTATTGCTCAACATCACTCAAAGCTGGTGGCTGAGCCAAGTAGTGCCCGTGTTTTCCTGCCAGAGAATCGTATTCCATCTCCTGGAGAATTATTCCGTCAGCCCTTGTTGGCCACTATATTGTCACGCCTTGCGAGACAGGGGAGAGATGGTTTTTACCGTGGTGCTACAGCCGCGGAATTAGTGCGTGCAGTCAGACGAGGTGGTGGTATCTGGACGCTCGAAGATTTAGCTAACTACCGGGTAGTGGAACGTAAGCCGGTTATCTTTACATTCCGAGGGGCGCGTATAGTGGCTGCCAGTCTTCCTTCAGCGGGAGGGATTACCCTGGCACAGGCGCTGAATATCCTGGAACGTTATCCACTTAATGAAATGGAAGAAGTGGAGCGATCCCATCTTATTGTGGAAGCGATGCGTCGGGCGTATGAGGATCGTGTGAAGTACCTGGGTGATAGTGATTTTGTAGAAGTTGACACTGAGAAATTTGTCAGTAAGGACTATGCGTCTCTTAGAGCAGCGACGATCGATATGAACAATGCAACACGGACACCTTCTGAGCGTATAAAGCGAAAGGGAGTATCGATTGATCCATCGAATATGATTGCGAACGATCCAGAGCAATCTGCAATGTATGAATTACCATACCATACCTCGCTGCGAGAAGGCATGAATACCACTCATTTTTCCATTATGGACAGCCAGGGCAATAGGGTAGCTGCCACGCTGAGTATCAACACGTTTTTTGGATCTGGTTTTGTGGCAGGAAATACAGGTGTGCTGCTCAATAGTGAAATGGATGACTTTGCGGTTGCACCGGATACACCGAATGTTTATGGTTTGTATGGTGGAAAGGCCAACGCAATTGCTCCAGGCAAACGGCCTTTGTCCAGTATGTCGCCGATGTTTCTGGAAAATGAACAGGGGATTTTGATTGCTGGTACACCCGGTGGTTCACGTATCATCAGTACATTACTCCTGTCGATCATTAATTTCGTCGACCGGAATCAAACGGATCCCAAAAAGCTGGTTGCTAATCCTCGTTATCATCATCAATATTTACCCGATGAAATCGTGATCGAACCGCATGCATTCAACACACAATGGATTAAAGCACTGGAAGCGAAGGGACATACGGTAAAGACGTCTGCAAGAAGATGGGGAAACATGCAGCTGATTCTTTTCGACAAGCGGTCAGGTAAAATGCACGCTGCCAGTGATCTGCGTCATCGTGATTACACACGCTATTAATTTATCCGGAAAGTGTGAACAGTGATTGACAGTAATAGTGCTGCTTTCATACATTTGCCTGAAAGGTTAGCAAGGTTCTTCGATTGACCAAGTCGAGTTAATTACGTATTTTGGCAGTAACCATTATTTATAAGCGAACATCGTCAGCATGAAGAAAAAGCCTCATGATAATGAAGAGACGGCAGCAGCATCGCCCCAACCGGAAAATTTCGAAACCGCCTCTGCAGAGTTGGAAAGTATCGTAGTTGCTATGGAAGCTGGGCAGATGTCTCTGGAAGATTCGCTTTCCGCATACAAACGGGGAGTGGAATTGCTACAATATTGCCAGACCAAGTTGAAAGACTCACAACAGCAGATAAAGGTACTCGAAGCAGACATGCTGAAAAATTTTTCTACAGCCGAGCGTGATGAGCGCTGACTTCCAAACATGGGCAACGGAACGCCTCACTTTAATTGAAACCTGCCTGGAAAACCATCTTCCTGCCCTCAATTGTGCCCCCATGCGTTTGCATGACGCGATGCGTTATGTAGTACTGGGTGGAGGAAAGCGAGTACGGCCGTTATTGTCATTTGCAGCGGGAGAATTGAATGGCGCGGATGAAGCACGCGTTACTATTGCCGGTGCGGCAGTGGAACTCATTCATGCATACTCTCTGGTACATGACGATCTGCCTTGCATGGATGATGATGTATTACGGCGTGGTAAACCTACCTGCCATATCAAATATGACGAACCGACTGCACTGCTGGTGGGTGACAGCTTGCAGAGTCTGGCTTTTCAATTACTGGCGGAAACCTGTTTGACGGAAGATCCATACAAGCAACTGGAAATGATCAGGCATCTCGCATTCGCAGCAGGGTCGCGTGGCATGGCAGGTGGTCAGGCTATCGATCTGGACAGTGTAGGAAAAACATTGAGTCTGCCTGAACTCGAATTTATGCATATCCACAAGACGGGTGCACTGATTCGTGCGGCTGTCATGCTGGGTGCCTCCTGTGGTGATCGGCTGGACGAAGCTCAGCTTAAAATACTCGATCATTTTGCCAAATGTATTGGTCTGGCGTTTCAGGTTGTGGACGACGTGCTGGATGCAGAAGCGACTACTGCTGCCCTGGGCAAAACCGCCGGCAAGGATGCAGAGAACAACAAACCGACCTATGTTAGTATATTGGGTGTCAGACAAGCGCGTGAGCTTGCACAGGAACTTCAGCAGGATGCCTGCAAGGCGCTGGATCAGCTTGGGCCTGGAGCCATGCGTTTACAACAGGTGACCGATTTCATCATACAGCGTGAGTTTTGAGCTTACGTGACCGGCCTTTACGCTACTCGATTTTAGCTACACTTTTTTCTGAACCTGCATGTACCCATTACTTGATCGCATTGATACCCCCACACAGTTACGTACATTAAAACGCAGCCAACTACCGCAATTGGCCGGTGAACTGCGAAAATTTCTGATCGAGTCAGTAGCAGGTACCGGTGGACATTTATCATCCAATCTTGGAACAGTCGAATTGACCATCGCGCTGCATTACATATTCAATACTCCCTATGATCGATTAATTTGGGATGTCGGTCATCAGACTTATGCACACAAGGTATTGACTGGCCGGCGTGCAGGGATGGCCCGTTTACGTATGCATGGAGGAGTTGCAGGTTTTCCCAGACGGGATGAAAGTGAATATGATGCTTTTGGTACTGCGCATTCCAGTACTTCCATCAGTGCCGCATTGGGTATGGCGGTAGCTGCGCAGATCAGCGGAATGAAACGGCGTGCGATTGCGGTAATCGGTGATGGTGCCATGAGTGCAGGCATGGCCTTCGAAGCCTTGAATAATGCCGGCGTGATGGATGCCAATCTGCTGGTCATTCTTAATGACAACGATATGTCTATTTCGCCACCCGTGGGGGCGCTCAACAATTATCTTGCCAAGTTGATGTCCGGTCGTTTTTATGCCACTGCCCGGCGTGCAGGTGAAAAAATGCTGGGTGTCATGCCATCAGTTCTGGAACTGGCCAAACGTGCGGAAGAGCATGTCAAGGGTATGGTCACGCCAGGTACGCTGTTCGAGGAATTCGGTTTCAATTATATCGGTCCGATCGATGGACACGATCTGGATGTATTGTGCACTACGCTGAATAACATCAAGCAGCTGAAAGGCCCACAGTTTCTGCATGTCGTGACGCGCAAGGGTAAAGGCTACAAACCTGCAGAGGATGATCCGATCCTTTATCACGGTGTCGGAAAGTTCGATCCGAAGCAGGGTATCGTAGCCAAGCCAGCTGCCAAGCCGGCTTATACCCAGGTTTTCGGTGACTGGCTGTGTGATATGGCTGCCAGAGATCCGCGTTTAATCGGTATTACTCCTGCCATGCGTGAAGGTTCCGGTCTTATCAGATTCTCGAAGGAATATCCAGATCGTTATTTTGATGTAGGAATTGCGGAGCAACATGCCGTAACATTTGCTGCCGGTGCAGCCTGTGAAGGATTGAAGCCGATCGTGGCAATTTATTCAACTTTTTTGCAGCGTGCCTACGATCAATTGATCCATGATGTGGCAATTCAGAATCTACCGGTTGTTTTTGCTCTCGATCGTGCTGGACTCGTTGGGGCAGACGGCCCGACTCATGCCGGTAGTTTTGATCTGACTTACCTGCGTTGTATACCCAATATCACGATAATGACCCCGGCGGATGAGAACGAATGCCGGCAGATGCTCTATACCGCCTTTCAACAGAATACGCCTACTGCAGTTCGCTACCCACGTGGCACGGGACCTGGTGTGGAAATTCAGCAGGAAATGCAGGCCATTCCAGTGGGCCGTGGAGAGATCCGGCGTCAGGGTACGCGTATCGCCTTCCTGGCATTCGGCAGCATGCTGGCACCTTGTCTTGAGGCTGCTGAAGAATTGGGAGCTACTGTTGCCAACATGCGCTTTGTCAAGCCACTGGATGAGGACCTGGTCGAAAGGCTGGCTGCAGAACATGAATTATTAGTTACCGTCGAGGAAAATACTATCATGGGGGGAGCCGGCAGCGCGGTGTTGGAGGCACTCGTTAAACGGGGAATTCCCGTCAACCTGCTGCAACTGGGCTTACCGGATACTTTTCTTGATCAGGGAGACCCTGCTCAGATGCTGGCTGATTGCGGACTGGACAGGGCCGGGATCATCAAATCGGTACAGGAAAAACTCTCTGCATAGAGTATCATATCCAGAAGGCTGGTAGAACAGGGGAGCATGTATTACTTTTTCCTTTGTTCCGATGGGATTTTTCACTTCCTAGAACCAATCAGCTGGAAAACAATCTGAAAAAAGATCACGGCCGATCTTGACAAATGATCCGAGAGTTCAAAAATGTATTTGCTGTATACCGTGAGATAAACTAGGGTTGGCAGCTTCTGCCAGTCGGTGTAAGTTAAATCCCGGTCAGGATGTTGTCCTTCTCTCGGCCATCTGTCGCGTTTTTTTGCGGGCCTCTCAGGCCAGATATATTCAATGCTGACGATGGCTAGAATATTGATCCGAGGCTAGCTCATAGGAAGGAGGAAAGAGTTCTCATGAACAAACAGATCGATTTGCCCATCGCCGACGTACAAAGCTCGCTGGATACGAGACGTATCGCTATCGACCGGGTGGGCATCAAGGCGATTCGCCATCCGGTACGGGTCGCAGACAAAGACAGTGGTATTCAACATACTGTCGCGCAATTCAATATGTATGTCAACCTGCCGCACAATTTCAAAGGCACGCATATGTCCCGCTTTGTAGAGATACTGAACAGCCACGAACGTGAAATTTCGGTTGAGTCGTTCGAAGATATTCTGCGTTCCATGGTAACCAGGCTGGAGTCGGATTCCGGGCATATTGAGATGACTTTCCCTTATTTCGTGAATAAGTCAGCGCCTATTTCCGGAGTAAGAAGCTTGCTGGACTATGAAGTGACTTTTATCGGTGAAGTCAAACATGACAACCGGTATGAATTCACCATGAAAATAGTCGTCCCTGTTACCAGCCTGTGCCCTTGCTCCAAGAAAATTTCCGACTATGGTGCCCATAACCAACGTTCGCATGTGACGATTGCCGTACGTACCAACAGTTTCGTCTGGATTGAAGATGTCATCAGGATTGCTGAGGAGCACGCTTCATGCGAACTGTATGGTCTGCTGAAGCGCCCGGATGAGAAATATGTCACAGAAAAAGCTTACGACAATCCGAAATTTGTCGAAGATATTGTGCGTGATGTGGCTGAAGTTCTGAATCAGGATACACGGATTGATGCCTATGTAGTCGAATCGGAAAATTTTGAGTCTATACATAACCATTCCGCTTATGCGTTGATCGAACGCGATAAAAGAAAAAATGACAGGGGGTTATAACGTTGCATGACCGACCCGATGTGGTGTCGGTCATGCACAGGATGTATGCAATACTCTATCAGGCCAGTGTGATTTCCGGGGATAAGTATACGTCCTGAATCGCATTCAGCAATTGAATCCCTTCAGCAAAAGGTTTTTGAAAAGCCTTGCGTCCAGAAATCAATCCCATTCCACCAGCGCGCTTATTAATTACGGCAGTACGGACCGCTTGCTGCAAATCATCTTTACCCGACGCTCCGCCTGAATTGATCAGACCAACACGTCCCATATAGCAGTTGGCTACTTGATAGCGCACCAGATCGATTGGATGATCGGTAGTCAGCTCACTGTAAACTTTGGCGCTGGTTTTCCCGAATTTGATTTCGTTGTAACCACCATTGTTTTCAGCCATTTTTTGTTTGACGATATCCGCTTCGATCGTGACCGCAAGATGATTGGCCTGACCGGTCAGATCGGCACTGACGTGATAATCCTTTTCCTTGGTTTTGAACGCACTATTGCGGGTATAAGCCCACAGTATGGTTACCATGCCTAAATCGTGTGCATGAGCAAAAGCTTCAGAAATTTCCTGTATCTGACGGCGTGATTGTTCGGAGCCGTAAAAAACCGTAGCACCGACCGCGCAAGCGCCCATATCGAATGCCTGATCTACGCTGGCGAATAAAGTTTGGTCGAAAATATTCGGATAAGTAAGTAATTCATTATGGTTGATCTTGAGTATGAAAGGTACCTTATGGGCGTAGCGTCGGGCGACCATACCCAGTACGCCCAGCGTAGAAGCTACACCGTTGCAACCACCTTCGATAGCGAGCCGGACGATATTTTCCGGGTCGAAGAACAGCGGATTGGGGGCAAACGATGCGCCGGCGGAGTGCTCGACACCCTGGTCGACCGGCAACAATGACAGATATCCCGTTCCCGCCAGGCGACCATGATTGTAGAGCGCCTGCAAATTTCTCAGGACAGCAGGCTTGCGATCATTGAGCGTAACGACTCGATCTACGAAGTCTGGTCCAGGTGCCTGAAGGCTTTCCTTGGGAATGGTATGACATACATGCTCGAGCAGATCGGGCGCTTCATTACCGAGTAAATCTGTGATATTTGTCATGAGAATCTCCGGTAAGTTATGACATGACTCATAGCCGAAACCTTGTAATTCCATTTTCAGATCAACCGATTACTTTGTCGACCTGGCTTGCCGTGCTACAGCACTGTCTGCGCTTTGCCTTCGCGTACTCGATCGGGTTAGAAATGGAAAAAAATACTGCTCCCTTATTGTGGCATGAATACTGTCTGTGGTTGACGGTTAATTATCGGGAGCAGCGGGTTGTTTTGGAATCTCAGCAAGGGGATCAAACCATGCAAGTTTCTGGTGCAGCTTAACCACTTCTCCCACGATGATCAATGTGGGAGGTTTGGGTGGTTCAGCGAGCACGCTGGCTGGCAAAGTTGCGAGTGTGCCGATCAAGACACGCTGATTCGGTGTCGTACCTTGCTGAACGATTGCCGCCGGTGTAGAGGCGGGCAGGCCGTGGGCGATGAGTTGCCGGCATAATTCCGCAATGCCCAATAGTCCCATATAGACGACGATCGTTTGGTTCGGACGCGCCAGGGCTGGCCAGTCGAGTTGGATACTGTTATTTTTGAGGTGTCCTGCAACAAAAATGCAGGACTGGGCATAATCACGATGTGTCAATGGAATTCCCGCATAGGAAGCGACTCCTGAGGCAGCGGTAATGCCCGGAACGACCTGGAAGGGAATATGGTGCTGTGACAGCGTTTCAATTTCCTCGCCTCCCCGTCCGAAAATGAATGGATCGCCTCCTTTTAAACGCAATACACGTTTGCCTTCCCGTGCCAGTTTTACCAGTAAATCATTGATCGAAGTCTGCGGCATGGTATGTTGATTACGTGCCTTGCCGGCATAAATGCGGGTTGCATCCCGTCTGACCATATCCAGAATAGCGGGAGAGACCAGGCGATCGTAAACGACGACATCCGCCTGCTGCATTAAGCGCATGGCACGGAAAGTCAGTAAATCAGGGTCGCCTGGACCAGCACCCACCAGATAAACTTCTCCGGTAGCCGGATGATCGATATCATTTTCCAGTGCATCGAGAAAATAGCGTTGTGCGGCCTGATCTTTGCCGGCGAAGATCATTTCTGCAAATGCTCCCTGCAGAATTTTTTCCCAGAACAGACGACGGTTTTCCGGATGAGTGAAGCGTTGTTTGATTTGTTCGCGGAACTGAGCGGCATATTCGGCCAGCCGACCATAGGCTGCTGGTATCAGTGTTTCCAGTCGTGCGCGCAGTATTCTGGTCAGTACCGGTGAAGCACCACCACTCGAAACCGCAATGATGATGGGAGAGCGATCCAGAATGGATGGCATGATGAATGTGCATAAAGCCGGATTGTCCACGACATTTACCGGGATTCCTATCTGTCCGGCTGCCGTGGAGACTGCCTGGTTGATGACTGGATCGTCGGTAGCAGCGATAGCAAGAGCCATGCCATGCAAATGATCAGGATGAAAAGTTTCAGCGGTATGTATGATATCGTCCGCTTGCAGCAATTCACTCAGCTCGTCATTAAGTGTCGGAGAGACGATATGAATATGTGCACCTGCCTTGCGTAGCAACTCGATTTTACGGGCAGCTACACTGCCTCCACCGACGACTAAACAATCACGTCGCTTAATATCGAGAAAAATAGGTAAATAGTCCATACGATAGACTGGACACCTCAGGAAGTATTGGCTTATCTGAGAAACGACGGTCGTATTGTGATTGTGCGACACTCAATACGGGTATATCGCTGATGATTATACCTATCCTTCGCACTCTTTAGCTCGCGTCGCTGTGACTGCGACGCGTCAATCAGGATTGCTGCGATGCTGTTTTGCGTTTACTGCAGTCGTTCCCGTTGAAACAGCTCATCAATCGTCGCATCTATACTGGTCTTGCCACCGAATGCCGTACCCAGAGTTCTATTATTGAGATGCTTGATATTGAGATCATAAAATATTTTCTGCAATGGAAAATATTTTACCTCTTCGACCAGTTCAGGTGCATGCTGCATGTAAAAATGTACGAATTCCTTGACTTCAGGTTTATCCACCGATTTGGCGTTGACATAAATGAAAATGGGGCGGGATAGGGGCTGGTAGCTTCCGTTCTGAACAGTCAGCATCGATGGTATGACGCTACTACCCTTACCATTATCGATAGCGACAGCTTTGAGCTTCTTCTGGTTTTCGATGTAGTAGGCAAAGCCAAAAAAACCCAATGCGTGCAGGTCACTTGCTACACCCTGGACGAGTACATTGTCATCCTCGGAAGCAGTGAAATCCCCACGGCTGGATTTTGCCTTGCCGACGATTACCTCGGTAAAATAGTCAAATGTACCGGAATCTGCGCCTGCTCCAAAGAGCTTGATTTTGGCGTCGGGCCAGGCAGGATTAATTTGTTTCCAGCTCTGGATTTTTCCCTGAGCGTCGGGCTCCCAGATTTTTTTCAGTTCGGCTACCGTCATGGATTGAACCCAGTTATTTCTGGGGTTGACCACTATCGTTAATGCATCGAAAGCAATCGGCATTTCGATGTATTCCACCCCCAGTTTTCTGCAGTCTTCCATTTCAGAAGACAGGATAGGGCGGGATGCATTCACTATATCGATTTCATTCCGACAAAATTTCTTGAATCCCCCACCTGTACCGGAAATACCTGCCGTTACTCTCACTGCACCTTTCTTGGCGATTTGAAAGTCTTCTGCTACAGCTTCTGTAATAGGAAAAACCGTACTCGACCCATCGATTCTGACGATAGGTCGAGCATGGATATAGCTGCTGATTCCGGCTATGAGAATAAAGCCAAGAATCATGATCAGGAGTCTGACCTTTTTTTGATCGGATTTTAAAGTTGATTGCTGCATAGTGATTGGCTCATTTCTATAAAAAAGTTTAGGAGAGGCCCGTTTTCATTACTTTCTGGACGACCTCAATAATAAGTGAGATGTGTGACAGATACGTGATAATCGTTCAGTACTCAACTGCTGAGACAGCCTGTTGTCGGATCGTTTCAGCAATTTCCTCTGCCCATTGGTCGATCTGCTGTGGTACTTTTCCTTCTACCATGACTCTGATCAATGGTTCAGTGCCAGACGCGCGCAATAGAATACGCCCATTACCACCCAGTGCACGTTCAGCTTCCTCGCTACATGCCCGAATCGCGCGGTTGTTACGGAAGTCGAAATCTTTGGGTACTTTTACATTGATTAGCCGCTGAGGGAAGAATGTGACGTCACGCATAAAATCAGCGAGCGTCACTTCCGTATCACGCAATGCATACAATACTTGCAAAGCGGAAATGATACCGTCACCGGTAGTGTGTTTGTCACGGCAAATGATATGACCGGAGTTCTCACCACCTAGCTGCCAATCGTTCTGCTGTAATAATTCGGAGACATAACGATCCCCGACATTGGCTCGGGCAAACGGAATACCAAGTTGTGCAAAGGCCTGTTCGACAGCAAGATTGGTCATGAGCGTACCGACGATTCCACCTTGCAGTATACCGAGTCGTTGCCGATGCTTCGCAATGATATAAATCAGGCTGTCACCATCGTATATCCGTCCATCTTTATCTACCATCAATACGCGATCACCATCACCATCCACCGCAATACCGAGATCGGCCCGGTAATGCAGAACCAAATCCTGAAGCGCCGTGATATGCGTCGCGCCACACTGATAGTTGATATTGAGGCCATCAGGGTTGGCAAAAGCTGTTACGACATCCGCACCGAGTTCGTGCAAGACATGGCCAGCGATATGATAAGTTGCACCGTGCGCGCAATCGACTACGATCCGCAGTCCCCGCAGATCAAGTTGGTTGGGAAACGTACTTTTGCAGAACTCGATATATCTGCCGACAGCATCTCTGAGGCGCTGCACTTTACCCAGTTTGGCAGAAGGCATTGTTCCGATGGGATTTTCCAGCTCGGCTTCTATCTGAAGTTCCATATCATCAGGTAGCTTGGATCCGGTCGAAGAGAAGAATTTGACACCATTATCATCAAACGGGTTGTGTGAGGCAGAAATGACCACCCCAGCCTGAATGCGTAAAGCACGAACGAGGTAGGCCACTGCGGGAGTAGGCAAGGGACCGGACAGCAGTACATCTACCCCCGCGGCTGAAAAACCAGCTTCCAGAGTCGATTCCAGCATATAACCGGATATCCGGGTGTCCTTGCCTATGAGTACGGTAGGCCGCTCGTTTACGGCCAAGTGCCAGTCGGAGGCGAGTAATACCTTGCCTGCAGCATAACCCAGACGCAGGAAGAAATCCGGTGTAATCGGGAAATCACCGACTTTTCCCCGGATACCATCGGTACCAAAATAATTCTTTTTCATTGTATGCAGATTCCTCGGTTGATTGGGCAGCATATATGACCCGGCCTGTGGAGTCATGCCTGTACCCGAGCAGTAATATTAAACAGTGATGACAGGATTCCTACTGAAGAGTAAATATTTGCGGTTACGATAATCGATTCCCGAGTCATACGATCAGATGGGAAATCTGGATCAAATACAGTGTATCGCTGCAAAAACCGAAAGTGCATCCCGCGTTGCCTTGACGTCATGCACACGTACAATTTTGGCACCTTTGCTTACTGCTAGCAAGGCTGCTGCTACACTTGCATGAACACGATCGTCAACAGCATTCCCCGTAAGGGTGCCCAACATGGATTTTCGTGAAAGACCCACCAGGATGGGAAGATTCATGTAGGAGAACTGGTCAAGCTGGCGCAGCAGTGTCAGATTGTGCTCGAATGTTTTACCGAAACCGAAACCCGGATCAATGATAATACGTTCAGATGATATTCCTGCGGTAGTTGCCGCGCTGATACGTTGCTCAAGGAATAGTCCGACTTCGGCGACTACATCTGAATATTGAGGAGCGTTCTGCATCGTTTCAGGCTTACCCTGCATATGCATCAGGCATGCCATGGCTGAACTGTCTGCAATAACTTCCAATGCACCGGGTGTTCGCAGCGCATTGATGTCGTTGACGATATCTGCTCCTGCATAAATAGCAGCGCGCATAACTTCCGGTTTTGAAGTATCGACAGAAACCGGGATCTTCTTATCTACGACAAATTCTATGACAGGGATAACCCGTGATAACTCTTCATCCAGTTCGACAGGCCGACTGCCCGGGCGAGTAGATTCTCCACCGATATCCAGGATATCTGCGCCCTCTTGGATCAGGCGACTGGCTAACTCAACCGCCTTCTCAGTCGTAGCGTAGTATCCACCGTCGGAAAAGGAATCAGGTGTGACATTCACCACGCCCATGATCAACGGGCGGTTATCCGGGAAGATTTTTTCCAGCTGATGCATTCAAGCAAGAAAAATGGCCTGCACGTAATTAGCAAAAAACGTACAGGCCATTCAAGGGAACAAGCAACTTAAGCTTCTACCTTCTGAGCAGGTGCTTCTGTTGTTGCCGGTTGTTCAGCAGCAGGCTGTTTTGTTTCCTTGGTCGGTGTGTTTTTATCCTGCTGTGTCGACGAAGATTGCGGCGCTTGAGGTGGGCGTGGCGGGCGACCTTCCATGATGTCTTTGATCTGATCGCTGTCTATCGTTTCCCATTCAAGCAATGCCTGGGTCATAGCCTCGATTTTATCCTTGTTTTCCTCGATCAGCTTACGCGCAAGCGCATATTGCTCATCAACGATACGTCGAATTTCGGCATCGACCTTTTGCATGGTTGCCTCACTCACATTTTTATGTGTGGTGACTGAACGACCCAGGAACACTTCGCCTTCATTCTCGCCATATACCATAGGCCCGAGCGTATCGGACATTCCCCATTGGGTTACCATTCTTCGGGCAGTATCGGTAGCACGTTCGAAATCGTTGGAAGCACCTGTGGTCATTTGATTCATGAACACTTCTTCCGCGATACGACCCCCAAACATGACTGCTATGGTCTGCAGAATCTGCTCACGGTCCATACTGTAACGATCTTCCGCAGGCAATTGCATGGTGACGCCCAGTGCACGTCCACGTGGAATAATGGACACTTTATGAACCGGATCGGTTTTGGGCAATAGGTAAGCTACCACCGCATGTCCCGATTCATGATAAGCAGTATTACGCCGTTCGTTTTCCGGCATAACGACAGAACGTCGTTCTGCTCCCATAAGGATCTTGTCCTTGGCACGTTCAAAATCTTCCATGTCAACCAGCCGTTTGCCGGATCTTGCAGCAAACAGAGCGGCTTCATTGACCAAGTTGGCAAGATCAGCTCCCGACATGCCTGGCGTTCCTCTGGCCAGAATACTTGCTTTTACATCAGGAGAGACTGGAACCTTGCGCATATGAACCTGCAGAATCTGTTCACGGCCACGGATATCCGGCAGTGGGACAGTCACTTGTCTGTCAAACCGTCCAGGACGCAGCAATGCGGGATCCAGCACATCCGGACGGTTGGTAGCGGCAATGACGATCACGCCCATATTGCCTTCGAATCCGTCCATTTCGACCAGTAACTGGTTCAAAGTCTGTTCACGTTCATCGTTTCCACCCCCAAGTCCAGCACCACGCTGACGTCCGACTGCATCGATCTCATCAATGAAGATAATGCATGGCGCATGTTTTTTGGCCTGCTCGAACATGTCTCTGACCCTGGACGCACCGACCCCCACGAACATTTCAACGAAATCCGAGCCGGAAATGCTGAAGAACGGTACCTTTGCTTCACCGGCAATTGCCCGGGCCAGAAGGGTTTTACCCGTTCCCGGGTTGCCACACATCAGCACCCCCCGCGGAATGCGTCCGCCCAGTTTCTGAAATTTCGAAGGGTCTCTCAGGAACTCGACCAATTCGGCAACTTCTTCCTTGGCTTCTTCACAACCCGCCACGTCTGCGAAAGTGACGTTGTTGTTTTTATGGTCGAGCATCCTGGCCTTACTTTTGCCGAATGAGAAAGCACCACCACTTCGCCCGCCCCCTTGCATCTGACGCATAAAGAAAATCCACACGGCGATCAGCAACAGCATGGGGAACCATGATACGAGCACGCTCATCAGCATGGAGGGCTCTTCTTCCGGTTTGGCTTCTACAATGACACCTGCCCGCAGCAGGTCACTTACCAGCCAGGGATCAGATGGAGAGTGGACGATGAATTGACGACCATCCGTTTTCGTACCTCTTAATGTACGGCCATCAATGACCACTTTGGCGACTCTGCCCTGGTTCATTTCACTGATGAATTGTGAATATTCCATGGGCGGCTGAGTCGATTGCCGGGTGCTGAATTGATTGAATACCGTCATCAGTACCAATGCAATCACCAGCCAGATGGCCATGTTTTTAATCAAATTGTTCATTTTAGCTCCTCAAAATCGCTTCTTGACGAAACCAGGCACATCGAAAACACTTCGTTTACCTTTGCAAGATTATTATCACGGAAGCGCTGACTCAGCCCATCGTCGAGAGGAGCGAAGCCACCAGCGTTTCATTATTCTCTTACTATTGCTACAAGCAGAAGTGAAATGCCACCTCTTATATAATAAGAAGAGTGATACCCCTTTGCATGTTTGTCAAACACTTTTGCAGTCTAACAGATTATTTTTCCCAGTCCCAGCAAATATAATTCTTTGCTGCGATCACGCGAAGCCTTCGGTTTCCTGGTAACGACTTTCTCGAAACTGGCTTGCATCGATCGCCGGAATATCTCCAAACTGCTACCTTGAAAAACTTTGACAAGAAAGTTTTTTCCAGGGTTCAAATGCTCCTGGCAAAATATCAGCGCAAGCTCTGCCAGATACATGCCCTGTGCCTGATCGCTGACACTGATACCAGTAAGGTTGGGGGACATATCGGAAATTACAAGATCTACCTGTTTCCCATCCAGTGCTTTTTTCAATTTTTCCAGCACTTCATCTTCGCGGAAATCGCCCTGAATGAAAGTAACGCCAGTTAACGGTTGCATATCGAGTATGTCCAGTGCAAAGACACTGCCCTTGTTTCCGACATGTTTGAGTGCTACCTGTGACCAGCTTCCTGGTGCTGCGCCCAGATCGACGACAGTCATCCCGCGTTCGAACAGATTATCACGCTCGGCGATTTCCTGAAGCTTATAGGCCGCGCGAGAACGATAACCTTCATTGCGTGCTTTCTGGACGAAGCAGTCGTTAACATGTGCTTTCATCCATGCTTTACTGGTTTTGGCAGGTTTCATCGGGTAAAATCCACTATTTTCGGGAAGTAGTTGTATGTTCGAACTCGATGTGGCACAGCGCCGGCTGCTTGCGGCCAGCGCACATCATCTGAATCCGGTAGTCATGATCGGTAAAGATGGATTGACAGCAGGCGTTATCGGCGAGCTCGACAGATGTCTCTTAAAGCATGAACTCATCAAGGTAAAAATCCTCGACGAGGATCGGGACAGGAGGACTTCCCTGCTGGAACAGATCTGCCAGTCATTACACGCAGCACCGGTCAGACAGATTGGCAAAATTTTAATTATATATCGCCCAAAACCGGATGAGAAAGACCAGACTACCGCAACTTCGGTCAAGCCCAGGCCCAAGTCTAAACTTAAGCCTAAACCCAAGTCAGGCCCGCACAGGAAAAAATCTGCTCTGACCAGAAGACGGGGACCTTAATCCGGTTTTCCAGCAATTCAAAGACACTCGTTGTTAACTGGTAGCGATGGGGAAAGAGATACACAAGAAGTGTCTGGTAGTTTGGTACTATTACCTCGATGTGAAGTCAATAAGGCAGCCCGGAATTTTTTGCCATCATGAAGACATGCGATAGCCAGGTATATCTTTAATGTCGTACTGGATTGCCACGCCGCTTTACGGCCAGCAATGACAGCAGCGTGGCGTTGCGAGTATAGCAGACCAGTCACTGAATTCAGGATACAGGTTTCGTCAAGTCAGGTCCTGCGTTGCAGAGCAGGCGAGCAATGAAAACTTCAGACGTATCTGACATCCAGTATTTCGTATTCCCGAACGCCACTGGGTGCGTGAACCTCAGCTATATCCCCTGCATATTTGCCGATCAGTGCACGGGCAATCGGTGAGCTGATCGAAATCTTACCCTCTTTGATGTCGGCTTCATCATCACCTACGATCTGATAAGTGACTGTCGTATCGTTGTCCAGGTCTTTAAGATCGATAGTGGCACCGAACACGCATGCGCCATCTGCGTTTAGCATAGCAGGATTAATGATCTGAGCATTGGAAAGCTTGCTTTCCAGTTCAGCAATCCGCCCCTCGATAAATCCCTGTTTTTCCTTGGCGGCATCATATTCGGCATTCTCCGACAGATCCCCGTGGGAACGCGCTTCCGCAATGGCGGCAATGACAGCAGGGCGATGGACGGTTTTCATTTCGTGTAATTCAGCGCGCAGTTTTTCTGCACCGGATTGGGTAATTGGAATAGCGTTCATAACTCATTTACTCTTTTCATAATAAAAATTTCGAACATTAAAAGAATCTACAAAATAATAAAACAACGTGTCATTTTTATATCATCAATGACACTATTGCTTTCTGCTTGTGGAAGAAAGAACCCGGTTATTAGGAATATAGCTTGACCGGGAATTTGAAAAACAAGGATAGGAAGTATTTTTGCCTAGATAGCGAGATTTTGCAAACAGTAAACCTGCAGTGCTTGTCGATTAGTCATCCCCATACAGGCAGCACGTGCACCGGCGATCGTTGTGTAATAAGTGGTTCTGGCTTGCAGAGCAGCATGACGGATTGCATAAGAATCACGTACGGCGCTGCGTTTATTCGTTACAGTGTTGATAATCAGTACGACTTCTCCGTTTTTGATCATATCCACGACATGTGGCCGGCCTTCCGCGACCTTGTTTACAGTCGTAACCGGCAGCCCTGCTTGTGATAGGGCCTGGGCTGTACCGCGTGTGGCATAGAGCGATAATCCCAGTTGAATGAATTTTTTAGCGATTGAAATAGCTTCCTGTTTGTCACTGTCTCGCACGCTGATGAGAATTTTACCCGATGTGGGTAACTGGATACCTGCCGCAAGCTGCGATTTAATAAATGCTTCAGCAAAATTTTGACCGACTCCCATGACTTCACCGGTTGATTTCATTTCCGGCCCGAGTATGGTGTCCACACCGGAGAATTTGATGAAGGGGAAAACAGCTTCCTTGACTGAAAAGTGATCAGGTCGGATTTCTCCGATGATACCCTGATCGGCCAGTGACCGACCAGTCATACAGCGGGCTGCGATTTTGGCCAATTGCAGGCCGGTAGCTTTGGAAACGAAAGGAACCGTGCGTGAAGCTCGGGGATTGACCTCCAATACGTAGACGGTATCGTCTTGAATCGCAAATTGTACATTCATCAATCCTCTGACATTCAGGGCACGCGCCATCGCTTCGGTTTGTCGACGCAGTTCATCCTGTAAATCGATCGGAAGACTGAAGGGAGGTAATGAACACGCGGAATCACCGGAATGCACGCCTGCCTGCTCGATATGCTCCATGATTCCACCTATCAGGACGGTTTCACCATCAAAAATGGCGTCGATATCCACCTCGGTTGCGTTATTGAGAAAATGATCCAATAGTACCGGAGAGTCGTTGGATACCTTGACAGCTTCTTGCATATAGCGTTCCAGATCGCGTGCCTCATGTACGATCTCCATAGCCCGTCCACCCAGTACATAACTGGGTCTGACCACGAGTGGATAACCGATATCATCGGCCGCAGCTAAAGCGGCTGCCGGGTGGCGTGCGGTGAAATTAGGGGGTTGTCTGAGTCCCAGCCGTTGCAGCATGGTCTGGAAACGTTCGCGATCCTCAGCGCAATCAATCATGTCCGGACTGGTGCCGATAATGGGAACACCATTGGCCTCCAGTTCACGTGCCAGTTTCAGCGGTGTCTGCCCGCCGTATTGCACGATGACCCCCGCTGGTTTTTCTACGGCTACGATTTCCAGCACATCTTCGAGTGTGAGCGGCTCGAAATACAGTCGGTCGGAAATATCATAGTCGGTCGAAACCGTTTCCGGGTTACAGTTGACCATGATCGTCTCATATTGGTCTTCACGCAGTGCCAGCGCAGCATGCACACAGCAGTAATCGAACTCGATTCCCTGGCCGATACGGTTGGGGCCGCCACCCAGCACCATGATTTTCTTTTTATTGCTCGGGCGAGCTTCACACTCTTCTTCGTAGGTCGAATACATATAGGCTGTATGCGTATCGAATTCAGCCGCGCAGGTATCCACCCGTTTGTAAACCGGGTGCAGGCCTAATTGATGCCGTTTAGCACGCACTTTGCCCTGATCCGTACCAAGCAGAGTAGCCAGACGTCGATCGGAGAAGCCGCAGCGTTTCAGATGATGCAATTCCTGGCGACCGAGTGAATCCAGCCGTTTACCGGAAAGTACCTGTTCCTGTCGAACCAGATCTTCGATCTGTGCCAGAAACCACGGATCGATCCGGGTGAGGGTATGAATTTCGTCGAATGTCATATTGTGGCGGAAAGCGTCGGCGATATACCACAAACGCTCCGGGCCAGGGTGACCCAATTCCGCTTCAATGATTTCGATATCTGTAGTTTTTTCATCCAGTCCATCAACTCCGGTTTCCAGTCCACGCAGCGCCTTCTGCAGCGATTCCTGAAAAGTACGGCCAATTGCCATGACTTCACCCACCGACTTCATTTGTGTGGTCAGGCGGTCGTTTGCCTGTGGAAATTTTTCGAACGCGAAACGTGGTACCTTGGTCACTACATAATCGATAGTCGGTTCAAACGAAGCGGGAGTGATACCGCCGGTAATGTCATTACCCAGTTCGTTCAGTGTATAGCCGACTGCCAGCTTGGCGGCCACTTTGGCAATGGGGAAACCAGTAGCTTTCGAAGCCAGGGCAGATGAGCGCGAGACCCGCGGATTCATCTCGATCACCAGCATACGCCCGTCTTCCGGATTAATAGCGAACTGCACATTGGAGCCACCGGTTTCCACACCGATTTCTCTGAGCACCGCGATCGAAGCATCGCGCATGCGCTGGTATTCCTTGTCTGTCAGGGTCTGGGCAGGCGCGACCGTAATCGAATCACCGGTATGTACCCCCATGGGGTCGACATTCTCGATCGCACAGACGATGATACAGTTATCCTGTTTATCGCGAATAACCTCCATTTCGAATTCTTTCCAGCCGATGATCGATTCCTCGATCAGCAATTCCCGTGTGGGTGAAGCTTCCAGGCCGCGCTCGCAGATTTCGACGAATTCTTCGCAATTGTAGGCAATACCTCCCCCACTGCCACCTAATGTAAAAGAGGGGCGAATGATGGCCGGATAGCCGATCACTGCCTGTACCTGCAGTGCCTCCTCCATACTGTGCGCCACGGCGGAGCGTGCCGACTGCAAGCCGATACGTGTCATCGCCTGTTTGAATTTTTCCCGGTCTTCCGCCTTATCGATAGCGTCGCGGGAAGCACCGATAAGTGCTACACCGTATTTTTCCAGCACACCATGTCTGACCAGATCCAACGCGCAATTAAGTGCGGTCTGTCCGCCCATGGTCGGCAGCAGTGCATCCGGCCGCTCGATTTCGATAATTTTTTCTACTGCCTGCCAGATGATCGGCTCTATATAAGTGGCATCTGCCATTTCCGGGTCGGTCATGATCGTAGCCGGGTTGGAATTGATCAGGATGACGCGATAGCCTTCTTCACGTAATGCCCGGCAGGCTTGTACACCGGAATAATCGAATTCACACGCCTGGCCGATGACGATCGGTCCGGCACCAATGATGAGAATGGAATGTAGATCGGTACGCTTGGGCATTTATGGTTAAAATAATCTTTCTGATTCAGGCTGATTGCTTGTTTTCTGCCATTTGACTGATGAAACGGCTGAATAAATAATCAACATCATGCGGTCCGGGGCTCGCTTCCGGATGTCCCTGGAAACAAAAAGCGGGACGATCTGTCAATTCAAACCCCTGCAGGCTTTTATCGAACAATGAATAATGTGTGACCCGAGCATTGGCGGGCAAGGTATCGATATCTACCGCAAATCCATGATTCTGGCTGGTGATCATTACCCGACCACTATCAACATCCTGTACCGGGTGGTTGGCGCCGTGATGCCCGAATTTCATTTTGATAGTCCTCGCGCCGATTGCCAATGCCATAATCTGATGGCCCAGACAGATACCGAAAAGCGGAAGCCTGCTTGCTAACAGTGCGCGCGTAGTTGTAATCGCATAATCGCAAGGTTCCGGATCTCCCGGGCCATTGGAAAGTAGTACGCCATCGGGCTGGTTTGCCAGAATCTCATCGATCTGCGTTCGTGCGGGGTAAACTGTGACATAACAGCCGCGCTCAACCAGCTTGCGCAGAATCGTACGTTTAACACCGAAATCGAGTACGGCGACCCGGAAGCGGCGTGTGCCGGCAGCACGATAACCGGTTTCGAGTGCCCATTCTCCCTCGCTGAATTCCCAGGGGTGGCCGCAACTGACGACGCTGGCCAAATCCATCCCAGCCAGGCCGGGAAATGCTTGTGCCTGCTGTAATGCCTCAGCTTCATCGACATGCCCGGCCATGATGCAGCCTGCTTGCGCTCCTTTTTCCCTCAGGATACGAGTAAGTTTACGGGTATCAATCCCGGCAATGGCCGGTACGCCATGTTGCTTGAGAAAATCCGGTAAAGACTGGCGTTTACGCCAGCTGCTGGAAACAAGTGGCAAGTCACGAATCACCAGTCCCGCTGCATGGACAGTGGTCAAATCAGAAGTGGATTCGATATCTTCTCCATTGGTGCCCGTATTGCCGATATGCGGGTAAGTCAGTGTGACGATCTGACGACAATAAGAAGGATCGGTGAGGATTTCCTGATAACCGGTCATCGCCGTATTGAAAGCTACTTCGCCGGTAGTTATACCCTCCGCGCCGATAGCATTTCCATGAAAAACAGTGCCATCAGCCAGGACAAGCACAGCGCGCGGATGGTCAGACACAGAATTCCTCAATAATAATTGTTATATGATGTGGACGGACATAAAAAAGGCGGGCTGAAATATGTCATGATGAATTCCGCACCGCTTGCGTGGATTATACGCGAGAAGCCAGGGCTTTTCCAGAAGCGACTGCTTCATCTGATACCCCTGTGTCACGTCGCAAAATATACCGGGTATACCGGGCATCCAGTCCAGTATGATAGCGCGCACAAATGTGCCTGCCATTACCTGCCAGTCATGATAAGACGGGACGGGAGGCTACCCGGATCCTGGTTTTTCCGGTTTTTTCTTGGCACGTGGATGTGTCTGGTCGTAGATTTTTGCCAAGTGCTGGAAGTCCAGGTGGGTATAGACCTGTGTACTGCGAATACTGCTGTGTCCGAGCATTTCCTGCACCGCGCGCAGATCTCCGCTCGATTGCAGCAGGTGAGAGGCGAACGAGTGGCGTAGTGCGTGTGGATGGACGTGATCGTCGAGCTGTTGTAGCAGGGCGCGCTGATGCAGGCGATAGGCGATCGTGCGTGGGTGGATGCGCTGGCCACGCTGTGATAAGAACAGGGCGGTTTCACCCGGTACCAGCCAGGCTGCGCGCAGTGGCAGCCACGCCTGCAACGCCTGCAATGCCAGTTCACCTATCGGTACGATGCGAGTTTTGTCTCCCTTGCCGGTTACGCGTACCGTCCCTTCAGCAAAGTCGATATTTTCAGGCCGCAGTTGCGCCAGTTCTGCCAGCCGCAATCCGGATGAATAGAATAATTCAAACATAGCGAGATCGCGTGTTGTCAGGGCATCTGAAGGGTCGAAGGCTAACAGTTGTGCGGTTTCGTCCGGCGAGAGCGCATGCGGCAGCTTCTGCGGCGACTTGGGCACACGTACTCCGCGGCACGGATCTTCAGTATGCTGGTGATGACGTATCAGATAACGGTAAAATCCGCGCCATGCAGACAGCATTCGTGCCAGACTCCTACCGGAAAGCCCGCTGCTATGCAGCCGGGCGATAAAGTGGCGGATATCATGGGTATGTAGCTGAGTCAATGCGGTGTCGGAAACATCCATACCGTGCTCACGTACTAAGCGTACTAAAGTTGCCAGGTCACGTTGGTAACCGGTCTGCGTGAGTGGAGACAGCTTGCGTGTGCTGGCAAGATAAGCGAGATAATCTCTTACCAGCAGCGGCAGAACCGGATCTTGCCTCTCATCATGAGGCCGATTCATGTGTGATAGCTCCGGGAGACTGCTGGGTGAGGCGTGTAATCGAACTGCTGACTAATTCTCCCAGTCGTTCCAGATAGAGTGTACCCATGTCGGGATAAAACCGTTCCGCTTCCGGGCTGCTCATGACCAGCAAACCGAAGTTGCGCAGTTTCTTCAGTGGAATGATCGCGAATGATCGCAGATACTCCGCATCTTTTCCGAACCACTGCCGGATTTCATCATCCACCTGTGGACCGCAATAGGGATGCACCATTCCCAAGGCGAGGATACGGATATTCTCACTGACCGGATCAGATTCCGGCGAGGGAAGTTGTATATCGGGCTCATCCATCTGCCATAAACGCAATGTGACATGTGGAATGGAGAAATCCTCGCATAGATGGTACTGCAGCCCGTGCAACATTTCCGTCAGCGAATCAAAACCCAGCAGCGCAACTGTCAGACGATGCATCTTTTCACCGATAGCATCATTTTTCTCTCCGACATCGATCAACGCTTGCAGTTTATCCTGCAACAGGTTGTTTTTTTCGCGCAGCATAACCACCTGGCGTTCGTTGATCGATATTGCTCGACCTTCATAAGGATGCGGCAGCCGGATCATTTCCAGCAGATCGGGATGTTCTTCGAAAAACTGTGGATGATCTTGCAAATATTGAGCGATTTCCTCAGAGTTCATCATGAATTTATATCAGAGATTCAACATTAGCATCATATCATGGCCTGACATTAATATGTCATAACAGGTGCATGACTGTCGTTGTTATGAGACATTCATGTAAAACATGTTATGCTGAAGTTATTCTGCCATTCTCTCATTGCTAACCCCGCAGGTGCGAAGCAATCCAGAACGGTGGTTACCCAGGCACTGGATTGCCACGCCGCTGCGCGGCTCGTAATGACAAAGGTGGTAAATGGTTGCTTCGACATGAATTTCAGGTTCTGATGGTGGCGTGACAGCATTGTTTCAGTATTGTATGACGGTAGAAAAACAACCTCCGTCTTTGCGAACACGATAGTGTGAAGCAATCTAGAACGGCGCTGAGAAGATCCACAAAACTACCCGATACTTTTTCCCGATGAATCATGACCATAGTTACAAATTGCTGTTTTCCCATGCCGAGATGGTGGCTGATCTGCTGCGCGGCTTTGTTCGGGAAGACTGGGTAAAACAACTGGATTTCTCCACCCTGGAAAAAGTCAGCGGCAGTTTTATGTCAGTGATGATTTACGGGAGCGGGAAGACGACATCATCTGGCGCATACGTTGGGGAAAAGACTGGTTGTACGTCTACCTGCTGCTCGAATTCCAGTCGACCGTAGACTGGTTCATGGCAGTGCGCATCATGACCTACATCGGCTTGTTATACCAGGATCTGATCAAAAGTGGATCGATCAGAACGGGCGAACGGCTGCCGCCAGTATTGCCAGTGGTGTTATACAATGGAGACAGTCGTTGGCAGGCACCGGTGGATATTGGCGAGCTGATCACCTCGATACCAGGTGGGTTGGAGCGCTACCGGCCACAATTACATTACCTGCTGCTGGATGAAGGCAGCTACAATGACCATGAACTGGCTACTTTACGTAACCTGACGGCGGTACTTTTCCGACTGGAAAACAGTCGAACGCCACAGGATGTCGAGCGGATACTACGGGCATTGATCATCTGGTTACAATCACCAGAGCAGAGCAGCCTGCGACGAGCATTTACCGTCTGGCTCAAACGGGTATTTCTACCTGGCAGAATGCCAAGTGTCGAGTTCAGTGAAATTCAGGATTTACAGGAGGTACAAAGCATGCTGGCAGAACGTGTCAAGGAATGGACTAAAGACTGGAAACAGCAGGGGATAGAAGAAGGGCGGCAGAAAGGGCTGCAAGAGGGGTTGCAGCAAGGGGTTGCAACAAGGTGAAGCAGAGCTTCTGCTGCGTCAGTTGGAACGGCGTTTTGGTCCAATCGATGAAACAGTATGTGCCCGGGTCAGGTCGGCGGATTCGCAGACGTTACTGACCTGGGGAGAGCGGATACTGACAGCGCAGACAATCGAAGAAGTATTCGGGGGGTGATTGTCATGATCCGGCGACGCGCATGCTGGCAATAATGAAATGCTACCCATTTCAGTTTCAGATAATATTGCCGTTTCCACTGATAGTCGATGTAACAGAACCTTTTCAACTCCTACTATATTAAAAGCATAGCAAGGGCGAAAAGGCGATATTAACTCCGGCCACAATAGCAAGAAAATTATCATCCTGTGCTTTGGGCGCTTGCCTGGAATAGACGTTGCGAATCCCGCAGGGATGAAGCAATCCAGCTGGCGCTCATTCCGCACAAGCACTTGCCGTAATCATGAATACTGGTAAATATTGAATCACCATGTCAGCAACTCACAAGGCAGCGTTAGCCAGGTGGGCCGGTGCAATCATGACATACCGAAGCAGAAAATGCTCATTACATTATCACGGTTGCGAATAGGGATAACAGGCGAGTATAGTGATGACGGCCAGGGGCGGATTTGCCGAAACGAACAAAAGCATGAATAACCCCTGTTATCGTGGTCAATTCATTTACTTTGGTAATCGGAAAGAGCCGTTACAATAGCTATGGAAGTTTTGTTGCTTTTCAGCAACAAAAAATGCAGGAACGAAACATTGCCTTGCATGTGAATTTTTTTTTCGGCAGAATCGTGCCAACTTGCCAGAAAACAAGTTTTCTGATAACGGTAAATCAAATGGTGATCCGGTTTATGAATTGTGACTTTTGTCATTGTCATGAAACATGTGATCTGGCAAACTGAAATACCGAAAGCGTCCTGTTCTGCAGTTCACAGGGAGCCTTTCGTTTTGTCATTATTGCTGGTGGTTACCTGATTCCAACATTGCCGCTGCGCACATTTTTTAATTTCATTTTTTAAAAAGGAAGCATTGATTATGGCTACTCAAGACCAGATTCTCAAAGTTGTGGCAGGCTTGTTCAATGGCGCACCGGGCGGCGCTATCCTGAGCGACCTCACTGGAGCGGTGG